>JBQMYD010000011.1:0-9221 GCA_052173655.1 Treponemataceae bacterium | reverse complement strand
TTTTACAAGGTTTAAAGTTTTATTAAAGTCTACAGACTTGCAAAGATAAAAAAATAAAAACAAGAGCCGGCCATAAAAGCCGGCTCTTGCCAATTTACAAAACATTTCTACTTTTATGACAGGCAAAGTATAATATCTGTTTTTCTTTTGATAATATCTTTATAAAACTAATAGCCTTTTCCAATTTGTCGTCATCTAAGTTAACAAACGGATCATCAATTATAACAGGAGGTTTTTCTTCCACAAATAAGGCATCAATCAAAGCCATTCTTGAACAAAAATTTACAAGATCTTTGTAACCACCACTCAAAAATTCACTCTCATATCTTTTACCGCTTTCTTCTATGTAGACTTTTAAATCTGTATCAATAATTAGATTAAGATTTCCTCCAAGCATTTTTACATATTTTGAAAATCCTACCTTAATTGGATCCCCGTAATTAGCATCAAGATTTTCCTTAGCCTTAGCAAGCATTTCTAAGGTTTTTTGCAAAATTGAATATTCGCTTTCTTTTTCTTTTTTTTGCATTGAAAATCTATCAAGTTCTGTTTCAATATCATTTTTTCTTTCAGTGTATGTTAAATTATCGTTAATAATTTTTTGATAAGTTGAAACAAGTGCATTTTTACTTGTTATTTGCTCAGAAATTTCATTAAGTTTTTCATGCAATTCATCTACATTTTTTGCAGGTTTATTCAATGTATCAAAAGATTTTATGTCATGCTCTGAACTATTCTCAAAATCCAACAGACGCTTTTTGTTTGCACTTATCAGGGATTCTGCATTTTTTATATCATTAATTTTATTGTGCACTTCTTGAACTTGCAGTGCAAAATCAAAGGTTTTTTCAGTTTTGTATTGCGACAGTATCATCGATAGTTTTTCAATTTTTTCAGCACGCAATTGATTATTCATTGAATCTGAATTTATTTTTTGTTCAAGTTCATTTAAACAAGACAATTTTTCATTTAAAATCTGAATTTCAGAGGGTATATTTGAAATATCATCGCTTTTACAAAACCTCTTGCAAAAAACTTTAAGTTCATTTTCATAATCTTTAAAAGTTTTAGGTTGATTTTTTAGCCACATTTCATAATTTTTTGATTTTTCCAAAAAAGTGGAATAAAGCTTAAAATCAACTCCTATTTTATTTATTGCTGCAATTTCAGAAATATTTGACTCTCCAAAACGAAAAACAAAAGATTTCTGTTCGTTTTCCTTTTTGTCGTTTTCAAACTCAATTTTTTTGATTTTTTCCTGTAAATCCGAAATATCTTTTACAAGATCAGAAAAATCAGTAAGTTTATTTTTTGAAAAAATACCCAAAACAAAAAATAATAACAATGAAAATAAACAAGAAATCTGAATGATTATATTAAATTTAAGAAAAAAAACAACAATTCCTGCAATAAAAGCTACGCTTGCAAGTGAAAAAAACAATATTCGTTTTATGTTTTTAGGTTTTATACGTTTTTCCTCATTTAAATGCTCCTGCTTTGCTTGCAGTTCAGATTTTAATTGTGCAATTTCAGTTTTTTTATTTTGAACTTCAACAACAGAGTTTAAACAATCAGTTATTATAGATTCTGAAATATTAGAATTTTCAAATCTTTGCCGTAAAACTGAAAACTGTTCCATTTCATTGGGACTAAGTTTTTTTTCACCAACAATCTGTTTAAAAAGTTTGTATTCATTATCTATTTTTAAGCAATTTTCTATTTGATTTTTGGAAGGAATATCAGCTGCAAAATAATTTTTTAGAATTTCATATTTATCTTTTTCACTTTGAAAAAGCGAAAAGTTTTTTATGTTTGATTCTACGGTTATTAAGTCATTCAAAATAGAATCTATTTTTTTTATAATATTTTCATCCGGTATATTCCCGCAAAAAAACTCAAGGAGTTCTTCTTTTAACTTTTCAGCACTATGCAAATCTTTTTTTAACTGTTCATATCTGATTTTACTCTCATATTTTGCATTTAACGAAATTTGTTCGGTTAATTCTTGTTGAGATGCTTTCAAGCCTGTTATATAAGAATTTATATCTTTTATTTTTCTTTCGTATTCTTCATTTTGTAAAATCTTTGCTTCAATTTCGCTAATAAAATTTCTATGGTGATCAATTATCTGAGCAATTTGATAAATTTCTCCGGTTTTTCCGCGTTTTGCTTTCAGTAAAGAAGCTCTATCATCAATATTTTTACATGCAATATCAAAATTTGAGATATCTCCTGCTTCTATCAGATTATTTAATCCTGCACAAATATCTGCAGAACCTTCAGGTGTTTCACTTAAAACTATATGAATACTCCGACTGAAAGTTTCTCTATTAACTCCGAATATCTGATTTCCAAGCTCTGAAGTAAAATCAGACGATATTTTATTTGTTTTTTCATTCCGCAGTTCAAAAGTATCTTCATTTTTCTTTAAACCAAACGTTCTGCTTACAGTATATTCTTTTCCGGAACAGGAAAAAGTCAAATTTCCTCCGTAAACACCTCCCTGCCACGGAAAATACTTTAGTTTTTCATTTTTTTCAGGATCTTTTGATGACGTATATTCAAGCCCATACAGCATAGCTTTTATAAAAATCGAAAGAGTTGTTTTTCCCCAACCGTTTTCGTGGATATATGAATTAAGACCATCGTTAAAATTAATTTTTAAATCGTGAAGTTTTCCAAAATTAATTATATGAGCTTTTATTAACTTCATAGAAAATTTTTTCTCCCGGCTAAAGCCTTAATTCCGGTCATAATTATCTTTGATTTTTCTTCATCACTTATATCTGTTTGATTTTTTACAATGCGGATAAATTCTCCTTTTAAAGAAACATCGTCTTTGTATTTTTCATAATCTATTTTTGTTTCAGTTTTATCTTTTAAACGTATAAAAAAGAATTTTGAAACAAGACTTGCCTGATACGAGTCAATCTCTATTTCAGTTTCTTCTGAAATTTCTCCAGTAAGTTCAATTTGAACTATATCGCCGGATGGAATTTCCATAATACTTTCATTAATTGCATCCATTATTTGGTTATAGTCCATGTAACCGGATAACTCCACAAAAACCCTACGCACTTGCCGCTTTGGACGAGAAATAAATTCAGGTCTGACTTCATTTTTTTCGATATTCAGTAAAACAAAGCCTTTTTTTCCGCATTCATCAAACCCTCTACCCTCAAGACAACCTGAATAACACCAGCTACAACGATTATCAAGTTTTTTCAGTTTAAAATCATGAATGTGCCCAAGAGCAATATAATCAATATTTTTATTTGTAAATTTAGGAAGTGAAATCAGCGGGGCACCGTCTTTTGCCTTGTACTCTGCAATCTGCCCATGCAATACAACAATGTTCACTCTGGCAGGATCAAGATTCAGTTTGCTGTATACACTTACAGGAATTGAATCGGCAAATTCATGGCCGTAAATATCTACATTTTCATAAGAATACTTAGTCCAGCCGGTTTTTGAAAATTTTTTTAGATTTGAAAGATTTTCATCGTTAAAAAAGGCAATATCTTCATCATGATTACCTCTTAAATATAAAAAATCAATTTCAGAATTTTTACCTATAATATAACTTATTCTTTTTTTTATCGTTTTTTGCTGAGAATCCTTTGTATCAAACAAATCTCCTGCAATAATTACAGCCTTTACATCATTCTGCCGTGCAAAATGAACCATATTCTCAAAAGAATCGATAATTTCTTCACGTCGTTTATCCGCTTGTTCCTTTGAAAAATGAGTATCCATTTTTGAATCTGCATGGACATCTGCACAATGAATGAGTTTCATTTTGTAAAAAAGCCTCCATAACATTACATTCTGTTAGTATTATAAACTATAACCTGTCTCAAATAATGATACAATAGTTTTTTGTTATGGAAAAATTTTAGTACAAAGCAATTGTTTTGATTTCTTCTTTTTGTTTTACCGATTTTATCAAAGTTTTTAAGTTTTGTTTGCAATTATACGTATAATACAGTAAATCGCTACCGTCGTATTCTGCAAACAAAAACTCATTTTCAGCAGTAAATTCAAATTTTACAACAGAAGAAGAAATTTCTTTTAAGCCTTTCCCGTCATAAGAGGAAACATAAAGAACAATATCATCATCTGCATTTAAAATTTTGTCTTTATTGGTATCCTCTTTTACTACGGCATAAATATTGCAATCAACATAAGTAGAATAAGGGGCATCTTTTTTTTCACAAAAAAATCTGTATTTATAAATAAACACATTTGAAGAAAATAAGCTGTACTCTTCTTTTTTTTCGTTATTTTTTACAAAAATAAAATTTGTAATAGCATCATCATTCCTGTATTTTCTCTTTGCAGAAGAATAATATGCAACATCTTTTCGTTCTTCTTGTGTAAAATTTTCAGAGTTTTTTATTCCGGAACTTTTTACATAAAAAACATAGGCATCTTTTATTTTTTGACTGAATCCTATATATTCTTTTATTTCAACATCATCTTTTTCAACCACGGGAATCTGCTCATCCCCGGGGTATCTGTTAGGCGGTAAAAATTGTTGTATAATAATAACAGAACATAAAACAATTCCCAAAACAGCAAGAATAAAAAATAATAAAAAATCAACCTTTTTTATAAATTCAAAATTCAGTTTTTTCATACTTTTATCCTAATGTATAAATGTAAAAAGTTCAACGTGCCAGAATTTCTTTTATTATAAACTCTCTGCCACTCAAAGCTTCCAAATGTTCTCCATTGCATTTTGGACATTTTAAATTATATTTCAGTCCATTAAAAACCTTGGAACAATCTTTGCATTTGACTTTTCCCGGAATAACTTCCATTTCAAGTTTTGTATCTTCAAATTCAGTTTTGTACACCGCTGCAGGAAAACAATCTTCAAGATATGAGGGAACTATTCCACTCAGTTCCCCCACTTGTAAAACGATTTTCTCCACATGAGAAACCTGCTCGGATTCTACGATTTTTTGTACGGTTTTCAAAACTTCACATACAACACCAAGCTCATGCATGAAAACCTCATTTATTTACAAAAATTCTCTTAACAGAAGATCCAACTATGGTACCGCTTCGCTTGAGAGCATACTTTGCAACAGAGATAGGAAGTTTCTCGTAAATCGGTGCAAAATTTTCATATTTTTTTATCAATGAAATAGCTTCAAACTTACATTTTGTTGTACATTGACCGCAGCCTACACACATATACTGATCTACTTGCACAGCACCGCAACCAAGACAACGCTCGGTTTCTTTTTTAAGCTGTTCTTCGGTAAAAGTTAGACGTGTATCCGCAAAAGATTTTCGGTTTTCACTCTTATGCCCCGGTTGCTGTCTTTTTGTCGTATCAAAACTTTCGATAACAACGTTTTTCTTATCAAGAGCAACGTATTCTCTTCTATCACGTCCGTATACAAGGCTTTGCCCCGGTTGTACAAAACGGTGAATAGAGATTGCAGCCTGTTTTCCGGCAGCTATGGCATCTATTGCAAATCTAGGTCCGGTATAAACATCACCACCTACGAAAATATCAGGCTCTGATGTTTGATAAGTTCTGGCATCAGCAATTGCCGTGTTATTCTTATTCAGTTCTACATTCGTACCCTGCAATAAATTACCCCATTCAATACCCTGTCCTACGGAAAGCAGTACAAAATCAGCATCTTCATTTATAACTTGACTCTCATCAAACTTAGGATTGAACTTATTGTTGGAATCGAATACAGATACACATTTTTTGAATTCAATTCCTGCAACTTTTCCGTCTTTTACAATAATCTGCTTAGGACCCCAAGAATTTTTAATTACTATGTCTTCTTCAAGAGCTTCTTCAATTTCTTCATCCAAAGCAGGCATCTGTTCACGAGATTCCAAACAATACATGGTAACCGTTTTTGCTCCTTGACGGATTGCAGTACGAGCAACGTCTATAGCAACATTTCCTCCACCGACAACAACAACATTTCCATGTAGCTGTGCGTTTTCACCTGTATTAACATTACGCAAGAATTCAACTCCGGCTATAACACCTTCAGCATTTTCCCCTTCAAGTCCAAGTTTTCGACCACCTTGAGCACCGATTGCAACATAGAAAGCCTTAAATCCTTGTTCTCTTAATTCAGATATGGCAACATCTTTCCCTACTTCGATATTCGTTTTAAAAGTTACTCCCATTTCTCGTAAAATATCTATCTCTGCTTCAATTACATTTTTTTCAAGCCTAAAGGAAGGGATCCCAACACTCAGCATTCCTCCAAGTTTAGGCAATTTTTCAAAAACCGTAACATCGTAACCGTCTTCTGCAAGATAGTAAGCACATGAAAGACCTGCAGGACCTGAACCGATAACTGCAATTTTCTTTGCGTAATCGTGCTTCTTTTTTGGAATAAATCGTCTTGATTTATCCAAATCCTGTTCAGCAATGAATTTTTTTATTTCGTCGATAGCAATTGGTGCATCTATATCACCTCTGGTACATTCGCTTTCACACTTACGAGGACAAATACGACCGCAAACTGCCGGAAGAGGATTTTCTTTTCGTATAAGCTCAAGAGCTTCCTTGTATTTGCCTTGTGCTGCAAGCTTTATGTAACCTTGAACTGCAATATGAGCAGGACAGGCTGTTTTACAAGGAGCGGTTCCGGTTTCAACAACGTTTTTACGATTTTCTCGATAATCCGGATTCCAATTTTTTTTCTGCCAAATATGATCACGAACCTTTGTATATTTTTGTTCCTTTAGAGGAGTTTTTGTACACAATTTTTGTCCAAGCCTGAGTGCATTTGTAGGACAATTTTCTACACATTGACCGCAGGCAACACATTTTTCCGCATCTACTTGTGAAACGAAATTTGAACGAATCGCATCAGGAGTATTGAACATGGTAGCAACACGCATTGCAAAGCAAGAACAAGCACAGCAGTTACAAATAGCAGCTGATTCTCCCAAACCTTCAATATTAGGCATTTGATGCATAAGTCCTGCTTCTTCAGCCTTCCTAAGAATTTCTTTTACTTCTTCTCTAGATACCTGACGTCCTCTGCCTGTACGAATATAATATTCAGCACCGGTTCCCATCTGAACACACATATCTTTTTCCAAGTGTCCGCAACCTTGATTTAAAACACGCCTGGATCTGCGACAAGAACAGTCTGAAAGCGAAAAGGTATCGTATTTATCAAGATAATATGAAAGCTGTTCATAAGGAACGACTTTTGTATTCCCGTCAATTGCAGACTGAATAGGAATAACTCTCATCATACCCGTTCCCATTGGCAAATTAGGAGCAATAGGAGCAATACGCAATCTGGTGTATTCTTCAAAAGCTCGTCCAACTTGAGGATACTTTTCAACCAATGGTCCATTATTTACCATCATCTCAAGAATACCCGGAGCATAAATTTGAACCATGAAAAGTTCAACGCCTTTTTCATTGTGGTATACCTTGCAAACTCCGATTTGTGCCAATTCCATAGCAAGTGTGTGAGCACGTTCAACAGACAAATTTGTCTTTTTAGCAATGTATTCAATCGTTCTAGGTTTTCTTAACCCCATTGCCAGAGCAACATCAGCCTGTTCATCAGACACACAACACTCTAATGAATAATACTCCGGTGCATTTTCATCGATTTTGTTGATAGCCCCGGTTAATCCGCCGACCATGCGAGCAAGTTTTACAATTTTTTTTCGTAAATTCATAATTTCCCTTGTATTCTTATAATTTTATTTTAGGACGGAGTTACTGAACAACCGTCCAGTTGGAAGTGTAACACACAAAATAAAATTCTGCAAACACAAAAAAAATTTTTTTTGCAATTTTTTTTAATTTTTCATAAGTAACAAGCTATGAACAAAAAACCGACTATAAAAGCCGGCTCTTGTTTTTGAATTAAATCTTTATTTTACCTTGCAAAACTTTTATTAAACTTTGAATTTACCCACTTCGGAAGATAAGTTTTCTATAGAAGTCTTGTTTTTCTGCGTCATTTCATTTACTTCCTGAACGGCATTATTAATTTGAATTGCACCTGCCGACATCTCGTTCATGCTTTCGGTTATAACTCGTGTTAAATCGTCAAGCCTATGCATTTCTTCTGCAATCTGCTCTCCGCCTCTTAACATTTCTTCCGAACCGTTTTTTACCTTGCCGGTTACTACGTTTATGTCTTTTATTGCACTCAATACTTCTTTACTACCGTTTTCCTGCTCTTTCATCGCTCTCATCAAAGTTTCACTTACAGTTTTTACCTGTTCTGAAAGCATAAAAATTGCATTAAACTTTTCTTCTACAGTTTTTGAAGCGTTTGATAGCACTTCTATTTCCGTACCTAAATTCTTCAAAGTTGCAGTAATTGTCTTACCCTGTGTTGCTGAATCTTCTGCAAGTTTACGAATTTCATCTGCAACAACTGCAAACCCTTTTCCCGCATCCCCTGCGTGAGCCGCTTCAATTGCGGCATTCATGGCAAGCAGGTTTGTCTGGCTTGCTATGTGCTGAATGACACTACTTGCTTCCATCAAACTGCCTGATTCTTCTGCAATTTTTTGTGTAATCGTATTTGAGCTTAAAAGTGTGTTTTTGCCAACTTCGGTTGCGGATGCAAGATTTATTATAGATTCATTAGAGTTTTTCAGTGTCTGTGTTATGGAAGCGATATTCGCAACCATTTCTTCGATTGAAGCCGAAGATTGCGTTACGCTTGCTGCTTGGTTTTCGATATTTGCGTTAAGCAGTTTTATTGTCTTGATTATTTCTTCCATGGTTGCCGCCGTTTCTGTAACACCTGCTGCCTGTTCAATAGCTTGCTGTTTTACTCCTTCAACATTTGCACTGATTTGGTTTATGGCACTTGCTGTTTCTATCATGTTGGAGCTTAATTCATTGCCTACTTCTTTCATAACTGAAGCATTTGAGTTTACTTCTTTTATTGTCTCTCCTATCTTTCCGATAGTTTGGTTAAAATAGTTTGATAAGTCGGTTATTTCGTCATTGCCATGTACGGGCAGACGCACGGTCAAATCTCCTTCGCCTTGAGCAATGTCTTTAAGTGCACCTACAACAACATTTATAGGTTTTATCATACTCCGTGCCACAAAAAAAACGATAACCAAACTGACGGCTAAAATAATTAAGCCTATGATAATCATTTTAATGCGCAGTTCATCAACCGTTCCCATAAATTCGTTTTTCGGTGCATTTATGATAATGGTCCAGTCGGTAGATT
>JBQMYD010000010.1:0-17339 GCA_052173655.1 Treponemataceae bacterium | reverse complement strand
ACGCCGATGATACTGCTGTAAAGTGGGAAAGTAGGATGCTGCCAGGCTTTTTTTTTATTTTGTACCCCCCCCCCTATGGATTTTAAAATAAAAAAACTCTAAAATGCCTATCAAGTTTGATCGAAGGTTGACACACTTCAACTCTTTGCTTACAAACTTGCTAACCACGCTTGCGTGTGTAGTGAGAATATCTTTGACTTATTATGCAGGAAAGAATAAGGAGAATTTGATGTTTCATTGGAATTTTCATTTTAAAATTTAAAATATGCTTTACATTGGACGGAAAAAAAACTAGACTTTTTACATGAATATTTATGTAGTTTTTAAGAGCAGTAGCGGCGACTATGAATTGGAAAGACTTGATTTTTTTGAATGGGAAACTATGAAGCCGAATATTAACAAAAATTTTTTGATTTATGAATCCTTAGATCTGGAAGATAGAGAAATAAAAAAGTATAATTTTACACAAATCATTTGGGCTCGTTTTAACGGAAAAAAAATTTTTGTAAATTTAAACAAAGACGAAAAATGGATGCAATTTTGCTGTGAGCGGCAAATAGAGTTGTTAAAACAAAGCAATAATACCGAAGAAAATAACAGCCTTCAGGGAGAACTTAATTTTTAATCAGTATCCTATTCCCAACCAAAAGTTGCGGGAGGTTTATTTGTTATATCGTAATATAGGTTATCCACAAATCCTAATTCTTTGATTTGGCAAATGATTTTTTCTAAAATTTCTTGCGGAAAACGGGCAAACCGAGCTGTCATGACGTCTTCAGAACAAACCGGACGTAATACGATAGAACAGTGATCTTCTTTTTCAGCAAAAGGAAGATGAATAGTAAGATGCTGAAAGATTTTGGAATACCACCCGCTTTCATGAAGTTCGGTTAGAACGATATTGTCAACTTCGCGCAGTTGATCAAGTCTGCTTTTATCGCAGTTTTTTTCTTGAAGACTGCTTTCAGGATTATCGTAAATGCACAAAATGGTTCTATTTACATCTGAAATGGAATTTGTAACAAAACTGGAAAGTTTTTCCAAATTTTCCCAATCTAAATTTTTTACATCAGTTAATTTTAGAACGGCAGGGTATGTGTATGTTCTAAAATCTCCCTGAACTCCAACAGACTTTACAGGAATTACCGAGAGAGTTGCTTTTTCATTTGGAAAAAAGTTGGAAATATTAAGTTTTGAAATACTTTTTTTTGCTTTGTTAAATTCTCTTTCTTCTTGGCTTGTAAGAACATCACTTGAACATAAAACATTAATTGAAAGTCCCGGCCCCGGAAATGGATGACGCATTACAAGTTCATCTGGAAGTCCGAGTTTTTTGCCGATAATCCTAACTTCGTCCTTATATAGGTCTTTTAAAGGCTCAATTATAAGCCCCTTTGCAATCAATGCTTGAATTCCTTTTACACGGTTATGATGGGTTTTGATTGTATTGGAATTTTTTGTTCCCCCGGATTCTATAATGTCAGGATACAATGTGCCTTGTGCCAAAAGCCATTGACTTTGATTTAATTGCAATTTCTCGCTGACTTCATTGCAAACTGTAATAAAATTTTCTCCTACAGCTTTTCTCTTTTCTTGAGGATCTTTTAAAAGTGAAATTGCGTTTAGAAAAGACAAAGATGCATCTTCTACAATAAAATTTGTGAAACCGAAACTTTTATAAGTTTTTTCGATATTTGCACTTTCATTTTTTCTCATAAAGCCGTTGTCAATATGTAGCCCTAAAACTCTGTCTTGTCCCAATGCTTTATTTAGTAAGGCGAATGCAACCGTGGAGTCTACTCCGCCTGAAAGAAAAAGGATAACATTTTTATTTTCAGCATCTTTTTTTATAGCTTCTAAAATATATTCCAAAACGGTGTCTTGATTCCAGTTTTTCTCCATGTTGCAAATATCTGCAAAGTTTTGGAGAATTTTATTTCCGTTAATCGTATCTTTTACTTCGATATGACATTGAAGACCGAATCGCATTTTTTCGATATTTTGAACGGCTGCAAAAGGGCAGTCCTTTGTGTGTCCGATGACTTCAAAACCTTCAGCACATTCTACAATTTCATCTTGGTGACTCATCCAAACTTGTTCTTCTGAATTCAGTCCTTTAAACAGGGGTGAATTTATTTTTTCATTTTTTATTAATTTTGAAATTCCGAATTCACCGGTATGAGCTTTTTCAACTTTTCCTCCGTAGCTTTGACAGACAACATAGTGTCCGTAGCAAAGTCCAAGAATTGGAATTTGTAAATTCATAATTTCGGAATTGAATTCCGGTATGTTTTCATTGTATATGGAAGCAGGCCCTCCTGAAAGAACTATACCTTTTGCTCCTTCAAGTTCGCTTATTTTGCAATCCGGCAGTGCTATTTCAGCATAATAACCCAACAGTCTGAAGCCTTTGGCAATAAGATGTGCATACTGACTTCCAAAATCAAGGACAACAATTTTGTCTTGCATAAAGTAAACTCCTAGTTTAGATGGTAGAAAGTATACCAAAAAACGCTATTTGCGTCCATAAACGTTATAAATATGCTGACTGAGGTTTCCTAAAACTTTTTGCGAGATTTCAGGGTTGCTTTCTATAAGCTGTGCAAATTGATTTTTTTTAATAAAAATTAATGTTGTTTTTCCTATCGTTTCAACTGTTAATGTGTGTTTTTGCTCCAAAATACAATCGTAATCACCAAAAAAATCTCCGGTTTGTGCATAGCCTATGTAATTTTCCCTGTAAAGTTTTATAGAGCCTTCAACTATGTAATAAATACCTTCAGGATCGGAATTTTCTTTATATACAATTGATGAACTTTCAAAAGTAAGGCGTTGGTTTTCCTGTGAAATCAACTGTCTTGGATCTGCAAAAAGGTAGTGTTTTACGATTTCTTTTAAATAAAATCCGGAATCGGGCTGCCATAGGTATACTTCACTCAAGAGAAGGGAGTCAAAAAATTGATATACAAAAATTCCTTGTGCAGAAAAAAAGAATAGCGTGAAGTAAATGTACACTTCAAAAAGTACGATGATCAAATTACTTAACACCCCGTAAACCAAATTGTACCTTGCAATATTCATAAATTTTCCAAGCAAAAATGTTATGAATAAAAAAATTGCAGAATTTATAATAGATGTTAAAAAACAAATTTTCCATGCAGGTTTTGAACCTGACGCCAGCTTATACATGGTTGCAGAAAGGATTGTTATATATAAATATGGAATTAGGTTAAAAAATCTATTTTTTATTGTAGAAATCAAAAAATTAGGAAAATAAGGTAAAATAAATTTGTTTAAAATTACCTGTCTTGAAAAAATCGCTTTTGCAGTAATAAACATGAACAACAATAGAGCCGTAGCAACAACAAGAATAATTTCGCCAAAAATAAGCAAAACTTTTTCTATTGCAGGACGCCTCTTTATTGCTGTTCCCAAGTGAAAAATTGTTTTTATTCCTTTTTCTATCGAAAAGAAAAATCTTTGCCCCATCCAAAAAATTGAAACTATAAGAACAATCGTTAATATACTTATTTTTTCTGTTTCTGTTAATTGGCTTGCAATCCCTTCTATTTTATCAGGATCAACAAAAATTGCGGATAAATCAAAAAATTGAAAAAAAATATCCGGTGAGGTGTGAAAAAAATTAACCAAAAACAAAGCTATTATCAATATTATTGGGATAAAAGAAAACAAAAAACCCAAAGAACACGCTGAAGCATAAGTTGTTAAATTATTTTTTACAAAAAATTTAGAGGTTAAATATAAAAATTGCCCTATACTTTTTCGATTCTTTTTATCTTGTTTTTTTTCAATTTTCATTATATTTTAGTATAGCACATGGATTTTTTCTTGTCTTTACAAGAGTGCTGAATTATAATTGTATTTAAAAGCCAAAAAATTTAATCGAGGTATAAAATGGGGAAAACTGTAGGTGTAATCGGTGCAGGTGCTTGGGGGACTGCGTTTGCAACTGCTCTTGCTGTAAACGGTCATGATGTTGAAATTTGGGCTAGAGAAGAAGATGTTGTACAAAGTATTAACGAAAGTCATGAAAATAAAAAGTATCTTAAAGGCTATGTTTTGCATAAAAACTTAAAAGCCTCAATCGACATAAAAAAAGTTGCAGAAAATAAAGAGTTTTTGATACTCGCAACGCCGTCATTATTTGTTACAAGTACCGTTAAGCAGATTCTTGACGTGCCTTCCATAGCTGACGGTTCTACAAGTATAGGTGTTCTTGCAAAGGGGTTTATACCCTCGGATAAAGGGCCTCGTTTAATTATTGAAACACTTGAAGAGGTTTTGCCGGAAGTTTACAAAGGCGGTGTTACCTATATTGCAGGACCAAGCCACGCAGAAGAGGTTGCAGCAGGAAAACTTACGGGTCTTATTTCTGCCTGTGAAAATCCTAAAAATTCTATTAGATTCCGAGAGTTGATCAAGGGGCACGGACTTATGGTTTACTCAAGTTTTGATATTATAGGGGTTCAAGTTTGTGCTGCAGCAAAGAATGTGATTGCAATTGCATATGGTTGTCTTGATGCTGTTGCAGAAACCAGTGATATTTTTGGAGATAATGCCGAAAGTTTTTTACTTGCAGCAGGTTTAAATGAAATTCAAACTCTGGGATTTGCAATGGGAGCAACTCATGCTGAAACTTTCACTTCGATTAGCGGAGTTGGAGATTTGGATGTAACATGTCGCAGTAAATACGGAAGAAATCGACGTTTCGGCAAGGATATTATAAAAACCGATATTCTTGATAAATTTAGCGACTTGGATGATTTGATAAATAGAATTGAAGAAGTAGGATACCTTCCTGAAGGTGTTATTGCCTGTAAATACATTCATCAAATAAGCCAAATAAAAAATTTAAAACTTCCAATCTGTACCGGTCTTTACAAGATTTTAAATAAGGAAGAAAATTTTGAAAACTTTGCAAAGGAGATATTGTACTAATTTATGCTTGAAAAAATTTCAAATAGTTTTAGTGATGTATTCCGAAAAATCAGCGGAAAATCGACAATTACAGAAAAAAACATAGAAGATGCAGTAGAACAGATAAAGATAGCCTTGCTTGAGGCTGATGTAAACCTTAGAGTTGTACGTCGCTTTGTAAATTCTACAATTGAAGAAGCTAAAGGGGAAAAAGTTTTACGCTCCGTTGACCCCGGTCAGCAATTTATAAAAATATTAAATGATAAACTCATTGCTCTTTTAGGTGACCAAAAAAAAGATTTGCAACTGAAAGGCCCTGATACCCTAAGTATAATTTTATTTGTAGGTTTACAGGGTGCAGGAAAAACTACAGCAGCTGCAAAACTTGCTGCAAGGTTAAAAAAAGATGGAAGGAAACCATTGCTTGCTGCATGCGATCTTATACGTCCTGCAGCTATCGAGCAGCTTTCTGTTTTGGGAGAAAAAATAGGAGTTCCCGTATACAAAGAAGATTCTAAAAATGCCGTAAAAGTTGCAAAAAATGCAGTTGATTTTGCAAAGAAAAACGGATGCAATACCTTGATTATAGATACTGCCGGACGATTGCAAATTGACGGCGAAATGATGAAAGAAATTTTTGACGTAAAAAAAGCAGTTAATCCGGATGAGATGATTTTAGTCGCAGATGCAATGACAGGTCAAAGTGCAGTTGATGTTGCAAAATCATTTAACGATGAGTTGTCTCTCACGGGTGTAATTCTTACAAAATTTGATTCAGATGCAAGAGGTGGAGCGGCTCTTTCTTTAAAAAGTGTAACCGGAACTCCGATTTTGTTTATCGGGACCGGTGAAAAAATAGAAGATTTTGAACCTTTCCATCCGGATAGAATTGCAAGTCGAATACTTGGCATGGGTGACGTTGTAAGCTTGGTTGAAAAAGCTCAAGAAACGATTGATGCGGCTGAGGCTGAAAGACTTGCAAAAAAAATGGCAAGCAACGAATTTACTTTGCAAGACATGCTTGAACAACTTCAAAATGTAAAAAAAATGGGACCTATGGAAAGTATTATGCAAATGATTCCTGGAATGGCTGACAAGATAAGTGAGCAGGATATCGATACAAGTCAGATGAAATATCAGGAAGCTATAATTCTTTCTATGACAAAAAAAGAAAGAGCAAATCATTTGATTATAGGGCCGAGTCGTAGAAAGCGAATTGCAAAGGGTAGCGGAACTTGCGTTGCCGATGTAAATAGACTTTTAAAACATTTTGAAAAAACTCGTCTGATGATGAAAAAAATGAGTAAAAATAAAGGGATGCAGCAAAGGATGATGCAACAATTTGGCGTACCGGGAATGTAAGTTTTTTTGCACAATATATAAAAAAAATTATAATCTTATTGACATAAGTTTTTTTAGTTAGTATATTTATTATACATTCAGTGATGGATATATTCCCCTGTAGCTCAGTCGGTAGAGCAACAGACTGTTAATCTGTGGGTCCCTGGTTCAAGCCCTGGCGGGGGAGCAAAAAAAAGAGTTTTGAGCGAAAGTTCAAAACTCTTTTTTTATTCGTTTGTACGAATGTCTTTTATTTTTGATGAGTGTTTACTGTTTACTGTCGGCAGAAAAAATCCAGTACATTTTCGGTACTGCAAGCCATTTTTCATAACTTTCCTGCAAATCTTCAATATTTAATTTTTGAATATTTTTATAAAGCTCAATGTGATAAAGAGCACTCACTTCAGAACAGTAGTTCAAAGCTATCTTTTTTGCACAAGACTCGCTGTTTTGCAATTCCAAAAAAATATAGGATTCAAAAAAAGTTTTGCCGTCTTCTATTTGTTTTTGCCCTTTTTGATTTTGTAAAAGATTTGTCTTGCCAAAAGAAAAGCATTTTTGTGCAAAATATTTGTACAAAGCTTTTATTGCAATAATTTGATCAAACTGAATTCCGATAATTTGGTCAAGTTCTGCAATCTCAATAATTTTAGCGGATTGTGCAATTCTTTTTTTTCCTTGTAATTCAAAGTCATTGTTTATGCTTTGAACAATGCAGTTCAGTGCTAAAATAAAATTTGCGTATTCTTGAGACTTTCTTTTAGGACAGGAAATAAACACAACGGCAGGGTCTTTAAATTCTGTTGTAGGAATCAGATGTTCAGGTCTTGGCCCTGCATTTTCAGCTTTTACATCAGAACCGAATATTCTTTTTAGACGGCTTACCTGTGTAAGTTCTGCAAAGCTAATTTCAGCTTGTTCGGGTTTTTCAAAATCAAGTGATTTTAGCATTCCTAAAGATTTATTAAAAAGTTCCTTTAGTTGGACTTTATCTAAATTAGGATTTCCGGTCACAACAATTCCTATTCTGTCGGCATTTAAATTTTGGTTGTAAAGTTTTTTTATTTCACTGAATGTTATATTTTGTAAAATATCTTGATTGCAATTAAATAGGTTTTCAATTTCGGTGCCTTTATAAAATGCACTTAGAGCTTTACATTTGAGTTGAAAATCAAGGGTATTATTCATAAAACGCCATTTGGCTCTTTCAAGATAAATAAGTTCATCTTCCATGTATGGTGAAATTTTTCCAAAAATAAATGCAGTGTTTATGCATTGCAACACGGAATAAAAATCTTGTGAAGTGCATGAAATTACAATCTGCCCCTTGTAAATTCTTGAATAGGCATCGACACTTCCTGTGTCTATGATTGCTCCTGTGTTGTAAGCTTTAAAAATTTGTTCTTCAATTGTGCGTGCAAGGCTTTTGAGCAGAATTGTTTCCATTCCGCGTTTTTTCTTGTCATAAGAACTCTCTCCGCCTTCAAATTGAAGCAAAATTGTGGATGTAGAACTTTGTGGATTTAGAGAGCAAAAAACAGGGATTTTATTTTCAAGTTCAAAGGAAAATGAATTCTTTTCAATATTTTCAATTATCCTTGATGAAATTTCAGCACAGTCAGGTAGATTATCAGATATTTTTTTTTCAGTTCCAGAATTTGTATTTTGATTTGTCAAAGTGGTATTTTTATACCAAAATGCATTTTTTTGCGTTATAGCTTGCCAATGATTTTTTGAAAAATCTTTTTTATATTTTTCGTAAGTTTCAGGGTTTACAAGCATAAAAACATACGGATCTATCGAAAAAACATGCTGAATTTTGCTTTCGTCTATTAGAAAGCTCAGTTTTTCAAGGGAATTTTCTGTATGATCGTTGTTATATGCCCAGTTATATGCAATAAAATTTGCAAAAAATTTTGCAGAATCTCCTGAAAGTCGTGTTTGTGCTTCAAAGCTACGTTTTGCTGCATTTGCCTCTTCAAAATCAAAGTTCTTTGATGAATTTATATTTTTTATAAAAATTTTATACTGCTCAACAGGATTTGCCGAATTTCCATTTAAAAGGGATTGAATTATTATTCTTGAATTTTCCCCTTGAGATAAAAATTTTGTATTAATGTATTCTTCTCCCAAAATTCCAAGCTTTTTTTCATTGCAAAGATTTTTTTTAAAGCGTGAAGAATTTTTTTCAAAAATAGCGGCTGCCATTTGGGCTGAAGCCATGTTTTGAGCGTATTCAAAAAAAGCTTTTGATGCATATTGGAGAACGATTTGATTAAACTCTGTACTGATTGCATCGGTAACAATTACAAATTTTTTTTGTGTTTGGTTTGAAAAATTTATTGTATTTAAATCTTGTGTATAAGAAATTCCTGTGTTTTTCCAATTTTCAAAAATTGTTTTTGTCAATTCAAGAATTTCATTTTTTGTATATGGGCAAGTTATAATTAATGCACTGTTTTGCGGTGTATAAAAATTTTTACGTATTGAAAAAAGAATGCTCCTAACTTGTTCAATTTTTAGAGAACAAAAGGCTGAAGGATTTATTCCTCCGGGACGTTTCCACGGAGTATCTGAAAAAACTTTCCAATCGATTGCGCCATTTATAAAAAATTCACTTTCTTTTTCTTTTGCCTTTATGTCGCTTTTCATTTTTGAATATTCAAGTTCAATAGTTTTATCTTCAAAAATTGGATTTTCAAGTTGATTTTTCAGCATTTCAAGAGAATCTTTTAAAAAACGTGAAGGTGTTGAAAAACTGTAAAGACTTTGGTCTTGCATGCAAATATTTTTTATTTCTGAAAGCATAAAGCTTTTTTTATTGTTGTGAAAGTCAGGATTTGTAGACCAAAATAAATTTGAGTACAATTGAAAAAAACCTGCATTCTGAGGATTTTGCTTTGAAAAACCTGCACGGTTAATATAATATACGCTTGAAGAAGGGGAATTGTTGTCTTGAATGCAATAAACTTCAAGACCATTTTGCAAAATAAAACGTTCAAAATCGTAAGAGTAGGCTTTTTGTGAAAATAAAAATAAAAGAATTGTACAAAAAACGATATTTAAAAAACAGATTTTTTTCATGAAAAAAGTATATACCTAAATTAAGTATTCTTCTAGAAGTTTGTAAATCATAAATAATTATAATTTTAATTGAAAATAACCTTGCTTATCAGCTCTTTTTGTTTTGCACTCCAATCATCAGCCTTATATCCTATTGCGGCACTTCCATAAACGCCGTGATCTTCAGGTACTCCAAGTTCTGTTAAAATTTCACGTACTGCAAAATCATCATGACAATCTTTTATCTGGTTAATCCAAACACAACCTAAATCAAGTGCTTCGCAGGCTAAATAGATATTTTGCATAGCACATGCATTATCAACTTCTCTAAAACGGCTTTCTTTTTTATTAGTTGTTAAAATCAACAGAGCCGGATTATACATATTGTAATCACTGCCACGATTTAAGGCAGTTCTGACTGCACTTGCCAATTTTGCTATTTTTTCAGAATCGTTTATAACAACAAAGGAAAATGTCTGAAAATTCATTCCCGTAGGAGCCGATCTTGCACACTCAATAATTTTTTCGATAATATTTTGCTCGATTTTTTTTGAAGAAAACTTGCGGCACCTTCGTCTGTTTTTTATAAGGTTTAACAATTCAATATTCACAAGCTGATTATATCACAGGATTTTTTTGTGTCAAGAAATGTCGGAGAATAGGAGAAAATTAAAAAAAAATTGTATGAGCCGGGAAAAAAATATCAATAAGGAGATTTTATGACAAAGGTTTTTTTTTATTGAAAAAAGTTAATTTATATTTTGTTTTTTTATCTTATTTAAAATTTCAGTTCCGGTTGTGATTATTGTTGCAAAAATTATCAGATAAAATGGATACAATACAATTCCTATGTGTGATGCAATTAAGCCGAAAAGAGGAGGCATAAACGTGCTTCCTGCATAGGCACTTGCCATTTGAATGCCGACTATGGCCTGTGAGTTTTCTTTGCCAAAGTTTGCCGGAGTTGCGTGTATAATTGAAGGATAAATTGGAGCACATCCCAGCCCTATTATTATAAGTCCTGTAAGGGCAGGAAAGTTTGAATTTAAAGGAAGTGCAAGTAAAATTATTCCTAAAAATGAAATACCCGTTCCTATTCTTATCATATTTTTATCGCCGATTTTTTCTGCAATAAAGCCGTTAAAAAGTCTTCCTGCTGTTATTCCCAAGTAGAAAAAAGAAGCAAAGCGTGCTGCAATTTCCGGAGCAATTCCTCTAAAGTTCACAAGATAGCTACTCGCCCAAAGTCCTGTGGAACTTTCCATTGCACAGTAACCAAAGAACGCAAACAAAATAAACGGAACGCCTTTTATTTTTAGAACCGAAGTTTTCTTTTTTCCTCCTGTAAGTGTATTTTCATTTTCGTTTGTACTTCCTGCATTTGCAACTTTTTTCCAAATCGGAAGACTTATAACAAGCAAGGCTGTAAGGATAATTTGTATAAAGGATATGGCTCTGTATCCTCCCTGCCAGCTGGTGTTTTTTGTTAAAAAAAATCCAAGTATGTAAGGACCTGTGGAAGCTCCTATTCCCCAAAAGCAGTGAAGCCAACTCATGTGTCTTGCTTTATAGTGAAGTGCTACAAAATTGTTTAATGCTGCATCTACAGCTCCGGCTCCAAGTCCGTATGGAACTGCCCATAGGCAAAGTGCAATAAAACCTTGTGCAAAGGAAAAACCTGCCAAAGCTGCTGCTGTCATAGCTACCGAAATTGTAGTTACAAGTCCCGCTCCCAGTTTTTTTGTAAGAATGTTGCTCATCAAGCTTGAAATTATTGTTCCGCCGGCTATGAGCATACTGATAATTCCGGCAGCTTCAAGGGGGGCGTTTAATTCTTTGCCCATAACAGGCCAAGCAGCACCTAGAATAGAATCAGGTAAGCCAAGACTTATAAAAGCGATATAAATAACAGGCAGTAATAAAGAAAACATAAAAATTTTCCTGCAAAATATTTTTTAAATAATGTATGTTTTTGAAATAAAAAAAGCAAGATATTTGTATTAACATTTAAAATTTTAATTTTTTTTGTTGATTTTACTTGAAATTTTGCGGGGGGGGGGGGGTAGAATGTAGGTTAATACTGTTCTCATAAAAATACTTAAATAGTTACCTTTAACTTATATGTAAGCCTCAGCAGAAAAAAAGAAGTAATAGAAAATTTAGCCATTTAGGTCAATAAATTTATTTATATCTTCAATACTAGCTGCAAAAACTGAAACATGCTACACAGTGGTTAAATTTTGCAACATGATTTACACCAACTCCTCAGTGTGCTTAAAAATAAAATATCCAAAAATAAAAAATGTTTAATTTGTAAGGAGAAAAAAAATGAGAAGAGAAGGGACCCCGCCATCAATACAAGATACACAATCTGAAGGAGAAAGTAAAAAATTACGTCCAAAAGTTAAGCTTATAAAAGAAAAAATTTTAGTTCGTAGAAAAAATCATCGAAGAACATTGACATTTAAAATAGTTGCCGTGTTTTTTAGCTTTATGTTTTTGCTTATTTCCATAATGTTGCCATGTGCAGTTTATACGATCCGTTCTACAGGAAATGCTGTTTTAGATGTTGCAATTTCAAAACAGCTAAACAGTGATTTGCTGTTTATGCAAAATTATCTTGAATTAATGTATGGAAAGATGCAAGTACACAACGGTGTTCTTACCGGGGAGAAAATTCCCGTTGCCGTAGAAACGATAGATTCAATTTCACAGCAGCTTGGTGTTGAAGTTACAGTCTTTTCTTTTGAAAATAACGAGTTTAAAAGAATCCTTACTACAATAAAAAATGAATCCGGTAAAAGGGCTTTAGGAACTCTTTTAGAAAAAGGGGAAGCGTATGCCGAAGTAATAAACAAAAAACAATACACAGGTAATGCAAACATATTGGGCAAAACTTTTAAAACTTCATATCATCCTTTTGTTGAAGATAATTCAATAAAGTATCTTTTGTTTTGTGGAATTTCATTAGAAGAAGCGGAAGCTGTTATCCATGAAAATGTAGATAAATCTGTTCTGTTAGTTATTTTGTTGTCAAGTGGTATTTTGATTATTGTTGTTGTTGTAAGTACTTTTGTTATAAAACAAATTATTGTTTCTCCTATCGCAGATATTGTAGATGTTTTATACAACGTACGCGAAGGGGATTTAACGGACAGATTATCTTTAAGGGGTAATAATGAAATTACAGACTTTTCCGAATATTTTAATCAGACTCTTGAAAAAATAGGTGATTCAATACGAACTGTAAGCGATAATTCTGATACTATGGAACAAATAGGAACAGAGCTTTTTACTCACATGGAAGAAACGGCAAGTGCCGTTCAACAAATAACGGATAACGTAAATAATGTAAAACAGCAGACACAAACACAGGCTACGAGTGTAACAGAAACTTCTTCAACGATTACGGAAATAATCCAAACAATAAAACAGTTAAATAACAGTATAGAAAGTCAAGCGGCAAGCGTGGAACAATCATCTGCTTCTGTAGAAGAAATGGTTGCAAACATAGCTTCAATTACCCAAACATTAGGAAAAAGCGATGAGGCAATAAGAGATTTGGCAATTGCTACAGCTGACGGCAAAGAAACCGTTGCTTCTTCCAACAGTATAACACAAAGGATAGCAGAAGAGTCAGGCGGACTAATTGAAGCCAGCAATGTAATTCAAAATATTGCAAGTCAGACAAACCTGCTTGCTATGAATGCTGCAATTGAAGCGGCACACGCAGGAGAAGCCGGAAAAGGTTTTGCAGTTGTTGCAGATGAAATTCGTAAACTTGCAGAAGAGTCAAGTGTACAAGGAAAGACAATTACAACGACGCTAAAAAGTTTGTCAGGAGAGATTGAAACCCTGTCTGCTTCGGCTAAGACTGCAGAAGAAAAATTTAATGCAATTTTTACTCTTTCAGAAGAAGTAAAAGAAATGAGTAACAGTATAATTTGTGCAATGAAAGAGCAGGCTAATGGAAGTCAAGAGGTTTTATCTGCAATAAAAAACATAAATACTGTAACGGTAGAAGTAAAAGCCGGTTCGCAGGAAATGCTTAGAGGTGGGCAGGATGTTGCTGAGGAGATGAATAAACTTAGTGAATTGACCCGATGTATTGCCGCAAGTATAAGCGAAATGGCAAGTGGTGCTATTCAGATAAACAGTTCCGTTCAGGAAGTAAATGAAATTAGTCAAAAAAATAAAGAAAGCGTTGAAAATCTGGTTTGTGCAGTCGGAAAATTCAAAGTATAAAAACATAATAATTCACTCTTTTATCATTTGATGTTGAATATTTTTATCATAAATGTGATAATTTAAAATCAGGACATTTGTGCTTAAAGGAGTGTTTCAAGGTGTTTATGAAACAAAATTTTTTTTACAATTTATCAAAAATTTGTTTTTCGTTTATTTTTTTGTTTGTAATTAGCGGTTGTGTGGGTAAAAATTCTTCTTCCGTTTCTGCTGAAATCGAATTTTGGAGTTTTCCGAATTTTACTTCCGAAACCGGAGAAAGTGGCAGCTTTGAAAAAAGTCTTATAGATGCATTTGAAAAAGAAAATCCAGGAATAAAAGTTAATTTTACTCTCATCAGTTTTGCTGATGGGGCTGCAAAAATCGAAGAGGCTATTGCTTCCGGAAAAGCTCCTGATATCGTTTATGATGCTCCGGGGCGTATTCTTATTTGGGCACAGCGAGGTTTGCTTGAGCCGTTAGATGATGTTCTTGCAACAGAAAAACCTTACATAACTACCGGTCTTTTAGAAGTTTCGGCAGGAAAAGATAGGCGTACATATATGTATCCTATGCATGAAGGGCCTTTTTCAATGGCATTCAATAAAGAAATGCTTGAAGATTTGGGGGTTATAGATCTTTTGCCTTATAAACGAGGAGATCGACGTTGGACTTTAAAAGAGTATGAAACACTTTTAAAAGCTTTACGAGCAAAACTTCCAAGTGGAAAAGTACCCGGTGTTTTTTATTATAAAAATATGGGTGGAGATCAGGGAACTCGTGCTTTTTTGGTAAATTTATACGGGAATGCAAATCTTTTGAATGAAGATTACTCAAAGTATATTTTTAATAGTCCTCAGGCTGTAAAAAATTTAGAATGGACTGTAAATGCAATGAGGCAAAATCTTTTACTTGACGGTTCAGATCTTACTTCGAATGATGCAATTGCAATGTTTGCACAGTCAAAAGCTGCTCATACCATTTTATATTCACCACAGTTGAACAAGATGTATGATGGAAAGCGAAATTACAAAGGCAAGGATTTTACCCCAATTTATATGCCTTTCCCAAATAATTCGGATGCTCCGTCTCTTGAATTTTTGGCAGGTGGAGCTTGTGTTTTTAAAAATTCCGATCAGCAAAAAATAAAAGCTGCAAAAAAGTTTTTGCATTTTGCTGCTGTTGATGAAGTTTGGGGACCAAAACTTGTAAAAGCTACCGGAGGCTTTCCTGCTACATCAAAAATTCAAATTGAAACTCAAGATGATGAAATATTGTACAACTCTGTACTTCAAAAATTTTTCGGTCAGTATTATAACAATATAACCGGATTTTCAAAAATGAGGGAATACTGGAATGAAGCTTTAAAAGAAGCAGGATCCGGCAAGAATGTTCAGAATGTTCTTGACTCTTTTGTAGACAAAGCCGATAAAACTTTGAAGGAATAAAAATATTATGAAACAAAAACTTCTACATGGAAAATTAAACTTGTTTTCAATAAAAAACAAGATGATCGCTACTTTCATATTCTTTGCACTTTTTATTTTAACAGTTCTTTGTGTATGTTCGATATATCTGGCTTCATTTTTTCTTATGGAGAATAGTAAATATTTTATAAAAGAACTTGTAGCAAGTTCTTCAAAGGTGTTAAATGAACGTTCGGCTTCCATATTTGAGCAATTGGAAGTTTTTTCAAATCTGCCTGAAATTCAAGATAAAAATATTTCTTCTGCTCGCAAAATTCAACTTTTTAAAAATCAAATTCAAATGCAAAAACAAAAGGGCTGGATTGATTTCGGTATAAGCGGTCTTGACGGAATTCTATATAAAACAAACAACAAAAAAGAAAACGTAAGCGGTGCCGAATGGTTTAAGTCAGCTATTAAGGGTAAGTATGTAATTACTGAGCCTGAAATGTCTTTGACAAAAAGAAAACATGTTTGTACTGTTGCAATTCCTTTACGCGATTTACAGGGGAAAATAGTAGGTGTTATCAGTGCCGAACTTTTGGGAGATTCATTATCTAATTTGATATGCGATATTGTCGTAGGAGAAACAGGTCAGGCATATCTTATAAGTCCTGGCGGTATGATTTTAGGTAATCGTCGTCCTGAAATTTTGTACGAAAATATTTTTGAAAAATTGGGTACCGATAAAAGTGAGTTTGCATTATTCTTACAGGAAGCTTTAACATCAAAAAAATCAGCTGTAAGTATTTCAAAAATAGGTGATGTAAGGCATATCAGTGCCGTTTCCCCGATGAAATATTCCGGTTGGACATTGCTGGTAACGGCTCCTGCTACGGAGTTTGTTTCAGAAAATATACATGGATTGATAAGAATTTTTATTTGGGTGGTTGTTTTAGGTCTTGTTGTTGCTATAGTTTTGGGATTCTTGATGGCAAATACTATAACAAAACCTATCAATAAAGTAATTGATGTTTTAAAAAATATTTCTCATGGAGAAGGAGATTTAACCGTAAGGCTTCCTCTTATCGGTAAAGATGAAATGGCTGATCTGTCAAGGTATTTTAATATCACAATAGAAAAAATAGGCAGTTCCATACAGTCCGTGGGTTTTAGTAGCCGTCAAATGGAACTGATAGGAAGTGATCTTGCCTTGAATATGGATCAAACGGCAAGTGCGGTTCATCAAATCAGTGCAAATATAGAAGGTGTAAAACATCAAACTTTAGCACAGGCTTCAAGTGTAGAGGAAACTTCTTCCACAATCGAACAAATAATCAGAACAATAAAAGAATTGAACGCAAGTATTGAAAATCAAGCTACGAGTGTTTCTCATTCTTCTTTGGCAATAGAGCAAATGGTTTCAAACATTGCTTCAATAACACAAACTTTGGAAAAAACCGATGACCTTATAAAAACTCTTGCAAGTGCTACAGAGGATGGTAAAGAAGTTGTTTTCAGTTCAAATATGATAACTCAGAAAATAGCCGAAGAATCCGGAGGCTTGATTGAAGCAAGTAGCGTTATTCAGCATATTGCAAGTCAAACAAACCTGCTTGCTATGAATGCAGCGATAGAAGCTGCCCATGCAGGAGAGTCCGGAAAAGGATTTGCGGTTGTTGCAGATGAAATTCGTAAACTTGCAGAAGATTCAGCTGCTCAGGGAAAAAATATAACAGAAACTCTAAAAGTATTAAGCGGAGAAATAGAAACTCTGTCATCTTCTTCTAAGATTGCAGGTGATAAGTTTACTACGATTTTTAGCTTGTCCGAACAGGTAAAAAATATGAGTAACAGACTGATGGAGTCAATGCGTGAACAGGAAAATGGAAGTCGTGAGGTATTGAGTGCAATAAAAGAGATAAATTCCGTAACGATTGAAGTAAAGTCCGATTCAAAACAGATGTTGGAAGGCGGAGAATGTGCTGCTGTAGAAATTCATAAATTAAATGATCTTACTCGTGTAATAACCGACAGTATGAATGAAATGGCAATAGGTGCTGTTCAAATAAGTAATGCCATGCAGGAAGTAAACGATATAACGCAAAAAAGCAAGCTAAGTATAGATAATTTGGCAAAAGAAGTAAGCAAGTTTAAGGTTTAAGCAAAAAGACAAAAACAAGAGCCGGCTTTTATAAGCCGGTTTTTTTATCATAAAAAAAATATGGACTTTAGGTAAAACAAGGATTATAATGTTATGCTGTAACAAAAAAAGGAGACATAAAATGACAAAAAAGAATTATACTAACATTACCCCCCCCCCCCCCCCCCGCAAAATCAATAGATTTTAGTTTAAACGGCAAAAAG
>JBQMYD010000009.1:0-45471 GCA_052173655.1 Treponemataceae bacterium | reverse complement strand
AACATTCTATATTTTTCATTTTATAAACTCCTTTTTTTCGAATAATTTAAAAAAAACATTGATAAATTATATTCCCGTTTAGCGTAATTGTCCATTTTTTTTTTTACAGATTTTTTATCTAAAAAACTTAAGCTCTAAAAATTCAAAATATATCGTTTTCCGGCTTTTATAAAAAATTTAAACACTGTATACTAGCGGCGTAAAATTTTTATAAAGAGGTATTGAAATGCAAGACATTCAAGATCAAGGTATCCCTCAGGAATGGGAGGGGTTCAAGTTGGGACGATGGAGTCGAGGCCCCATCAATGTTCGTGATTTTATCATAAACAATTATAGTCAGTATGACGGTGATGAAAGTTTTTTAGCAGGACCTACAAAAGATACTGAAGCTTTGTGGGCTCAAATTATGGAACTTTCAAAACAGGAAAGGGATGCAGGCGGTGTTTTAGATATGGACACTAGCGTGATTTCTACAATAACTTCACATCCTGCAGGCTACATTTCAAAAGATAAGGAAAAAATTGTTGGTTTACAGACGGAAAAGCCTTTTAAAAGAGCTTTAATGCCTTTTGGAGGTATTAATATGGCGGAAAAAGCTTGCTCCAAAAACGGTTACACAATTGATCCTAAAGTCAGCGAAATTTTTACAAAATATCGAAAAACACATAATCAAGGTGTGTTTGATGTTTATACTCCTGAAATGCGCCTTGCAAGGCATTCTGCCATTATTACCGGACTTCCGGATGCTTATGGAAGAGGTCGTATAATTGGCGATTATAGGCGTGTAGCCTTGTATGGAATTGACAGGCTTAAAGTTGAAAAACAATATCAAATTGATACTTGTCTAAAAGAAATGAATTACAAAAATATTCGTATTCGTGAAGAACTTGCAGATCAGATGCGAGCTCTTGAAGAACTTGCAGAATTGGGCGATATTTACGGTTTTGATATAAGAAAGCCTGCAAAAAATGCACAAGAGGCAATTCAATGGACTTATTTGGGATATCTTGCTGCCGTAAAAGAACAAAACGGTGCGGCTATGTCTTTGGGGCGAACTTCTACGTTCTTGGATATTTACATTACAAGAGATATGGAAAAAGGTTTGATTACAGAAGAACAGGCTCAGGAAATGATTGACCATTTTATAATGAAGTTGCGTTTGGTTCGTTTTGCAAGAACACCTGAATATAATTCCCTTTTTAGCGGTGATCCTCAGTGGGTAACGGAATCTTTGGGAGGAATTTCCGTAGATGGTAAGCACATGGTTACAAAAACAAGTTTCCGTTACTTAAATACTTTGGATAATCTTGGAACTTCTCCGGAACCGAATATGACTATTTTGTGGTCGGAAAAATTACCTGAAAATTTTAAAAAATACTGTGCAAAGATGAGTATAAAGTCTTCATCCATACAATATGAAAACGATGATCTTATGAGGGTTGTTCACGGTGATGACTATGCAATTGCATGCTGTGTTTCATCAATGGTTGTAGGTAAGGAAATGCAATTTTTTGGTGCAAGAGCAAATCTTGCAAAGTGTCTTTTGTATGCTATCAACGGTGGTGTGGATGAAAGACTTAAAGTGCAAGTCGGACCAAAATTCCGTGCTGTCGAGGGCGATTATCTTGATTTTGATGATGTTATGGAAAAATACGAAGCTATGATGGATTGGTTGGCTGAGCTTTACGTTAATACTTTAAATGTAATTCATTATATGCACGATAAATATTCGTATGAAAAACTGCAAATGGCACTTCATGACAAAGATGTAAAACGTTATTTTGCAACAGGTATTGCAGGTCTTTCTGTAGTTGCAGATTCTTTGAGTGCAATAAAGTATGCAAAAGTAAAATGTATTCGAGATGAAGATGGAATTGTTGTTGACTATCAGATAGAAGGTGATTTTCCTAAATACGGTAATAATGATGATAGGGTTGACCAGCTGGCTGTTATGATTTTACGTCATTTTAT
This sequence comes from Treponemataceae bacterium, assembly GCA_052173655.1. GTDB lineage: Bacteria > Spirochaetota > Spirochaetia > Treponematales > Treponemataceae > RGIG9060. The sequence goes on along the minus strand of JBQMYD010000009.1, from coordinate 43,500 downwards.
TAATGATGTAAGAAAGTATCATACTTACAGGGATAGTGTTCCTACAACTTCAATTTTGACAATTACTTCAAATGTAGTTTACGGAAAGAAAACCGGAAACACTCCTGACGGAAGAAAACTTGGAGAACCTCTTGCTCCAGGTGCAAATCCAATGCACGGACGTGATACACACGGTGCTGTTGCAAGTTTAAGTTCTGTTGCAAAACTTCCTTTAAGATATGCTGAAGACGGAATTTCAAATACTTTCAGTATAATTCCGGATGCTCTTGGAAAAGATTGTTCAGGAAATCTTGATAAAGGTTGTTGTTGCAATACCGTATCAATTGCGGGACTTCCTACAATTGAACAATCTCTTGCAAATCCGCAGCAAATCGATAATTTGATTTCGCTTATTGACGGTTATATGAAAAAGGGCGGATATCATCTTAATGTAAATGTTTTTACACGAGAAACTCTTTTGGATGCACAGTCTCATCCTGAAAAATATCCTCAACTTACAATACGTGTCAGCGGCTATGCGGTAAACTTCATCAAGCTTACAAAGGAACAGCAAGATGATGTAATTTCCAGAACCTTTCACGAATCTGTATAAAAAATAAAAAAGCTGTCCTTTACGTTAAGTTTTCTAATCAAACTTAACGTAAAGGACAGCGCATTTTTTTAAATTAATTTTCTCTTTTAGTGTGCCACTGCTCTACGATGTTTTTTGCTTGAAAAAACGGCTTTCAAAGCGATGCTTGTTGTAATAATGTTACATACAACCAAAATTGCCATAAAAAATAAGTTAATGTCCATATAATACCTCTCTAAAATTTATTATATGACTAGAATATACAAAACTTTTTAAGAAATGTCTAGTGTTTTTATGAAAAATATTGAATATTTTGCATATTTTGATTTTTATAACGTTTTAAGTATGTTTTTAACTTTTATTGTTTTATTTTAGAAAATGTATGAAAAATGATTTTGAACTCGTTTGGGGATAAGATGGTAAATAAAAAAAACGGTATTGTTTTACATTGTAAGATTTTCAATTTTTGCATATTGCCGGAGTTTTTTCATAAGAGCATCAAAGTTTTTTGGAGTAATAGATTGTTCTCCATCGCAAAGGGCTTGAGGAGGGTTGTTGTGAACTTCAATGATAATTCCGTCAGCACCTGATGCCAAGGCTGCTTTTGCCATAGTAGGTACCATCCATGAAAGTCCTGTTGCATGGCTCGGATCAACAATAACCGGTAAGTGAGTTATCTTTTTTAGATACGGAACGATGCTTAGATCCAAAGTGTTTCGGGTAAAATTGTCAAAAGAGCGGATTCCTCTTTCACAAAGAATTATTTTTTCATTTCCGGATGACATGATATATTCGGCACTCATTAAAAACTCTTTTGCGGTGCTTGCAAGTCCGCGTTTGAGCAGGATAGGTTTTCCGCATTTTCCCAATTCTTTTAGCAAAGTGAAATTTTGCATATTTCTGGTTCCTACTTGAATGATGTCTACATTTTCAAAAAGCGGAAGTTGCTCGATGGACATTATTTCGCTTACTATTGGAAGTCCTGTTGCTTTTTTTGCTTTTAACAGCAAAGTTATGCCTTCTGCTCCCATTCCCTGAAAAGTGTATGGAGATGTCCTGGGTTTAAATGCTCCTCCTCTAAGAAAAGCAGCTCCTGAAGCTTTTACGCAACGGGCTATTCCTACTATTTGATCTTCACTTTCAACAGAACAAGGCCCTGCAATGACTGAAAAATTCGATTTTCCGATTTTCGATGTTAAAGGCTTTTCAAGTTCCGATGCTTTTAAAGTTATAACGGTGTCTTCTTGGTGAAATCTTCTGCTTGTCAATTTGTAAGGTTCTTGAATCCTAATTACCTTTGAAACAAATGGGTATGCCAGTAATGATTCTTCCGTTATTGAGCAAGTGTCTCCTATAAGTTTTAAAATAAGACAGTCAATTCCGAATGATTCATGTATAGAAAAACCTTTTTCTTTAAGAATATTTTTAAAATCTGAAACTTCTTTTTCGCTTGCATCTTGTTTTAAAATCAAAATCATAAATATACTCCGAATTTTTTATACAAGTTTTATATCTTCTTTTCCGCAAAGAAGCATTATTAATCTGTCAACTCCCATTGCAGTTCCGGAACATTTTGGGAATCCCGAAAAACCTTTTTCAAAGGAAAAATATTTCCAATAATCATTGTCGATATCGTGTTTTATTCGTGCAGTAAGATTTTTTTTTCGCCCTTCTTTCTCAAAATAGTCTTTAATTTTTTCGCCATCGGTTTCCTCGCTGTAACAGTTTGCAAGTTCAATTCCTCTGCCGTAAAGTTCCCATCGCTGTTTTGTAAAAAGATCGGCATCTTGGGCAAGACATGAAACTTTATTTGGGTAGTTCATTAAAAAAACGCACTTGTTTTTCGGAAGATTCGGTTCTACACAGTGAACAAAAATAAGTTCGTAAAGTTCTTGCCAGCTCCATGTTTCAAATTTATGATCGTTAATTTCCATTATCCCAAGTTCTATAGCTTTCTGTGCTAATTCTTCTGTACTTATTTCTTTTGTTTTCGCTTCTGTTGCATTTGTGAATGTTGATCCGGTACATTCAAAACTTTCTATGCAAGATGTTTTTTCGGCAGATTCAAAAAGTTCAAAACCGCAGTATTGTTTGAACGCATCATTTATGCTCAGTCTTATAAATGGAGGCTGTAAATCTTCGCTTAGATTAAATTTTTTATTAAGATAAAAAAAGAGTTCTTCTGTTATGTTAAGTGAATCCATGTAATCTGCATTCATTTTGTAATATTCAAGCATGGTAAATTCTGTTTTATGAAGATGTCCTATAGATTCCACATTTCTATAACATTTTGAAATTTGAAATACATCTGTTTTGTGTTTTGCAATTATGGGTTTTATATGAATTTCAGGGGAAGGAACAAGATAAAGTTCATGTGTTTTGCCGCTCCACGGTTCCATGTATTGTGTTTTGAAAATTTCCAGACAAGTTTCAGGTATAAGATTTTCTGCAAGAGCAGGAGTATCCAGTTCTAAGAAGTTTTTTTGTACAAAAAAATTTCTTAAAGATTGAATTATGTTTGCTCTCATTCTAAGTTGCTCAATATCCATTTATTTCTCCCAAATAAAAAAGACTGACAATAACATTCTAGCATTTTATTTTTTTCAATTCCATAAAAAATCCATAAAAAAACTGAACAAAAAATTCAATAAAAAATAAAAAAAACCGCTTTGCAAAAACTTTGCAAAGCGGTCAAAACAAGGAGAGGAGTTATGAAAAAAAATATTTTTCATACGAGAAGTGGTAAGTTCTACACCCTTTATCCGCCCTTCCGAATAACAAACTACAAAAACTAAAAAAGGTTACAAAAAAAATAAAGAAAAATATAAATTTTTTTTATTTTTTATAAAAACAGGTACTATTTTGTGGAATTTTAATTTACATTTATCTATGCAAATTCCTTGTAATTATCGTGCTTGACCAAATACGTAAAAAAAATATATAATTCACTTCTACCATAACGGAGTTCCGGTGTATCCCCGTTTGATGCCGGTTCTTTAATAATTTTTTTAGAGGTGTAAAATGTACGCTCTTATTGACTATAAAGGCAAACAGTACAAGGCTGAAAAATCTGCGGTAATTCAGTTGGATAAGATTGATGCGGAAAAAGGGACTGAGCTTGAAATCGATACTGTTGTTCTTGTAAGTGATGGGGACAAAGTTAATGTCGGTCTTCCTTATGTAAAAGGTGCAGTAGTAAAAGTTGTTGTTGAAGATACTTTCAAAGATAAAAAGGTAATAGTTCTTAAGTATAAAAGTAAAAAAGACTACAGAAGAACAATTGGACACAGACAACAGTACACAAATGTTCGTGTTTCCGATATTATCGTAAAATAGGTTGGTTATGATTCGGGTGCTGCTAAGTCCTTCTGATGACGGTCTTTTGCACTCATGTGAAGCACACGGGCATGCAGAATTTGCTCCCCGAGGTTATGATATCGTATGTGCAAGTGTTACAAGTCTTTTGAGGACTGTTCTTGCACAGTTTGAAAAAAGTCAAACCCTTGTGCTTGAAACAAAAAGTTTTAACAGAGGAATGCTCGCTTTTTCTGTTAAAAATTATGGCAAAGACGATGAGTTTTTGCTTAAATACGCTATGGATTTTTTGCAAACAGGTTTATCTCAAATTGCAGAAGAATATCCTGACTGTGTTGAAATGCGGGTCTTAAAAAAGTAATTTTATTCGGAGGCATATGAAATGGGACGAAAAAAAGGCGGAAGCGGTGCAAAAAACGGTCGTGATTCAAATCCAAAATATCTTGGAGTAAAGGTGTTTGGTGGAGAAACTGTTTCGGCAGGTTCTATACTGGTACGTCAGCGTGGAACAAAAATCCATCCGGGTAACAATGTAGAAAGAGGTAGAGATGATACTCTTTTTGCAACCGAAGCCGGAAGCGTTGTATATCATGAACGAAAAGGCAGAAAATTTGCTTCAATTAAACCCGTTGAATGCTAGTTTTGTTTACCGGTTTTTATTTTTTATAGGTTAATTGAGCAAAATTTTAGCTTTATTCAAAAATCCCCGCAGCGTTTTGCCTTTATCGGCTTGCAGCTTTGGGGATTTTTTTTATAAGGAATTAATTGTGATACATTTTGCAGATGAAGCATTAATCGAAGTTAGATCCGGCAAGGGCGGAAATGGATGCGTTGCGTTCCGTAGGGAAAAGTATGTTCCTAACGGAGGGCCTAACGGAGGAGATGGCGGAGACGGTGGTGATGTTTATTTTTGCGTAAAAAAGAACTTGCGTACACTTTCTCACTTGCGTTATAAACAGTGTTTTAAAGCAAAAAACGGTTGCGATGGGGAAGGCTCAAACAGATATGGACGAGATGGAGATGATATTTATATTCCATTTCCGCCCGGAACTTCAATTAGAGATTCGGAAACAAATGAACTTATTTGTGAATTTACAACTGAAAGTGAAAATGATGTTTTTAAATTTCTAACCGGTGGTAAAGGCGGTTGGGGAAATATGCATTTCAAAAGTTCCACAAATCAAGCTCCAAGATATGCACATCAGGGAAAACCCGGTCAAACAAGATTTTTACGAGTTGAATTAAGTATAATGGCTGATTGCGGTTTGGTGGGGTTTCCGAATGCAGGCAAATCTTCTCTTTTAAATTATTTTACAAATGCGCGACCTAAAATTGCACCTTATCCTTTTACTACAAAAATCCCAAATTTAGGTGTTTTAAGAACTTCGGATGAAAGAGATGTTATTATTGCCGATATTCCCGGAATTATTGAAGGAGCCTCGGACGGTGCCGGGTTGGGAGTAAAATTTCTTAAACACATAAGCCGTACCGGTTGTTTGATTTTTGTAATAGATGTTTCAGATGAAAATTATTTAACCGCATTTGAAACACTGGTAAAAGAGCTTGAAGATTTTTCAAAAGAATTAGCTGCAAAGCCTCGAATTATTTTATTAAATAAAATTGATTTGGATGGGGCAAAAGAAAATGCTCAAAGCTTAAAAGAAGATTTGCTTTTAAAAAATCCTGAAGAACAAATTTTTTTAATATCGATACATGAAAATAAGGGTCTTAAACAAGTTCAAAAAGCAATAATTTGTCTTGTAGACGAACTTCAACAAGAAAATTCAAATAGGTTTTCAGGGCTTTCAGGAGAGATAGCTGCCAACAAGGAAGGGAATTCACTAAGAAAAACAAAAATAAGCGATTTTATGAAAGATAAAGCCGTTTGTTCTGATGAAACGGATCAATATCCGGGGTCTGAAAAAGAGGGGAGCGGATTTTGAAAATTGCTGTTTTGGGAGGGACTTTTAATCCTGTTCATATAGGGCACATGATGTTAGCAGAAGATGTGCGTTTGGAATTTGGGTATGATAAAATTATTTTTATTCCTGTAAATATTCCTCCGCACAAAACTTGTGATTCGCTTGTGAGCAGTAAAAATCGTCTTGAAATGCTTGAACTTGCAGTAAAATCAAATCCATTTTTTCAAATTGATGATTGCGAATTAAAACGAAAAGGAATTTCCTATACTTTTGATACGATTTGTGATTTGGAAAATCGTTATAAATATGAGCTTGACGGTAAAATAGGTTTGATAATTGGAGATGATTTGCTAAAAGATTTTGGGACATGGCGCGAAGTTTTTAAACTTACTTCAAAAATAGATTTGATTGTAGGAAAAAGATATTCTCAAAATTCCGATTTGGAAAGTGAATTTGAATTCAAAGCTTTGAAAAATCCTGTATTCCCGGTTTCAAGTTCACAATTCAGATTGCGAGCAAAAGAAAAAAATGCTGTGCGATATTTTGTTCCGGAAAGCGTATATGAATACATAAGAACAAGGCATCTTTATGGAATCGATTGAGGTCTTAACAGAATTTGCTCGCCTAAATGAAAAAAAAAGCAGATTTGAACATTCTCTTAGAGTGGCACAAACTGCAGAAAAATTGGCAAAAAAATACGGACTTGATGGTTACAGGGCAAAATTTGCCGGCATAAGTCATGATATTTGTAAAGATTTTTCTAATGAAAGCCTGATTGAACTTGCACAAAAAGATGGAAAAGTAATTGATGATCTTGAAAGGCAAGTGCCTTCTCTTTTGCATGGCAGGGCGGCGGCGGTTCTCTTGTTGGAAAAATTCTTTTTGGATCCGGTTCATGATAAAGATATAATAGAGGCTGTTCAAAATCATACTTTTGGAAAAGTACATATGTGTGATCTTGCAAAAATTTTGTATGTAGCGGATAAAATAGAGCCGGGTAGACCGCACGTAAATGAAGATTATCTTAGTAGTCTTGAAAAAATGACTCTTAATGATCTTACAATATTTGTTCTTAAGGAAAATATAGATTATCTTGAAAGCAAAGATTTTTCAGTTGCATTGCAGTCTTATGAACTGCTAAAATGGCTGACAAGTACGGAAAATAATAGCCGGAGGTAAGAAATGAAAAAAAAATGGAGAGGTAAAGAAAAAAACGGCAAACAATACAGTGTGCTTTTTCTAATGGGTATTTTTGCAGTATTGACGGTTACTGCTCTTGTTTTGTTTTTTTCACTACAAACCGATCCTATTGAAGAAGTTGTTTCAAAAGACAGACTTTTGAATGTTCTTTTTGTTTTGTACGATGACTCTCTCGGAAAAGAAGATGCAAAGGTTATTACTACCGATGTTATTATGTATTATCCTGTTACAAAACGATCTGCAATGTTTGATATTCCGGGGCGTACAGGAGCAATCTATTCTACCTTGGGAAAGGTTGATGCCATGAGTGAAGTTTATCTTCAAAAAGGTATCGATTCTTATAAACAGGAAATAGAAAAACTGCTTGAAATTAGAATTCCGTTTACGATAGAAATTTCGCTTTCGCAATTTTCACGGCTTACGGATTTTTTAGGCGGTTTAAGATTGTTTATTCCAAGTCCTATTGATATTCGTAGTGAAGATGATGTTTTTTTACTGCCTTCAGGTTCTGTGCGTTTGGATGGAGATAAAATTTGCACATACCTAAAATACCGAAATGAAGATGATTCTTATTCTGATATTCAAGAACGTAATCAAAATGTTGTTTTAAGTTTTATAAGTGCAATACACGAAGAACAGGAAAGGATTTGTTCAAAAAGAATGACAAAAGAGCTTTCAAAATTAATGAAAACCAATGTAGGAGATAATTCTGCATTAAAACGCCTTATTTTTGAGTTATCTTCAATCGATTCTGAAAGATTATCGCCGCAGACTATAACGGGTTCTGTAAGGAATGTAGATGGGGTTGATTTATTGTTTCCGTATTACGACGGTCAGCTTATAAAAGATTCTTGTAAGCAAAGTATGAATGCACTTGTATCGTTGAACGATGTTGCTTTTTCAAGAACGTATGTTATGGAAATTCTCAACGGAACCACAGTGCAGGGGCTTGCAAGGAATACTTCGGCTTTGTTCCAGAGTATAGGTTATAATGTAATGCCTACCGGAAATGCGGATCGAAATAACTATGAAAAAACAATAATTATCGATCACATTGGAAACTCTGATGTTGCGAAGGCTTTAGGTAATTTTATTTTGTGTGATAATATCGTTGTTGAAGAGATAAAAAGTGCTGAATCTGGGGTCTTTACAGATATGTTGGTTGACTTTACTATTATTTTAGGCGAGGATTTTGACGGACGTTATGTTCATTAAAAATACTATGATGATTTTTTTCGGAGGGAATAATAAAATATGAAATCTACAAAAGATAAAGCGTTGGAAATAGCTCAATTGGTTACTGACTTAAAGGGAGAAGATGTCAGTGTAATTGATGTTTCAAATCTTAGCAGTTGGACTGATTTTTTTGTGATTGTAACCGTAAACAGTTCTGCTCACTGGAAAGGTCTTTACAAGCAAATAAAAGATTACGTAAAAGAAAATGAACTGGAAATAAAAGTGTGTAATAGAAAAATTCCGGATGGAGATGATTGGAATCTTATTGATATAGGCTCTATTGTTGTTCATCTTATGAGCCCGGAAGCCAGAGAGTTTTACGATTTGGAAAAATTATGGAAGGCAGGGGAGAAGCTTTTATAAGTTTTTCTTAATGTTTTTAGTATAAATTACTTTTTGTTTTTTAAATTATGAACTTTCATAAAAAAAACCGTCCGTAAAAAAAGGACGGTTTTTTTGTAAGGCGGTGCTTATCTATTCATCAAAGTCTTCATAGCCGAAGCCGTTTTCTTCAAGTTCGTTTTCATAGCTGTAATCTTCGTCGTCATCATCTAATTCATCGTCAAAATCGTCTTCAAAATCTTCGTCAAAGTCATCGTCTTCGTCCAAATCATCTTCAAAGTCGTCTTCATCGTCAAAATCATCATCGAATTCATCATCGTATAAATCCGAAAGACAAAAAAAGGTTGTCTTTTCATCAATCTTTTCTTTTACCGCAAACATATCCTTTCCCTCTTATAGAAATTTTACACACATGGAAACATTAATTCAATGAATATGCTATTGTCAACTAGTAAAAGTAAAAAAAAATCATTTTTTTTTACTTTTTTTTATTTGACAAACAATTTAAATTCTGTATAATTGAGTGTTGTATGACGGATTCAGTGTGTGCTAAAGCTCCTGCCAAAGTAAATCTTCATTTGAAGGTTTTATCAAAACGCAGGGACGGGTATCATGCATTGGAGAGTATCTTTCATGAAGTTCCCTTGTTTGATGAATTGCAAGTGCGTTTTTTTTCTAAAGATGACATTTGCGTTGTTCATTGTGAAAAAATGAAACTTCCTGTTGAGAATACTCTTACAAAAGCATATAATGCTTTTTGCAATCTTTCCGATGTCCACCAAGGAATCGAAGTTTTTTTGACAAAAAATATTCCTTCAGGGGCGGGTTTAGGCGGAGGTTCTTCTGATGCTGCAACCTTGCTGGCATCTTTGAATGAAATGTTTGGAAAACCGCTTTCGGTTTCAGAACTTGAAGATGTTGCCTTAAAAGTTGGGAGTGATGTTCCTTTCTTTTTGTCCGGAGGATGTGCTGTTGTAACGGGGCGAGGAGAAGTTATAAAACAGGTTTTACCGCGTAAAGATTTGTTCTTCGTTTTGCTTTATCCGGATGTTCATAGTTCAACCGCGGAAGCATATAGCTTGGTTGATGAGTTGGGTTTGCAAAATATTGCCGGTGATGAACCTAAGTTATCTGATTTAGAAAGGGTATACAAAATGCCTGTTTCTGAATGGAACTTTATTAATACTTTCACCGTTCCGTTAGTGAGTAAGTATCCTAAGATTTTGCATGCAATGCAGGATCTTAAAAATGCAGGGGCGGAATTTGTTCAGATGACAGGTTCCGGTTCTTCGGTTTTCGGTGTTTTTACAAACTCTGAAAATTGTAAGACTGCATATAAAAAACTTTGTAATTATTGGGACAGGTGTTATTGCTTGTTTCCTCTTGATTAAGAGTGAGGCGGATAAGTAGCGAGGTAGTTTGTTTATGGAGGAGATTTATGCAAATTACAGAGATTCGAATTAGGAAGATTGCTGCAGAGGGAAAGTTAAAGGCGTATGTAACCGTTACTTTTGATAACTGTTTTGTTATTCATAATGTAAAAATTATTGAAGGAAAAACAGGTTTGTTTATCGCAATGCCCAGCCGCAGAACAAGTGGAGGCGAATATAAGGATGTAGCTCATCCGATTAGTCCTGTTTTTAGAGCAGAAATGCAATCAAAGATTATTGCAGAGTATGAGGCAGGACATGTCGAAGAGGGTGCTCCTGAAGACTAAAAAGGTCTGTTTTTTATATTTTGGGTAGTCGTCAAGTGGTAAGACAACGGCTTTTGGTGCCGTCATTCCGCAGGTTCGAATCCTGCCTACCCAGCTATTTTATGGAAAGCTCTGGCGTGATGAACGATGGGGTTTGTTGCTGCACTGCACGGTGTATGTAGGCTTTGAGTTTTCCTTATATTAATTTAAGGAGTTCTCAAAAAATGGAACAATTGGTTTTAAAAGCTTCAAAACGTAGCGAATCCGGAAAGGCAGTTGCAAAAAAAATTCGAGAAAGCGGTTCTTTGCCGGCTGTTGTTTACAATCACAAAGGTGAAGCAACAATGCTTACAGTCGTTGAATCTGAGTTTACAAAAGTATGGAAGCAGTGTACTTCTACAACTCTTATTTGTTTGGATGTTGAAGGTACAAAGTATCAGGCTTTTATAAAAGATACCGAGTATGACATTATTTCAAACCGAAATCTTCATGTTGATTTTCATGCAGTTGATGCTGATCAAATCCTTAGATGTTCGATAAAGATTCAAACTACAGGTACTCCCGTTGGTGTTCGAGAGGGTGGTTTTTTAATGACAACCGGTTCTTTCATAAAGATAGAATGTTTGCCGAAAGATCTTCCTGCCAGAGTTGTTGCCGATATCGATTCTTTGAAAATTGGTGATTCTTTTAAGATAAAGGATATAAAACTTGGTAAGGGGATAAAGGTTTTGACAAATCCTGAACAGGTTGTTGCAGCTGTACGAGCAGCTAGATAAGTTAAAAAATCAGAAAAAGCTGCCTGAAAAAACAGGCGGCTTTTTTTTTATTTGCAAAATTTTTTGTTTGTAAAAAAAGAGAGAATATTTTGTCATCTTTTACGGATTCTTTTGAAGAAAAATTTGTTTTGAATTTGCCTAAAAAATTTTACGGGAAAAATATTGCAATAGGAGTTTCTGGAGGTGCGGATTCTATGGCATTGCTTAATGTGTGTCTACGTGTCCAAAAAATAACCGAATGGAATCTTTTTGTCATTAGTATAAATCATATGATTCGTGAAAAATCCGAAAGCGAGGGCGACTGTAATTTTGTAAAACAATTTTGCGACAAAAATAATGTGAATTGCAAAGTAATTAGTGCTGAACAAAATCAAATTTTTTGTTTGGGAAAACAACGCAACAGGGGTATTGAAGAAGCGGCGAGGTTTTTTAGATATTCCTGTTTTGAAAATTTTTCAAATGAAAATGAAATTTCGTGGATTTTTCTTGCACATAACAAAAATGACCAAATTGAAACTATTTTGCAACGTTATTTGCAAGGTTCTTTTGGTAAAGCCTGTCTTGGAATACCGCTTGAGAGGGAAAAATTTTTTAGACCTTTTTTGAATTTTTCAAGAAGTGAAATAGAGCGTTATCTAAAAGATTTGAAAGTTCCTTTTAGAATTGATAAAACAAATTTTGACGATTCATATTTTAGAAATAAAATTCGTAACAAACTTATTCCTTTTTTGGATAAAAATTTTGATAAATGGACATCAGGTCTTGTTCACGGCAGTGAAAAACGTAGCATTGACGAAGATTTTATCAATTCAGTTACAGATAGCTACAATTGGAGTTTTTTTGAAAAAAATAAAGATTGTTTGTTTTTGGACGCAAAAATTTTTAATTCACTCCACGATGCAATAAAAATACGGCTTGTTTATAAGGCTTTAGAACTTATAAAGGCAGACGACAGAATTTCTTACGAAAATATAAGGTTGTTTTGCAACAGAAAAAATGTGAATACTTGCGGAATTGGAATGTCGTGGAAAAATGATAAAGTTTACATAAATAAGCTTGAAAATAGTGGTAAAGAAATCACTTTATTTGCTATAATAGACGGAAAAGGAGATTTTTCAATCGGTTTTGGAAAACTACGTGTAAGGTCTTCAAGTAAAGATTTTTTATCATGTGATTCGGAAAAAATCATTTGTGCAACTTTGCCTTTTGAATTTCATTATGTAAATGAACGGATTAGAATAAAAAGTTTTAAAAAAAACGGCGAAAAGGTATTTGTTTTGTATGAAAAATTTGGGAAACAACAATAAAAATTCAAAATTTAATTTAGGATTTATCTTTTTAATTGCACTTGTTTTGATTACAACAGGTCTTTTTTTTGATTTTAACGGTATTTCAAAAACAAAAAATGAGATTTCGTATACGGATTTTTTAAAATATGTGGAAAGCGGTTCCGTCTCTTCCGTTGTTATTACCGACGGTAAAAAAATTACAGGAAATCTAATACTTGCAAATGATACTGTGCAAGGTTTTGTTTCCGACATTCCGTATTCTGATGCAAATCTTATAAAGAGTTTAATCGAAAAAAACGTTTCAATAATAGGGAAAACTTCGTCGGGCGGAATTTTGCCATTTATTTTTGATATTATTCCTACCGTTCTTATCATCTTTATTTTTGTACTTATCATAAAAAATATGAAATCTCAGAATATGCAGGGAATGAATTTTGGAAAAAGCAAGGCAAAAAAATATTTTCCTAAAGATAATTCAATAAAATTTGCAGATGTAGCAGGTCAAGAGGAAGCAAAGGAAGAACTTGCTGAGGTAGTAGACTTTTTACAAAATCCCAAAAAGTATAGTGAAATGGGTGCAAAAATTCCAAAAGGTGTTTTACTGGTAGGAAATCCGGGAACGGGAAAAACTCTAATGGCACGTGCAGTAGCCGGGGAAGCGGGGGTATCGTTTCTTCATATTTCAGGTTCTGATTTTGTGGAAATGTTTGTTGGTGTTGGTGCCAGCAGGGTTAGAGATTTATTTTCTGAAGCCAGAAAAAGCAAACCTTGCATTATTTTTATCGATGAAATTGATGCTGTAGGTAGGGCACGTGGAGCCGGTCTTGGAGGCGGGCATGATGAAAGAGAGCAAACCTTAAATCAAATGCTTGTTGAAATGGACGGGTTTGAAACTGAGAGCGGAATTATAGTTCTTGCTGCAACTAATCGTCCCGATGTTCTTGATCCTGCACTTCTTCGCCCCGGTCGCTTTGATAGGCAGGTTACAGTTAGTCTTCCGGATATAAAAGAAAGAGAGGCTATTCTTGCTGTTCATGCAAAAAAGATAAAACTGGATGATGGTGTAAAACTGGAAGTTATAGCACGTTCAACGTCCGGTATGACCGGTGCCGATTTGGCAAATATTTTGAATGAAGCTGCTATTTTAGCTTCAAGGCGTAATATTGAGAAAGTTTCAACTTTAGAAATAGAGGACGCAAAGGATAAAATTTTATTAGGAACTGAACGAAAAAGCATAATTATGAAAGAAGATGATAAATTGATGACTTCATATCATGAAGCCGGGCATACTATGATGCATTTTTTCTTAAAAAATGTTGATCGGCTCCATAAAGTTACAATTATTCCTCGCGGACGTGCTCTTGGTGTTACAATGGGCTTGCCTGAAGAAGACGTTTATTCAGTTTCAAAAGAAAAATTGCTTGATGATCTTGTTGTATTTTACGGTGGGTATGCTGCTGAACAACTTATTTACAATACAACTACCACCGGTGCAAGTAACGATATCCAAAGGGCAACACAAATTGCAAGAAAAATGGTTTGTGAATGGGGAATGTCAGCCGATGTAGGAGCTGTTTGTTATGGTCAAGAAGATGAACCTATTTTTATGGGTAGGGAAATTGCACGTCATAAAAGTTTTTCCGAAGAAACAGCTGCATTAATTGATAAATCAGTAAAAGAAATTTTATCGGATGCAAAAAACAAGGCTTATAACATATTGAAGCAACATAAAGATTTGCTGGATACTTTGGCAAAGACTTTATTGGAAAAAGAAACTTTAACGGAAGCTCAAATATTAGCTCTTCCCGGATTTGATTGTCTGGAAGTGTCTAAAGGAAAGTTTGAATGAAAAAAATAAAATTACGTTTTTATTTTTTATTTTTTATTTTTTTTCTTTACGCTGTGCAAAATTTTAATGCACAAGAGATTGATAGTCGGGATTTTGCGGATGCACATATTGCAAATAGATATACTGCATTGCGTTGTGCGGAGTCTGCCAGGAACATGTTTGTAGAAGGGGATTATCAAGGTGCTGTAGCACAGGTAGATATCGGTTTAGCCTATGATGAAAAAATATCAGATTTATGGTACATAAAGGCAGCCTCTTTGGATTTTCTTTTAGAAAAACGGAGTCAAGTTTTAGACTGTGCAAGGGAGGCATACCAATATAACGATTGGACTTTTTTTTCTGAAGAACAAGGGCATGCTCTGTATGCAAAAATTTTAATTCAAACCAATGATGCACAAAAAGCTTATAACATTTTAGGCAAATCTTATTCGAGTGATATTGAGTTTTTAAAAGCTCAAGCATGTTATATTACAGGAGATGTTGCCAGAGCTCGAAGAATTATAAATTCAAGCTCAAAAATATATCCTGACGATTCAAGATTTCCGAATTTATTTTTTAAGTGGGAGTCAAAAGATTTTCTTTATAAAAACGAAAAAATCGATAGTGGAGCTATCAGTATTGCACAAAAAATTATTCCTAATTTGCAAAAATGGGAAGATGAATCTCCTCAAATTCTTTTTTATGCAAGCTTTTTTACTTCCACTCAAGAGGAAGGTCATCGGCTCTTTGCCCAGTTTATAGCTGAAAAACCTCATATCCCGGAATGTCTTGCATTTGCATGTGAAAAAAAGCTTTTAACGGATAGAAATGTTTTTGAAGAGTTAAAAAGATTTGCCGAAGAAGGAATAGAGTATAAGGTTTTTAGAAAAATCGTTTCATGTATAACCGATGAACAAGTAAAAACTGAGTTGATAAAATATCTTACAGATTTTGAGGGGACAATTTATTTTGATAATTCTGATGATTTTATCAGTGATTTATCGGTAAAATATAAAAACGGAAGACCTGTATGCATTCAATCTGATGCAAACCAAGATGAAGTTATAGATTGGCAAATAAATTGTAGTTTTGGAAATCCTGAAACTGCATTTATCAAAAAAAATGACGTACACATCGTGTACAAGATTTATCCGAACATTGAAAACTTAAAAGTCGATGGCGACACGGAGTTTTTCCTTTTACAAAATTCATTGCAGTGGAATCCTGTAGAATTTAAGGCGGAAAATATTTTGGAAGGGTTTTCGTTTTATTTTGCTTTTCTTTCAAATGCAAAACTTTTTTCGTTTGATGTAAACGACTATCAAATGTTATTAAAAAATTCAAACAGAGCCGTTTCAAAAAAAATGAACGAGGCGGGGGTATTTGAAAAATATTTTCTTATGCATGACGGAATTCCTGCAAAAATTACATATTTAAAAAACGGATTTGTATACGGGATTTCATACTTTGAAAATGATGTGCTTGTATATAGAAAATTGGATTTGGATTACGACGGAGTTTTTGAGCTTACAGAATACTTTGAATTTGATGAAAATAATAAAGTTGCAACAAAAGCAGAGTCGCAAAGTTTATATGAAGAACTTTTTGGTACTATAAAACCTATGCCCGGATTGTATCTAAAAAAAGTTTGTTTTGACCGAAATGGAAATGGTTTTACGGATTGCCAAGAAGAATTTTTTGAAAATAAAAAGAAAGTTACATGGTATGATGGCATGGATGTTTCCATCGTGTATCAAAAAACATTAAAAAATGATGACTTAATTGAAGAATGCATGTTTGTGAATCCTGTTAATAACATGAAAGTTTATATTTATTGTTTGAATTCTGAACCTTTAAAATTAACAGACATGGAAGATGATTTTAAAATAGAATTTGATGAAAATACTGATTGTTATTGGATTGGAAGTGTTCCGGATAAGTCTGTTCTTGAATATGTAAAACATAAAATTGGCACCGATACAAAAGAAGGCGATGTAAAAGTTTTTGAATTTGCAAAAATTCGTATTGTTGTGGCAATAATTGGAGAAAAAATTTTTGCACAAGTTGTCGAATAAGAATTTTGTAAAAAAAAGTATTTTTATTTTTGTTTTCTCTCCATGTATACTTTTTTTTGCATGTAAGTCGATTTTTCCGGATGCTACAGAAAAAAAATTGAATAAAAATGAAATTACAAAGCAAAATGATGCTTTTGCAGAACAAAAAAGTTTAAAAGAAGATGACATGGTTCAAATAAGAATTGCAGAAATTGATCAGATTGCAAAAAACGATGTGTTAAAGGCTTTTTGGCTTTCTTATTTATTACACAATGATTATCCAAAAAATAAAGCAGTTTGCAAAGAATTTGTAAAAAATTTTTCAAATTCTTTTAATCTTGTTAATGAAAAAATTGAACAGGGAGATTGGAGTTCAGCTTTTGCCTATTCGCAGTCGTTAGTGAAAATATTGAAAAATACTGATCTTTCGTTTGCTGAAGATCAAATTGATACGGTAAAAATAGAGGAGATATTTAAAGATTCAAAGAATAAACTTTACGGTTCCTATCAGAGTTATTTAAAAACTCCAAAAAACGCTAAAATTGAAAAAATGTCTAAAATTATTGATGGGACTGTTACAATTTGGGTTGATTTGGGAGTAAAAATTCAAGATGGTTATGCTTATTCCAATAAGGCTATAGGTTCCGGTTTTTTTATTGATGAAAGAGGCTATCTTGTAACGAATTATCACGTAATTTCTTCACAAGTAAATCCGAAATATGAAGGGATAAGCAAACTTTACGTAAAATTCGCTGATGATACGGAAACCAGAATTCCTGCTAAGGTTGTAGGTTACGATAAAGCTTTGGATCTTGCTCTTTTAAAAATTGAGGTTTCTCCAAAATATGTTTTTCCGCTTGGGGCTTCAAAAGACTTGGAAATTGGAGATGGAATTTTTGCCATCGGTTCTCCGATAGGGCTTGAAAAAACTTTGACTTCAGGTATTGTTTCAGCACATGGAAGGCAGTTGTTTTCAATAGGAACTGTTATGCAGCTTGATGCCGCTATAAATCAGGGAAATTCCGGAGGCCCGATTATAGACAAAAACGGGAATGTGCAAGGGATTGTATTTGCAGGAATTCTCGAATATGAAGGACTTAATTTTGCAATTCCGGTAGAATATTTAAAAATTTTATTACCTCTTTTTTATTGTGGCAACGAAGTTAAGCATTCGTATTTAGGAATTTTTGGAAAAACCAAAAAAAACGAAGGTGTAGAAGTATTATTTTTGGAAACAAAGGGCAATGCAGCAAGAAGTGGACTCAACAAGGGTGATATCATTACTGCTGTAAACGGCGAATCTATAAAAAATTTAGAAATGCTACATCGTTCAATGGTAAGTATAATTCCCGGTTCTATTGTTGATTTGACTTTAAAGTCGGGGAGTGAAGAAAACGGTGAAAAAATTACGCTAAGGAACGTTTCTGTTTTTTGCGGTGTTAGAAATGAATTTCCGGGTCTTTCGATTTTTAAAAATGAATCTGTGGAAAATTCATTCTATTCTCTTTTTGGAATGGAACTTGAAAGAAATTCAGGTTTTTATAGAAATAAATATATTGTAAAATCTGTTATAAAAGGAAGTATTGCAGATGAGGCAGGTTTTTCACAGATGGATCCTGTACAAGTGTTAAAGCTTCAGGTTTCTGAAATTGCTGAAAATCAAGTTTTGATTGCAAAGATTTATTCAAAGAAAAAATCTAACGGCTATTTGGATTGTACTCTTGTACTTCCTTGTGTTTTAGATAGCGAAACTTTATTTTAATGGGAATTGCATGCAAGATTTAAGTAAAATAAGAAATTTTTGTATTATAGCTCATATTGATCACGGAAAATCAACACTTTCCGATCGATTGATTCAAAAAACAAAGATAATTGATGATAGACAGTTTAAGAATCAAATTCTTGACTCTATGGAAATTGAAAGAGAGCGTGGAATAACAATAAAAAGTCAGGCGGTAACAATTCCTTATACCGCTGCTGATGGAATTACTTACAAACTCAATTTTGTAGATACTCCTGGGCATGTCGACTTTTCTTATGAGGTTAGCCGTGCAATAGCGTCTTGCGAAGGGGCTTTATTATTGATTGATGCAGCACAGGGGGTTGAATCTCAGACTCTTTCTAATATGTACCTTGCTCTGGAGCATGATCTTGTCATGATTCCGGTAATTAATAAAATTGATTTACCTGCTGCAGATATTCCTTCTGTAAAATATCAAATTGAACATGATTTAGGCTTGGATTCCAATGATGCTGTTTTGGTAAGTGCAAAAAACGGAACAGGAATTGAAGAACTTTTTGAAGCCATAGTTAATAAAATCCCTTCCCCAAAGCCTTCCGAAGACGAAAAAACAAAAGCTTTAATTTTTGACTGCCATTATGATGCATATAGAGGTGTTATTGTTCATTTGCGACTTTTCAGCGGCTCAATAAAACCCGGTCAAACGGTTCGTTTTATGAGTTCAAAAACTGACTACAAAGTAGATAGCGTGGGAATTTTTAAAATTTCTCTTGAAGATACAAAGGAGCTTAATAATGGCGATGTCGGCTATATTATTGCCGGAATTAAAAATGTAAGTGATGTAAAAGTTGGAGATACGATTACTCTTGCCGATAACCCTGCTGACCAAGCCTTAGCAGGATTTAAGGATGTAAAGCCCGTTGTTTATTCTTCTATCTATCCTATAGATTCAAACGATTATGATGAATTAAAAGATAGCATGGAAAAGCTGACTCTAAATGATGCAAGTCTTGTTTACGAAAAAGATTCTTCAATTGCTTTGGGACATGGTTTTCGTTGCGGTTTTTTGGGACTTCTTCATCTTGAAGTCATTCAAGAACGGCTTGAAAGAGATTTTAATCAAGCTGTTATTTTTACAGCTCCTTCAGTTCGTTATGGAATTACACTTTCTTCCGGAGAACAAATTTTTGTAGATAATCCTGCCAGCTATCCGGAACAAGGGAAAATAGCAGAAAGCCAAGAGCCGTATATAAAAGCTTCTATCATTACTCCTGCAACATATATCGGTGCCGTTATGTCTTTGTGTACGGAAAAACGCGGCATTCAGACTAATATGCAATACCTTGATGAAAAAAGGGTAGAGTTGACTTATGAAATGCCACTTAGCGAAGTTCTTTTTGACTTTTATGATAGACTAAAAAGCTACAGCAGAGGCTATGCTTCTTTTGATTATGAGGTTATCGGGTATAGACCTACGGAACTTGTAAAAATCGATATTTTAATTAATGGAAAAAGTGTTGATGCACTAAGCCAGCTTTGTTATAAGGGTAGTGCTTACGAAAAATCTCGCCATGTTTGTTCTCAATTGAAAGATGAAATATCCAGGCAACAGTTTAAAATTGCAATTCAAGGTGCAATTGGGAGCCAAATAATAGCAAGAGAAACCGTTAATCCGTTGCGGAAAGATGTTCTTGCAAAATGCTACGGTGGTGATATTACCAGAAAACGAAAACTTCTTGAAAAGCAAAAAGAAGGAAAAAAGCGAATGAAAATGGTAGGTGATGTAGAATTGCCTCAATCGGCATTCCTTGCAGTTTTAAAAACAAAGGAAGAATAAACTATTTCATTTGTTTTAGGAAAAAATCAATTTCATTTCTTACTCGCTTAAAAAAAGAAATGTTGTTTTTACAGCCTCCGTTTCCATCCGGAAAGTGTATAAAAAGATATTCATGTAAGTCGATCAACTGAACAAGTTGTTCTGCATCGATATTTCCGTTTGAAAGGTAATCACGTATTTTTGTTAATTCCTTTTTTTCTTTTGTAATGAATTTTAAATATTTTTCGGAATAGCTTGAAAGATCTGTGTTTGTGTCAATGAGGTTGCATAAATTTTTGCAATTTTGTTTTTTTTTCGGAAAAGTTTTTGGACTAGCATAATCAATAAAATTAATGAACTCGTTAGTTTCCATGTTTAAGATATTACCTAATTTTATTTTTGAAAGGTTAAATAAGTTTTTTGTTTTTGAGTATCTTGAAATAAAATCCATGGCATAATTTTCCAATATTCTGTTTGTATAAAGATTTTCTGCAATTTTTTTTGAACCGACTTTAAAATTAGGAGAGCAATTTAAAATGGATTTTGTTCGATTGGATGATATTAAACCGTTAAAAATAGCAGGACATTCTCTACAGTGAGTTTTTGAATCTTCGTAAGAAAAATCAAGTCCGCTAAAAAAAATCGGAGTATTTTCATGGCGTAGGTAAATTGCAATTTCAAGGGCATATAAACCTACTGAGCCAAGTGGTGGAAAAACGGGTATATCAGGGAAATTTTTTTTTAAATTTTCAAGAAAATTCAGACTATCATATTCGGTAAAAATAAAAGAAAGCTTTGTATTTTTATTGGCTTTCATATATCTGTTAATGTTATTTTGTGAAGTAAAATCTGAAATCAAAATTGTTTTTGTATTCGATTGCCCTATAAACGCTTTTTCATTTGCAAGTTGACTTTCAACTGCAATGACAGCATCCGGTGTAATATTTCTGTTTTTAACGGATTTTAGAACACTATCAACACACAGCAAAAAAAAATTATTTTGTAATATTGTTTTGTAGTTTTTTAATTTGCTTTCAAGATTATCAAAAAAAATATCAACGGAGGGACCTGCTCCTAAAACTAAAATCGGTTTTAATACAGAATGCGGATTGAGTTTTACAGAATTTTGAATAAGTTTAAGATTTAAAAAAATATTTTTATTGAATAATTTTCCCAGTTTTACAAGCGTTATTCTATTTTTCCAAAATTGTGCAATAAAAGAAGAAGAAAAGTTTTTTATGTTTTCTTGAAGTTTTTTTTGTGTTTCATCCAAGTGATTTGTACAAAAATCAAATGAAATCATACGTTTGCATTTGCTGATTTTTTTTAAAAAATTTTTATTGCAAAAAAGTTTTTGAATTTCCGAGTAATCGGGAATATATAAATATTCAAAATTTTTTTTGCCCGCTTTAAAATTTTTAAATTGGGATTCATCACATTCCAAACTAAAATTATAAATATTTTTATCAGTTTCTATTGCAAGAACAAAGGAATCTTCATTAAGTTTTTCTGTTAATCTTTCCATTCCGTAAAACAGCACCGGCGAAAAAATCAAAACCAAAGAATCACACAAGATATCTCTAGATTCAACTGTTTTTTCGATAAGAGCTTTTGGTGAATATTTTGAATACAGAAATTTACTTTTATAGTATACGGAAAAATCCTGTTTGGCTTTAACCAGACAAGGTTTTTCCGTTTCGTTATTCGCTTCCAATTTTATTTTTTTGAGGTGAAATTTCTTTTGTAAGTTGCGTCAAAATTGTCTTTGAACTTTTTGCTTTCAAAAATTGACTTGTATACTGTAGAATAATCCTGATTAAAATTACTTTGTATGCAATCGGATTTTTCAATTTTTTGTACAGTAGAATTTTTGTCAGCATTTGCCTTTAGAACTACAATTGCATCTTCCAAAACTATTGGTTGGCAAATTTCATTTTCTTTTAGGGCAAAAAGTTTATTTAAAAAATCTTCATTTTTGTAGGCATTTGCCAATTCTTCAACATCACAGTCCGAGGTTGTTATTGCAGATGAATTATCAAAATTCAAAGCATAATTGTTTACAGTCTTTTTGTAAATCGAAAAATTTTTACAGGCATTGTCAAAACTTGTAGCCTTTGCTTTTTCAAAAAAAGAATTTGCAGTTGCTAAAAAATAATCTTGAACTCTACCCATTTCATTGGTTTTTAAATAAACTTTTACGTCTTCGATTGTCTGTTCATCTGTAATTTTAGCACTCACATGTTCTTGTGTACATTTAAAAATTGTGAAACCGGTTTTTGTTTTTATAACAGGGCTTAAAGAATCTTGTTCAAGACCTTCTATCTTTGCAAAATCACTGCTTGAGTTCAATGTTTCGATAATTTGGTAGCGATATTTATTTTTTAATTCTCCGTCGCCATTTGTAGACGTATAATAATTTTTTGAATATTCTCCAACCGCATCTTCAAATGTAATTTCCGAGGATTTCAGTTGAGAAAGAATTTTTTTTGCTGCAGAAGCAGTCTCAACTGAAATTGCTTTTAAAAAATATCTATCAAACATTTGAGAATTTTCATTAACGTATTCACTTGCCAAAGAATCCGGTAAATCTTTTGTACTAAAACTTACCACTTCAAAATTTTTTGAAGTAGAATTCATTTTGTTTATAAAAGATAATTCATTGTCAGAAATGTCTAATGCAAAATTTATGCCGGTTTCATTACCGATAACTTCTTTTGCAAAGTAATCTTCAAGGAATCTGCTTGCCAGATTATCTTCTTCAAACTGTCTACGCATTGAAGCTTTTTTATTGTCAGGTGTATCCCTGTAAATTTTTTCCGAGTATTTTCCATTTGAGTCATAAAAGTATGGAATCATTTGGCGATCAATCTTTTTTTGAGAAATTGTGTAGCCGGATTTTTCTACAAAGTCAATGAACGCATATCTTCTGATTGTTTCATTGAAAGCCTGCTGGTATGCATTACGCGTCATAAGTTCCATTACATATTCGTTATAATTTTGACTGTTACGCTTCATTTGTTCTCCGTAATACGCAAGACAACGGTTAAAAAAACTGTCTTGTTCAAATTTTACGGCATTCTTCCCCCAGCGACCGAAAACAGGAATTCCGGTATTACCTGCACCTTGCACCATTCCGGGTAATACGATAAAAGAAATAAAAATTAATACGAAAACGATTACCGAGCCTATATATAAACCTAGATTTTTATTTGCATTTGGATTTTTGTTTACTTCTTTTTTGTTTTTCATGATAAAGTCCTCTTACGATTGGTCTTGTCATTTTATCATATCAGCAAGATTACTGTCAATTGTAGGAATTTTCATATTTTTTATTTTTTATATTGACACTTTTTAGGCTTTTTTGTATATTTTAGAAACGTTGTGGGGGCGTAGCGAAGCTGGTTATCGCGTCGGCCTGTCAAGCCGAAGATCGCGGGTTCAAGCCCCGTCGCTCCCGCTAAAGTCCATCTGGTGTGATGGACTTTTTTTATGCAACTGCAAGAATGTGTAGCCGGGTATTAGCGCAGTTGGTAGCGCGCTTCGTTCGGGACGAAGAGGTCGGCGGTTCAAATCCGCCATACCCGATAAATTTTTCATGATTTCCAAACTTTATGAAACTTCCGGATTTTATACAAATTTCACAAACTCGTATTGATTACATTAGTTCGCTTGCATTTAAGGACAGTTTACCTTTTGTTCTTACACCTGCTGTTACAAAGCTGTTGCAAAATTTATACGATAAGAAAATAGACTTTTCCTCAATTCTTGACCAAATTCTTCCGTCGATTGAAGAAGAAAATATAAAACCTGTAGAACTTGTTGATCCTCTTGGAGCTGTCAATTACTCAATTACACCTCATCTTATTCATCAGTATAAAAATAGGGTTTTATTCTTAACTACTAATAAATGCTTTGGTTATTGCCGATATTGTTTTAGAAAGAATTTTACGTCTTTAGCTCCTTCAGAATTTAAAAAAAAGTTTGTTAAAAATTTTCAAAATAATTCTTGCGAAATTGATGATAACGAATTGCAAAAAATTTGCGATTATCTTTTAAATCACAGTGAAGTTAAAGAAATTCTTTTTTCCGGAGGAGATCCTTTAACTTTGCCGGATAGTAAGATTCTTTTTTTTATGAAAAAAATTCGCTCAGTCAGACCGGAAATTTTAATACGCATTTGTACTAGAAGTTTTTTTTATGCTCCACAGCGTTTTACTCCTAATCTTATCAAAATGCTTAAAGATTTTAAGCCGCTTTGGATAATTCCTCACATAAATCATCCCTATGAAATAGATTATGATTTTTACCCGGATGCTGTAAATTCCATAAACAGAATAATAGATTCAGGAATTAGTATGCAAAGTCAAACGGTTCTTTTAAAAGGAATTAACGATAGTGTAAATATTCTTAGCAAGCTTTTTGAAAATCTTGTAAAATTGGGAATAAAACCAGGTTATCTTTTTCAAACGGATTTGGCAGAGGGGACAAGTCATTTTAGAGTTCCGCTTGATATTTCGTTAAAGATATATTCTGAACTCCGAAATGAGCTTTCAGGTCTTTCGCTTCCGGTTTTTGCAGTTGATTTACCCGGTGGAGGAGGTAAATTCAATTTACTTCAAATGCCGTCTTGTCCTTGTTCTTCACAGGTGTTTGAAAACGAGAATTTTTATGAATTTAAAAAAGATGAGGGAAGTTTTTTTTATCCTCTTAGATAAAGTTAGTAAAATTTTTAACGAGAAAACCTAAGTGTATATAATTCGGAAAATTTGTTGAGTAAAACAGTGCAATAAATACACCAAGAAAACTTACACGAAAATTCTGTTATTCATCTAATGGCGTTTTTCCAAAATTTTACTTTTTCTTTATGGCAACAAGTGTAAGATCGTCAAATTGCTCGTCTTCTTTTACATTAGTATAGTACATGTATTCTGTTTGTAATTCTTTTTTAGGATGTTCTGCTGTATTTGAACAATATGCATCGTATTGCACAAAACATTTTTTCATAAATTTATCTACTTTTTTATCGACTATTGCATGACTGTTTTCGTTTGTCTCTGAATCTTTGTAAAGTCTGAATGCTTTTTCAACGCAAATGAGTGCCATGACAGCGTCTTCCGGTGTTCCTTCGCATTTTGAAAAATCAAAGTCAAAATCTACGGATGTCATATCTTCGATAGGGTTTGCTTTTTTTATAAGCTTAAAATTTTTTCTTGATAAAACAGCTTCAATAACGGCTTTTACTCGATCGGCTCCTAATTCTTCTCCATCTTCAAAACTTTCGTTTGTGTCCTGATTTTCTCCGTCAGCGATTTCTTTGCTGTCGGGTTTAAATTTGAAATTTTCACCGCTGATTTTGTCCCTGTATAGGCGTTTTGCTTCTTCAATTCCGTCAGTATAAAGGAAGATTATGTCGTCTTTGTTAAGATGTATTTTTTCAATCGGAAAGCCTCCTTTCATTTCTACCATGAAGGATGGAATTGCTCCCGATGCAGGTGTTTCTGTAAGTGTTATTGTTTTTAATTTTTTTTCTGCAGCATCATGTATGTGTACAATATTATCTCCTGCATTACAAAAGTAAATATCTCCCATTTGCGTGTCAAAAATTCCCATTGTAAAGGCTGCAAATTTTCCTTTTAGGTTTCTTGTTTCAAGATGATCATTTATTTTAAAAACTAAATTTGAAATATCTTTTATTCCATTTTTTTTAATTGACCAAGTTTTAAAATAATCACAAAACAGAGCGGCAACTTCTGCCATAATCAAAGCGGCAGGGCTTCCTTTTCCGGAAACGTCGCATTTTATGAGAGCATAGTAACGCTCGTCAAGTTTTCTAAAATCAAAGTAGTCGCCAGAAACTCCCTTTGCACCTTCATAATAGCCAAAAAATTGAACATTTTCGGTTTCCATGTGTCCTACTGAAATTTTTGTTTTATTTACGCTGTCAACCATATCTAAAGGTAAAAACGCTCTTTGTACTTCTTTTCCACCAAGAAGCATATTTTCAAAGATTGCAGCTTCTACAAGGTTGTGTGTCATGTCGTCAATATCTTTTCCTAGAGTACCTATTTCATCATTACTTTCTAATTTTAGATATTTTCCGTTCAAATCTTCTTTATTTCCGGTTTTTCGGATCATTGTTACGTGTTTACTTAGTTTTTTTATAGGTTTTACAATTGTATTTGTAAAAATCAACGTTGCAACAATTCCCATAGACAAAATTAATGCAGCAATTATTGAAGTTATAATAAAAATTCTGTTTCGCATTTGGGTTAAGTTTTTCAACAATTCTGTTGTTGAAATTTCAATAAGTACGGTTCCTATTATTCCTTTTGAGGTTAAAATTGGCCGGCAAAAAAGGTAAGATGTATTTTTTGTGCTGATTTTTTTATTGTCAAAATTAGGGAAAGAAGTTGTAGTTTCATATGAAATATTTGAAAGCAAGGATTTTAGCTGCTGATCAAGAACATTTATTTGTCTACCATCTCTATTTTTTGCGGCAATTAATTTTGCTTGATTTATTTTTTCTATTGGTCCGTCCTTAGCAGTGAGTTCGCTACTTATTTTTTCAAATTGTTCAAATATTTGTTTCATTTCCGAAATATCAAGTTGCGTATTTCCGTATTTTACAATCGAGGTGTTTATTTTATTCTGCAATGTTAAAATATTTTCGTTGGTAGCCCAAATATAATTAATATTTAAATTATTTTCATCCTGAGGAAAGCTTGTAAGTGTTGCGTATTTTGCTGCTTTCAAAGAGGTTGATTGATTTACAAGCATCATCAGGTCTGTTTTCGTTTCTTCCTTAAAACCGTAGGCTTTTGCTCCTGTTGAAAGGCTGTCAAGCAAAATGTTAATTTTACCTTCAAGTTCCTCTGCAAGTGTCATTTGTTGATTTTTTATATTTAAGTATCCCAAAATACTTGATACAAGAATAATAATCGAAACTACAAGACTTGAAATAAAAATTCCAAGTTTCAGTTTTATACTGATAAATTTTTTGTTTGTCGAATTTAATCTTCCTTTATCCATTGCATCTCTCCTAACCAAAGGTTCGCCCTTTAGTAAAGCGTTTATTTCTTTTTGTAAAATTGAACTATTTTTTGCCGTTTGTGTTATTCCAAAAAACGAAAGTAAAATTCCTGCAAGACAAAGCAACGATAACAATGCAATTAGGATATCTCCAATCTGAATTGAATATTTTTTATATTCAACTTTTTTCCAGTCCGGAGTGTATGTGTAAGAATAGTCGCCCATTTTTACGATTCCGTTTTCAGTTATAGTTATTTTTTTATTCCAGTATGTTCCACGCTTTGAATGTACTAAACCGATTTTATAGCTACCTCCGTTTATTTCTTCAAAGCTTGCGTTTAAAATTTTTGTATCGGATTCTACCTTGAATTGTCTTTCTTTTAGATACAAAATTTTGTCATACGGTAGTTTTCCGTCTTTGTCTATAATGATTTCTGTAATTGTCCCGTCAGTAGAAAAACCTTTTCCATATATGGTTAAATTGATTTTTCCGTAATCATCTGCTGCCGCATTTATGTTTGTTATTAAAGTGTATGGAATATATTTGTTTAGGCTAAATTCGATTGTTGCCGCTTTTCCTATATTGCCGCAAGAATCTGAGGCCTTTACTGAAAAAACATAATTTCCGTCTTCTTCATTTTGAATGTCCATAAACTCTGACGATGTTTTTCGGCTAAAAATAAGACTTTTTGTTCCTGACTTTGAAATTCTGTATAAGGTACAGATGAATTGTTGAATATCTTTTATTTGAATTTCATCTTCTTCTTGCACATCCCATTTAATTTTAAATGTGTTTGAAGAAACATAACCGTTTGAATCAAGATTAAGCATCTGAATAACAGGGGCAAGAGGAGGCGTTGTATCTTTTTCATAAGAAACTTCACTTTCGTTTGACCAGTTACCTGCATTATCCTGTACTTTTATTTTAAAAAACCACTTTCCGTCTTCATTTGCTTCCAAAGTGATTTTTGTCTGATTGGGATAATTCATAATTGTATCCGGAACCTTTTCAGATTCGTCTTTTGACCAGCTAAATGCGTATCCTTTTATTCCTGAAGTATCCTGGGGTAATTTTATTCTAATGGAAACTTTTTGTGATGTAGATTTTTTATTTGGAGAAATTTCCAACTTTGCTTTTCCGATAGAGGTATCAGGTGCCAAGTGTTTTATATATGATTTTCCGTTTCCTGTTTCCTCTTGCCAAAAAATATTGATATTTTCTCCGTTATTTGAAATAACAGGAATTGCAAAAAATGCTTCATTTTTTGAACCTGAAATTACTTCTTCTTTCCAGCCGTTTCCCATTTCATTTTTCTTTGCCAGATATACTCTGTTAACACCGTTTTTATTGTTAGACCAAAGAGCATAAAAAGATCCTTTAAAATCAAAAAGTTGAGGCTTGCTGGAATTTCCTTCGTATGAGGAAATCCTAAAATCTAAAGAATTTTCCGGAAGTAAAATCGTAGAATTTGATTTTTTGTATTCTCCAAGATATATGTGAACTTTTTTGCCGGAAATTCTTTCTTCCATTAAGGCTCGTTCCCATGCTATATAAATTTTATCTTTGAACTTAAATGCAACAGCCTGTTGGTTTTGTGTTTTTTCGTAATTTTTTCCAACATTTGATATTAATGCAGGTTTACTCCAATTGTTTCCATTGTCGATACTGTTTGTTGCAAAAAGTTGGTAACTTTTTATTGCACGGTTTGCATTTGTTTGATTATGAAAAACTTGATATGCTTGAAAAATAGCCGTGGTTGTGTATCCGTCTGTAAAAAGGGTTGAAATTGTTGGACTTGCCGCATCCTCGGTTGCAGCAAATGGTAAAAAATCTGCCCACTTTTCACCGTCATCGCTTTTGGAATACATAATTCGATAGTTTGCTTCAGTTTCCAAAGTAAGATTTTGAGTTGCAAAAAGAATAAAACCGTCGTTTGCCGTTGTAAAAATCCTTGGCCCTACATAGGATAGAGAATCTTCACTAAGTTTTTTTTCAGAAAAAGAAGATCCGTAATCGGTTGAAGTAAAAATTGTAATAGCGGATGAAAGACTGAATGCAGCTACAAGTATTTTTCCTTTTTTATTTATTGCTACGGAAAAAATTTCAGGAATGGTATCTCCTTCAACTTTGAATGGACCTGCAAATCTTAGATTTGTAGTGCATTTATCATCGATGTATACTTTTGATGATAAATAAATATTTTTTTCTTTTTTTATTTCTTCTATTTCCTGCCAGACAATAACCGAAATAATTTTTCCTTGCTTATTTTGAGAATTTACGGTTTTTAAAAATTTTGCATTGCCGGTTTCAATATTTTCAGCTCGTTCCCAAAAAAACTGTTGAGCAAAAATATTTTGCGAGGTGCCTATGCTTAATGCTATGAGAAAAAACAAAAACAATATTAAGTAAAAATTTTTTTTCACTATTGGTCAACTCCAATTCTTTCATTGATTTGTTTTTGCAACTTTAAAATTTTCGGTGTTTTTTTGTTTTCCTGTACGGTTAAAAGCTCGTTTATCAAATCTTGAGCACCAAAAATATCTCCGCTGTTAAAAAGATAAAGAGCTTTGTTGTATTTTTCAAGAGACTCTTCTGAAAGTAAAAGATGAGTTTCAGTTTTTTTGATTATATTTATCTTATCTTTTAACAGTTGGGCACTTTTATTATTAGGATCGAGTTTTAATGCTTGATTTACAAGTTTTAATGCCGAGCTCAAAGTTGAGTTGTCTTTTGATCTGTTAAACAGATCGTAAGCCTTTGCCGTAAAATTTTTAGCATACATTAAGTCTTTTTCATCTTTTCTTTGAGCTTTTATACCCAAATCCTGCTCCAAATTGTCTTTTTCTGCAAGAAGACCCGGATATTTTGGATTTACTCCCTCTAAATCTCCAAGTTCAATATAAGCTTCCTGCAATTTATTTTTGTCGTTTCTATACTCGATATGTTTTTCTTTTATGCTTTGCAGATTCGCTTCAAAAAGTTTATCAAAGGCATTTTTGTCCAATGTAAGTTGTTTTATTTTTAATGAAAGAACTCTGGCATCTTTGTTTCTAGGAAACTCTTTTTTTACTGATTCTATATAACTTCCGGCTTCCTCAAAAAATTCTAAGGCTTTTTCTTTTTCTCCTTTTTTTGCAAATACTGCACCTTCGTTAAAATTTTTTACGGCAATTTCCAAAAATCCGCTCATTGTATCGTATCTTGGATCATTTTGAGGAATTTCCCTACCGGTATTTACTCTCATTGCGTTTTCAATTAGTTCAACCAGAATTATTATTTCTTCATTTTCCTCAAGGTAAACATTACTCCAAAGACTTTCTGCCTGAATTAAAAGTGATTCTGCTTTTTCAAAATTTCCGTTATCCAATGCTTCTTTTGCGTTTGTTGTAAGATTTCGTACCTTTCGAACTACAACTTCTTTTTGTCTTGTTGAAATTTCGGCAAGCAAGTCATTAATTTCTTTTTCACTTGAAGAACGTAAAGTTTTTGACTCTTGATGAGCAAGGGATTCTGCATATTTAATTCTGGCTTCTTCAAGATTTCTAAGAGAATTTTCAAATTCTTCCGCTTTCATATTTGCTTTTACTTTTGCGATGTTTTCTACAGCATAATATTTTGCTAATTCTGCTATTTGAATTTCATCTTTTGCTTTTTTTGCAATCACGTCAGCTTGGAGGGCTAAAGTGCTGAGTTTTTCAAGATAATCTTCCATGTGTTTTTTATTAACAAAATATTCAGGACTATTTTTTTTGCTCATATCAGCGGCATTTTTATCAAGTTCGTTTATCCTCTGTTGAATTTTGTTTTTATCATCATTTATGTTTTCAAATCTTTTTTCTATGGTAGCTAATGCTTCTGAAGGATATTTTGTGTCAAAAAGTTTTTTTGCTTCGTTATTTGAATTTTGGTAATTTTGAAAAATGAAAAAGCAACCCTCATGATAATAAGATGCCAAATTTTCAAGCTGAATTATTTTTTTTGTTAAAGCGTTTGTATTTATACGTTTTAAAACTTCATTAAAAACTGAAATACCTTCAAGTTCTTTGAGTTCAGATTTTACAGGTAAAGTTTTCTGTATAATTTGATTGTACCGATTTATGTTATCAAGTAAAAGATTTGAATGATAAAGATCATTTTTTTCGATATCCGTTTTAGGGTTTCTTTTTTCCATCTTGTCAGTTTCAAAATTCAAATTGATTAGACTAAGTAAAGTTGTTTCCGAATTTTCTACGTATTCTACAAATTTGTTATAACTGTCCAGTGTATTCAAAAAATTCGAATCGGCAGTTTTTTGACTTGTTTTTTCCGGATTTTTTTTCAGTTCATAAAGGTTTTCAATATTTTGGCCTAGTAAGATATATTGCTTTACTTGGTTCAAATGTTTATCAGTTTCGGAAAAATTTTTGTTTAACAGTAAGTCTTTTGAATTTAATGAATTTACAGCTTGGAGCATTGTTTGTTCTATCGCCGAAGAAATTGAAGTTTTTGCTTTTGGAATTGTAAGTTCCCATTGTAGTTCAAAAGATGCTATTATGCCCGAATGTAAAGTTTTTTTATCTCCGAGTATAAAGCGGAATGCAAGAGGTAAAAATGACGCATCTGTCAATTCGTCGTCAATTTTTTGTAAATCATTGTAAGTATTTTTAAAATCCCAACCGATTTTTGCTATTGAATTTCTTGTATTGCTTAATTTTTCAATGCTGGTTTGAAAGTTTTTATAAGTGTTGTTTATTTTTTGCGAATTTTTGCCTTTAAGTTCTTGTTGAAACAAATCATATTTATTTTTTAAGTCAGTAATTTGTGAATTACTTATGTTTACAAGTTTTTCAAGATCTTCCAAATCTGTTTGTATTTTTTTCGTAACTTCTTTTCCATAGTCTTTTTCAAAAAACTCTTTTTGGTACAAATCCAAGCCCGAATAAAAAACTTGGATTGCTTTATCAAAATTGTGTTCAATTGTTAATTTTGAACCTGTAGCCATTATTTCATTGTACTTTGCTTTGTATAGCGTAAATTGAGCGGCAGTTTTTGCTTGGCGTATGAATTTTTCCGTTGTAGCTGTAGGATTTTTTTCCATAGATTCCAATTCTGCTATGATGTTCAATTGTTTTTGATAATTTTCATTTAATTCTTGTGTTGATTTACATTCTTTTTCTATCAGTGCAACTAAAATTTTTGCTTTTTTTGCATATTCTTCCCTAATTGTGTAAATTTTTTGGATTCTACGTTGTATATCATCAAATTCTTCCGGATTTTCAGTTATATAATTTTGAAGCAGTGCAAGGGCATCGTTTAGATTCTGATGTTCAATCAATTCATCTGCTTGTTTTAAAATCATATTGTTTTTT
This sequence comes from Treponemataceae bacterium, assembly GCA_052173655.1. Classification (GTDB taxonomy): domain Bacteria; phylum Spirochaetota; class Spirochaetia; order Treponematales; family Treponemataceae; genus RGIG9060. The sequence goes on along the minus strand of JBQMYD010000009.1, from coordinate 11,336 downwards.
TTTGTATTAACCGAATTTTGTGCCGTCAAAAAGCAGAATAATGAGAAAGTAAAAATAACTGTTAAAATTAAGTGCTTATTAATTTTTTTCACTGCCTTTCCGATAGTAATATAGATACATATCATAATTTTCGGCATTTTTTTACTATACTGTAAGTACAATTGTAGCGAAAAATAGCGATATAAGCTATATTATTGACTATAAAGACATTCTACGGAGATTCATCGGTGAAAAATAAAAAGATGGTTTTTAATTTTTTATTTTTTTTCTTAATTTTGTTCTTCCCGATTATGCAAATAAATTCTCTTGCACAGGAAGATGTATCTTCGTCATTGTCTTCTGCTTTTTCTAAATTAATAGACAAAAATGCAGGAATTACAGGATACAGAATTCTAAATCTTCCACCTGCAGGAAGAGGGGAGGCTATGGCTGCCTTTACTGCTCTTGCGGATGACGTTACTTTTTTAGAATACAATGCTGCTGCCGGTTGTGTATTAAAAAATTCTGAAATAGGAATTTTTCATAACTCTTTGGTAGCGGATTCTTCCATGGATTCCATTGCGTACACGTTCCAAAAAAATAATTTCGGTTTCGGTTTCGGTATAAAATGTTTTTATGTTGAATTTATTGAGCGTAATTTTTTTGAAGATACGGCTAAAAATTATTATTCTGAAACAGAGGGAATAGTGAATTTTTCCTATAATTTTTTTACAAGCTACGATTTGAAAGCTGTTGCATTGGGGGTAAACTTAAAATCTGCATATAGAAATATGCCTGACTATACTTCAAACATTGACAGCAAAATTATTGTAGGTTCCGGATTATCGCAGTCCGGGGTTGCCTTTATGGCGGACTTAGCTTTGCAACTGAAAATGAATTTTTGCAAATTCTACAAATCCAGAGAACCTAATTTTCAAGTGGGGATTGCAGCTTGTAACTTTGGAGCAGGTATTACAAATCTGGGTTCCCCTAACGGGGTAAAACTTGATGATCCTTTGCCTTCAAAGTTTTCATTTGGAATTTCATATAAGCCAATAAATTTTTTAACTTTGGCAGTGGAGTTTCAGCAACCTTTAAATATTTTAAATCCGCTTCTTTCTGAAAAATGGTCTGTTGGAACAGGATTTTCTGTTCAGTGTACCGGTTTTTTTGCTTTTCAGGGAGGTTTTTTGCTAAAAGGGGCAAATCCAAGATTTAGTTTAGGTGCGGAATTTTTTGTAAAAAAATTTATCATGAATCTGAATTACAGTTTTGATTTTACCTCTTCAAAAAATCCTGTAAATCGAATAAATGTTTCTGCTAAAATTAACCTTGGAGATGGAGGCAGAGAAAAAATACAAGAAAAAATCGATGAGCTCTACATTGAAGGCTTAAAAAAATATACCGACGGCGATATGAAAGAGGCTATAAGGTTTTGGACGCAAATCGTAGGCGGAAAAGATCTTGACGGTCAAGAATACAAGACCCTGGATAAAAACTATCAGCCGGCACGCAAAGGACTATCGGCAGCAAAAGAAACTCTTTCTTTACAGGTAAAAATAAAACATGCTTCGTTTCTTAATTAAAATTACTTTTTTTTGCTGTATACCCTGTAGTTTGTCCACGGGAACAAATCGTGTTCTCTTTCAAGATTGGTAAGCCATTCCGTGCTTATAGTGTTTGAACCCAATGATTCGTAAACCGTAGAAAATCCGTTTATTGTTTTTATAAACTGCTCTTTTGCGTAATCAGGATAAAACTTATTGTGAATCATGTTAGCCCAATCGCTTGCTTGACATAATAGAATTTCTTTTGCGGCAAGATTCAAAGCCCTTACTTTTAATCCGCTTTTTTCGGAAAATCTGATACCTAGGTCAATCATTCTTTCCGTGCTTTTCCTCATATAGCGGATAAGCCAATCATTGCTGTTATCCAAAAGATTTTCACCAAAGTTTACCCTGTTTTCTGCACTAAATGCAGGTTGAACTTCTTGAAGCTGATACTGTTCTTTTGTTATGTCGCAACAATTTTCAATATCGATTTCGTTATTTTCTGCAGCCAATCTAAAAACTTGTTCAAGCCAGTTTATTCCTTCAAACCAGTTTTCTCCAAGCAAATCTTCCGAAAAAGAACATAGTAAAGAGCAGTGTTTTTCTCCGCTGTAAGTTGACGCTTCTTGCAGCTTTTTAACTTTCCGGTTTACAAAATCTTTTGCATCTTGCATAACTTGTTCTTTTGCTTTTTTTACGTCATAAAAAGAATTGTCATCGCCATTTGAGCAATACCTAAAAACTGTAGGACATCTTGAATTTGATTTATCTAAAAAATTCGATAAATCTATCAAATCTGAGTCAAAACCTATGTCTTTTTCCTGATTTCTGTATGTTTTATTATTCTTATATCCGCTTTTCCCTGAAATTTCATCATCTAAATCCGTATCTTTTGCAAAAAACGCAAAAGAATTTTTACCTCTAACCGGAGAAAATATTCCCATTTCAGAACATGGATTTGCGAATAAAATTCCCTGAGATTCAAGAATAGTATAGTTTAATCCGTAGGAGCGAAGGTTCTTTTCCAAGCCTTGTGTATAGCCAAGATGTGGCAGATAAAAACCCTCCGGTGCAAGTCCAAAAAAATGTTTGTGGGAGGAAAGTCCTATTTCTATTTGAGCATTTACAGCTTCTTCATAATCACTGATATGAGGCAAAAAAGCATAAGTTGCACTGGTTGCAAAAAGTTCGATGTTTCCTTTCTTTGCATAATAGGCAAATTTTGAAAGAATATCTTGATTAAAGGTTTCAATAAAATCTCTTTTATCTCTTTTTGCATTTTTTAGATATAATTTTGCCAATTTGTTTTTTTCTGAACCTTCCGGATATCTTGCAACCTCTTCTTCGCCAAGAAGAACCATTTTTTCAAGCCATTCGATGTAACTTTGCTGTAACTGAGGATTGCTCAATTGTGCACAAAGTGTAGGAGAAATTGTCATTCCAATTTTAAAAGGAATTCCGTCCGATTCCAAATTTGCAAACATATTTAAAAGTGGCAGGTAAGTTTGTGAAATCGCATTAAATAATATTTGATTTTTTGAAATATTTTTTTCGTCAAAATGCTTAAAATAACCTTTATGGGCAACAAGATGAAAAATCAGTGATTTTTTTGACATATTTTCCTCTCTTTAAATTTATGTGATACTAAAATGAACGTCTACTGTTATTATACTGGCTTTTCATCAACTCCCGCATTCCCGATAATTGAATTATTGGAGGTAATGGAGATGATAGATTTTCTAATGAAATTGGAGGAATTCCTTCCGGTATCTCTATTTTTCTGGAAGTTGCCAGTTTTTTTGTTTTTCCGCCTGAAAATTCTGCCAAAAGTTCTATAAAAAATTCTTTGTAAACATTATCAGACGGCAATAAAATATACTGTGCTTTATCATTGTCAAAAATCGTAAGCTCAAAAGAATCTACAGGAACTTCCGATTTTTCCGAAAGAAAGCAAATATTCAAAATCAATTGCGAAAAATTTTTATTATTTATGTTTTCAGTTTTGTCTATAACGCTTATGTCCCAAAAAACATAAGCCCAAGCAGTGTTTCTCATTACCGCATCAATTTTTGTTTCATTGTAAGTTTCCGGTAAAGATTTAAAATTGTCCACAGGTTTATCGGTGCTTTCCATGTCTTCAAAATCCGAGTCTTCGTGAGCTTCTCTTGCAATATCAAAAAGTTCGGAAATAATGAATCGTCTGCTTAAATCTTCCGGAAAGTCAACCCCGTACTCATCCGCAAGGAGAATTAAATCCGCCGTAGATAAGGTTTCGAGGTAAGAAAGTGAGATAAATTTTTTTTCCATAATTTTTAATGTTCTCTTCTTGTTATATCTATAATTTTATTTTCTAACTCATTCCGATTATACGAATTATTATTAAAAATATCTAGTGAATTGCTTATATGTTCATGGTAAGAAATTTCAATTTCATTAATTTTCAACTCTTTTTCAAGTTCATTGCAAAATTTTATTTTTTTTGCGGTAAGTTGCATCTTTTTTATTCCAAATTTTTTTTGTATCAGCTTATTTTTTTTAAAGTCGCCATACTTGTCATCTTGAATGATCGGACATCCATTTTTTGCCAAATGTTGTCTTAACTGATGTGTTCTGCCGGTTTCAAGAGTTACCTCAATAAGCGAAATCGGTAAAATTTCATTCTCGGTTTGAATTTTTGAATCATAAGAAGGAGGAATTGGCTTTACATTGTAAGATTTTGTATTTTTGTTTGCCGTGTCTTTATCAGATTCATTTGGAATGTGTACAAAAAATTCTTTTAGTACTCTAAATCGTGTAACTGCATTTTTTTCACGATTGTTTTGTATAACATTGTCTTTGATTATGCCTTCTTTTTTTTTCATAGTGTAAAAGCAAACTGCGTGATATGTTTTTTGAATCTGTTTTGTGCCTATTAGGTTTGTCCAGCGTGCTGCGGCTTTTGAGTTTTTAGCTGTTATTAAAATTCCGCAAGTTTCTTTGTCCAATCTGTGTATAAGAAAAATTTTCTCTCCGGTTTGTTTTGCAAGCACCGTATCTACGGATTTTTCTATACCTTTTCCTCCTTGACATGCAAGATTGTAAGGTTTATTTATTATGCGAATTTCATTATTTTCGAATAAGATTTCAGTTGAATTCATCCGTTAATAATGATATAGAAAATCTGGAGAATAATAAAGATGTATTGTTTTAATCGAAAGTTAAAAAACTTTGTGATATTTGTTTTTATACCCCTGTTTTTTTCAAGTACGATTTTTGCAGAATATTTTACGGATACTAAAAACGGTTTTGGAATAAATTTTGTTGACGGTTTTAAAATTCAACAGCAAAGCGAAAATGGATATTATTTTACAAGTGATTTTATTCCTGTAGAATTTGTGTTAAATGTGTACGATTCAAAGCGGTTTGAATGTGCTGATGATGCAGTTGATTTTGCTCTAAAAAAATTGGCTGTTACAAAGTTCAAAAAAGAAGCTGTACAATGGCATAATGCAAACTGTTGCATTGCAAATTTTGACTTTGTTTATCAAGATACGGATTGTCTAGGCTGGGCTTTTTCAGTACAACTTACGGATACTAAAAAAGTTTTGACTATTTTAGGTTATACTGCTTCGCAAAATAATGAAGTTTTTGAGCAAGTAATTATTTCTACTTTGGACGGTTTTTTTACCGATAGACTTTCTCTTTTTTCTCCCGGCCCGATTACAAGTTTTGTTTTTCAAAAAGAAGGAACCGAAAGAAAAACAATTGAATTCAAAGGCATAAAAACAGATGTTGTATTTGATAAAAGTGATGAAAATGCAAGTAATTATGTTGTAGAAAGGGAACATGCGGTTTTGGAACTTTTAAGTCAAACAGATTATTGGCTTTCATCTTGGAAGCGGTTTTATCAGGTTATTTACAGGGATTCTTATTCACGTATAAAATCTGCATGTTTTGCCTTTTGTAACGAACTTTATTCCGTTAATTGTGATAAAGAAAACTCTGATGAGGAATTTACAAAAAATATTCTTGAATTTACACAAAATCTTCCGTATGGGAGAAACGAAAACGCTACCGACTTTACAAACCTTTGTTCTACATTTTTAGGAAGTGTATCTGACTGCGATAGTCGTTGCCTTTTATCCGCAGTACTGTTGAACATGATGAATATAAAAAGCACATTGTTTGTTTCTGTTGAATACAGCCACGCCATGTTTGGTGTTGCTCTTGACGGTGAAGGTGCAAAGCTGAAAGCGGAAGATACGGAATACCTTTTGGGAGAAACTACCGCAAAAGTCGGCTTGGGAAAAATTGCTAAAAATATGAGCGATAGCAGCAAATGGATTAACATTCCGCTGCTAAGATAAAATATCTGTTTTACTAAGATTTATTTTAATAAAAAATTATAAGCAGCCAAAGGTGTTTCAGCATTCAACAAAGACTCCCTAAGTTCCTTATCTTTTAATTTTGAACTTATAAACGAGAGTGTTTGAAGATAATAAGCATGCTGATTATAGGATGCTGCAATCATGAATAAAAGATTTACCGGCGTTTCATCAAGTGTTTGGAAATCTATGATTTGAGATTTACAAATTCCCACACTCATTACCAAGTCTGTAATTGAAGAAAGTCTAACATGTGGAATTGCAATGCCTCGTCCGATAGCAGTAGACATAAGTTCTTCTCTTTTTAATATTTCTGTGGTAAGTTCTTCCGCATTTCTTATCTGAGGAGCTGTAGCAAGATTATTTGAAAGTTCTACCAATGCATCATGTTTCGTTGAATGGTTTAAAAAAACGATTCTGTCAGGTGATAATATATTCTTAATTTGAACGATTGTTCCGTGATTTACAGGCTTTGATGTTAGGCGTTCGTTTACCCATCTTTCAATTTCATTTTTTTTAAATCGCCATACCGTTCCTATTTTGCCCGAAGGAATTTCTCCCTTTTGAGCCCAGTCATAAACAGTTCTCTCTGAAACTCTCAAATATTTTGCAACCTCTTCAATGGTTAATATATCGTCTTCCATAAATTCCCCTTTTAGTTATTTTCTACGCAATATACTGTAATATTTTGCATTGTTTACGTTTTTTTGTCAAGGATTACTTTGACATTTTTTATAAAAAATGTCGTTTCTTGACATCAATCTTTTTGTATTATACCATTTGTTTTATGAAAAGCAAAAAAAGTGTTGTTTTTACGATAGTCTTGGTGCTTGTTTTTGTCGTTGTTTACACGATAGTTGCAATTGCTCCTTCTCAAAAGGAAATACAATTTGTTTCTCAATGGACATTGCCTATTTCTTCGGAACCCGAAAACGATTTGAAAGATCAGGAGTTGATGCCGTTTGTTTTAGCAGATATTTTGGGGTACTTTACGCAAACAGGTTCATTGGTTTATAAATACAAAATCGAACAAAACTGCACTCTTTCTTCCGATTTCTTTGTTTTTTATAATTCAAATTCTAAGAATTTTTCTTTGCAAAAACCTGATTCTACAAAACTTGTTTCTATAAGCAGATCAGGGTTTCCGTTTGTTTTTGAAAATCGAATTTTTTTATTTTCTCCGGGCGGAACTTCCTGTAGTGAATATGATATTGAAGGTAGTCTTTTGTGGACTTATGAAGGCTACTCTCCAATTTCCGATTTTGCAGCGAATAAAAATTCTTGTGTACTGGGCTTTGTAGACGGCGAAGTTCATACTATCTATTCTCCTGAAAATAACCATGCTTCAATTTATCCCGGCGGAAGTGAATACTCTGTCATATATGGCGTAGATATTTCCCCTGATTCTAATTATGTAGCTTGTATTTCAGGATATGATCGGCAGCGTTTTATTTTGATTAATAAAAATGGAATTCAACAAAAAATAGTTTTTCATGAATATCTGGAAAATCAAACAAAAGAACCCGCATGTGTTTATTTTACAAAAGATTCCAGATTTGTTTATTATAACAGTGCAGGTTCTTTGGATGTTTTGGATTGCAAAAAACTTATTTCAAAGCATTTTAAGATAAAAGGAAAGATTGTTTCGATATCCGAAATTCCGAACAATAATATTGTTTTTGTTTTAAGCAGAGAAGAAAATAATTGCAGAATCACTTTCATGGAAGGAATGACAAAAATACTGGGGCATTATGATTATAGTGCGGAAAATACTTTTGTCAGTACAAAAAACGATTTTCTTTTTATCGGTTTGGATGATGCGATTTCGTGTATTAAAGTTGTAAGAAATTAGGCGGAAAATAATGAAAATAACAAAAAAAATTTTATCGTATTTCATTGTACTTATTGTTTATAGCGTTTCAGTTTTTGCCTTTGACTGGCCACTTCCAATGGAAAATGTAAAAGAAAATTCTGTGCATGTAAAATTTGCGGAAAAACGAATTGATAATTTTTCATCCGGATTTGTTTTTGCTTCAAATGAACAAGATGTGAAAGTTTGTGAAAACGGAAAGGTTTTGTTTTTTAGAAATAATAAAAATCAACGATATGATAAATTTTGCTCTTCACTTGGAATTTATGCTGTGGTAGCTCATGCCGATAAGGTAATTTCAGTCTATGGTAACCTTTTATCTTTTGAACGTGAAATTTTATCATTAGATTCAATGGAAGAAGGTCTTGTTTTAGGTAAGGTTAGTGGGAATTTTTCAAAGGATTCCGGATTTCATGAAAAAAATGAAACTCTTGAATTTCAGCTTCTGGATACTAAAAACAAGGTTGCAATTAATCCGGTTCTTCTTCTTCCCGCTTTGGAAAACAGGTTTATTGTCAGTCCGGGTCCGTTTTATCTTGTAAATAAAAAAAATGTTAATTTTCGCTGTGATGAAAGGCGTAATATTCCATTCGGAACTTACTCTTTGTATAGGGATTTTTCGGCAACTAATATGCCTTTAAAAACTGTTATTTCTGTGAACGGAATTGATGTTTCTGTAGTAAATTACGATACTCTTGTTGTAAAAAACGGAGTTTTAACAGTTCTTGCTAAGAATAATTTGCCTTTTGCTAAAATCTATTCCGATGAAAAAAAGCAGTTTTTGGGTGATATTGACTTGGTTAGAGGTAAAAATTCTATAACACTTACCGTTACGGATTACAATAAAATTGACAGAAAAATAACTTACACAATTGATGTATATTGATTTTTTTAATTTGTAATTTTACCTTGAAATATGCTATTATTGACCTATGTTTTACAGTACTGAAAAAATAAATGATTTTGTTTCGAAAATGATTTTGTCAGCTTCCGGTTGGCGTACGATTTTTGCAGAATCCGGTGATCAAGATGATAATTCGCAAAATATTTCACAAGAGCATAAATGTATTTGCAGGTTGATAGCTTATTCGTTTGCAGAATGGCTTTTAAAAAATTCCAAAAATAAAAAAGAATTGGAAGTTGCACTTGCAACTGATACTCGCCCTACAGGAAAAAATATAGTTTCACAAATGATACCTGTTCTTAAATTTTGTACTTTAAAAGTAAAATATGTCGGAGTTGCATCGGCTCCTGAAATTATGGCTTATGCAAAAACAATTGATGCTTTTATTTATATTTCTGCAAGCCATAACCCTATCGGACATAACGGTATAAAATTTGGACTTAATGACGGTGGTGTTATTGACGGTGAAAAATCCAAAGATCTTATAGAATTTTTTAAATCCAACTGTAATGATCAAGACGTTATAAACAAGCTTTGCTCGTTATTTCCTTTTGATTGTGATGTTATTCATCATGATCAAAAATTAAAGCAAGAATGTTTGAATTCATATTCAGATTTTTTCCGCCTCGTTATGACAGGAAGTTCTGATAAAAAAATTCAAGATGAAATTTTTTCAGTGATAAAAAAAGCTTTGAATGAAAATCCTATAGGAGTTGCATGCGATTTGAACGGGAGTGCAAGAACTCTTTCAATCGATTCTCTTGTTTTTAAGCAAAATAAAATTCCTTACTATACGATAAATGATCAACCTTACGAAATTGCTCATGAAATTATCCCTGAACCTGAAAATTTAGTCCATGTTGCAAAGTTTATGGAAAAACTTCAACATGAAGGAAAAACTTGTGTAAAGTTGGGCTTCATGCCGGATTGCGACGGCGATAGAGGAAATATAGTATATTGGAATGGTAAATCTTCTGTAATATTAAAAGCTCAAGAAGTTTTTGCTCTTTCTGTCTTGGCGGAACTTTCCTACATGGATTATTTATCTCAAAAATTTCCTCAAACAAAGGCTGAAAAAGTTGCAGTGAGTATAAATGATCCTACTTCAATGCGTATTGAAGAAATAGCCGGATTTTTTAAAGCTGATGTTTTTAGAGCGGAAGTTGGAGAAGCAAATGTTGTAAACCTTGCAAGACAGCTTAGGTCTCAGGGTTATCAAGTTCGCATTTTAGGGGAAGGTTCTAATGGCGGAACAATTACGGATCCTTCATGTGTTAGAGATCCGATAAATACGATGTTTGCATTGTTAAAACTTTTGTGCATAAAAGATGAAATACTTCCGGACGGAAAACTTTGTTATGGGTTGTTTCATAGATGGTGTATTTATTCTAATCAAGAAAATTTATACAAGGAAGATTTTTCTTTGCAAGATGTGGTTGATTCTCTGCCGTCATACACAACTACAGGAGTTTCCGAGCCTGCAGCAGTCTTTAATGTAAAAACAAAAGATCATTCTGTTTTGAAGTCAAAATATCAGAAAAATTTTTTATCTGCATGGGAAAAGGACAAAGATACATTTTTCTCTCAAAACAGGATTACAAAATGGAGAGCTTTTTCCAACAATGGTACAAAACAGACGGAGGATATAACCGATTTTTCTCTTTCCGGCAAAGGTGGATTAAAAATTATTTTTTATGATAAGGATTTAAAATCAAAGGCTTTCATTTGGATGCGAGGAAGTGGTACTGAAAGTGTTTTTAGAGTTATGTGCGATGTAAAGGGTAATGAACCTGATTTTGAGCGTCATTTATTGGAATGGCACAGATTATTACTTGAAAAATCGGATTTAATGTGTTAATATTAGCCTGTTTTTTCGTAAAATATATGTATAGAGGGTAGTATGGGTGTTCGAGGCGAGTTGTATACAACTCAAATAATAGCAGAGAATAGGGCGTATTTTTTTAATGTAAAGGAAAACCGCAAAGGTGATGTTTTTCTTCAAATTGTCGAAAGCAAAAAAGAGGAAGCTGATGAAAGGCATGCCATTGTTATTTTTGCCGATGAGCTCCAAAAGTTTTGTAAAGGATTTGAAAGTTCCCTCTCATTTATAGAAAAAGATCAAAAGATGCGAAAAAAACAGGCTGCGGAAAAAAAATCTTTTTTAAATTCCAAAAAAAGAGTTACCCGCAGTCGGTCAGATGATGAAAGAAAAACTGAATCCGATGGTATAAAACGTTCGGGAAGAGTTCATGTTGTTTCAAAACGCAGCATCAAAGAATAATTTATTTGGAGGAAGTTATGGATTTTGTTGATAAAATGAAAGATTTTTTAAACAAAGGTGTAGAAGCTTCAAAGTCGGCTTTAAATAAAGTAGGCGATGCCGTTCAGGATTTTGGAGATAAAAGTGTCATCAAGATCGAAATAAAAAAGCTTGAATCTCGTCTTGAAAAACAATATCAGGAAATAGGAAAATTTGTTTTTAAAAATACTGACAAAAAAAATAATTTTGTTTTTCCGGAAGAAAAAGAACCTTTTGTTAATATGGTAAACGAAATTAGAACTTTAACAAAGGAAATTGAAGAAAAAACAAAGGAATATAATTCTGTTTCTGTAGAAAAAAAATAAAAAAAAGCGTAGAATATATTGACAAAAGAGTTGTTGAAATGATA
>JBQMYD010000008.1:0-49611 GCA_052173655.1 Treponemataceae bacterium | reverse complement strand
TCCCAATCGCCCCCACTGTTTTACTGTGTTTTTATCATCATTTATGATATTTTAAATTCTTTTACCTTATTTGCCAATATTTCTATACTTTCCTTATTTTTTTGTACCAAATCATTTATTTCGATTATGGCATTGTTTATTTGGATAGAACCTGTAGACATTTCATCCATGCTGTTGGTAATAACCTCTGTTAATCCGTCTAATTTGTTCATCTCACGTGAAACTTCGCCACTGCCGGATAACATTTCCGACGAACCGGACTTAACAGCATTAGAGGTAGCATTTATATCTTTAATAGCAACCAACACTTCTTTATTTGCATTCATTTGTTCTTGCATGGAACGTGTAATAAAATCTTCCTGATCGGAAATTTGAGTAGCAAGTTCATATACCGAATCAAAGGTTTGTTCAGCTCCATTACCGGCAGTTATCAATGCACGGATGATTTCAATGGATTCTTTAAGAACTCCACCGATTTGCTTACCTTGTTCATTTGATTCTTCTGCAAGTTTGCGTATTTCATCAGCAACAACAGCAAATCCTTTTCCTGTTTCGCCTGCATGGGCAGCTTCAATAGCGGCATTCATTGCAAGTAAGTTTGTCTGGCTTGCAATATTTTGAATAATCAAACTTGCTTCCAGCAGCGAATCTGAACGCTCTGCTATTTGTTGAACTACAGAGTTTGCCATTTTAGCACCGTTTTTTCCATCACGGCTCATCGAATAAAGTTTTTTTATTAAATCATTATTTTTTTCCAATGTTTGTGTAATAGAAACAATATTTACAGACATTTGTTCAACTGAGGCGGACGAATGAGTAACAGAAGAAGCTTGCACTGCAATTTCGTTATCCAGTTTCTGAATTTGCCCAATGATATTTTCAACGACATTACCTGTTTTTTGAACACTTGAAGCTTGAGTTTGTACTTGTCTTTTTACACTTTCTACGTTTGCACTGATTTCATTTATTGCACTTGCGGTTTGGGACATATTATTGTACAGTTCATCTCCTACATATTTCATGTTTTGAGATTCATTTACAAGAGAATCAATCATTTCAACAACTTTATCCATTGTTGCATTGAAATCAAGCAACAAACTGCTAATTTCATCAGTTTTCTTAACAGAAAATCGTTCAGTAAGATCTCCTGATGCCATTTTCGTAAAGATGCTTTGCAACTTGCGTATATATCTTTTCATATGTTTAGAAAACCAAAAACTGAGGAGGAAAAAGATAATCAGCATTCCGCTTCCTACTGTAACCATGTTAAAGACAAGTCTGTAAAAACTTTCCAATACTTCAGAATCTTCTACGAGCATTCCTACTTTCCATCCGAGTTCATCAATTGAAAAGACTCGTAATCTCCATTTTGTATTGTCGATCGTAACTAATTTTGTTTTGCTGTCGGCATCTGTAAAATTTTTGATGTATTGGTTTTCTGAGCTATCTTTCTCTAAAAATACTAAATCTTGATGTATCGGATCGGCTAAAATCGTACCGTCATTTTGAAATAACATGGCATAACCTGATCTTCCGACTTTTAATGTATTAATAAACTCAGTAAGTTGTTCAAGTTTTACTTCTACACTTGCGCATCCTACAAAACTTCCTTGTTCGGATACTACAGGTTGAGAAAAACATATAACAGGGGAACCTATTGTAGACATGTAAGCAGGAGTTACAATGGTTTCGCCACCGGAAGATTCTGCTTTTTGATACCATGATCGTTTGCGAGGATCGTATCCTGCATGAATACTGTCGTCCCATGATGTTGCATAGCCGCCCCATTTTGAACCGAAATATACTTCTGCAGTTTCAGGATAGTTTTTGTGGACAGTTTTGAATAAGTCTACCATTGATTTTTCTGTTGCACTTTTTTGTCTATTTTTTACGATGACATCTTGCTTTGTATATACATAGCTATTGATTGTGTCGTCTGCGGCTTTTACAGAAGGGGAAGTTGCAACCATTTTTAACAGATTTTTATTATCTTGCACAAACAAGTTGATCATTTTTTCTATAAGTGCAAATTGTTGTGATGAATTTTGTTCATATTGCAGTATACTTATTTTGTATATTTGAAATCCGATAATGCTACATGCAGCTGCTATCATAATACATAATGAAAATACTCCGATAAGCAAGATTTTTGTACGCAAAGATACGCCCATTTTTTTTCTGTCCATTATTTCTCTCCTCAATAATACGATAACAGTTTAAAAAATTTTTTAAAAATTTTTCTTTTGTGCTTACATAAAATATCGGCACTTATCGCCTATTGTATACCAAATAAATAAAAAACTTACAATGGAAAGTGAATGAGAATTTTTTAAATTTTTTACTACGTTTTAGACTGCTGACAGAAACTTCTGTTACTTTATTACAAAATTTACCAATTTGTTAGGTACTACTATTACCTTTTGAATTTGTTTGTTTTCTGCAAATTTTTTAAAACCTTCCGTTTCTCTTGCCATTTTTTCAAGTTCATCTTTTTTTGTATCGATTGCGGCAGTAAACTTATCCCGCATTTTTCCATTTATGCTGACCATGATGGAACATTCGTTGTCTTTTGTAAATTGTTCATTGTACTCAGGCCAGCTTTCATAGGCGATCGTTCCTTCCGTTTTTATACAATTTGCCTTATCAAGCTTTTCCCAAAGTTCTTCTCCTAAGTGAGGTGCGTACGCTGAAAGCATTTTTACAAATGGAATCCATAGATCTTGCGGTACTTGAGTAAATTTTGAAACATCGTTAATAAAAATCATCATTTGACTGATTGCTGTGTTAAAATTCAAAGAAGCTGTGTCTTCAGTTACTTTTTTTATTGTCTTGTGCAAGAGTTTTTGCATATCAGCTGTAAGTTCAGTTTTTATAACAGGTTTTTCACTGATTGTCCAAACTTTTTCCAAAAATCTGTGTACGCCAATAATTCCCTGAGTAGCCCATGGTTTACTCATTGTAAGAGGGCCCATGAACATCTCATACATACGCACACTGTCAGCTCCGTAGTCTTTTATCTGCTCATCGGGATTGATTACGTTTTTTAAAGATTTACTCATTTTTGCAATAACTTGTTCAAGTTTTTCGCCTGTAGCTTTTTCGTACCAGTTACCGTCTTCTTTTTGTTCAACTTCATCTACCGGAACCAAGGTTTTATTCTTTCTTTGGTATGCAAAAGATGTGATCATTCCTTGATTTACAAGTCTTTTAAATGGTTCTTTTGTGTTTACAAGTCCCAAGTCGTACAAAACCTTGTGCCAAAATCGTGCATACAAAAGGTGTAATACTGCATGTTCCGCTCCTCCTACGTAAAGGTCTACAGGCATCCAATAGTCTATTTTTTCTTTTCCTGCAAAAAACTTATCATTTTTGGGATCCAAATAGCGTAAATAATACCAGCAGGAGCCTCCCCATTGTGGCATTGTGTTTGTTTCCCGTTTTGCATTTTTCCCGCATTTTGGGCATTTGCAATTTACCCAGTTTTCTATTGCTGCAAGCGGACTTTCACCTGTTCCTGTAGGTTGATAGCTTTTTACTTCAGGTAATTTTAGTGGAAGTTCGTCTTCCGGTACAGGTACAGTTCCGCAATCGGGACAATGTATAAGCGGAATAGGTTCTCCCCAGTATCGCTGTCTTGAATAAACCCAGTCTCTTAATTTGTAATTTATCGCTTTTTTCCCGCAGCCTGTGGAAGTAAGGAATTCAAGCATTTTTTCTATGGCGTCATTTTTGTTTAATCCGTCAAGAAATTCTGAATTTACGTGAATTCCGTCTTCTGTCCACGGTTGGTCTTGAACATTTACCTTGCTTTTCAGCACTTCAATAATTGGCAGATTAAATTTTTTTGCAAATTCCCAGTCCCTATCATCATGTGCCGGAACAGCCATAATTGCTCCTGTTCCGTAGCTTATAAGAACGTAGTCTGCAATCCAAATTGGTATGCATTTTTTGTTTACAGGATTTATTGCGTAACTTCCGGTGAATACTCCGGTTTTGTCTTTTGCAAGATCAGTTCTTTCAAGATCACTTTTTTCCGCAGCTATCCGTATGTATTCATTTACTTTTTCTTGTTGCTCCGGTGTGGTAAGTTTTTTTATTAACTGATGTTCCGGAGAAATTACCATATATGTGGCCCCGAACAATGTATCGCATCTTGTTGTGTAAACGGTTAATTCTTCACCTGTAGGATTCCCGTCTTTGTCGGAAACTTGAAATACAACTTCGGCTCCTTCGGATTTTCCGATCCAATTGTGTTGCATCAGTTTTACGCTTTCCGGCCAATCCAACAAATCCAAATCTTTATCTAATCTATCTGCGTATTCAGTAATTTTTAAAATCCACTGTCTAATGGTTTTGTGTGTAACAACAGAACCGCAACGTTCACATTTTCCATCTTTTACTTCTTCATTTGCAAGACCTGTAAGACAGCTCGGACACCAATTTATAGGAGTTTCAGCCTCGTATGCTAATCCTTTTTCATAAAGTTTTAGAAAAATCCACTGAGTCCATTTGTAATAATCACTTTCGCAGGTTGAAACACAACGATCCCAGTCGTAACTGAAGCCCAATGCTTTTATTTGACGTGTAAAGTTTTCAATATTTGCATTTGTTGTAATAGCAGGATGTGTGCCGGTTTTCATTGCGTAATTTTCAGCAGGAAGTCCGAAAGAATCGTAGCCCATAGGATGCAGTACATTAAAACCGTTCATACGTAAATATCTGCAATAAATGTCAGTTGCTGTGTATCCTTCCGGATGTCCTACATGGAGTCCTGCACCCGAAGGATAGGGGAACATATCCAAAACATATCTTCGTTTTTCTTTTGGAAACTTTATGTCTTCATTTACTTTAAAAGTTTTATTTTTATCCCATATTTTCTGCCATTTAGGTTCAATTTGTGCGAAAGGATATTTACTCATTTTATTCTCCACTTTGTGATTTTTGCTAAAAAGTAACCGTGATATTATACAGCAAATAAGCATTCATTTTCAATTATAAAGAATTTTAGTTAATAAGATTTTGTTTAAATAAGTTCAGGATGATATTCAAAATGCATATTGTCCCACAAATCCCATTTTCCACCCCAGATAAAACCTTCCGATTCAAAAATTTCTATTATCTTAGTATCGGGAATCCATCTAAAACTCAACGGTTGGAAAAGCCATTTATCTCCAATGTCGCCTTGAACCCATCTCCAGTACATTTGCTTAGTTTGTCCTACAGGAATATAATCTATGCTTATTCCCCAGCTATGAGAGGAACGCTGGTAAGTATCGCGTATTTCCCTCCAATTGTATCCTGTTATGATATGTCTTTGATTAACGAATTTTGCAATTTTTGGATCAGATAGGGCTCCGCTTTTTAACTTTTTTTCTACATTTTTAAGTTGATTTTTTATTTTTTTATGAATGGTAACTTTACAGCCTAAAAAATCCATGCAAATCAGGTGCTTTTCAATTTGCACTCGTTTTTCAGCATCATAAATAAAATTTTGTATAAAAATAAAAGAATTAGGTTTTGCCAATCTACGTTGCTCTCTTTGTGCTAAAGATAAAATTCTTTGAGTTTTGTATTTTGAAAATTTTGCAGGATCGGGAATTTGTTTTGGATAATCTTCACTGTAAACGGGTTGATAGTCTTTCCAGTTTTTTAAATGTTCTTGTGGTAAAAATCTTCCGTGTATATAAAAAAAATTTCGTTTTTCTTTGTCGTTTTTTAATTTAAAATAAAAAAGTCCTTTTTCAAAAGAAAATCCATAAGATACAAAATTATCCGGATATGATTTTTTCATTTTTTCCGTAAACATAAAAAAATAGATTTTTTCAAAAGAGGTTATTTTTTTACATACATTGCTATGATTTTTTAGCGGGTTGTCAATCCTGCTTTGTATACAGCTATAATTTTTTATTGTATTCTTATCGTGAATTTTTTGGTTTTGAGAAAAAGCTGATATATTGAAAAAAAATAAAAGCACACAAATAAAACAAATTTTCTTTTTCATCGTTTTATTGTAAAAGTTGATGTAAGAATTTGCAATAGAATAAATTTTTACTTGGCAAAAAATAAGTTTTTTGTAATTTTAAAATTCACAACTGTAAAACAAAAAATTTTAGCTAAAACTTTCAAATTAAAAATGCAAAATTTTATTCGGCGGTTTGTACTGTAGTTTTTGAAACATAAAAAGTGTAAAATGGTTTTATGAAATTTACAAAAAAAATTGATTTAAAACTTTTAGTAAAACTATATTTTACTTTTTTTAAAATAGGAGGGGTAACATTTGGCGGAGGTCTTGCCATGTTACCAATTTTGGAAAAAAAACTTGTAGATGATTTAAAATGGACAACACGTGATCAATTAAGTGATTATTATGCAATAAGTCAAATTACACCCGGAATTATAGCTGTGAATGTTGCTACTTTTTTAGGTTGTAATTTGGCAGGTATTTTAGGCGGAATTTTTGCAACCCTAGGCGTTATAAGCCCTTCAATAATTATAATAACGCTTATTGCCCGTTTCATTGAAAGCTTTTCCGAAATCGAGTGGGTACAAAAAGCCCTTTCAGGGATAAATATCGCTGTTGCCTGTTTGTTAACTCAAGCTTTTATAAAATTTGCAAAAAATGGATTAAAAAGTTGTAACATTGCTTTAGGAATTATTTTAATGAGTGCCAGTTTTTGCCTTATAGTTTTTGTTCATGTTCCTTCCGGCTTGTGTATTATCGGAGCAAGTATAATCGGAATTATTATGCACGCTGTCGGCATTCATAAACATAAAGGGAAAAAAAGCAAATGACTCTTTTAAAACTGTGTTTAGTATTTTTTTATATAGGATTATTTACAATTGGCGGCGGACAAGTTGCCATAACTCTTATGCAACAGGAATTGATTGAAAGAGGTCTTATTACGAGTGAAAAATTTTTTAGCATGATTGCCATAAGTGAAAGTACTCCAGGGCCTATAGGAATAAATATGGCAACTTATATTGGCTATGAGCTTTATGGTGTCATCGGAGGAATTTTAGCGACATTTTCTACGGTTTTGCCGTCATTAATAGTTATTTTTATAATAACAAAATTTGTATTTTATTTTCAAAATAATAATTTTATAAAATCAAGTTTTTCATATATTCGTCCGGTTGTAGCAGGTTTAATAGGAGTTGCTTGTTTTAATGTAGTTGTTCTTGCAGTTTTTAATTATTCAAAAATGCAGGGTGTGATTTTTTCTTTTGAAATTTTATATTTACTGAAACAAGTTCCTGTTTTTTTGTTTTTTATTTTTGGAATTATTTTTCTTTTAAAAACAAAACTGCCTCCTGCGATTTTAATTTTAATCGGTGCAGTTTTCGGGGTCATTTTTTTATAGCTACAATTTGAATGTTTTTTCTTTTTTTTACTTTTTACTGCTTTTTTTTTTAATCTGTGTGTTATAATAGTGCGGATCGATTAAAACTGCTTTTAAATTGATTGTAATTGTCGCATTTGGAGAAAGTTATGAGTACACATATCGGAGCTGAAAAAGGTCAGATTGCACAAGATATTTTACTTCCGGGAGACCCTCTAAGGGCAAAATTTATTGCCGAAAATTTTTTGCAAGACGTTGAATGTTATACGCAAATTAGAGGTATGTTCGGTTTTACAGGGACTTACAAGGGAAAAAAGGTTAGTGTACAAGGAACCGGAATGGGGATGCCGTCTTTGTCTATTTATGTTACAGAACTTTTTAGAGAGTACGGAGTAAAAAACGCAATCAGAATAGGAACATGCGGTTCTTTATGTGATTCTTTGGAAGTAGGTTCTGTGATTCTTGCACAGAGTGCTTGTTCCGACTCCGGGATTTTAAATCAGCTTTTTGGGAATCTCCATTACACGCCTATTTCCGATTTTGATCTTTTGCTAAGGACTTACGAAATCGCAAAAAAAAGATCTGTTCCTGTTGCTGTTGGTTCTGTTATTTCAAGTGATTTGTTTTATGATCCTAACGAAAATTGGAAAAAATGGAAAGAATACGGAGTTAAGGCAGTAGAAATGGAATGTGCCGAACTTTTTACTCTTGGAGCAAAATATAATAGAAAAACTTTAGGCATACTTTCCGTTTCCGATAATATCATAACGGGAACTGAGCTTTCTGCCCAAGAGCGTCAGACCAAATTAGTTGATATGATAGAACTTTCTTTGGAAACGCTTCTTGAGCTTTAATTTTATTTGAAAAGCACAGTAATCTTTTCCGAAACTTCTTTATTTTTTATTGCATTTTGATGAATTTCATCTATTGCAATGTTTATGGAAGTAAGCTGAGAATCTATAGACCTTACCCTATCCTGTAATTTACCGGTGGAGTTGGAAATATTGACAAGGCTTTCATCTTGTTCAGAAATTTGAGATACAACTTCGCTTATGATATTTTCAGTTTCGCTGGAATTTGCAACGATGTTTTCAAGAGAATGCATTACATCTTTTGTTGCTTTTTCCATTTCACTTATTCCTTTAAGAATTTCTTTCATGGAACCGATAGTTTCTTTTATTTCTTCCGTGCTTACTTCTGTAACATCTGCAAAATCCGACATAGATTGCATTGCTTCTTTTACGATTTGTGCATTATCTTTTAGGGTTTCTGCAATGTTATTGGAATTTTTTGTAGTTTCTTCGGAAAGTTTACGTATTTCTTGAGCAATGACTCCAAAACCTTTTCCTGCATTTCCTGCATGGGAAGCTTCTATTGAAGCATTCATAGCCAAAAGACGAGTTTGTCCTGCAATTGAATCTACAGTTTCTACAAATTGTGCTATTGTTTTTGAAGATTCTTGTACTCGCTCTACGTTGTTTACCAGTGTAGCCAGCATATCGTTTTGGCGGTCAAGGGAGAGTGCTGTATTTTCCATAGCGGTTTGTCGTTTTTTTGCAATGATATTGATATTTGAAACATTTTCAGAAATTTTGGAAACTGCTGCGGAAGTTTCTTCTATGTCATCATTCTGCTTCTTTACAAAGTTGCTCATCACTCCGGCTTTGTCGTTCACGATTTCGCTTGCTTCTTTTACATTGTTGGTTTGTAAACTAAGAGTTTCCGTTTCATTTAAAAGCTCTATGTACAGCTTGTTTATTTTATCAGCACCTTGTTCTGCTGAATTGGTAGATAAACTCAGTTGTTCTCCGATGTTTAAAGATTCTCTTGAGGTTTCCAAAGCATTCGTAATTATTTTCAATTGTTCTTCTGCTTTATTTTGTTGCTTTTCGGAATGTTTTATAAGCCTTGTACTAAATTTGTTTGAATTTTGTAAGACTATATTTGCAAATAGTATTGCCAATAAGTTAAAAATAATGGAACTAATCATGACCATTGGCTGTGCTTGAAAAATATCCAAGTACACAGTAAAAGAACTTACCAACAGACCTAAAATACATGCCAAGTGAAATATAATCAATTGCAAATATCTAATGCACATAAATGAATTGACAATTCCTGCCATAAGACAAAAAACACCGGTTCTATAACTGACAAAGGTTGATCTTTCGAGTGTTCCGTCCGGCATTTCGGCTGTAGGAGCTAGAAAAGTTATTGCCAATGTTATAGTTATAAAACCCAAAGTTGAAAAATACGAACCAAGATAACTGTGTCCTTTTCGTATAAAAACCAATGACGATACAAAAAAAACTGCAACAAATGAAACTATTGTTCCTAAAACTCTTGCATCAAAAAGATCCATCATTGTAAAAACAAACAAGCATATAGTGAAAGCAACTAAAATAGGAATTAAAATTAGGTCGGTTAAAACAATGTTAAAAATAACTTCCTGTTCTTGGTATGTCAACTTATTTAGAATTTCCTGTTTTGGATAAAACCTTTCAAAAAACTTATTTTTTAATCTTATTGCCACTGTAAACTCCCATAAAGTATAAAGACTCTCCCCTCAAAAATTTTACATCATTATTGCAAATAAAAATGAAAAATAATCATATAAAATATACACTCTGATTGAAAAATAAAAAAGCTTTTTTTTATTTAAAATATTTTTTTTTGCATTTATCGGATATTTTTTTTGAATTTTGACAATTTTCATAAAGCCTTATACAATAATCAAGATATTGATTTATGGTGCAAATGCACCTTGGGGGGTAATATGAAATCAACTCTTTTAGTTTTGGCTGCAGGAATGGGTAGCCGATATGGTGGTGTAAAGCAAATTGATGCTATGGGACCTAACGGCGAAACTCTTTTGGATTTTGGAACATTTGATGCAAAAAGAGCCGGCTTTGAAAAAGTAATTTACATCATAAGAAAAGACATAGAAAAAGATTTTCGTGAACGCCTGTTTGACAAAGTTGCAAAAAATTTTGATGCAGATTACGTTTTTCAAGATCCGAATTTTATTTTTACAGATGAACAAAAAGCTTTAAAAAATCCTGAAAGAACAAAACCTTGGGGAACGATACATGCGGTTCTTTGTGCTGAGGAACAGCTAAAAAATAAATCTTTTGCTGTTATAAATGCCGATGACTATTATGGGAGAAGTGCATTTGAAATTATGGCAAATCATTTTAAAACACGTGATGAAAATTCAACTGAACATGCAATGATAGGATTTGTTCTTGAAAACACAATGAGCAAGCAAGGTTCTGTAAGTCGTGGGATTTGTATTACTGAAAATGGTTTTTTGACAAAAATAGAAGAAAATACAAAAATTTATTTTGATGATGAAGGTAAAATAAAATCGGAAAGACCGTCCGGAATTATAGATTTTACCGGGAATGAAAGTGTTTCAATGAACTTTTTCGGTTTTATGCCGAGCTGCTGGGACACATTCCACCGATACTGGGATAATTTTTTATCAAAAAATATAGGAGAACTAAAAGCTGAAGCTTATCTTCCGGAAGCTGCCGGAGTGCTTGTCAATTCCGGAAAAGATACAATGAAAGTATATCCTTCAAAAGAAAGATGGTTTGGAATGACATATCCTGAAGACAAAGAAAATGTAAAAGCGGAGATTGCCGAAAAAATAAAATCCGGATATTACCCTGAAAAACTTTGGGATTAAAATGAAGTGTAAAATATTTTGCCGAAAAAATTAAAACTAACTTTTTCGGCAAAATATCAAATTAAATTTAAGCCAAAAGATCTGCAATCTTTGAAGATACATCTCTATTTTCTCTTGCGATAGCCTGTATCTCATTAATTGCACCTGTAATGGTTTTTAACATATTGCTGATTTGATCTGCATTCTTTTGAAGAAAATCTGCTGTTCCTTGAATTTCTGCAAGATCTTTATTTTGATCCGATATTCTATCGGTTACGGAATTTATTGCACTGGCATTGTCGCTTGCACTTAAAACTATCTTTTGCAAAGCTTTCATTACATCCTTTGTAGCAATATCCATTTCGTTTATTCCTCTAAGAATTTCTTCCATAGAGTCTACCGTTTTTTTGATTTCAATTGTGCTGCTTTCTGTTGATTTTGCAAATTCTGCTACAGATTTTGTACTTTCTTGTACGACTTCCGAGTTTTCCTTTAATGTATCTGAAATTTGATTTGCATTTTTTGTAGTTTCATTTGAAAGTTTTCTAATTTCTTGTGCAATAACTCCAAAACCCTTTCCTGCATTTCCTGCATGAGCTGCTTCAATAGAAGCGTTCATTGCCAAAAGATTTGTTTGACCTGCAATGGAATCTACAGTTTGAACAAATGCTGCAATTCTTTTTGATGATTCTTGAACCCTATTTACATCGCTTACAAGTTTTTTGATAAGTGCGTTTTGATTATTAAGGATCTGCACAACAATCTCCATTTCTTGGCGGCGTTTTTCTGCAATAACGTTTATGCTGGAAATATTCGATGAAATTTCCGTAACGGCAGCAGATGTTTCCGATATTGAACCGTTTTGAGTTTTTATATCTTCTCCCATTTTTGCTGCGTAATTGTCAATTTCTTCACCGGCTTTTTGTACACTGTGTGCCTGAAATTTTAGATCTTTTGTAACTTGAAGAAGATTTCCATAAAGATTGTTAATTTCTGTAGCACTTTTGTCCGTTTTGTCCAAAGAAAAGTTTAGTCTTTCTCCGATATCTAATGACTCTTTTGTCTGGTTTAATACATTTGTGATTTTTTCAAAGTCGGTAGAAATTTGGAATTTTTCTTTTTCTGCATGGCTAACGATTTTGTTGTAATTTTTGCTTGAAAAAATAAGTACAAAGTTTGCATTTGCAGTTCCAAAAATACAAATTACTAATGAAACTATCCATGGTTTCGGATCCATAAAAAATCCTGCTCTGTAAATGGTAAAATTAGTTGCAATTAAAAGGACATGTACGAAAATGTGAAAAATTACCAGCTGTCTTCTTCTTAAAGCTGCCATGTAGTTTACTATCGCCATAGAACAGCAAAAAAAACCTGTTCTGTAATGAACAAGATGATTCATATCATTTTTTACAAATATCGTTGTTATGCAGCAAATGAAAACAAGTCCTACCGTAGAAAGGTAAGAGCCTGCAGTGATTTTTCCCTTTTTTATGGCTACAAGGGAACCTAAAAAAATTGGCATGGCAAGTAAAGTTAAAAAACCTAAAAGCTTGGAATATGCAATTATCAAAAAAATCGTAAAAACCAAAAACAAGCATAAGAAAACAAGATCGCTTGAAACAAGGGCTCCCAGTTTTTTTTGTTCTTTAAACGTCAACTTATCAAAAACTTTTTTTTCCGGAGAAAAAAATCTAACTAATTTCATACATTGTCCTCCTAATGAAATTCGGGGGGGGGGGGGGGTAGCCTTTCTACTAATCATAGTAAACAAAAATAATTTTCCGTTCTCTCTTTGTCGATTAATTATACTTCAGTATAAAAAATATTTCAATTAAATTTTTTTTACTAAAAACGGTCTGAGACAATTTTAATGACTGATCATAAGGCTACATAGTTTCAAGGAAAGGAATCAATACAAGGTAAAATCCGTTTTCCAGTACTTGAAGAGTTGCTTTTGCAAGGGCAAGCCTCGCTCCTGCAAGTTTTTTGTCTTGTGCGGTTGCAATTGGACAGTCATGATAGAAGCGACTGAATGTCTTTGAAACGTCATAAAGGTAAATTGCAATTCCGCTGGGGTCTAAAGTGCGTGCGGCTTTTTCTACGATTTCAGGAAATTTTCCCAAAAGCTTCACGAGTTCCCATTCAATGTCTGCATTTAAAAGAGCAAGGCTTTCTTTGCTTGTATCTATTTTTATGTTTTCCGTCTTTGCCTTTTTCAAAATAGAACAAATCCTTGCTGCCATGTATTGCAAGTACGGTCCGGTATTTCCGTTAAAAGAAAGGCTTTCTTTTGGATTAAAAGTCATGTCTTTGCCGGGATCGTTTTGTAGCAAAAAGTAATGAAGAGCTGCTAAGGCAACCTTTTCGGCAACATCTTTTGCATCTCCTACAGCTTCTTCTCTGCCTTTTGATAAAATTTCTTCAAGTGCCCCATCTCTTAAATTGTCAATAAGATCGTCGGCATCTACAACTGTTCCTTCGCGGCTTTTCATTCTGCCTTCCGGAAGATTTACCATTCCGTATGAAAGATGATAAAGCTGAGATGCCCAATCAAAGCCGAGTTTTTTAAGAATGTAAAATAAAACCTTAAAGTGATAAATTTGCTCGGAACCTACAACGTAAATCAATTTGTTAAAGTTCCAGTCTTTATGGCGGCTTATGGCTGTTCCGATGTCTTGTGTTATGTAAACAGAAGTTCCATCTTTACGAAGCATAACTTTTTCTTGGTTTTCGCCATCTTTATTTTTTCCCGTAACTTCAGTTACGTCTATTCTTACTGAACCGTCAGGGGCTTTAAAAAAAATGCCCTTATCTAATCCGTCAAGAACTTCTTTTTTCCCCTTGAGATATGTTTCGCTTTCGTAATAAAGTTTATCAAAACTTATACCTGTTCTTTGATAAGTTTTTTTAATTCCGTCTACAGCCCATTTATTCATCTGTTCCCAAAGTTTGTGAACTTCAGTATTTCCTTTTTCCCATTCAACAAGCATAGCTTGAGCTTCTTTTTCTGCCTGTTCGCAAAGCTCTTTGTCTAATGTGCCATCGCTTTTTTTTCCGATATTGTTGAATTCTACGTAGCAATCTCCTACAAACCTGTCGCTTTTAATATTAAGTTTTTCCGGAGTATCACACTTTTCTTGATGAAATTTTTTATAAGCCAACATTGATTTACAAATGTGGACTCCGCGATTATTAATTATATTTACTTTATAAACTTGTGCTCCCTGAAATTTCATTATTCTGGAAACAGATTCTCCTAAAGCATCATTTCTTAGATGACCAAGATGAAGAGGTTTGTTTGTGTTCGGACTTGAAAATTCAATCATTACCCTTTCTTTGCAAAGCGGTTCATTGCCTTCATTGTCTGTTTTTCCGTATGAACAACCTTGTTCCGTAATTTTTTTAATTATAAAAGAAATTTCCTTTGTTTTATCTAGAACAACATTAAGATACGGTCCTACAGCTTTGAATTTTCCTATGGCTTTTGAATTTTCATCATTGTTTACCATAGTCAAAAGCTCGGAAGCAATTGCAGGGGGTGCCATTCTAAAAGTTTTTGCAAAAGAAAATAAAGGAATTCCTATATCTCCCATTTCCGAACTGGGAGGGGTAACTAGTGATATTTGATCTTCTGTTATCGGCTCTGAACAAATTTCTTTTTGTTCGATAAATTTATTTAATATTTGTGCAACAAAAGATTTTATTTGTGATTTTACGTCAGACATAAAAATTCCTTATAAAAATTGAGAATGTTAATTAAAAATGAGTTTAGCAGAATTTGATTTTAAAATCCACAAAGAACAAAAACAAAAATTTTAGAATTCTTTTATACTTTTTACACCGATAATTTCCACTTGTTTTATCATGTCGATAGCTTCCAAAAGTCCACTTCTTGTATTTTTAATTTGCTGTTTGAACTTTTCGTTGTTATCTCCCTGAATGGAATTTAAATTTGTAAGAGCATCATATCTGGATGTTTTTTGCTCAGTCAAAATTCCGTCCAAAATTATGCTCATGGATTTTCCGGCATTTATAAATTGTGTGGTCAAATTTATAACTTCAGCTTCTACGGTTCCCAACATTGATTTGATTTTTGAGTATCCTTGAATAGTCCGTAAAGATTTTTCTATTGCTGCAGCAAAAGCAGAGCCTAGACTGCCTTTGGGTGAAAGTTGATTATTCAGTGCAATAATGCTTTGTTCAACGTGATTTAAATTGTTGTAAGCGTCCGTAAATTCATTTTGATTTTCTTGGCTTGAGAACTGCCCTTCTATCATGATTATTTTTAAAATTTTATTGTACGCAGGATAAAGTTTTTTGTAAAAAGCAAAAAGATAACCTAGAGTGTATTCTTTTGAAAATTCCAGCCCATCGCCCGCTGCCCATGGTCTATTTTCAATAACGGGGAAATCTTCCGTTGCAAAATTTTTTTTGAGAGTTTCACGGATTTGATATTTTTTCTTGTCTGCAAGCCATCGTTCCCATTGCGAATCGAATATTTTTTTCCAGTGTGATTTGAATTTCAAAAACCAATCTTCTGCATCGATTTTAAATTCCGGTTCCCAAGTAAAAAGATTTTTTGCAATGACAGTCAATTTTCTAATCGGTACATTGGAAATAAAATCTTTTATCGTGGAAATTTGCATGATGCTTTTTTGTACAAAATTTTCACAGTTTTGATGAATAAGACTTTCGCTAATTTTTGGATCAACACTCTCATCTTCATTTAAAGATTCCGTTTTATTCGATTTTTTTCTGTTATGTCCTTTTTCACTTTCTTGTTTTGACTGGAAAGAAAAAAGAAATAAAGCTTCAAGAATTTCAGTGGGAATATTTTTCCCGTTACATAAAACATTTGCAAAAATTTCAATTTCGGATTCGCAATCCGAAAATTTACAAACATTAGATTCATTTATCTTTGAAAAAAAACGTTCAAAAGGTAGTCTAACAAACTGATTGAGCCATTCCAATGCCTGAATTGAGTTGTACATTTGGGATTTTTGTGCAGGCGGAATTGTTTGCAGCACTTCATCCATACGCCTTATTAATGAGGTTCTAAGTTCGCTCGTTACTTCTCTATCCATAGGAAACTGATACGGATTTGATTCGTTTTCCAAGCGTTGTGCAAGATCCGGAATTGCAATTGAACCGAGAAAAGCGTAAAAAGCCCCTTCATTTTCGTTGTAAACTGAAATAGAACTTCTAAAAAACAGTGCAACACTTTTTAGTTCACGTATTTTTTCACAAAAAAGCGGGAGAAAAATCTGTTTTTTATAATCAATTAAATCCGGAGCAATGCTTCCCACTGTGTGAGCTTCAATACGCAAAAGATATTTGTTGTAAACATAATCTAAACTTGCAGAGGAAAGAAGTGCAACAATTTTAAGCCAAATACGTAAAAAAAACGGTTCCTGTTTTATCCGTATATTTAAATCTTTTTCAAAATTTAAAGAACTTTTATCTTCGGGCATTTTTATATTTTGTATTTCAGGATCGCTTGAACTTTCTATTTTTCGTAAAAGTTCAATACGTTCCGCGTTGGTTAAGCCTAAAACCATTCTGTCAAAAGAATTTGTATTACTCATCTTCTGTATTCTATATTCGCTGTTGAATTGCCGTCAAGTAAATTTTTGCCCGTTGCTGTAAGTCTGAGTGCTTTTTAAAAAATAATTAAAAAAAAAGTGCTTGCATATTCTGTAGGGGGGGGGTATAATGCCTCTCCATATGTGCACACATAAAAACTACAGGAGGAAGATTTTGAATAATTCTATCCCTAAACCGCCAAAAACTTTATTTTTGCTTAATTTTTTGATCTTTAACGGACTGTTTGCTTTTATTTTTTTGTATGCATGGTATACAAAAATGGCTTCTAAAGAAGAACTATTGAAATTTCTGGGTGCCGCACCGACTATTGTGGCAGTGTTTTTTAATATATTTATTCCGGTTATATTTTACAGAATTTTTATCAAAGTACTTAAAGATTTTCAAACAAATGAAAACGGAGTGGACAAGGCAAACAAGGTTTTTGCCATATACACAAAAGTCAGTCTTGTAACTCCTATTGTCCTTACAATTCTAACTCCGATTTTTACGTTATTATGGATCGGTGTGGATTTGCCGGAAAAAGTTATTGCTTCCATTTTAGGATCATTGGGATGCATGAATTTGGTTTCGCTTTTTTTCTACATAATGTGGACGCAAAAGATTGAAGGGTATTTAAAATTTTTACCGTTTGATAAAAAGCATATTACAATGTCGTATACGGTACGCAATATGCTGGTAAGTTTTTTTCTTTTTTTGGCAATAATTTTTCTTTGCGTAAGTCCTTTTATAGGTTCCCTTTATAATGGAATGGCTATAATTGATGTTTTAAAAAGTATTATACCGATAGCTGTTGTATTGCTTTTTGCGGCTCTTTTTATAAATTATAAGTTGTACAAGGGAATAAATGAAAGCCTTGAAGAAGTAATGTCTTTTACTGATAAACTTGCTGACGGAAACTTTGCAATAGAGAAATTGGCTGTTAAAAGACGTGATATTTTTGGTCTGTTGGCTTTGCGTTTAAACCGTTTTTGTCAGAACATAACAAATCTGCTTAAAGGGGTTAAAAACAGCATGGGAAAGATGAGTGAAGTAGGTTCAACTCTTTCTACAAATGCAGAGAAAACGGCAAGTTCCATTTATCAAATAAGTTCCAATATCGAAGGAGTTAAAAGGCAAACTGTAGAGCAGGCAAGCGGTGTAACGCAAATAGTTGAAACTATGGAGCAAATAATCCGGACAATACAACAACTAAACGGCAGTATAGAAATGCAGGTTGAAAGTGTTAGTCAATCATCGGCTTCAATAGAAGAAATGAATGCAAACATCAGTTCAATTACAAATACTCTTGAAAAAAATAATGAAACTATACAAGAGCTTTCTCAAGCAACGGATGAGGGAAAAGAGGCTGTATTTACTTCAAATAATGTAACACAAAAGATAGCAGAAGAATCCGGAGGGCTTATTGAAGCCAGTAACGTGATCCAAAATATTGCGAGTCAGACAAACTTGCTTGCGATGAATGCCGCAATTGAAGCTGCTCATGCAGGTGAAACCGGTAAAGGTTTTGCAGTTGTTGCCGATGAAATTCGTAAACTTGCTGAAGAATCTTCTGCACAGGGAAAAACTATAACAGCAACATTAAAAACACTTGGCTCTGAGATTGAAACTTTGTCAAATGCATCAAAAACTGTAGAATCAAAGTTTAACGCAATTTTTATTCTTGCAGAAAAGGTACAGCAAATGAGTACTGTTCTGACCGGTGCTATGAAAGAGCAAGAAAAAGGAAGTAATGAAGTTTTGTCTGCAATAAAAAATATCAATACTGTAACTGCTGAGGTACAAGTCGGTTCTGCAGAAATGCTAAAAGGCGGTTCTCAGGTTGCAGAAAAGATGTGCAGATTGGACAAATTAACCGGAGTAATAACGGACAGTATGAATGAAATGGCGAACGGAGCTGTTCAAATAAGCAACGCTGTTCAAGAAGTAAACGTAATTACTCAAAAAAATAAGGAAGCGATAGAAAATCTAACCATAGAAGTAGACAAATTTGTTTTATAACTTTTAAATCTGAAATACATGTGTAAGTAAATATACTTTGAGATTTTTTTTTGTTATAATTGTGCCATGTATGAAATTGAAATGAAGGCTCATGTAGAATCTTGTTGCAGGCAAAGAATCATTGATATCCTTAATAAAATTGCAAAATATACCGGGCATGTTTTTAAAAGTGATGTTTATTATCATATTCCTGTAAAAGAAAAAAAATGTGGATATCAAAGTGTAAGAATTCGTGATGAAAATGGAAAGTTTTATTTGACGTTCAAAGATAAAAGACTTGTAAAAACTTTGCTTGAAGTAAACAGCGTGGATGAAATAGGAACCGAAGTCAATGAAGAAAAAGAATGCGAAATTTGCGAGCCTAAAGTAATTGAAAGTTTGCTGGAAAACCTTGGCGGAAAAATTTTTCTAAAAAAAACGAAGGATAGTGAACTTTGGTGTGTTGAACGCAACGGCATGAAAGTAAATATTGAACTTTGTTTTATTGAATTTTTGGGATATTTTTTGGAACTGGAAATTTTATCGGAACAAAATACGCCTGAAGTTTTTGAAAAAGCAAGAAAACTGGAGCTGGAACTTCTTGAAGAATGCGGAATAGAACGTAGCAAAATTGAAAACCGATATTATAGTGAACTTTTAAAACAAACAACGGAAACTAAAAAAAATTTAAATTCCGAATCGAGTAAAAAATGAAAGCAAACATTCATTCTATAGAAACATTCGGTACTGTAGACGGACCGGGTATTCGTTTCGTAGTTTTTTTTCAAGGATGTCCCATGCGATGCCTTTATTGCCATAATCCGGACACATGGGAAACTGTTGAAAATAAACTTATCAGTTGCGAAGAAATTATTGCAAAATACATTAATAATTATGATTTTTACAAAAAAGGCGGCATAACGATAACAGGAGGGGAGCCCCTTTTGCAATTGGATTTTGTTTTGGATTTGTTTGAAAAGGCAGCATCAGTTGAATTACCTAAAGATTTTGTATGCGGAAAAAGAGGCGGAATTCACTGCACTTTGGATACCAGCGGAATTCTGTTTTCAGCTGATTTTTCAGAAAACGAACATTCCCGGATTAGTGTAAAAAATAAATCTTTGATTGAAAAATATAACAAATTATGTTTTTTTACAGATCTTGTTCTTTTGGATATAAAACATATTGACAATGAAAAACATAAAAAACTTACGGGGCACAGTAACAAAAATGTTTTGAATTTTGCACGCTTTTTAAGTGAAAAAGGCGTGGATATGATTATAAGGTATGTGCTTGTTCCTTCTCTTAATGACGATATTGCGTGTTTGGAAAGAACCGGAGATTTTATTTCCGGTTTAAAAACGGTAAAAGCTGTTGATATACTGCCTTACCATACAATGGGAAAAGTAAAGTACGAAAGATTAGGTATAGACTATCCTTTAAAAGAAGTTCCTGCAGCTACAAAAGAACAGGTGGAAATTGCCAGAAGCGTTATTTTAAAGCGAATATCATCTAATCTTGAACGTCGGAATTTTGAGGCTCCTTAAAAGACAAGGATGTAAGGGCACTTTCGATAACACTTTGGGTTTGCTTTATAATTTCAATTCTCTGCTCTTTTGTCGTGTTTGCAGTTTCAATTATAGGGTGAACAACTAATCTTAACTTACTTCCCTGAATTTTTCCGGTTTCCTCAAGAATATGCCATGTTCCATCTATTGAAACAGGTACTATCGGAGCTTCCGAATTAAATGCCAGCTTAAAACTTCCCGGTTTAAATGGTTTTACCGGCCCTCCGCGACTTCTTGTTCCTTCCGGAAAGATTACCATTGAATAGCCACTTTTTATTATTTCAACTCCTTTGTGAATTGCTTCCAATGATTGGCGTATATTTTTTCTGTCGATAAAAATACAGTGCATGAATTTCATCCAAGTAGAAAGAACGGGAATTTTTGAAGCTTCTTTTTTTGCTATAAAACTTTTTAAAAATGGAATACCGCCTAAAAGTAAAGGCATATCCATCATTCCCTGATGATTGGCAATATAAACTACACTCCTGTCAGTAGGAATGTTTTCCAGACCGATAACTTCAATTTCAGAGCCTGTCAAATCAACGCAGAGTTTTGAAAATTCAATTTCTTTTTCCAGCAGGATTTCATCTATAAATTTGTTATCACCCCTAGCTGCAGCTTTTTTTATTTTTCTCAACAGTCCGCTATGCTTGATTACAAAAAGCCCTATTTTAAAAAATGTTATAAACGTTTTTAACATAAATTTCCTCGTAATATTCCTTACCGTAGTTTTGCTTTCACTTCCAATATAGTGCAAAAATGGAATTTGCTCAATCTTTTATTTTACCATAATATTTTGCGAGTAAAAATCATTTGAATTATTGATAAATATGGTTTAATATAGGAAAGTAAAAACGATTTTTAACTTTGGATGGGAATTGAAAAAGGAGATATATTATGGCAGTTGCATGGAAAAATCTGGATAAGCAGGATTCATATAAAAAATTGTTATCGCTAAAAGGACAGGTTTTGCTAAAAGATGTTTTGGATGCTGAACGTGTAAAAAAATATTGTATAGAAACAGCAGGCGGGCTTACATACAATTATGCTGCAAAGCAGGTGAATACTCAGATTTTAAAGATTCTCCAAGAACTTTCTGATGAAATGGAAATCATAGAAAAATTCAAAGAATTGTATGAAGGTGCTATGATTAATACAGGAGAAAAGCGTTTAGTTCTTCATCATCTTACACGTGGACAGTTGGGTGCAGATGTTATCTTTGAGGGAAAAAATGAAAGGGATTTTTATAAAACACAACAGGATAATATAGCAGATTTTGCAAAGAAAGTTCACGAGGGAAAAATTACTAATGCTGCCGGTGAAAAATTTTCTACAGTTGTGCAGATAGGTATCGGCGGTTCAGATTTAGGTCCTAGAGCTATGTATCTTGCACTTGAAAATTGGGCAAAGAAAAATAATACCTTAAAAATGAAAGCCCATTTTATTTCAAATGTAGACCCCGACGATGCACTTGGTGTAATTTCTTCGATAGATGTTGCTCATTCAATTTTTATTTTAGTTTCAAAATCCGGAACTACACAGGAAACTCTTGCAAATGAACTTTTTGTAAAAGAATTTTTGGAAAAAGCAGGTCTTAATCCTGCAAATCACATGATTGCTGTAACTTCAGAAAAAAGTCCATTGGCAAATAATCCTGCATATCTTGCAAGTTTTTACATGGACGATTTTATCGGTGGCAGATATTCTTCAACTTCTGCTGTCGGAGGAGCTGTTTTAACTTTGGCGTTCGGTGCAAAGGTTTTTACAGAATTTCTTGAAGGAGCTCATGAGGCGGATAAATCTGCCATGGAAAAGGATATTTTAAAAAATGCTTCTCTGCTGGATGCTTTGATTGGAATTTATGAAAGAAACATTCAAGGTTACGGAACTACGGCAGTTCTGCCGTATTCGCAGGCTCTTTCGCGTTTTCCTGCTCACTTGCAGCAGGCTGACATGGAATCAAACGGTAAGAGCGTGAATCGTTTTGGGCAAGTTGTTGATTATGTTACCGGCCCTGTAATTTTTGGAGAAAGCGGTACGAATGGGCAACATTCGTTTTATCAACTTTTACATCAGGGAACGAATGTTATTCCTTTGCAGTTTGTAGGTTTTTTGGATAGTCAGGGCTGTAAAGATATCGTTGTGGATGGTTCTTCAAGCCAGAAAAAACTTTGTGCCAATTTAGCTGCTCAAATAGTTGCATTTGCTTTAGGAAAATCGGATCAAGATCCTAACAAAACTTTTTATGGGGAAAGACCTTCAAGTTTAATTTATGCAAAACAGTTAACTCCTAAGTCTCTTGGGGCTTTGCTTGCACATTTTGAAAACAAAATTATGTTTCAAGGATTTTTATGGAATTTGAACAGCTTTGATCAAGAAGGTGTTCAATTGGGCAAAAAACTTACACAAAAAGTTCTTGCCGGAAAAACCGATGGTGCTTTAAAAGCATTTGCAGATATTTTTGAAATTTAGTTTTTATGGCGATTGTAACATTAAAACAGTATCTTTGGATTTTTTTTATTTCGATGATACCTCTTGTTGAGTTGCGTGGGGCAATTCCTGTAAGTCAAGGATTTGGGCTTCCTTTGATTTCCTCTTACATTGTATGTATCGCAGGAAATATGCTGCCTGTTCCGTTTATCTATTTTTTTGCACGAAAAGTTCTTGAATGGGGCAAGGATAAAAAATTTATAGGAAAGTTTTTTTCTTGGTGTCTTGAAAAAGGTCATAAAGGCGGAGAAAAGCTAAAATCAAAAGCCGGAATGGGGCTTTTCGCCGCTCTAATTCTTTTTGTAGGAATTCCTGTTCCGGGGACAGGAGCTTGGACAGGAACTCTTGCTTCAAGTATTTTAGACATGGGTTTTAAAAAATCAGTTTGTGCAGTTTTGCTTGGCGTTTTATTGGCAGGTCTTATCATGGCGTTTGCCAGTGCCGGTGTTTTAGGAGCGATTAGAAGCTTTGGAGGCGGGACTGAGCAGATTATTCAATCTTCCGAAGATATTGGTATTTTGCTTGTAAAAAATTTTGTTTGCTAGTGTTTTCAGTTTGTAGGTGAGTTTTTTATTAAAGCCTTTTTTCAAGAGCTGTTAAAAAACTTTCCATGAGATACCATGATTCACTTGTTAAATTTTCAAAGCAATCTAGCGGGGTGTGCATCATAAGCCACGTAGGTGGAATTGCGTTTTTTTGAGAGTTTGAAATTTTGTGATTTGAAATATCTGATTTTAATGAAGGATTTTTTTGTAAAGAACGCATGTAAGAGCCGGCTTCAGAATGTGGCAGTACACTTATTGCTATTGCTCTCATTCCTAAAAGAATAAAGCCTGCGTTATCCCCGTAGCTTGTAGGTATTGTAACCCAATTTCTTCCTACAGCGTATTGGGCTAGTTCTATTGTTCGATCGTAAAATTCTTTAAATTCGTGTTGAAATTTTATGCTTCCGCTGTTTTTACCCGAAGTGGAAATTACCAAAGTATCGCCTCTGCCACAGCTGTCAATTGCAAAGATATCATTATTTACGATTTTTTTTTGTTTAAAAAGTGATGCAAGACTTAGAACTCCCAAATCATCTTTTGAAGTTCCAAGTCCCAGTTCTTCTCCATCCGTAAAAATAATGCGTACGTTATGAGGTTGTTTTGCTTTTGAATTTTGTGTTTGATTCAGTCTAACTGCCCAATGCAAAACTTGATACACTGCGGCACTGTTGTCGTTTGCACCTATTCCTATGCGATCATAATGAACTAAAACCGTTTTTATGATTCGAGAATTATCGTAACACAGGCGTGAAAAATTCAAATAAACATGCCGTAACTTTCCTGTGGGAATTATTGCGTATTCAATTTCGTGCCGGGAAAGCCAGTTACATATCCACGAAAGCCTGTCGCATTCGGGTTTGAGAAATTCTTTGAATTCTAAAGTGTCATATGGATTTATCATAAAATTTTTTTTTAATTTTTGTAAATATTTTAATTGCTTCTAAAAGAAGATCTGGAATTTCTTGTTTCCGTTTTGTCGTTGCATTTTTCTCTTTCTTCCGGTGGAAGAGCTTTGCTTACTCTGATTTTTCTACCGTCTAAGATTTTTCCGTTTAAGACTTTTATGGCGTTTATGGCTTTATCATCTTCTATTATGTCAACAAATCCAAATCCTTTTGAGCTACCGGTTTCTTTGTCTTTAATTATTCTGGCACTTTCAACAGTTCCGAATTCTTGAAAGGCTGCCTTTAAGCCTTCCTCAGTTGTTGTGAAATTTAAATTTCCTATGTGAATGCTTGTCATTTTTTCTCCTAAATCAAGTTTTATTTACTATTTGTGGCAGATTCTATCATTGTTTCAATAATTTTTCAATTTTTACTTTTTTTTGTTTTTTCCCACAACAAGTATGATATAATGAGCGTACCTTAGTTGTATAAAAGGTTATTGCAGAGGATAAAAGTATGTTAAAAAAAATATTTGCATTAATAAAATCTTTAAATTCAAATTCTAAGCCCGGTCAAATTGCCAATTCGTTTTGTCTTGGGTTACTGATAGGGTTTTTGCCTAAGGATAACTTTTTTTGGTATATCCTGGTCTTATTTTTTGCTTTTGTTAGAGTTAATAAGGCAGGGTACTGGCTTATGATGCTGGTCGGCACGCTAATAGCTCCTGCTTTTGATCCGTTTTTTGATAATTTAGGATATTCAATTTTAACTTGGAATGTTGTAGAGCCTTTTTTTGCAGGTATTATAGAAGTTCCATTTCTTTCCTTTACAAGATTAAATAATTCTATTGTGTGCGGTTCTTTTGCTTTTGGAATTTTAGCATATATCCCGTTATTTTTTGCAGTATTTTTCTTTGTAAAAATATGGAGAAAGTGGATTACACCCAAATTTAGGAATTCAAAGTTGGAAAAACTTTTCTATAAAGTCCCTTTTATTGCAAAAATAATAGGAAAATTTGTAAAAGTAGATTCGTAGACTTGAGGTAAAAATTTATGGAAAAACAAAAAAAAATTAAGCAGGAAAAATGTGTAAGTGCAAAAAAATTACCGGCAATTTTTAAAAAAACATATTCTACCAAAAATTTTGAAAAGAAAATTGTAAAGTCAATTTATATTCCTGATGATTTAAAAATAATAAGTGATATTTTTCAGGATGCAAAAGACAAAAAAGGACGCCCTGTAAAAAAAGTTGATACAAGCCGAACTTTTACACGTACTGAATTAAAAAAGATTAAAATTTTGGCAAAACAGATTAAGGCACAAAAACCGGCTATTAAAACGGTTCCTCTTGCGGCAGTTGCAATTTTTTTAATTTTTTTTACATTGGTGATTGTTACTTTTAAAGATGTAGTATTTTCGTTCGCTTTAAAATCTGCTATGCAAGGAATTTTTGAAGCAAAAACCGATATAGAAAAAGTTGATGTTAAGATTATAAAATCATGTGTACAAATTGTAGGGCTTCAGCAGGCAGATAAAAATGATTTTATGAAAAATCTTTTTGAAATAGACAGTATAAATTTTGACTATGAATTGAGCGATTTGTTAAAGGGAAAATTTCATACAAGGAATATGTCTGTTGAGGGTGTTGCGATAAATACTCAAAGACAGAAAAGCGGTGAACTGAAAATAAAACCAAAAACTACAAAAAAACAAAAACACTCACAAAGTAAAATAGAAAAAAGCAAAGAAAATTTTTTGGGTTCAGCTGTCGAAAAACTAAAAAATATGTTTTCAGGATATGAACCGGAAAAGATGTTTTTTTCAATAGAACGAGAACTTTCTTCACCTGCTGTTGCTTTAAAAGTTTCGGAAGGGCTCCAATCTAAGGTTGAAACTTGGAATTCTGTTGCACAAAATTACGAACAGTCGGTAAAAAATTTAACTGTAAGTGTGAATACTATCATGAACACGAATTGGTCAAAAATAAGCGATCCTGTAGTATTGAAAAATGCTATTGAAGTTATCAATACTGCCGTAATTGAAAGCGATAATCTAAAAGAGCAAATTCAAAAGACAACTGTAGATTTAAAAACAGATATTGCTGTTGCCGATGATTATTCAAAAGAACTTTTTAGAGCAATTAAGGTTGACAAACAACTGATAGATAGCAAAATAAAGGAAACAAAAAAGCTGTTTAGTTCCGAACTTTTTAAGTCCATGATAAATGATACGATTGAGGGACTTCTTTACGAAAAATGCGGCAAGTATTATCCTTATGCTGTAAAGTTAAAAAATGTAGCTTTAAATTCTGCTGAAAATTTTTCGACTCAAAGTTCTTTAAACGGCAAAAAAAATTCGGAAGCCGGTAAAAAAGCAAAAAACAGGAAAAAATCCAACAGCGACATAAAAAACTCTACTTCAAAAAGAGTTGCCGGACGTACTGTGTATTACAGGGCAAATACCGTTCCTTCCTTGTATATAGAAAAAATTTTAGCTTCAGGTTATGAAAAAGAAACAAAAAATTTGTTGTTTAATGCACAGGCTTTGAATATTTCCAATAATCAAAATGTTACCGGAAAGCCGTCTGTAGTTGAAACAAAATTTAGAGAAGGAGATACTTTGCATTCTGCAACTTTAACTTTTGATAACCGTCCTGTTGCAAAAAATGTTATCAGTGCATTTTACGCAGGAGAGAATCTTCCTATATCTGCTGATTTGCAAGTTTTTTCTTTTGATTCAAAAACTGATGTAAAAACTTCGCTTTTTTATTCAAAAACCGGAGATTTTTTTGTAAAAGGTTCTATGGAAATTACTCCGTTTAACTTTAAAGGAATGAAATTTGAACCTGCAAAGGTTTCAAGCCTGTATAACACGGCTTTAAAAGAAGTAAAAAAATTTACGATTATCTTCACTGTAACTTTTACGGAAGCAGGCGATATGGAAATTTCCATAGATAATATAGAAAAGCTGTCAAGCCAATTTATAAATCCGCTTTCAAAGACTTTAAAAGGTGAAATTAATTCCATAGCTCAAGAAACTGCAAAAAAAGTCAACTTAAAACTTTCGGAAAATACAGGAGCTGCAACCGATTTGATTGCTCAATTTTCGCAAATTACTTCGTTTATTAATTTACAAAATGCCGAAGTTGCAAATTTGGATAAGCAACTTGAATCAAAAAAACAAGAAATTAACAGACAATTGACTTCTTTTGCGACTTCTGCTGTACAAGATGCACTGAAAAGCAGAGGTTCAAGTCAAGAAATCCAAGATGCAGCAACGGGAATCTTCAATTTTTTGAATAAAAAAAATTAAAGATTAATGATTAATTAAAATAAAAAACCTGATTTTCCATCCAAATTGAAAATCAGGTTTTTGTCGTTGCAAAATTTTTAACAAAGTTTTGTCGGTAATTTTGTACTTACAAAACAGTAACAGTGCCGTCTTCTTTTACTTCGATTATATCTCCTGTTTTTACGCTGTCTAAAAACTCTTTTCCTAGCATATCAATAGCTATCAATTCACTATGTTCCCAAACTACTGATAAAATTACACCTGCACCTGCAAGAGAATCGATGTGTTCACTGAATAACATACAAGCAGGATTTGTCCCCATAGAGCATATTACTTGAATTACCATTCCTCCTGTTGTAGAACCGATTGTTTGTGGTAAACATAAGGCCTTACCTGTAATGTTTTTTTCAAAAATATCAGGGTTGTTTTGATCTGCTACGATTACTTTTTTTGAACCGGAAATAGCTGACTTTTGAAAGGTTGCAAGTGTGTTTACACCTTGACGGGAAACTACGGCTTCCCCCTTATAGTATCCGCCGTTAATAACTCTTCCTTTAAAAATTTTCATTTTTATCTCTCCTTACCTGTGATGTAATCAAGCAATTCATCGTCTTTGTAGTAACGAGCAATGGAATAAGTTCTAAGTTTATTTGAACAAGTCATTATTCGCCTTGATTTTGTAAGAGGATTTGAGGTGTACATTAAAGGACAAATTGAAGTAACTCTTGCTCCCGTTTTCAGAAGCTCCTTGTATTTTAAAGACTTTTCAAATTCTTTAAAAACAGGAGGTGCGGTACATAAAACGGTTTCACATATAACTTTTTTGCCACCTTTTGCTTTCAATGTTGAAACTATTTTTTCTGCCCATTCATTAAGTTGGTTTAAAGAAAGGTGAGGACAGCCTATAAATGCTAAATTGCCTTCCAATTCCGGCTTTTTCCACATTACAGGATATGAGCTATAAACCCTTTCCAGTTCTTCATCGTCAATAACGTATTCTTTGTAATCTTGAACGAGAAGTTTTTCGCCCAGTTCAATTGCTTCGGGTGTAATTTTGTCTACATGATATAGACCTACGGCTCCGTTTGAAGCAGTTGCAGCACCAAAATCTTTTAAATAAGACTTGCATTCCTCATCCGGTTGAGAACCTATCCATTTATCGAGTCCCACAACGTAAGGAACTTCTTCCATTACTTTTATACCTATGGCAGAGCCGAGAATTTGGGGAAGAGGCTTTTTTGAAGTTTTTACAATAACTTTCCATTTTGCCTTTCTTCCTTCATCTGTCAAAAGTCCGAATTTTGGGACATAACCGATTATCGAACCGAAAATATCTATCATGCCGGAATTTCTGTTACAACGAGCTCCTAAAACTGAATTCGCATAGTTTACAGCACTGGATTCCGCCCATGATAGTATATCGCCCTTCTTAGGAATATTTCCCATCAGGTCAAAGTAGCAGGCACAACTGAAAGCATCTTTTTTTATAAGACCCAGTTTTTCCAGTTGTGCTTCATAGTCATTTTGCTTTTTGTACAAAATCGCAGTGTTAAGAAGTTTATCTAAAAGACTGTATTTTACATTTACAGGATCGTAAGGTCTTGGATCCATAGTGAAACCTTCTTCTACTTTTAGCCCTGCTCCTATAAGTTCATCCATTGTTTTGTAAACAGGTTTTAAAAGCGAAAGACCGAATGAAGTTACAAGATGCCCCTGTCCGTGAGTTACTTTTACCAATTCTTCCGCTTCAAACAGATCTCCATAGCGGACAATTGTTTCCATAACTTTTGCCTTAACTTCTCCTTGACTTCCGTTTAGAATGGCTTTTTGTTCATCAGTCAGTTTCATTTTTGCTTTGTACATTAGCTCTCTCCTTGAATTTTGACTATATTTTCATTGCTACATCCCATGCTTTCCAGATTGCAGTTCGCAAG
The DNA here is from genome assembly GCA_052173655.1 of Treponemataceae bacterium. GTDB lineage: Bacteria > Spirochaetota > Spirochaetia > Treponematales > Treponemataceae > RGIG9060. The sequence goes on along the minus strand of JBQMYD010000008.1, from coordinate 20,309 downwards.
TTTCCTACCCGTCCGCAGTCCCCTACTAAATGAGTATGCTTTTCTTTTTTGAATACAGGAACAGGATGATATCCCATAGAAGAAATAACGGTGTCTCCAAGGATTTCAAATTCTTTACCGCTCTTATCTTTTACAAGAACACCTTTGTCTGTTACTTTTAAAAGTGAAGTATCAAGGTGAACTTCAACTTTGTTAAGAGCAAAAAAATCTCTAAGATATGAAGAGTTTGCAAGACAAACACCTCTTACTGCAATTATGTCATTTTTCATTTCGACGATGATAGGTGTTTTTCCCTTTTTGTAAAGATCGTATGCAATTTCGCAACCGCTTAATCCTCCGCCAATGATAATAACTCTGTTTCCTGTTTCCTTTCCATAAAGATAATCACAAGCTTCAAGAGTTTTGTTAAGACCTTCAATTCTTGGTCTATTTGCTACAGCCCCTGTTGCAACGATTATCTCGTCAAACTCTTTTAGGTCTTTCTTTTCTTTTATTTCAGTATTGAATTTTACACTGATGTTAAGATCTTTTAGTTGTTTTGCATACCAAGCTAAAAGCTCTCTGTCTTTTTCCTTAAAGACGGGGCTACTGGCTGCATTGAAAACTCCTCCAAGTTTGTTGCCTTTTTCAAAAATAACGGGAGTATGTCCGCGTAAAGCCAGAACTCTTGCCGCTTCCATTCCGCCGATACCTGCTCCTACAATTGCAACTTTTTTAGGATTTCGTGTTTTTACGATTTTGTATTTTTTGTGTTGCATTGTAGTAGGATTTATTGCACATCTTGCCATTCCCTTGTTATCACTTAGAATTTGATCGTTGGCAACTCCGTTATAGTGAGCCATATTGAAACACGCATTATGACAGCAAATACAAGGTCTGATGTCTTCTTCTTTACCTGCCATGAGTTTTGTGACCCATTCAGGATCGGCAAGGAATTGTCTTGCAACTCCCATACCATCCAATTGGCCGTTTGCTATGGCATTTGCACCTGCTTTTGCAGTCATTCTTCCTGCACAAACAACAGGAATGTCAACGAATTTTTTTATGTGACTAACGTCTTCAAGGTTACAATTTTCGTCCATATACATAGGCGGATGAGCCCAATACCAGGCATCATAAGTTCCGTTATCGCAGTTAAGCATATCATAACCGGCATTTTGCAAATGTTTTGCGGCTTTCTCGCTTTCTGTCATATCTCGACCTACTTCAACATAATTTTCTCCCGGTAACGCACCCTTTCCAAAGCCCTTTGTCTTTGAAACTACCGAGTATCTAAGAGAAACCGGAAAATCCTTGCCGCAAAGTTTTTTTATTTCCTGAACAATCTCAACAGGAAATCTGTATCGGTTTTCAAAACTTCCGCCGTATTCGTCAGTACGTAAATTCGTATACTTCATTGTAAATTGGTCAAGAAGATATCCTTCGTGAACAGCATGAATTTCAACACCGTCAACCCCTGCATCCATACACAATTTTGCAGTTTTTGCAAAAGCCTTAACCATTTGTTTAATTTCTTTTTTTGTAAGTGGTCTTGAAGTACAAGAATCGTCCCAGCGGTTAGGAGTTGCACTTGCACTGGCAGTAAGATAGTCAACGTTTAAAAGAGGTTTCATCAAGGCTCCCAAAGCCTTATTTTTACTTGCTTTTACCATGATATCATTAATGGCAAGACTTCGTCCGAACCCTGCTGTTAACTGAACAAACATTTTACATCCGGTTTTATGGAATTCATCCATAAATTTTTTTAATTTTCTGAATTTTCCTTTTCCCTGATAAAGCCATTTTCCTCCCAAAGTATCTCTGATCGGAGCAATCCCCGGTAAAATAAGTCCAACATTATTTTTTGCCCGTTCTAAAAGAAAATTTGCAGCTTCCTCATCAAAGTGGTTAGGTTCCAGCCAGCCGAAAAGCGAAGTTCCTCCCATTGAAGTCATTACAATTCGGTTTTTGATTTCCACATTTCCGATTTTCCACGCTGTAAAAAGCGGGTCGTAGGTTTTATCCATTTGCGGCCTCCTAAAAGTTTAAAAGTAGACATATTGTTCATTATCTACTTACAAAAAATTTTACTCCTAAAATTATAGGTTGTCATCTCTTTTTTTTTATTCTTAACTCTTAATCAAAAAAGTGGTACAATTTTTGTATGATTTATAAAGAATACACTGACAAAGAACTTGAGAATTTTATTGAAGCTCTTTTCCCTGATAAAATGACAATTTTTATTTTGGCGGATGGAAGATACAGAGGTGCCCTTTTTCATGGAACACGTTTTGTAAACCGCATGAGACTTCAGCATAATCTTGGAATTCTGGAAACACAGATTTTAGGTGCTGCATGTATTTCCGGTGCACTGCTAATTCCAACTATGAAAGGAAAAGAACAGTTAAACTTTCGCTACGATACTAACGGCCCTGCAGCAGGTTTTTGCGTAAATGCAGACAGTGCAGGATATGTAAGAGGTTATTTGCTTCAAAATCCTATTCCCATAGATAAACCTCTTGAAAGCTGGGATTTGTCCGGATTTTTTGGAGAAGGAACCTTATCAATCAGCAGACTGCCTGAAGGCTCAAAGGAATTTCAAACAGGTACGGTAGAAATTGTACACAAAAACATTGCAAAAGATCTTACATGGTATTTTGAACAGTCGGAACAGATAAAAACTGCATTTTCTACTTCAATTTTGATGGATAAACAAGGCAGAGTTACAGGGGCAGGAGGAATGTTCTTGCAAAAAATGCCGGATTTTGGAGGGAAAATCAAAAAATCAAAAATCGACTCAGAAATGCATGATGATATTACACCTAAAATTGAACATGCTTTTAATTGTTGCCCCAGTTTAGGACAATGGTTTAGTGAGGGAGGTGATATGGAAGATATCATTTTTGGGCTTTTTCGTGAATTTAATCCGAACGTTGCTTTGACAAGAGATATAAAATTTGATTGCGGATGCACAAAAGAAAATTTTATACGAAGAGTAAGACAACTCAATTCTGAAGAACTGTCCGACATAAAGAAAAATGGAGATGATCCTCTGGAAATTATATGCCATAATTGCGGAAGCATATATCATATTTCGTTATCAGAAATATAACTGATATTCGGTATTCGATTTTTTGTAGAAATTTTTTATGTACCGAAAGAAAGCATGGTAGTGGAAAATTTTTTTTACTGTCGCTATACTTATTTCAACACTTTTAGATGATACTACTTATCCTAAGGAGAAAAAATTGCTTAAACTTGAAAAAACTGCTGTAATGAATTTTGAAAATGCAATCCGTGGAGCCAGAAATCCTATGAACAGCTGGGATAAGATGGATTCAACGGTTGATATTAACGGAAATTTTATTTTTGGAACTAATGATTTAACTCTTGCCAGAAAATTATGCAAGGCAGGAAGTGATCATCGCAAATTCGTAAGACAAATTTTTATTTGTACGGATATTACCGCTCCTATCTATTGGTGGAAAGAATTTGATACTTATAAGATAGGAACAGTGGCAAATTCTACAAGTACAATGCATAAAATTCACTCAAAACCTTTTGAGATAAGTGATTTCAGTACGGATCATATGGAAGAAAGTTCTTTGGAATGTCTTAAAATTGTTTTAAAAGAACTTGAGAGTAAGAGGCAAATTTTTGTAACTGATAAAATAGGCAATAAAAAGGCATGGTACTCAATAATTCAACTTTTACCGGAAAGTTACAATCAAACCAGAACAATAACAATGAATTATGAGAATGTTTTTGGAATGTATAACTCACGACACTCCCATAAACTTGAAGAATGGCATACTTTTTGCGATTGGATTATGAATTTACCGTATTTTAAAGAGATGTTTTTTGCAGAATAAATAAAAGTAAAGGAATTTAGAAGTATGATGGAGAATAAAGTGCAAAATGCTAAAGGTTCTTTTCAAGAGCTTTCAATAGATGAATTTTGGAATAAATTTTTACAAGGCTCAAAAATCGATCCTAAAAAAGTTTGTTTTTGCGGTGAACTTAGTTTGGGAGAAGAAGCCGAAACTTCGTCATACTACATATTGCGTTTACTTTCAGGGCAAAAAACTGTTTTTGCAACTTCATATTATTCGTTTGAGATAGACAGGATACCTTTACCAAAATCCGGTAGTTTTTTTGTGGTAACAGATTGGCAAAGTAAACCTTATGCAGTAATTGAAGTTACAAATGTAACAACACTTCCGTTTAATCAAGTTCCTTGGTCTATAGCTTGCAGGGAGGATGAAGCAAATTCTATTGAAGAATGGAGAGAAATTAAAAGTGAATTTTTTGAAGAAGATGCTCAGATAATGGGATATGAATTTAATCAAAATATGCCGGTAGTCTTTGAAGAATTTAAGGTGCTGTACAAAACTGAAGAAATAATTGGATTTTAAATACATCTTCAATTTTTTTCTGTAATTCAAATTGTAAAATTGAAATTCATTTTTTGCATAACTCTTTCCATTTAGTGCTTTCCGGAACTTCAAATTTTAATTTTTCTTTTGTAACAGGATGTATGAATTCCAAAGTTTTTGCGTGTAATGCTAACCTTCCCAATGGGTCTGTTTTTGCTTTATAATTTTTGTCTCCCGCAATACAAAAACCTTTGCTTGCAAGATGAGCACGTATTTGATTTTTTCTGCCTGTATCCAATTCAAGTTGAAAAAGCGTATAGCGTTTTCCTTGTTCAATAATCTTGTAGTGTGTTACAGCTTTTACGGTTTTACAGTTTTTTGCATTTTTAGGTACATATCCCATGTTGTAATTATTGAATGCCAAGTTATCAGCAATTGTGCCTTCTTTTGGAAAATTTGATAACAAGGAAATTGAAGAAGGATTTTCTGCAAGTGCAATGTATCTTCGTGTTGTAATTATTTTTTTCCAGTTGTCAATAAATATTTTTTGAGTTTTTTCGTTTAAACAAAACATCATAACTCCGCCGGTATCTTTATCCAGCCTGTGAACCGCATAAGGTCTGTGATATTTACTGTATGTTCCGGTTTTTCGCATAAGACTTTCAATTAGAAGTGCAGCGTTCTTTCCGGTGTTTCCCGGATAGGGAACCGATAAAAGTCCGGAAGGTTTTTCTATAACAATCAAAAACTCGTCTTGATATAAAATTTTAATCATAAAAATAAAAAAATTTTAAGGACTTAATTCTATTTCAGAATTAAGTCCTTTTTTTGTTTAGCTAAATTTATTCAAAAGCCGATTTGCACTTACTTTAAAAGTCTTGCTTCAAGATCATTTAAGCAGTCGTTCAATTCTTTAGGCAAGTGTGTTCCGAATTTTGGATAATGATTTTCTCGTATATCCTTAACTTCTTTTAGCCAGCCTTCTTTATCAATCTTTGTAATTTCAGGCAATGTCTTTTTGTAATAATCAGCCAAGCCGGACGTATCGATTGCTCCCTCTTTCGGCATAAATCCGATTGGGGTGTCAACAAAATTGTCTTTTTCGTTACATCGATCAAAAATCCATGCAAGAATTCTTGAGTTTTCTCCGTATCCCGGCCACATAAAGCCTCCCGGAAGATCCTTGTTGTTGTCATCTTTTCTAAACCAGTTTACATAGAAAATCTTAGGAAGTTTTTCTTGGTTTTCTACAGACTTGCCTATATTGATCCAGTGCTGGAAGTAATCCCCCATGTTGTAACCGCAGAACGGAAGAATTGCAAACGGATCTCGTCTGATTTTTCCTACCTGACTTGCATCTATAGTTGAAGCAGCGGTAATTTCAGAGCCGACAATAGAACCGAGGAAAACACCATGTGCCCAGTTTCTTGATTGATGAACAAGAGGAATTGTTGAAGGTCTTCTTCCTCCAAATAAAATAGCAGAGATAGGTACTCCTTCAGGATTTTCCCATTCAGGTGCAATACATGGACATTGTTTTGCAGGAGCGGTAAAGCGTGCATTAGGATGAGCAAATTCTTCTCCCTTAGGTGAAGTATCTTTTGCAAATGGTTCTCTTGTATTTCCTTTCCAGTCAACAAGCTTGCCTTTTGCCGGGAATCCTATTTGTTCCCACCAAACATCTCCGTCTTCCGTAAGAGCACAGTTTGTAAAAATTGTATTTTTTGAAGCTGCAATGAGAGCATTTTTGTTGCTTTCATCTGAAGTTCCCGGAGCAACTCCAAAGAATCCTGCTTCAGGGTTGATGGCATAAAGCCTTCCGTCTTTGCCGAACTTCATCCAAGCTATATCGTCTCCGATTGTTTCAACTTTCCAACCCGGAATTGTAGGAATAAGCATTGCAAGATTTGTTTTTCCGCAAGCTGAAGGGAATGCTCCTGTAACATATTTTACTTCTCCTTCAGGATTTGTAAGTTTTAGTATGAGCATGTGTTCTGCAAGCCAGCCTTCTTCTTTTGCCAATACGGTAGCAATTCTCAGTGCAAAACATTTTTTACCCAAAAGAGCGTTTCCTCCGTATCCGGAGCCGTAAGACCAAATAAGATGTTCTTCCGGAAAATGAGAAATGTATTTATGTTCAACATCTGCACAAGGCCAAACTCCATTGTCTTTTTCTCCGTTGTTCAAAGGTTTTCCTACAGAGTGAAGACATGGAACAAAATCTCCGTCAGTGCCGATTACGTCTAAAACTTTTTTTCCGGCACGAGTCATAATGTCCATGTTAAGAACAACATATTCAGAGTCTGTTACCTCTATACCATTTTTTGAAATAGGAGAACCAAGAGGACCCATACAAAAAGGAATTACATACATTGTTCTACCATGCATACAGCCCTTATATAAACCTTTCATCGTAGCTTTCAGTTCTGTAGGATCTATCCAGTTGTTTGTAGGCCCTGCATCGTCTTGTTTTACTGAGGAAATAAAAGTTCGTCCTTCTACACGTGCTACATCACTTGGCAATGAACGGAACAGAAAGCTGTGCGGTTTTTTTGCAAGAGGAGTTGCAAGACCTGCGTCAACACATTTTTGCATTAATCGGTCATATTCTTCATTAGAACCATCACAAACGTAAACTGAATCAGGTTCACACATTGCAATGCATTCTTCTACCCATGACTTAATTTTTTTGTTTTTAATGTCATCAAGAGTCATATTAGATTCTCCTTAATTATTGAAAGTATTCCAGTTTAGGAATTATTTTTAATTATAAGCAATTTTTATGTACTTTTCAATTGGAAAAGTTGAATTTAGTGTGATTTTTTTCACAATAGTGAATATGGCGAGAATTAAAAATTTTTGGGTGGAGAAAACTGAAAAACGAGTCAAAATTATATTCGGTTCTACCAAAAGTGTTCTGAGAGGGAAAATGGTAAATAATGAAGTTAGAAAATCGATGCAATTGTTCTTTCAAAAATAAATTGAACATCATCAAGTTCAATGTTTCTGCCATAAGCCAGTGCATTTGCCGCTTTTATGCAGTTTTCAAGTGTGCGGATATTTCCATGCCACTGTTGTTTTACAAGAAATTCTACTGCTTGAACGGAAATTTTTTTCTCTATTGAAAATTTTTCCATTAAAGAAAGTATAAGAAAAGGAATTTCCTGTCGGCGGCTGTCCAACGGTTTTATGTAAATAGGTACGGCACAAATTCTATGAAACAGATCACTCATAAATTGTCCGCAGTTGACCATTTCTTTTAAATTTTTATTCGTTGCAAAAATCAATTTTGTGTTTATGATTTCCGCAGTTCCTCCCGAACCGATGGGCGAAAAAGTTTTTGTGTCAACAAATCTTAAAATTTTCGGTTGCAATTCAAGTGGAAGATTTGCTATTTCATCAAAAAAAATGGCGCCTCCATTTCCTTTTTTTAAAATACCTTCTATAGTTCGTACGGAACCTGTAAAAGAGCCTTTTTTTGAACCGTACAACTCACCTTCAATAAGAGAAGCATTGAAGCACCCGCAATCAACGGGGACAAAGTTTCCTTCGGCATGATTTTCCTGCTTATAGAACTCAAACGCTTTTTTAGCTTCAAAAGATTTTCCAACTCCAGTCTCACCTATAAACAATAATGGTAAGTCACTTTTGTAGAACCGAATAATTTCTCCATAATCATCCAGAAACTCATTACCGTTGCCGTAATCAAGATCTCTCCACCCATGATCACAAGAAACTTTTTTCATTGAAATAAAGTTTATGATTTTGAGGAAAAAAGTGAAACTATTTTTTTAGGAAAATTATAATTTTTTGGATATTTTTTTTTCAAAAACTTGAAATACATCAAATAAAGGATTATTCTATAATATATGTAAGAATAAAATATATATAAATAAATTCTAAAAGGTGAACAGTTATGAAATTTGTGGATCAATTACTGGAAAAAGCAAAACTTGCCGGCAAGACAATCGTTCTTTGTGAAGGTGAAGATAAAAGGGTTGTAGATGCTGCTGCAAAAATCGTAAAAGACGGGATAGCAAAAATTATTTTGATCGGCAGTGATGAGCAGATTAAATCAAGCGGTTCTACCGCTGATTTGAGTGGGGTAAAAGTCGTAGATCCGGAAAAAGACCCGAATGCCGATAAGTATGCTGAAATTTTGTATAAGGCTAGGGAAGGGAAAATTAACAAGAAAACCGGACTTCCTGAGTATGCTGATATATCGGCTGCAAAATCTTCAATTCTAAAAGATCATACAATGTATGGAGCTCTTATTCTAAAAGCAGGCGATGCCGACGGTTTTGTCAGTGGAGCATGTCATTCTACTGCTAATACAATTCGTCCGGGGCTTCAGGTAATAAAAACTTCTCCCGGAATCAAAACCGTTTCAAGCAGTTTTATAATGGTTGCTCCTGAAAGCGGAAATCCTTATATTCCGGAAGGGCTTGCTTTTTTTGCAGATTGTGCCCTTTCTATTGATCCTGATTCAGAAGAATTAGTTGACATTGCATTTGCCACTGCAAATACTGCAAAAGTTATTGGAGGAATTGAACCTCGCGTTGCTTTTCTTTCCTTCAGTACAAAAGGAAGCGGTAACGATGACAAATACAAACAAACTGTTAAGAAAATGCAAAAGGCTTTGGAGCTTACACAACAAGCTTATCCTGATCTTGCTGTAGATGGCGAATTCCAATTTGATGCTGCGGTAAGTGCGGAAGTTGGTCAGTTAAAGGCTCCCGGTTCAAAAGTTGCAGGACATGCCAATGTATTTGTTTTCCCGGATATAAACGCAGGAAATATCGGTTATAAAATTTGTCAGAGGATGGGAGGTTGGATGGCAATAGGGCCTATTTGCCAGGGTTTTGCAAAACCGTTGAATGATCTTAGTCGTGGCTGTAGTGTAGATGATATTGTTGCTACGGTAGCGGTAACAGCAGTTCAAGCATAAAAATTATAAACAGGTAATTTTTTCAGCAACTTGTTCCCATCGGGTATTGAGTTGCTGAATTTTTTTGTCCAATTCTGCAATTTTTTCGGTAATTGATTTGCATTTTATTCCGTTTGAATATACCTCAACTTTTGAAAGTTCTTGTTCAAGATCGTTTTTTTCATTTTGAATATCGTCCAATTCTTGTATGATGTTTTTTTCTTCTCTCTCAAGACGACGTTTTTCACTTTCCAAGCGTTTTGTTTCTTCTCTGCTAAGCTGATTTGCAGTTTTTAATTGAAAATCTGCTTGTTTTTTTTTCGTACTGTCGGAATTATCATTGCACTTGCCATTTGAATTTGTAAATGCATTTATTTTATTGTCGTTGTGTTTCGTATAAGATATTTGTTCCAAGTAATATTTGTAATCTCCCGGAAAATTTTTTGCCGATCCGGGATGAAGTTCTAAAACTCTGTTTGCAAGGTTTTCTATGAAATTTCGATCATGACTGACAAAAATTATTGTACCATCAAAATCTTTAAGGGCTTGCAATAATACGTCTTTTGAATGTAAATCCAAGTGGTTTGTAGGTTCATCTAAAATCAATAAATTTACAGGTTTTAAGAGAATGAGCAAAAGTGCAATTCTGCTTTTTTCTCCTCCACTTAAAACATCTATACTTTTATAAATATCATCGCCTCGGAATAAGAAAGAGGCAAGCATATCGCGAAGCTTTGGGATTAGTTCAAGGGGAGCTTCTTTTTCTAAAAGTTCGATAATGCTTATAGAACCTTTCAGCGTTTCTGAATTGTTTTGGCTGAAATATCCAATTTGAACTCCGCTTCCATATTTTAAATTCCCGGAAAAATCTTTATCAACTCCGGCAATAATCCTAAGTAATGTAGATTTTCCGGCTCCGTTACGTCCTGCAACTACAAGACGTTCCCCTTTTTCTATTACCAGATCCAAATCTTTTATAATATGATTTTCAAAGCTACTTCCGTCTTTTTTTGTTGAAAACCAAGTTTTATTTAAAAGTTCGGTTGTAATAACCAATCTGCCTGAATGAGGAGATGGAGGAAAAGTAAAACGTATTTTTTTAAGGTTTTCCGGAATTTCAATTTTGTTTTCAAGAATTTTATCCAGCATTTTTTGGCGTTCTTGTGCTTGAGAAGCTTTTGTTGCTTTGTAGCCAAAACGATTTATGAAATCTTCAAGTTTTTTTATTTCCTGTTGTTGCTGCTCATATGATGATGTAAGGGAAGCAAGTTCAACTTGGCGTACTTTTTCATAGTGGCTGTAATTTCCGGGATAACGGTTAAGTTTGCCGTTAAAAAGTTCATAAACGACATTTACCGTAACATCCAAAAAATATCTATCATGGCTTACAAGTAAAAAGCCACCCTTAAAATCTTTTAAAAATTCTTCTAACCATGAGCGGGCTTCAATATCCAAGTAGTTTGTAGGTTCGTCCAACAGTAAAATATCGGGTTTGCTCAAAAGAACTTTTGCGAGAGCGATTCTCATTTGCCAGCCGCCGGAAAACTGTTCAACATTGCGATCCAAATCTGAATGTTCAAAACCAAGTCCAATTAAAACTTGTTCGGTAATGGCATCTTTTCTGTACCAGTCAAGTTTTTCCAATAAATTTTGAATTTGATTGTGCTGTTCCAGCAAGGCTTCAGGTTTTGCAGGATTTTTTGCAAGCTCGTCGCCAATTTTTTCCATTTGAGCTGTAAGACGATAAGCCAAATCAAAACCTTTTAAAGCTTCTTGTTTTACGGAACAGCCGCCGTTTACTATGGCACTTTGAGGAAGATAGCCTATTCTGCAATCTTTTTCGATTGCATGTTCTCCGCTGTCGCTTTGTATTATTCCGGCAAGAATTTTCATGAAAGTGGATTTTCCGCAGCCATTTGCTCCTGTTATAGCCGCTTTTGTTCCCTCTTCTATATTAATCGAAACTTCTTTTAAGATATCACGTTCGCCGAAAGCAAGGTTTACTTTTGAAAACTGAACAAATCCCAAATTATTCCTTCCTGATTATTTTATTCAAAGTACAGTTATTTGGCAAAGAACATTACAACCGGATTGGAACTTCTTTCCAAAATTAGTTTTCCATTGTAACGGGCTTTTTGTGCGTCTTCAAGTCTGATTCCATTTTCTTCGATTTTGTAAAGAAAATTGATTTTTCCATCTGATTTTTCAAACTTAAATGTAATTACACCGTCAAAGTCTTTTTTTACGGAATTTGAGATAAAAAAATCCAATGTTGCACTTCCGTAGTTACCGGAATTTTGTGGAATTAAAGACGGGCTTAAAAGTCCGTAATTGTTCCACTCAAAAATATTTCCTGATTTAAAATGAAGTGTGCCGTAGTTTGAACTATGAAATACCGTTCCTGCATTTAGAATTTTTGAATATTCAGCGTTACGCCGTGTTTTTTCATTTTCGATTATAGAGTAAATATCTTGGGCAAGGGATACAAGATAAAAAGATTTATTTTTGCCCGATTGATTTGTGTATTGGAGTAAAATAGAATCTTCACTTTTTATTGTCATTGTTAGAGTTGAATCGTTAAAATTGTAGGTAGAATCTTCTGTTTTTGTAAGTCCGTTAAAATCAAACGAAATTTTTGTTTCTTCCAAGTTAAGGGAAACCTCTTTGTTTAAAAATCCCGTATCAAATCTTTGTTCAGGATTAAAAACTTCCAAGTCAATCCTATTGTTTTTCACCATTTTTCTGTATTCTTCAGGGTACCATGTTTTGCTAAGAATTTTTACAAGAAATTCATCATAAATCTGATCCTGATTTTCATAGGTATTCTCAGCTGAGTTTTCCTGTTCTTGCTCGCTAAAAGCTTGAGGATCCATTTTTTTCTGTGTGTCATCAAATAATTCAAGATTGTATGAAAAACACCATCCACTTGTTCCGTCTTGAGTTAAAACTTTTAACCAATCTCCTTCAAGCGAATTTTTCCCGGCTAGAACTTCTGCTCCTTTGCCCTTGAATAAGACTTTTATAACTTCTCCCTCACGGGTTCTGTAAACTTGCCTTGCAGTGTTTTGAGGATCTTGACGGATAGGTAAGCCATCTCTTTTTACCATTGCATATTTATGGCTATATTCTGAATATTTTTGTTTTATATTTTTTACTTTTAAACGGCTAACAGGTTTTGTAATTTGCCAAATTGGAATTTCGCATTTTTTCTTTGTTTCCGGAATTCCAATAACGTAACATTGCATTATATTTGAACGGATGTAAACAGGGACAATACTTCCGTCAGATATATTTTCTTCAGGAATTGACCAAAGTACAACGGAATAACCCATTTTTTTTGAGCATGAATTAAAAAACGAGATAAAAAAAAGTGCGGCAGCGACACATAAGATCATAGAAAATTTTTTTTGAAAGTTCACGGTATATAATTTCATGTTTTATAGTATAAATAAAACAAACGAAAAATAAAAGAGTTGAAAAAAAGTTTTGTTATAGATGAAAAAAAATGCTAGCGTGTCAGTTTGTAAAGCAAAATTCCTGCTGCTACTGAAACATTGAGGCTGTCCAGTTTTCCGCATGTTTTTATAGAAAGTATTTTATCGCACTGTTCTTTTATGATATTTTTCATGCCCTTGCCTTCGCTTCCCATTACCAGGGCAATTTTTTCTGCGGGAATAAAGTTGTCGATATCTTCTCCGTTTGCATCGGCTCCGTAAATCCAATAACCTTGTTCTTTTAAAATTTCAAGTATTCGACTTAAATTCGGTACAATCATTGTAGAAACCCAGCTGGAAGCCCCGCTACTTGAACGCTCGATAATTTCGCTGTCTGTAGCACTTTTTCTGTTTGGTAAAACTGCCAAATCTACTCCAAACTGATCGCAGCTACGTAATATGGCACCGACGTTATGAGGGCTTGTAATTGAATCCAGTACTACAATAAGGGATTTGCCTTTTTTTTGAGATAAAAATCCTTTTAATTGTGAAAAATCCAACATATTGGGAGCAATCTGATTTTCTTCTTTCAATTGAAGAACAATTCCTCTGTGTTCCCGTGCAGATTCGTTTAATGCCGAAACCAGTTTATCAAGTTCTTTACTACTAACTTGAGAGCAGTCGATTCCTTTTGATTTTGCGGTTTCCATGATTTTTTTTACACGAGGACCGGGCTTGTCAAAAAAAATTTTTGCATTTTTTTCATTGCCTTTTTGAAGGCTTTTTATTTTTTCTTCAATGGCATGAAATCCTGTAATAGTATGCATTGTTTTTACCGTTTTGTTATTCTGCAGATATTTGCTATTTTCCGCAGCATTTTTTGTATTTCAATCCGCTTCCGCAAGGGCATGGGTCATTTCTGCCGATTTTTGCACTATCTCGTACGATTGTTGTTGGAATAAGAGTGCCACTTTCGTAAAGCCATTCCCCGTCAGTTTTTACAAACTTTGCATGTTCCAAATGAGTATCTTTTAAACCCTTTCTTGAATAAACTGCGGAAAAGTCTACAATACCTTCTTTATCGTTTTCTCCACCTTTTTCCGTTTTTAGGATTTTTAGCCCGTGCCAAGTTGATTCTTTGCTCCAAGCTGTTGTTTCGTCCAAATCGATTTTGTTGTCTTTTGATTGAACGCAACTTTTTACGATCCAGTCTATTTCGTGTTTTACGTAGGCTGAATAGCGACTTCTCATTAGACTTTCGGCTGTTTTTGCTTTTTCATCCCCTTTTATAATGGGATGACAGCATTCTTGATAATTCTTGCCCGAACCGCAGGGGCATACTTCTTTTTCCATAGAAAATAAATATACGAAATAAAATTAAAAATCGCAAGTGAATTGCATTTTTTGTTATAAATTGAAATTTTAGACTGCAAGAATTTTTATAAATTATTTTTTATAGACAACTTGTAATTTTTGTATAATAATTGACAATATAGTTTTATGTACAAAAATAAAATGGAAAAGGGGGAAAGAGTTATGGTAAGTAAAAATAAGCAGGGTATTTTTGCAAAGGTAATAAATGTTTTAGGCTGCATGGATTTAAAATACATTCTGGCATTGCTTTTATGTGTTATGGCAGTTACGGTTTTTTCTTGTGCAAAAAAAGATCAAAGTACAAGTAAAAGTGAAAAAAATACTTTTAATGTAATAAGCGATATGCGGGGTAAAAATATAACAATTCCCAAAAATCCTGAAAGGGTTGTAATAATTGATAAAGGATTTGTTCTTCAAAATATGGTTGCAATGGGAGTTGAAAATAAAATAGTTGCAACCGGGGGAATTATCGATTCAAAAGAAAAAATCGAAAAAAGGGACAGTATTACTTTGTTTCCTAAAATTTACGATCTTCCTTTGGTAGGCTATCCTACCGGTGCAGTAGATTTTGAAGCTATTGCTTCTGTAAAACCGGATTTGATTATACTTAGAAATTCTGAATACATAAAAAACAGCGAAATTACAAAAAAAGCAATCGATACTATTGAAAATCAATTGAATTTACCTCTTGTTGTTATAAATGGCCCGGGTTGTTACGATACCGTTGAGCTTAAAACTCATTATGAGGGAATAAAGGTGCTCGGACAGGTTTTTAATAAATCCGAAAGAGCGGAACAAATAATAAAACTGATGAAAGATCAAGTTGAACTTGTTGAAAAAAGGACTTTAGATATAAAAGATGAAGACAAGCCTAGTGTAATGTACATCGGACTTTTAAAAGACAAGGAAGTCGGAGTGGTTTGGGGTAAGGATATGGGAGATGCAAAATTTGCAAGAGAGCATGCCGGAATAAAAAACGTGTATGATGAGCACAAAAGGACAAAAATGTCTGCCGAGCAGCTCATTGCTCTTAATCCTGATGTTATAATACTTTGTACGAACAGAGTAACTCCTGATATTAATATTTTTAAAAATGACGAATATAAAAATTTAGCAAACATAAATGCTATAAAAAACAATAGGATTTCTTCTTTGGGGCTTTTAACATGGTGGGGAGATTTTAGACTTGAATTTCCTACTATTTTGACTATTTCTGCAAAAACGGCATATCCTGAAAAATTCAAAGATATAAAAGTAAGCGAATATGTTGATGAATATCATAGAAAATTATATGGATTGAACGAAGAAAAAATAAAAGAACTAAGGGAAGTTCAGCTTCTGTCTTGGATGGAAGAAAGAGGTTTTTAATATGTATATAAAGTCCCTTGACGGCATTTGGAACAGTGCATTCGGTGAAAATCTTGTAAATATGTATGATGACCCTAAAGCCGCCTCGGATTATGATAGTTCAAAAACCATAAGGGAAGATGGAATAAAAAGAGCGGAAGCTTTTAATTTTCCCGGTGATTATTGTGTATTGGATATTGGAGCAGGACCGGGTATTCTTTCTGTTCCTTTATCCAAGAAAGTAAAAAAAGTTACTGCTGTGGAACCTTCGCTTGAAATGGTAAAATTTTTAGAACGACATATCAGCGAAGAAAAAATAAAAAATATTGATATTATAAATCGAAAATGGCAGGAAGTAGAATTCGATAACAAATTCGATGCGGTGATAGCTTCTTATTCTCTTTTAATGAAAGATATTTCCGATGTTATTTTAAAAATGAACAAAGCAAGTAAAAAGCATTGTTATATTTTTTGGTTTTCAGGTAGTACTTCTTGGGAAGATGAAGAAAAACAAATAAATAAAATATTAGGAAAAGAATTCAAACCGCGGCTTAACAAAGTCAATATAATCTATCAAATTCTTTATGAACTCAAGTTGTATCCTGATGTAAAAGTTTTAAAGGATGTTCGCTTTAATAGATGCCATAAAACGCTTGAACAAGGCGTTGATTTTATAAAAACAAGGTACAAAATTCAAAATAATCTGTATGACGACAAGATTTTAAAGTATATAAAAAGCCGCTATAAAAAAAACGTAGAGGGTTACACTTACATTGATAATACAAATTATACAGAAGTTCATTGGACGGTTTAATGAAAATGCACGATGGAGTTTTTGCACAGAAAATTCAATTGTCGCACAATAAAAAAATTATTTGTATTTTTGCATTAATTTTTGTTCTAATTGCGGTAATTATTTTTGCACTAACAAAAGGAGCCTACAAAGTTCAAATAAAAGATATACTCAGAATATATCTGTATAAAATTTTTAATATAAAAGGCAACTTTGATACAGGAGCTTTGTCGATAATATTAAATATACGTACGCCAAGAATTTTGATGGCTGCCGTTGCCGGTGCGTCTTTGAGTTTATCCGGACTTTTGTTTCAGGGTGTTTTTAGAAATCCACTGGTTGAACCTTATATTTTGGGTATATCATCCGGGGCTGCCTGCGGAGCTGCGTTTTCGATAGTTTTCGGATTTTTATCGATAGAACTTTGTTCGTTTTTCTTTTCGATATTAGCCATTGTTATAGCTTATTTTATTGCCACAAAAAATAAAGAAACACCTTTGGTAAGTCTTATTCTGTCAGGATTGATCGTTTCTTCAATTTTTACTTCAATACTAAATTATCTGAAAATAATGTCGTCCGATTCAAAATTACGGGAACTTTCATTTTGGCTTATGGGAGGGTTTTACGTATCGGATTTTGCGTCGTTGGGAAAGTTGTTTCCCATATTTTTTTTGGGATTTATTATTTCTTTAGCTTTTTCATGGAAGTTAAATATTTTAAGTATGGGTAACGAAGAAGCAAAGTCTTTGGGTGTGAATACAGAAATTGTAAAGATTGTTTTGATATTAACCGCAAGTATTCTTTGTTCAACTTCGGTATCTCAGGTAGGAATAATTTCTTGGGTTGGACTAATGATTCCTCATGTTACAAGGCTTTCTGTAGGGCCGGATCATAGATTTTTAGTTCCTGTAACGGTGCTTGTTGGTGCAATTTTTATGGTTATTTGTGATACGATTGCACGAAGTTTAATAATGGGAGAAATCCCCATAAGCATAGTAACCTCCATTATAGGTTCTCCATATCTGATTTTTTTGCTTAGAACAAACAAGAGGATGTATTGATATGGACAGTTTGGTGCGTGTACAGAATTTGAGTTTTTGTTACGAAAAAAAAACTTATATTTTTAAAGATTTAAATACGCATTTTAAAAAAAATCTGATAACAGGCATTTTCGGTTCAAACGGATCGGGGAAAACTACTCTCCTGCGTTGTATTGCAAATATTTACAAAAATTATAAGGGATTTATCAGTGTTGATGAAAAAAATCTTAGTAAACTGAATCCTCTCCAAACTGCAAAGATTTTGGCATATGTTCCGCAAGAACACTTTGTTTCTTTTGCGTACAGCGTTTACGAGATGGTACTGATGGGAAGAAATCCGACCTTAAATACTTTTTCTACAGTTAATGAAAAAGATATAAGTATTTGTGAAAAAGCAATGAAAAAAACCGGTATTTTTGATATTGCATTTAAGCCTTATGTAAATCTTTCCGGTGGGCAAAGACAATTGGTTCTTATTGCAAGAGCAATTTCGCAGGAAACTCCAATCATAATACTTGATGAACCGACTTCCAGCTTGGATTTTAAAAATCAACTTAATATTTGGCATTTGCTTCAAGAACTAAAAAGTGAGGGTAAAACTGTAATAGTGTGTACTCATGATCCTAATCATATAACATGGTTTTGTGATGAAGTTGTAGTTATGAAAACAGGAAAGATACTTTGTCAAGGAAATGTTCATGATGTTATGAATATAAATGTGTTAAACGAACTATACGGTAACGTCTGTACTGTAAGAAATGAAGGTATTTTTCCAAATTTTAAAAATAAAAACTTATAAAAAAATATGTAATAAAACGCAACTGTCCGTTTACAAGTTAAATATCCTGCCATCTGAAATTACTGCTAATAAATTTTTCAAAAAAATCTTCCATGGGAATCGGTTTTGAAACAACGTAGCCTTGTATGCTGTCGCAACCGACATCTTTTAGAAATACCAGCTGTTCTTGAGTTTC
Organism: Treponemataceae bacterium; assembly: GCA_052173655.1. Classification (GTDB taxonomy): domain Bacteria; phylum Spirochaetota; class Spirochaetia; order Treponematales; family Treponemataceae; genus RGIG9060. Next base: position 2,065 of record JBQMYD010000008.1, on the reverse strand, counting down.
CACACCTTCAACAATTGTGTGCATTCCAAGATTTTTTCCCATTTCAATTATTGATTTGATTATATATTGTCTATTCCGGTTCAAATTTGGAGTTTTACCAAGAAAAGATTTATCCAGTTTTAAAACGTCAAAAGGTAAGTCTGTTAGCATGTTAAGAGAAGAATATCCCGAACCAAAATCATCGATGGAACAGAGAAATCCTGAATCGTGAGCCTCTTTTGTAATATTCAAAACAGTATCCAAATTATCAAAAATAGTTGTTTCGGTAATTTCTATTTCAAGATATTTTCTTGGAATATTGTATTTGTTTGAAATTTCTTCCAAGCGTTTAATGAAATTTTCACTTTTAAGGTGATCACGCGAAAAGTTTGAAGAAATTTTTATAGGCTCATGATTTGAATCTATTATTTTTCTAAGAAATTTGCAGACTTCCTCAAAAACGTATAGATCAATTTGTGTTATAAAACCATTTTTTTCCATAACCGGAATAAATTCTTCAGGATAAAGTAAACTTTCTGTTTTTGCATTCCAACGTACCAAAGCTTCTGCACCGGTAATTTTTCTTGAGTCGAGATCGAGTTTAGGTTGAAGCCAAGCTTCAAATTCTCCGTTTGTCAAAGATGTTTCCATTTTTCTGGTGACTTTATCTTCTTTTTCTCTTTGTAAAAATTCTGAATCGGAATAATATCCTATAGATAAATGCGGAGAAACTTTTTTTGCTTGTGGACTTTTTTTTGCGATATTTGCCTTGTCATATATTTTAAAAATCGATTCCTCACGGTCTGCTATATTGTAAACGCCTATTTTCAGATTTATATAAAAAGATTCTTTTCGTTCATTATTTTTGAAAATATCGAATTCATCCATATCCCTTAGCTCTTCGGAGATAAAAAGAAAATGTTCTTCAATATTTTTATTTCCGTTGGTTTGTACCACAAGGTTAAAAATATCATTTGCATGACGGCATAAGATATCACCATTTTTGCATTGTTTTGAAATAACTTTATGAACGTGTTTCAAAATCTTATCGCTTACATCAATTCCATACATATCAGCAATCAGTCCGAATCCTGCAATATCAAAAGTGATGAAAGCAAGTGTGTTTGCAGGTTTTGAACGGATAATACGTTGTGCTTGCAAGTTAAAAAAAGTACTGTTCCAGCCTCCGGTAACTTTATCTATAAAGGTTGCGTTGTAAAGTTCTTTTTCTTTTTTTTCTTCTATAAGTTTTTGTTCTGTGCGGTTTTTGCCCACAACCAATGCTATGACGTCTTTGTTGATTTTGTTTTTTGATACAAAAATCAAAGCTTTGATGTAATAACGATTTTCATTTGGATCGGTAAGCCAAAATTCGTGTGTCAAACTACAACTTTTTTTTATGTCAACTTGAGCTAAGAGTTTGTCTATAAACATAGACAAATCAACTTTATATGCCGGATCGACAAAGTGCATTAACCTTTTTACATAGTCAGAAAATACGATTGGATGTTTAGGTAGTGGGGGGGGGTACCCTATTTCAATGAAATGCTTTTTTATGACTTCTCTATCAGTGTCAACCACGATTCTGGTAATTAAATTTTTTGTAAGATTAATTTCATACGCACCGCAAGAGTCTGCAACAATAACTCCCTTGTATTGTTTTGAGCTTTCAAATGCTCTATATAAATCTGTTTTGTTGTGAAGCAAGTACAAAGCAAAAATTTCCGTTATAAGCGAAAATATCGAGATTAAAACAAGCACTATTGTCTGTGTTCTTGAGGCAACAGGTTGAATTATAATACTTACAATTGCTGCCAGACCCAAGATAAATAACAATAAGACAATTACCATGAATACGTTTTTCCCATGCTTCAAAAAAAACACCTCAACTTTTTAATTATTTTTTTTACATTGTAGGAATTTATCAGTGCTATCTAGAATTATAAGCTTGAAATTCTTAACGGTCAAATAGTTTGTTATAAATTTCTGCATTAAAAAGATATAGACTTGCAATAAAACAAGGATTATAATCATTTTGTGTAACAAAAAAGGAGATTAAAAATGATAAAAAAGAATTATGTTGGTG
>JBQMYD010000007.1:0-63741 GCA_052173655.1 Treponemataceae bacterium | reverse complement strand
GGTTTTACAAGGTTTAAAGTTTTATTAAAGTCTACAGACTTGCAAAGATAAAAAAATCCGGGCAAGTTTGTAGACAATATTTTGCAGCAAACATAACATCTACCTACTATTTGACTTTATATTTTCCAAAACTTGCCGTACAAATTTTTTCACAAAATGAATCAAATATTTCTGTAGGTAGAGAACCTGAAATTTTAATTTGACTTCCGAAATCTTCCTTAATTTCACAAGCCTGACAATTTTTCAAGATTCTACAAAGAGTATCGTAAAAGGCATAATCTACAGAAAGATTAAAAGGACGCTTTTCAATAAGTTGTTCCGTTTTTGCAACTGAAACTACTTCTTTTGCGGCATTTCCATAGGCTTTTGCAAGTCCTCCTGTCCCCAAAAGGATTCCTCCAAAGTACCTTGTTACCGTAAGTATGCAATTCGTAATTTTTGCACCTTTTAAAACATTTAATACAGGAAAGCCGGCAGTTCCGCCAGGCTCCCCGTCGTCCGAGCAGCCCAAAATTTCACCTGCACTACCTATAACAAAGGCGTGAACAACATGTTTTGCATCAAAGTATTTTGTTTTTTGGGATTTCAAAAACTCTCTAACTTGACATTGAGAATGTACCGCATTTAATTCTGCAATAAAAACAGACCTTTTTATCTCTATTTGGGTCTTTGCACTTTCTATTAAAATCTTCATTTCGTATAACGGAACTTTTTTTTCCGATATTTTATAGATTTTATATATAAAACTCAACCGGATTTTTCAAAACAAGTTGACAACAAGCTGTTTTTATTTTTAGAATACAACAAATGGATAGAAAAAAAATAAATTTTGCATTAATTACACTTTTTTTCCTCCTTTTATCGGCACTCTTTGAAGGATGTCAAACAACAGACAAAATACAACAAAATATGACAGAAAATAAAATTGAACAAACCTTTTTATCTCAAAAAAAAGAATTTTCAGCCAGCATACTGGATTATGTATTATGGCGTGGCGACTTAACCTTTGAACAATCTTCATTTAACGAAATTGACGCTGCAATACTTACACAACTTTCCTACTTAAAATATGAAGGTCTTTTGGATAATTCTTTCGATTATCAATTGGAACTAAAAGAGCTGTGTAGAATTTTCGTATCAAGCCCGGATTACAAGAAACGAAGTTACAACGGTCCTTTTATAAATCCTGCAACAATTGACCTTTTTTTACTTGTTTGTAATTCAAAAAGATTTGAAAAAGTAAAAGTTTGTAACTTCAAATCTGTGTTGGATACTGAAATTGAAGTTCAATTTGCAGCTCTCACCTTTAAAATTTTTGACAGCACTATTTTTGTTGCCTTTAGAGGAACGCATGAAGAAATAGTTGGCTGGAAAGAAGATTTTAACATGGCGTTTAAGTTTCCGGTTCCCGCTCAAATTTATTCATTGGACTATCTAAACACTGTAGGAAATAAGTTTAAAACAAAAAAAATAATAGTAAGTGGGCACTCAAAGGGTGGAAATCTTGCCGCATATTCTTCTTCATTTTGCAATAAAGAAATAAAAAAGAGAATCGAAACCGTCTATTGCCTGGACAGTCCGGGATTTTATGAAAAAATGTTGAATGATTACGACTACATAGAAATTATACCAAAGATATGTAACATCGTACCGGAAAAATCTGTTGTGGGAATGCTTTTAGACACAAAGGGAAATAAAAAAATTGTAAAAAGCAATAGAAAAAGCATAATGATACAACACGATATGTTCACGTGGGAGGTTTCCGGCACAAAATTTGAACCGTGTCCGAAAAGATCCGATTCCAGCCTTTTTGTTCAAAAAACTCTCAGTAAATGGCTGGAAAGTATGACGGTACAACAAAAAGAAGATTTTGTAAATTCTGTTTTCGGTGCTATAAAAGCTTCAGGAGCAAAAACACTTTCCGATTTGACAGAAAATTACGTAGAGTATTCTCCTAAAATTTTACTTTATGTTGCAACTCTGGACAAAACTGCCAAAGAAAATGTTCAAAAGGCACTTTCTCTATTGTTAAAAACTACCGCTGCCAATACTTCAAGCACTATAAAAAACAAAAAGTAATTTTTTTTATTCTTTTGTTTTTTTTTGTTTGACAGATAAATTTTTATACCACACAATAACCGTAGGCTGTTATCAGAAATGATAAAAAAAAGGAGAAAAAAAATGTTAAAAAAAATCTGTTACGCAACTGCAATTGTTTTGCTGGCATTTGCAGTGTTCGGATGCAACGGTATCGATGGAGTAAACTCCAGAGCTAGCGTTACATGGACTACTTCACCGGAACTTTACGCCTACGTAAAGTCTAATTACAATGGAAACAGTGAAGAAGATGGGCTTATAGGTAGTTGGCTTGCATTAAAACGTACTGACATTGATGAACCTATAAGTATTGCGGAGTGTGTTCTAAAAGATCAAAAGGGCAAAAGACATAATGCATATGTCGTTGCACTTTCAGGTACGGAACTTGTGTTCGGACAGTCTACAGGAGTTCTCACAGATCTTTTGTCAGGATTTGAATTTGACAACTGTTACTTTAGAAATGTTTGTAAAGCTATCAAAAGTACAGTTCCGGCAGGATCAAAGTTGATTCTTGCAGGGCACAGTTTAGGAGGAATGATTTCACAACAAATAGCGGCAGACTATGACATCAAGAAAAACTACGATGTTCTTAATACTATTTGTTTCGGTTCACCTTTGTTAGCAGCAGGTTCACGTGAAGGAGTTGTAAAAAGACTTGGAGACACTTCCGATATAGTTCCATACTTGAGCGGAAGACTTTTCACCAACACACTTTGGGCCATTATGGGATTAAACAGGGAAAACGGCGGATACGGATTAAAATCTATTTCTGCACATAACAACAGTTACGGCAGAGATGATGTTTGGGGAGCATACGATATTCTTGGCTACAAACACGGTAAAGCAAGGCTTACTATTTACACAGATACTGTAAAATACTTTGCAAATCCGGTATTCTAAGCCGTATTTTTATTTCGTTTATAAAAAGACAGTTTTGTTTTTTTCAAGCTGTCTTTTTATTTTAAATTTTGCCCGAATATGGGTATTCTATTCCAGGAGGATTATAGCATGAAACAATGGGTTTGCAGTGTATGCGGTTACATACACACAGGAGATGAAGCACCGGATGAGTGTCCGCAGTGTAAGGCAAAGAAAGATAAATTTACGGAAAAAGCCGCTTTTTCAGGATTTGCCGATGAACACAAAATAGGAATTGCAAAAGGTCTTAATCCTGAAGTAGTGCAAGGTTTAAAAGACAATTTTATGGGAGAATGTACTGAAGTCGGCATGTATCTTGCAATGTCAAGACAGGCAGACAGAGAAGGCTTTCCTGAAATTGCAGAAGCTTTTAAACGATATGCGTTTGAAGAAGCAGAACACGCCGCAAAATTTGCAGAACTTTTAGGAGAAGTTGTTACAAACAGTACAAAGAAAAATCTTCAAATGAGGGCTGAAGCGGAAGCAGGAGCCTGCGAGGGAAAACTAAAACTTGCAAAACTTGCAAAAGAACTAAATTATGATGCTGTTCATGATACCGTTCATGAAATGGCAAAAGATGAAGCTCGGCACGGAGCAGGATTTATGGGATTACGAGATAGATATTTCAAATAACATAAGTTCTGAATAACACAATTTTTTTACGAAGCTGTTTGTAATCCGGAAAAAACATCCGCTACAGACAGCTTTTTTTGTTTAAGTCATCATGTTTATTTTACGATATTTTATATAGAGCCTTTATCTTTTTATGGGAGATTTAAAATGTCAAAAAAATATCAATATTTTTTTATTATGCTGTGTACTTCACTTATTTTTTTTAGTTGCATTTCAATTCCGAAACCAGGAAAAAATGCAGTTGAGGAAATGAGAAAATTACTTGACGAAAAAAAATTTCAAGAGGCAAAAAAACTTTTTCAAGAAAAAAATGACGTTAATGAAATAGACAAAAAAGGAAATACCGCAGCACACATAGCTGCCTTATATAACGATGTCGATTTGATTTCCTTTTTGTTATTCAAGGGAGCAGATTCAAATATTAAAAATTTTGAAGGAAACACGCCCTTACACACTGCCATAAAAAGCGGATCAAGAGAATGTGCACAAATTCTTTGTAAATCAAACCCAAATATTTTTTCAAAAGACGGAAATGGAAAAACAGCTTTAGAGTTGGCATTAGAAAAAGGCAGCGAATATTATCCTGTAATTTTTACAAGTCAAACCGGAGAAGAACGGGACGAAATTAACCGAAATCTTGTCCATTATATCGTTGAAGCACAGGATGAAAATGCCTTAAAATATTGCATAAAAAAAGGTCTACCGATTTCATACGTAGATAATGATGGAAATTCTCCGTTAAAATTAGCTTACAAAAATAACACAGATGACGGCATAACGATAGCTTCGCAACTTTTGCTGGCAGGAGCTGTTCCTGAGCGTGCCGAATACGGATATTTTGAAGATTGTCAAAAAATTCACAATGTTTCTCTCAGGTTTGATGACGGGCAAACTCCTTTACACTTTGCAGCTATCTACGGACATACTGCAATAGCAAAATTTTTACTTAAAAACGGAGCATCCCCAAAAGCAAAAGATATTCTTGGCTCTACACCTTTGCACGAAGCTGCAAGATATGGACACAAAGATATTTTAAAACTTCTTTTACAAAATGGAGCAGATCCTAATTCTCAAGACAGTCTTGGAAAAACTCCGCTATTATTGATTATTCCAAAAGAAAACCGCTTTGAAATATGTTCTACTCTTTTAACTTATGGAGCAAATCCGAATGCAAAAGATATGTATGGTGATACTCCATTGCATCTTGCAACAATGACAAGAATGGAAAAAACCATGCTTGAAACTCTTAAAAACGGTGGAGCTGATATCAACGAGCGTAATAAAAAAGGAATTACTCCAATGGCACTGGCTATCAATAACTTGGACAGAAATCTGGTCATTTTTTATGCCGAAAATAATGCAGATATTCATGCAGAAGATAATGAAGGCAATACACCGCTTTCAAGACTTTTAGAAAATTCTGACAAAGAAGCTTTAGATTTATTGAAAAAAATGATTAATGAACATAATATCAACTCCAGAGATTCGTATGGAAATACACCTTTACATATTGCCGTCAACAGAAATGCAAATTTAGGTCATGTAAAATATTTAATTTCTCTTTGTAATGATGTAAATATTCGAAACAGAAATGGTGATACACCGCTTTACCTTGCAGCACAAAAAAATCGCAAACAATTGGGAGAGTTACTTTTAAAAAACAACGGAGATGTATTTTGCACAAACAATGAAAATTACTCTCCTTTACGAATTGCTCTTTCAAGCGGAGGAGAAGCTCAAGAATGGATCCTTGCCAGTGAAATAATAAAAAAAACAGATGGAACAGGTAACACCCCCTTGCACTATGCAGCCGAATGGAAACTTGACAATGCAGTAAGCGTTCTCTTGAGTAAGGGAGCCGATGCTAACGTAAAAAATTCCAACGGCGAAACTCCAATTTTTAATGCAATAAAGTCGGATTCAACTTCAACAATTGATTTACTGCTTAGGAAAAATGCAAAAAAGAATGAACGAGATTATCTTGGAAATACTCCTATGCATAACTGTATACGCTGGAATGCAAAAAATTCTGCAATGAAACTTATACAATGGAAAGCCGACCTGAATTTAAAAAATCTTGCAGGAAAAACACCTCTTGCTCAAGCGGCACATTCAGGACGAATCGCCTTAGCAACTCTTCTTTTAGAAAACGGAGCCAACATTGATGAAACGGATGCAACAGGAAAAACTGTTTTAATCGACGCAATACAAAGCAACAGTACAGAAATGGTTGCAATGTTGCTAAAAAAAGGAGCGTCCCCTCAAGTACAGGAAATTTATGGAAGAAATGCTTACCATGAAGCTGTCTTTAACGGGAACATAAACATAATAAAACTTGTCAGACAATACGGAGGGAATCCTCTTTCAAGAGATGCACAGGGAATTACTCCATTTTCTCTTGCCATAAAGCAATCTCCTGAAATAATAGCAGCTGTTTTAGGCGATAGCAAAAATCTTATGGATTCTGACGGCAACACTCCTGTTCATATTGCAATAGAAAACGGTGCTCCGGATTCTGTTATAAATTATTTATTGACAATTGGATTTCCAATTAATGCCAGAAACAGAAACGGATCAACAGCATTAAGCATTGCAGTAGAAAAAAATAATCCCGGCCATGTAAGATCACTTTTATTAAAAGACGCCGATCCTTTTATAGAATCTATCAATGAGCGTTCTCCTCTTATTATCACTTTGGAAAAAAGCACAGCATCAACGGATAATTTTAAACTTTTGGATACATTTATAGAAATAATGGAAAACAAAACAGATTATCAAGGTGAGGGAATTATTCATTATGCCGCAAAAATAGCTGATAAAAATACAATCCAACATATACTTGAAAAAAATATAGACAGGACTGTACGTAACATAAACGGTGAAACTGCAAGTGATATTGCAATACGTTGGGGAAGAAAAGAAATAGGAGCTATGTTAAAATAAAACAGCTCAGTACTATAACAATTCTCCTTTATCGATCATCTCGAGAGTTTTTTTAAAAGCACTATTTTCTTTTTTTAGCTCTCGAGAACCTCTGGTAATTTTGCACAAGCTCATTTTAAATTGGGAAGCAATTTCCCGTTGCGTAGTTCCGTAGTTAAGCTCTCTTACCGAAAGCCATCGTTTTCCAAGATCGAATTTTTCAGAAGGTGAGAGAATACAATCTAAAAAATCTTTAAAAAGCTTTTCATCTTTTATCGAAAAAAGAACCTTTTCAAGTTCGTCAAATCCCTCTTTTATTCTATTTTGAGTTTTTTCATCAAATTCGCGTTCCATAAAGCTAATTATATACTTAATTATGGAATATTGCAAAATTCATTTTATTTTTTATTTTTATCGTAAAAAAATAATCTATTTGCATTTTCTAAACATATTTGTGCAAGTGATGTAATATCCATACACAAAATATCTGCAATAAACTGATATGTATGTAAAATAAAAAGAGGTGTATTTATTTTTCCCCTAAATGGAACAGGAGTAAGATACGGGCTGTCAGTTTCAAGCAAAAGTCTGTCTTTTGGAATGTAGCGGATAAGTTCTTTTATATCTTCTAAATTTGCTTTCTTTGCATAAGTTACAGCACCGCCCAAAGCAATATACCAGCCCAAATCCAAAAAAGCTTTTGCTTCGCTTTTTCCATAAGAAAAACAATGAATTTCTCCATTGTGATAATTCATATTTTTGATACAATTTAAAGTCGCATCAAATGCATCCCTTGTGTGAATTATAACCGGTAATTTTAAAACTTTAGCAAAGTCCAATTGCATTTCAAATAGTTCACTTTCTTCAGTTTCAGAATGAACTTGCCTATGGTGATCTAAACCGCACTCGCCTATTGCTATAAGTTTGTCCTTTAATTTTTCATTTTTCAAAATATTTTTTACGCGAAAAATCAAATCCGCAACCTGTTGTTCTTTGTTATCAATTGCATCAACAGACGGCCAAATTCCTGCACTAAAATAAATAATTTTTTCGGCATTTTCTTTAATCTGAACATCATCTATCTTTTCTATAGAACTAAAAGCAATTTCCATCCGGCTTTCAATGTCATCACATTTTGTTCCGACATCCTGAACAAAGCAAAATTTTTTTTCAACAAGTTCTCTAAAAAGCTTTGTACAATCGATTCCGGAAGAATAAAGATGGCTTAAATGAATATGTGTATCTGTAAACATGCTCCAATTTTACTATTTCGTTAGTATTTCATCAATAATTACATCATTACATAAAATTTTATCGCAAATTTACCTTTGTGGAAGTATAATGAAAACTATGAAAACAAAAGAACAATACACTTCAAGTGCAAAATTCAAACTTTCCCTTGTAATTTTCAGTTTCATGGGACAAGTTGCGTGGGTTGTAGAAAATATGTATTTTAACGTATTTATCTACAAAATGTTTAACGCTTCAGCTTCAGACATTTCAGTAATGGTTGGAGCAAGTGCAATTACGGCAGCTCTTACAACACTTTTTATCGGCTGCCTTGCCGATTGCGTACAAAAACGAAAACTTTTTATCTCACTGGGATACATTCTATGGGGAATTTCTATTTTAACTTTTTGCCTTTTGCGTTCCGACTTTTTGGAACATTTTATCAAAGAAAAAGAAGGACTTTCAAAAACACTTGCAATTGCAAGTCTTGGAGTAAGTCTTGTTATCATTATGGACTGCATAATGACATTTTTTGGCTCAAGTGCAAACGATGCAAGTTTTAATGCATGGCTTACCGACTGCGGTTCAATAAAAAACAGAGGTGCTATCGAAGGAATTAACTCCATGATGCCTTTAGTAGCAATTCTTGCAGTTTTTGGAGGTTTTTCAGCTTTTAATCTTGATAAAGCATCTTCTTGGACTTATATTTTTTTGATAATAGGATGTCTTGTTACTTTTATAGGTATTTTAGGTTTTTTTATAATTGAAGATCATATCATCTGTAATAAAGATTCCGTTAGTCAAAATAAAAAAAATTCTACCGGAAAACGCTGGATTCAAAGTGTTGTTTATAGTTTTAGAATTTCGGTAATAAAAGAAAATAAAATGCTTTATTTGGTTTGTTTAACTTTTGCAGTTTTTAATATTTCAATTCAAACTTTTATGCCGTACTTGATTTTATACTATGAAAAAGCTTTAGGAATGAACAATTACGTTTTTATTATGGCTCCGGCAATTATTTTTTCTGCAATAATAACAGCATTTTACGGAAAGCTTTTTGACAAAAAAGGATTTAAAATTTCGATTATTCCTTCCATAGCCTTTTTGATGATAGGCTATGTTTTTTTATATTTTTTTAAAAATACGATTCTTGTATTTATAGGCTCCCTTTTTATGCTTGCAGGTTTTTTAACGGGAATGGCGGTTTTTGGGGCAAAAGTCAGAGAGAATATTCCTCAAGACAAAACAGGTTTATTTCAAGGAATTAGAATAATTGCACAAGTTTTAATTCCGGGGACTATCGGCCCTGCAATCGGTGCCAAAGTTTTAAAAAATGCACAATTAATCACAAATCCTGACGGTACAAAGTCATTTTTGCCAAATCACAATATATACCTTGCAGCCTTCGTTGTTGCAATTATTTTAATCATTATTTTAATTCCGGTATTCAAAATAGATAAAAAAGTAGGAAGTACAAAATGAACTTTACCGAATATCCTAGAGTACAATTAAAACGTAATTCGTTTTTTAACCTCAACGGAACATGGACTGTAAATGAAAATGATATAAATGTTCCTTTTCCTATAGAATCAAAGCTCTCAGGCTACAAAGGCAAATCTTCAAAAAATTTTATTTATTCAAGATATTTTTCACTACCACCTGAAATGCAAAACAAAGAAAAAAATCGTATACTTTTACACTTTGGTGCAGTAGACCAAATTTGCAAAGTATATATAAATAAAAAATTTGTAGGAGAAAATCACGGAGGATATTTACCTTTTTATTTTGATATAACAGACTTTATTAAAGAAAAATCAAAAATCCAGGATATCTCGGATTTACAAAAAAATAACCTTCTTGAAGTACATGTTACAGACACTTTAAATCATAAATATCCTTATGGAAAACAGTGCAAAAATGAACACGGCATGTGGTATACACAAGTAAGCGGAATTTGGCAAACCGTTTGGATTGAAAGCGTCCCTTATCATTATATAAATAGCCTAAAAATTTTACCTGAAGTAACTTACAATTCACAAACACTTTTTATAACAGCAAAAACTTTTATTGCTGAAAATTCCATAAATTCGGAAAAAAAAGATTTTCAAATTGAAATATTAATTCCTTGCCCGGATGGCTCTACAATATGCCGCAATTTTTTGCCTAACGAACAATCAAAAATTGAATTGAACAAAAACTTAAAATTTGAAAATTGGAGCCCTGAAAATCCGAAACTTTATGAATTTACGCTAAATATTATCAAAATCGAAAAAAATGAACACAAAGAAATTATTGACAGCATACAATCCTACTTTGCGCTTAGAACTATAAAAATCGATAAAAATTCAAAATACCCCAGATTTTTACTCAATGACAAACCTATATTTTTAAATGCAGTTTTGGATCAAGGCTATTTTCCTGATGGAATTTTTCTTCCGGAAAACGAACAAGGATTTGAAAATGACATCCTAAATATAAAAAAATTGGGATATAACACACTTCGCAAACATATAAAAATAGAACCTGAAATTTTTTATTATTATTGCGACAAACATGGAATTCTTGTAATGCAGGACATGGTTCAAAACGGCTCTTACAATTTTTTACGAGATACAGCCATTCCTACCCTGCTTGGTAAAAACGGAAAACAAAAAAAAGCTTGCAGTAAGATAAATGCAGATTTTTCTGATAAAAAATGTAAATTACCAAAAAAGTTTAATGAAACTCAACAATTTTTTATTGATCACAGCTTGAAGATTATCGAACACCTTTACAATCATCCTTGTATAATCTACTGGACAATTTTTAATGAAGCTTGGGGTCAATTTGCCTCCGGAACGCTTTACAATCTTATAAAACAAAAAGATTCATCAAGAATTGTTGATACTGCAAGCGGTTGGTTTAAAGGAGCATGTAGCGATGTTGAAAGCGATCATATATATTTTAAAACAATTCCATTGCAAAAGCGTTTGGAAGAATGCATAAAAAAAGGCAAGCCACTTGTAATTTCAGAATGTGGCGGTTATTCAATGAAAATCGAAAATCATGATTCTTGTACAAAAAGAAGTTACGGTTACGGAAAATGTAAAACAAAAGAAGAATTGACTTTAAGAATAAAAAAAATGTATGAAGTAATGATAAATCCTTACACAGAAAAAGGGCTTTGCGGTTGCGTTTACACCCAACTAAGCGACGTTGAAAACGAGATTAACGGTCTTTTTACCTATGATAGAAAAATTTGCAAAGTAGGCAAGATTTTCCGGTAATGTCAAATAATGTCAAAATTTTCTATTAATTGACTTAAAATCGTATTTATGATATAAGGTAGTTTCACGTTGAATTCAAAATGCATAAAACGTGAAAAATTTTATATCGGAGGACCAAAGTGGTAAAAATCAGACTTAAAAAGTTTGGAACAAAAAAACGTCCTTACTACCGTATCGTAGTTCAGGATGTCCGCAAGCCTCGTGACGGAACTGTTATCGAAGAACTCGGAACCTATCAACCAATTGAAGTTGAAGAAAAACAGATCCTTTTTAACGAAGAGCGAGCCGGCTATTGGCTGAGTGTAGGAGCACAACCTACAGACACCGTTAGAGACATTTTTAACAAGAAAAATTTTCACTGTAGCAAAAAGGCGTAATAATGGAAAAAGACCTGATTGAATACATTGCAAAATCGTTGGTAAGTGATCCTAGTGGAGTTTCTGTTCAGGAAGTTGAAGGTGAAAAGTCTACGATTATCGAACTTCGTGTTGCTCAAGGCGACATCGGTAAGGTTATTGGCAAAAATGGTCGCATTGCAAAAGCAATAAGAACCGTTTTGAGTGCATCTGCTTCAAAGTCGGCTAATCGTTACACCCTGGAAATTCTGGACTGATGATGTCTAATGAAAAATTTGTAATTGGGATTATTCGAGGCTCACATGGGCTTGCGGGTAAATTCAAAGTAGAAAGTACTTCGGGCGAATATGAACATTTTTTCGAACTCGACGAGGTAACTTTAAGGAATGAGTCCTTTGAAAGAATTTTCAAAATCGACACCGTAGAATACTGCGGAAATTCCTTATTAATGAAATTGGACGGGATTGACTGCCCTGAACAGGTAAAAAAACTTCAGGGAACTCACATTCTTGTTCCACGAGAAAAAGCCTGCCCTCTAAAGGAAGGCGAGTTTTATATCGAAGATCTAAAACAATGTAAGTTGGTTTACGGATTGGCGGAAGATTCCGCATCTGCAATTATTGCAGGAACAATCACAGACGTATTGGAAGGCGGATCAGGGAAACTTTTAGAAGTTGAGCTATCCGAGAGTTTGCATACCAAGTCAGACAGCACAGATAAAAGTAATTCAAAGAAAGTTGTATTAGTTCCGTTTAACAAGGAATTTATCGGTGCGGTCCATATTAAAGATAAGGTTGTGCAGCTGATGCACCTCTGGATTCTGGAGTAATATTCATGAAATTCTATGTGCTGACCTTATTTCCTGAAATACCTCGTGCTTTTTTTGAAAACTCAATCATGGCAAAAGCAGTGGAAAAAGGAATTATTGCCTACGAACTGGTGAATATCAGGGATTTTGCCCTTGATAAACACAAAACATGTGATGACAATCCTTACGGCGGCGGAGCGGGAATGTTAATGAAAACCGAGCCGTTGTTCAGTGCGTTAAAAAGTGTTGGAGTAAAACCCAAACGAACCGGTAAAAAAAGGTGTAAGACAAATGCTCGTAAACAGCGAGTTATTTATGTAACACCGTCGGGAAAACCTTTAACACAAAAATTAGCGTACAGTTTAAGTCGTGAAGAACAACTCGTTTTTATCTGCGGAAGATACGAAGGTATAGACCAAAGGATAGTTGACGCCTACGTTGATGATGAAATCAGCATTGGAGACTACGTTCTTTCTTCCGGAGAACTTGCAGCAACAGTCGTAATCGATTCGGTATATCGATTGATTGACGGTGTTATTTCAAGCGAGTCGTTAAAAGAAGAGAGCTTCACTGACGGATTTTTGGAATATCCGCAATACACCAGACCGGAGGTGTTTGAAGGCATGGCAGTTCCTGATATTTTACTTTCGGGCAACCATGAGAATATTCGAAAATGGCGCCTAAAAAAACGTTTGGCAAAAACTTTGGCAATAAGACCTGAATTAATAAGTCAGGCACGAAATGCCGGAAAGCTTACAGACGAGGCGGAAAAAATGATTGAGGAAATAACGAACCCATAGGGAGACTAAAATGGATTTGATTAAAACTATTGAAGAACAGCAAAAGCGTTCCGATCTTGAACAATTCAAAGTCGGAGATACTGTAAAAGTTCACTTCAAAATCGTTGAAGGGAAAACGGAGCGAATTCAGGTTTACGAAGGACTTGTTCTTTGCTTTAAAAATTCCGGCATTGGAAGAACTTTTACCGTAAGGAAAATTTCTTACGGAGTTGGGGTAGAACGTGTATTCCCTATCAATTCACCACGAATTGCAAAAGTTGAAGTTGTAAAACCGGGTAAAGTCAGACGTTCAAAACTTTACTATATTCGTGGCAAAGTTGGAAAAGCTGCAAAAATCAAAGAGCTTATTATTAAAAAGTCCGATAAAGTTCAACAAGGCTTGTAATTGTCTTTACATGTGAATGAGCCTAGATAAAAACCGCTGTGTAAGAGCAGCGGTTTTTTTATAGTTTTTATTATAGTTTTGTTTTTTTTTCAAATACCATGGTATAATAAGGCTCAATGAATGCAGTAAACTACATAAATATCACAAATCTATCCTTTAATTCGCAACAAACACTGCATGAGGGGAAAATTGTAAACGTAAAGATTATTTCTCAAGATCCAAACACAGGAAAATATATTGCAAGCTTTGCAGGCAACCGATTTGAAGTAAAATCAGATATTCCATTGCAAATAGGTTCAAGATTTTTTGCACAAATAAATTTTAAAGGAAATAAAATATTATTAACTACTCAAATAAATCAAAATTCGGCTTTAATAAGCATAAACTCTGAAAATTCAATAAAAAAACTGAATTCAAAAAATATCGAAAATTCTGCAAACAATACAAGTCTAAAAAATTACTTTGCAAAACTCGGTCTTGAATTAGATACAACAAATTTAAAACTTTTACAGTTTTTAACGCAAAATAACTTAAAAATTAATCCTGAACTTATAAAACGGGCAAACAATAAGGGTAAAAAATTTTCAAAAATTCAAACTGAAACACAATCGGAGCAACAAGATTTGCAAGAAGATGCAGGTGAAACCTGTATTGTACTTTTAAAAAAAAATATCTGGGATGAGAATTCTTGCATACAAGACATTTTAGAAGCAAATTACGGATATGAACATGAAAAAACAGTAAAAAATTCAAAAAAAGATGACAACAATGATGAAAAAAAGCAAAATACTGAAAATATGGAAGAGACAAAAGAGCCAAAATCTTTTTCAAAACTTTTTGATGATGGAAATTCTATTTTTGAAAAAAAATTTGGTACACTTACCGCTTTTAACATGCTAAAAAATTCGGAAACAAATTTTCACACGATAATGATTCCTTTTGAGTTTAAAGAAGATAGCGGAGTTATAAAACTTGTCTTAGATAATGCAAAAAAGACTTTGAATCAAATAAGAATTTCATACCGGAAAAGTAAAAAAAATACAGACAGTGCCTATGAAAGCTGGCATTTTAAGATAAATATCAAAACAAAAAAAATTCAAGTATTTTCGGAAAAATTTTATGAAAATGACTTAAATTTTAATTTAAAAAATATAATTAAGATACTGGAAGAAATTTTTAGCGATTTTCAAATTGAATTCAATGAAAATGCAATTCCATACGGAATGTTTACGGAAGATGAAAATATAAATTTTTTAGAAGCAAAACAAGAATAAAAAAAGGCAAAAATTCATGACAACAAGCAAAAACAATATCGAAACAAAAAACAAAAGATTGAATACTGCGGTTCTAAAATATCCGAAAAATGCTCCGGCCCCTTTTCTTATTGCAAAAGGAAAGGGTGAATTAGCTGAAAAAATCCTAAAATTAGCAAAAGAAAATTCAATTCCAATAGTGGAAAATATCTCAGAAACGGAAGTAATAACGCTTTTGGAAATAGGTGAATGCATCCCCGAACAAACGTACGAAATAATAGCAAAAGTATTTGCATTCTTAAATAAAATATAAAACCTTTGAAAAAAATATAAAACGAGGAAAATACTGAATACAAAAATCACGGGCAATTACGGAGAAAATAAGGCAACATTCTATCTAAAAAAAAATAATTACTTGATAATTGAACGCAACTGGAGGACAAGAAACGGTGAAATTGATATAATAGCCTATAAAGATAACACATTATCTTTTATTGAAGTAAAAACATTGCCATCAGGCAACATAGAAACACTTTCACATCTGCTAAACCAAGAAAAACAAAAAAGAATTGCAGAAACTGCTAAATGTTTTGTAAAAAAAAATCGACAATATAATAAGAGTTACATTCAATTTGATGTGATTGTTATTGATATGCCTGAGTTTCCTCAGATATATCATATACAAAATGCCTTTATAGAATCATAACGTGTTTTTTTTGGGGAGATGACATGAGTTCAGCAAGTACAAGAAGATCTGTAAAATCCGATAATACAGCTCGTATTCTTGAAATAAGAAATAAAATTCATGACGAAAAATATTTGGATGGAGCAATTTACAGAATCGCTATGATTTTGAGTAGAAAATTGATGGAAGATAATGAAATTGAAAGGAAATAAAAATGAAAAAAAATCGTTCTCATTCCAATGAAGAAAAAGATTGGAAAAATTCAAGAAATCACAACAAAAATTCTCGTAAAAAAGAGCAGGAAAAATTTTCATCTACAGTAAAGAACGAATCCTTTGAGAAAATTCAGTTGAAAACGGTAAACTGTTCATATTGCAATAAACCTATTGAAGAATTGGCAAATGCCATGGCAAGCAAGGAAAACGGATCTCCTGTTCATTTTGATTGTGTTTTAAAAAAGATCGAGGAAACTGAAAAATTAGGACAGAATGAAAAAATTACATACATCGGAGGAGGAAAATTCGGAGTTGTATATTTTGAAAATCCCCAAGACCTAAAAAATTTTACAATAAAAAAAGTTATTGAATGGGAAAACCGCGATGTAAAATATGAATGGAGAAGCGAAATTTCAACATTATTTAGCAGTATAAAATAGTTACGGCAACTTGTGCATTTATAAGTACGTAAACTGACAATGCGTATTTAAAATTACAAAAGTGCAAAAACAACCCGCTTGACCTAAAATTCTATTTTATATAGAATAATAAATGTAGCCGGGATGGTGGAATAGGTAGACACAAGGGACTTAAAATCCCTCGGCATTTTAAAACGCCGTGCCAGTTCGATTCTGGTTCCCGGCAAAAAAAAGAACTTTCGATTATCTCGAAAGTTCTTTTTTTTTGCCGAAACAAAATTAAAATCTGGATAAAAATGCCTTTGTCCTCTCTTGTTGAGGATTGTTAATAATCTGACAAGGATGTCCTTGTTCTACAATAAGTCCGTCGCTCATAAAAATAATTTCATCAGATAAATCCCGTGCAAATGAAATTTCGTGAGTAACAACCACCATTGTCATGTGTTCAGAAGCAAGAGAGCGAATAACTTTTAAAATTTCTCCCGTCAATTCCGGATCCAAAGCTGAAGTAGGTTCATCAAAAAGCAAAACGGCCGGTTTTAAAGCAAGAGAGCGTGCAATTGAAACACGTTGTTGCTGTCCCCCTGAAAGTTGATATGGGAACGAATTTGCTTTGTCATACAAATCCATCCGCTTTAAAATATTCAAAGCTACTTCAATTGCTTCTTCTTTTGATTTTTTTAAAACAGTAATTTGAGGATCTGTAACATTTTTTAAAACCGAATAATGCGGGAATAGGTTAAAATTTTGAAAAACAAGACCTGTCTTTAAAGTAATTTCTTGCAGATCTTTTTTTGGTGCATAAACTCCTTCAGTTACAAGATTTTTTGAGCAAATCGTTATTGACCCGGAATCAACAGTTTCAAGTTGACAGATACACCTTAGCATTGTTGATTTTCCACTTCCACTAGGGCCTATAATGCTTAAAACTTCTCCTTTATGAACATCGAAAGAAATTCCTTTCAAAATATGTAAATCTTTAAAAGATTTTTGAATATCTCTAACTTGAATTATTGCCTGTTTTTTATCTTGTTTTTCCATATTTTGTTCCATTGTTCATTGTTTTTTATTTAAAATTATTTAAAAATTTGGTGTAAAATCAGTTGTAATATGAAAGTTTTTTTTCAAGTTTACTAAAAAAAAGTGAAACTACATAGTTCATAAGAAAATAAAATACACCTGCAATTAAAAGCGGCGTAAAAGAAACCATACGGTTTGCAGAACTTTTTGCATAAAACATAAGTTCTTGTACACTTAAAATCGTAACAAGTGAAGTATCTTTTACAAGGGTTATAACTTCGTTACCCATAGCAGGAACTATTCTCTTTACAACCTGAGGAAGAATGATTTTAAATGTCCGCTCAGATTTTGTATATCCAAGAACTTTGGCAGCCTCATACTGTCCTTTAGGTATAGATTCAATTCCGCCTCTATAAATTTCTGCAAAATATGCCGAGTAATTCACAAAAAAAGCAACAACGGCAGCAACATAAGCAGGCCATGCTATAGGATGATGAAACAATTTTATTGCGATTAACTTTGGAGCAAAATAAACAATGAGAAGCTGAAGCATCAGAGGTGTTCCACGTATTACGAGAAGAAAAATATTGATTATTTGTGAAACAAGTTTGTTTTTTGACATTCTGCCTACAGCAATAGGCATTGCCAATGGGATAGCAAAAAGCAAAGTAAGAAAAAAGATGCTAAGGGTTACGAGTGTTCCCGAACCCATAGCATAAAGCATCTGAAAAAGTTTAGAGCGTTCCATAAAAAGAATTATTTTCCGACAACAGAAATATCATTCCCAAACCATTTTTCACAGATTTGTGTAATTGTTCCATCAGCAGCCATCTGTTCCATAGTTTCCCAAACTTTATCTCTAAGAGCAGCTCCATTCTCATCTTTTCTAAAACCTATACCGTAAGCTTCCTTTGCTATAACATCATCTACGATAACAAGAGGTTTATTGCCGGTTTTAATTGCCCAATTTGCAACAACACTGTCCATAACAACAGCATCAATTCCTTTTATTTCCAAATCTGCTAAAGCCGTAAGGTTTTCTTCATAATAACGAATCTCTTTTATGAGAGAAGAAAACTCAGGGCTATCGTTTATTGCAAATTCGGCACTGGAACCTACTTGAACACCTATAATCTTATCCTTGGCATCAGTTAAAGATTTTATTTGACCGTCATTTCTTACAACAAGAACTTGATCATTATCAAGGTACGGTTTTGTAAAAGACATTGCTGCAATTCTTTCGTCCGTAATTGTAAAACCGTTCCAAATACAATCAATTGAACCTGAAGCAAGTTCCATTTCTTTTGCATCCCAGTTAATAGGTTTTGTTGAAAATTCCAAATTAAGACGTTTTGCAACTTCTCTTGCAAGGTCAACATCATAACCTACAATTTCTCCGTTGGATTCAGAATATCCCATAGGAGGAAAAGAGGCATCCAAACCTATTACAAGTTTACCTTCAGTCTTTTTTGAACATCCTGTGAATAAGCAGAATACCATTCCCAATGCAATAATTATTTTTGCAATGTTTTTCATTTTTATACTCCTTTAGTATTTATAAATTATATTTTACAAAACTCTTTCAGAGTTTTTATTTGTTCCAAAACTTTCTCTTCTGCAGTTCCGCCTTCAGTCTTTCTTGCATCTACACAAGCTTTAGGCAAAATAACATCAAAAATATCATTCTCGATCAATTCACTGCAAGATTTAAAGTCTGAAAGAGAAAGCTGCTCTAAAAAACAACCTTTTTCAATTGCAATTCTAACGCAATTGGCACTTACACCGTGTGCAGTTCTAAAGGGCATCCCTTTACGTACAAGATAATCTGCCAAGTCGGTAGCGGTTAAAAACCCGTCCATACAAGCTTTTTCCATGACATCAACGTTCCATTTTGCAGTTGAAATCATATGTGTAAAAACTTTTAGACAGCTTAAAACAACATCGCAAGCATCAAAAAGACTATGTTTATCTTCCTGCATATCTCTATTATATGCAAGCGGTAAAGCTTTCATCATTGTAAAAAGTGAAATTAAATCTCCGTAGACTCTACCCGTTCTTCCCCTAATAAGTTCCGCAAAATCCGGATTTTTTTTCTGTGGCATAATGCTTGAACCGGTAGACCATTTTTCACTTAAATAAATGAAATTAAATTCAGTAGTTGACCAAATAACAACTTCTTCACAAAAACGACTTAGGTGCATCTGAATCAAACTTAGTACCGAAACCGTTTCTATGCAATAATCCCTGTCACTTACAGCATCCATACTATTCATTGTAATTTTTTCAAATCCAAGCTGTAAAGCTTCAAATTTGCGATCAAGAGGAAGAGAAGAACCTGCAAGTGCCCCGGAACCTATAGGACTTATTTTTATACGCTTTAAACAATCTGAAAGCCGTTCATAATCACGCGTCAGCATCCAACTCCAAGCACACAGGTGATGAGCAAGACTTACCGGCTGTGCATGCTGCATGTGAGTAAAACCCGGCATAATGCTTTTTGTGTGTTTTTGTGCAATTTGTGTCAATGCATCAATAAGAGTAAGGATAGCGTCCTGCAATTCAGGAATAAAGCGACAAAGGTAAAGCCTTTCATCAAGAGCAATTTGATCGTTACGACTTCTACCTGTGTGAATTTTTTTACCCGCCTCCCCGATTCTGTCTGTCAAAACGGCTTCAATAAATGAATGAATATCCTCAGATGAACAATCAACGGCAAGGTTTCCGGAAGTTAAATCCGATTCAATTGAATCAAGCCCCTCGATAATTGATTCAGCTTCTTCCTGTAAAATAATTCCTGCATGAGCAAGCATTGCAGCATGAGAACGACTACCTCTTATGTCATCTAACGCCATGCGTTTGTCAACATGAATTGAGCTTTCAAATTCAACTGCCTGTCTATCAGGACATTCCTTAAATCTTCCGTGCCATAATGCTGAATGATTTCCCGAATTTATGAGCTCAGACATATCAATTCGTATTCCGTTTTTTTAATGATTTTGAATTGGTTACAGCCTGTCCTTCTCCAACTTGCTGCTCCATCATTGCTCTAACTTTTAAAGGAAGTCCAAAAAGAGTGATAAAGCCTTGTGCGTCTTTATGATCGTATAAATCACCGGTGGTAAAGGAAGCAATTGATTCGTTGTATAAACTGTATTTTGAATAACTTCCGGCACCTCGTATGGAACCCTTGTATAATTTTAATTTTACCCAACCGCTGCAAGTTTGTTGTGTTTTATCTACAAATGCAATACATGCATCCATTAAAGTTGTAAACCATTTTCCGTCGTAGATAAGTTCACTCATACGCAAAGCTATTTGTTGTTTATAATGATATGTATCACGATCCAGACAAAGATGATCCAGCATTTCATGAGCGGCATAAAGAATGGAACCTCCGGGAGTTTCATACACTCCTCTGGATTTCATACCTACACATCGGTTTTCGCAAATATCTGTAAGTCCTATTCCGTTTCTGCCGCCGATTTTGTTAAGTTCAAGCATGAGCTCCAATGCACCCATTTTTTTACCGTTTACACTTACCGGAATTCCTTTTTCAAACTCGATTTTTACGTATTCTCCGTCTTCACACGCTTCTTCAGGAAAGACCGTATTTTTTAACATATGTTTGTAGTTAGGCTCGTTTTCCGTTTTTTCAAGCTCTAAGCCTTCATGACTTAGATGCCAAATATTTTCATCTCTGGAATAAGACTGATCCTTTTTCATAGGAACTTCAAGCCCGCGATCTTCAAGATATTTTATTTCAGCCTCACGGCTATCCATGTTCCATTTTTCATCCCGCCAAGCCGCTATCACTCGTAGATCAGGTGCAAAAGCCTTCATTGCAAGTTCAAAACGAATTTGATCATTTCCTTTTCCGGTTGCACCATGGCATATAGCCGTAGCACCTTCTTTTCGGGCATATTCTACAAGAATTTTTCCGATAAGCGGACGAGCTGTAGAAGTTCCCAAAAGATATCGATCTTCATACACACAATTTGCTTTTACTGCAGGCCAAATGTAATCTGTGATATATTCTTCTCTAGCATCAACAATGTAGCAAGCACAAGCACCTGTTTTTAAAGCACGTTCTTTTATAGACACCCAATCATCGCCTTGCCCAACATCGATACAAACGGCAACTACGTCATAATCATAATTTTCTTTAAGCCATGGAATTATAACGGTTGTATCAAGTCCCCCCGAATAAGCTAAAACAACTTTTTCCTTTGCCATTTTTTACCCCTGATTATGTTATCCGGCAAAACTTAATGCTATCAGTATGCCGTCTAGGCTATTTATTATACTAATAATAGAGTTTTTATACAACACAGCTTTTTAAAAGCAAATTTTTTTAAATTTTATATTATTAAAAAAAAATTTATGGTATAATTGGTTTTCAGAGTGAATTACTATAAGGAGTACGCATGGGCGACAATAAGATTATATTAAAGGCCGAAGATTTAGACGGCTACCTGACAAATGAAGATGTAAAAGAATTAAAGCAATTGGATGAAATGTTCAAAGAGACGATGAAATATTTTGAACCGGTAAACCAAAACAAAATAATCGAATGCTATGACAAAATGGGACATGAAATGCATAACATTTGTAAAAAACATCCGCAAATTAAAGTTTATTCTTTTGAAACGGACGTTCAAGCACAGGCGGAAGCAAGCAGGGTTATTTCAAAACTAAGAAACGAAGAAACTGATCATCAAGAATTTATTTATTACAGCCAAAGAGCATATGAAATGCTTTTTCGCATGGCTTATACAAATCAAAAAACTGACAAAAAAGGCTACATAATTGTAAAAACTCCGGTTAATTTTCCGGTGCAAAATTTTGCCGTTCACAAGATTCCCGATATTGATCACAAAATAGAAAATACCGTTATGTGTGTAATGTTGCGAGGTGCATTACTTCCGAGTATGATTCTTTCAAAAGAAATTGAAGAATTTTCTTCTCACAGATATATAACGCCTTTTGCATTGTTCAAAATAAGCAGAAATGACTCTAAAAATGAAGATAATATGGAATACGTGCTTGATTTGGATAAATCTTTTTTTGAATTAGATAAACTTGAAGGAAAAAATTTGATTTTTGCAGATCCTATGAATGCCACGGGAGGCTCTCTTGTAACGGTTGTAAAATATTTACAGGAACAAGGCATAAAACCTAAATCGATTTCGTTTTTTAATACTATTTCAACATTAAAAGGAAGTATAAGAGTTACAAGAGCTTTGGAAAATTGTACCTGTTACACTTTATGGATGGATCCTGTTATGAACAAAAAAGCATATATTATGCCCGGACTTGGGGATGCAGGAGACAGACTCAATGGATGTGATACAAAAGAACATGCAAGGAATATAATTCAACTTTTATCAGATTACGGACATAATATTTCAGGCTTGTACCGAAGCCAAATGTTTGAAATTGAAAAAACCGTTTTAGGGTGATTTTTTCCGGAGTGTCTTAGGATGAAATCGGTAAAACAGATTTTTGTCTTTTTAATTTTTTTATTTACGGCAGTTTTTTTTAACATTTCATCGCTTTTTTCTCAAACTGCCGAACAAAGTTTTTCTACAGACACTAAATTTTCTGTAAGTCCAAATCCCTGGTCGATAATCATCTACAGACCTCAAAACAATTACGAACTTAATCATGTAAAATGCTGGATAACTGTTACGGATGCCCAAACAGGAGAAGATGTTACTTATTCTGACAAAATCAAAGCAAAATATGAATGGGTAGCAAACACACAGATTTTGGAAAACAATGAGCCAAAAAGTTTTTTTACGATGTTCAAAGGTCAGCTCCGATCATTTTTTTTAAACTACCAAAAAACTTATTGGCTGATGGGAGGGGTTGCTATGCACCTTAACATAAAACCGGGAAAATACATATTCAGCATAACCACTCCTTACGATGAAACTTCTCTATTCCCTATAAAAAACTCAGGTGATTGGACTTCTAACCGGCTTTTTTACGATACAGAAAATCCTACCAATGTAATTTTTGTCTGTCCGAGCGTTGATGAAAACGGACTATACAACGGGGGCTGGCATATAGATTATTTTGCTCCAAAGTATTGGAAATTTACAAAAGGCTGTTACGAATAGCATTCATCAAACTGTCAACCTGCTCGTTAGTAAAATTTTCAGGATAAAAGACTTCAATGTCTTCTATGGTAAAGCTCTTTTTTCCATAGTTCACCGCTTTTTTTGGCATGGTTTCAAAAAATTTACGTTCTTCTTCACTGACCGGACATATTCGATTTTCAACATTTTTTTGAATTTCCTGCTGACTAACATCACAAGAAGAATCGCTTAATGTATACCATACCTGAGCTTTAGGCAAAACAACTTGAAGCTTATGAGGACAATAATTTCCCTGCTCGTCAACACACTGACTGTCGTTATTCATTTGTAAAATTTTTTCTTTTAAAGCTTCGCGACTTTCATCTTTTCCGTGATTTAAAAAAACCGTACATTCTGCATAATTTTGAACTTTTGATGTTATTCCGTGTGCATACTCACTCAAAACATTCTGATCAGCATGTCCTGAATAATATTTAGAAAAATCATATATTTTACAGTTTACATCACAAAGCTTTATTCTAATTTTTTTGTCGCTTATACCAAAATCCAGTTCCGTGTTATATTTTTCGTCCTCGGGAAAATCTTTAAAATTTTTTAAATACCATCCGTTACTTCCTTCCGCCTGATATCCTGAGAGTATAACACAGCTGTTGGGATCTTTTAGGATTTCAGGCAGAATCTGCGTTACCTTTCCTTTGTCGCACATTCCGCTTGAAGCTACAACAATCTTGCCGATTCTTTTATCTTCTCTATAATCCTCACAATCAAGAGCATTGTGTAAAAGATTTCGGGCTTGCTCAAAATCAAAATTTTTTTGACTCAAACCAAATTTTTGCATAAACATTTTGGGCATGTATACAAACTTTATTTCACCCTTTTTGTCCATTGTAGAATCAAAAAAATTCCTGTGATAAACTTTATTTACCTGATGTATAAGATTTGAACATATCCTTACCCTACTTTTTACCCGCATATCTTCAATGTCAATATTCAAAATTTCTTCGTTTATCTGATCTGAAAGATCAACATACGCAATTTTTTTCAGCTTTTTGATATCGCTTTCATAAATTCCTGCCTTTTTTAGAACTTCACGTATGCGTTTTTCATGATTTTCGGAAAAATCATAAACTGAACTTTTATTAAAAGAAACTGACAAGGTTATCTGAGGATTTTTTCTGTATTCACCGGTCATTTCAATCGGAAACCCCTTGCCTATCTTATAATTTTTTTCCAAATAATAAAGGTCGAGAAGAATTTCCTGCGATCTGTTCAACGCAAATGCAGGTATCAATACAGTACCCTTTTTTTCAATTGTTTCATTTATGATTTTTTGAAGTTCACTGCTTCTCTTTTCCGTTACATCATAAAAATACTCTCTCGCGTGTGAACCGTAAGTTGACTCCATTACTAAATACGGATTTGAATTACCATAATACGGAAATTGAATATCCTTAAGACACAAGGAATTTTCTTCATTTGATTTTACAGGCCCTAAATCCCCGGAAAAAGAAATATATTTCCAGTCAAATTTTTGTTTATTTTCACTTGAAGTTTCCGTCCAAATCCATCTAAACTGGAGTGAACAACTACCTAAAATATGCCCGCTTCTCAAAAAACCTACCTGCAAACCATCGGAAAGCCCGCACCACGTTGTTCCGAAGTGAAAATCTTTTTTGTAATCTTCTACCGGATTGAATTTTATCATTCTTAAAATTGCATCGATTTCATTTTCACTTCGTTTTTCGATAGTCATCTGATCTTTCAACATAATAAGACTCGCATCAAAAGTCGCTCTGGTACACCAAACTATTCCGTTAAAACCGTATTCAATTAAAAACGGCAACAAACCTATGTGATCCTGATGAGCATGAGTTAAAAATATCATATCAATTTTAGGTGCAATATTCATAAGATATTGAAAAGAACCGTATTCAAAATTTTCATTTTGAACTTGCCCGCAGTCAATTAAAATGTTTTTTTCTTTATCAGCTCTAGTATACCGCAGTAAGGTACAGCTTCCGGTAACGGTTCCGCATGCTCCTATAAACATCATCTTTAGCGAAGTAGAAATTTTTTCACTCATAAATTTTCAGTTCCTCATTTGTTAAAAATCTATAATGATTTTTGCAAAGACTTTTATCAAGACAAAAGTTTGCTACTCCTGTTCTATTAAGCTGTGCAACTTCGTTTCCGAAAAAACTGAACATACGGCGAACTTGCCTAAATTTGCCTTCACAAATCTTCACACAGCAAGTTGTTTCCGAAGTAAATTCCAACTTACAAGACTTTGTAGTAAAAGATGACCCCTGTTTTAAATCATCCAAATAAATTCCATTTAAAAAGCCTTCAATATATTTATTTTGATCTTTTTGTAAAACAGGATTTTTTAAAACAACTTCATAAGTTTTTTCAATCGAATTATTCGGATCCGTAATAAAATTACTGAAACTTCCGTTTGTAGTAAGAATTAAAAGACCTGTGCTATCAGCATCAAGTCTTCCTGCAATATGAAGTAATTTTTCTTTAGCAAACTCGCCCATAAAATCAAAGACAGTTTTGTGCCTGCTGCTGACTCTTGAACAAACAACATCTTTTCCCTTGTTCATCATAAAATATAAGTGTTTTATATTTTTTATTCTTACTCCGTCAACAGTTATGAAATCTTTTTCCGCATTTACAAGAAAAGCCCTATCCGTAACAGGCTTTGAATTTACAAGAACTTTATGATTTTTTATAAACACGGAAAAACTACGTTGAGAACATATTTTTCTAAAAGAAAAAAAATGATCAATGGGCTGTAAAAATTTCATTTATCAGTTAAATTATAAGAGGCAAATTCTTAAAAATCAATTCTTTTATTTTGATAACACCATTTTTAACATTCTATTGACTTTTTTAGATATCTTTGCTACCATCTACACTCAACTGCATTAATTTTAGAAAGATTTTTTAGGTAGGGTAAAGATATGTCAAGAAGATGTGATATTTGTGGTAAAGGTACTTTAACCGGGAATTCGGTTAGTAAATCAAAGAATCACCAGCGTCGCACATGGAAACCAAATATTGTTGAAGTAAAGACAGAAATCGGAGGACAGACGATGACTGTAAAAATGTGTACACGCTGCCTGAGAAGCGGTTTTATTACAAAGAAAGTGTAGTTTTATTGCACGGTATTACAAGCTGAATTTGTGTTGATTTTCAATACGAATTCAGTTTTTTTTTGAGCAGGTAAAAGATTTGGTTCAAGTAACTTTTTTATTGGAAAATACTTCTGAAGATATTACTTTAAGAACTGCTCACGGCCTTTCCATGTTGATAGAATTTGAAGACAGAAAAATTCTGTTGGACACGGGGCCTAATTCTGATTTTTATAAAAATGCAAAAAAAATGAAAATAGATTTGTGTGAAGTGGAAGTTTTGCTTTTATCTCACGCTCACTATGATCACACCGGCGGATTAGATAAATTTTGTAAAGTGAATAAAAATTCTGAAATTTTAATGCAATATACCCACGACAAATATTATTCAGTATCAGGAATTCAAAAAAAATTTATAGGTCTGAATCCGAAAATAAAAAATCTTGCAAGAATCCGTATGCTTACACAGCCATGCCAGATAACTAAAAACAGCTGGTTTATTCCTTGTACTGTAAATCACTATGGAACTCCAAATCTAAATTCCGGTTTGTTCAAAAAAATAGGAAAAAATTTTTTCCCTGATGATTTTAAGCATGAGGGAATTTTTGTTATCAATGACAACAGCGAACTTGTAATTTTTAATTCATGTTCTCATCGTGGGGTTATTAATTCAATAGAAAGTGCAAGAGAATTTTTCCCTAATAAAAAAGTTCGAAGTTACGTAGGCGGATTTCACTTTCCGTATGCAAAAGGACAAAATATCCGCCCCGAAGATTTAAGGAATTTTGAAGAACTTATCGATTACACAAGATTTCAAACAAATCTCACTCTTTACACAGGACACTGTACAGGAGACCAAGCCTTTGATTATTTGGAAAATGCATTAGGAAAAGGCAGAATAAAACATTTCAGCACGGGAAAGACATTCTGTTTATAAAAACTTCCAAACCGTCAAATGCAGTCTGAATTTGTTTTTCGTCTCCTAAGCCGTTTTTTACTTTTAATTCTTGTATAATTTTCATAATTTCATCATCGCAACTTTCATGGCTAATATGCGTTAAATAAAAGTGAAAACCGTTCATCTTTGAAATATAATCTACCGCCTGCTCAAAATTCAAATGAGTAGGATGGCATTTTTCACGAAGTGCATCAATACAAACATGCGAACAATTTTTTACAAGCTCAACAGAAGAAGGTGGTATAAAATTACAGTCGGTAAGATAAGCAAAAGAATTTATGTTTTTTTTGCAAGAATTTACGGAGCAAGAAGATGATGTTGAATTTTTTAAATTCAGAGAAGAATCTTTTATATCAATTGAAGAAGTCTGCGTAAAAATCCACCCGGTAGTTTTTAAGTTTCCGTGCAACATAGGAACGGGAATAATCTGCAAATCTTTTATCATGATCGGATTATTTTCGTTAAAGGCAGAACAATTAATAAGCTTTACAAGAGGTTTACCACCGCCTTGCTGAGTACTTTTAAAAACATAATCAAACCTGAATTTTATATCTTTAAGAGTATTTTCATTTGAAAAAATTTTTAAAGGTTCTTCGGTTTTTTTTGAATTTTTTGTAGCAGTGTGGGCAAAAATACGAACATCGTCCAATCCATGCAAATGATCTGCATGACTGTGAGTTAAGAATACCGCATCCAAGTGCGGAAGTCCGTATTTTAAGGCTTGTAACCTAAATTCAGGACCTACGTCCACAATTACGCAAGCTCCTCCTTCAGTTTCAACTTTTATACTGCATCTCCAGCGTGTATCTTTAGGATTCTTGGATATACAGCATTCACAGTTGCAATTTATAACGGGAATTCCATGGCTTGTTCCTGATCCTAAAAAAGTTATTTTCATATGCTATATTCTTCCTAATTTTACACTATTCCTGAAAATCACCTCTGTCAACAACAATTTCATATCCGTAAGAAATTATTTGTTTTTTTAGATTTTCAAATTCCTGTGCACATTCTGAAATACATAAAAATTTTCCGTCATAAATGGAATACTTTTCTATGCATTCTTTTGGTGAAATATTCGGCATAATAACATTACAGCCACATTTTAACCCCATTTCACGTCCTTTTGTACTAACTGTTGCTAAAGCAGTTGTTGCAGGCAGCAATACTTTCGGATTCATAATCCTAACTATTGCAAGAATTCTTAAAGTCAAAAAAAGTTTATCAAGTCTATGAACTTCTGTAACAGAAGATACATCGCAATTCATAAAATCGTTACCGAAATTTGAAAAAACTGTATTGTAAGCAGGCAAAAAAGGCCCTATTCCTACCATGTGCGGCTTAAATTCCTGTATAAACCTAAGATCTTGTAAAATACAATCAAAGTCTTGGTAAGGACTTGCAACCATAAAGCCGCATCCGGTTTGAAATCCTATTTTTTTTAAATTTTTAAGACACTCTATACGATTTTTTAAAAACATTCTTTGTGGATGTAATTTTTTATAATGTTCTGAATCTGCACTTTCATGCCGTAAAAGATATCTGTCACAACCGGCTTTAAATAAGCACTCATAGCTTTGAAAACTTCGCTCCCCCAAACTTAAAGTCAATGCAGTATCCGGAAAATGATTTTTTAAATCTTTTATTATTTTGCAAAGAATTTCATCTGAAAAAAAAACATCTTCGCCCCCTTGCAACACAAAAGTTCTAAAACCAAGTTCATACCCTTGCTTTGCACAATTATAAATTTGTTCAAAATTTAAACGGAACCTTTGAACAGCTTTATTGGAACCTGCAATGCCACAATAATAACAGTCGTTTTTACAATAATTTGAAATTTCTATCAAACCTCGTGCAAAAATTTTATTACCAAAAGAACTTCTGCGTACTTCATCAGCTTTTTGCATAAGATATTGATTAACATTTTTATCAGTACATTTTATAAGTTTTAAAAGATTTTCATCATCAAGATTTTTTTCCCGACAAAGAATTTCTACAGCTTGCAATTCATTTTGAAATTCATCATGAATTTTACTCACCAAATTGCTCCTTAATTTGAGCTATTTTATCACGAAGAATTGCCGCACTTTCAAAATCAAGCAAGTCAGCACACTGATTCATTTTTATTTTCATTGCTTTTATAAGTTCTTTTCGTTGTTTTGAATCAAGCATATTAGTGCGTTTTTCAAGAACTCCCAGTTCAATTTCAACTATATCTTTTTTTTCTTCATTTTGGCGAACAAGCATATCATCAATTTCTTTTTTGATTGTCTTGGGTGTTATTCCATGTTCTTCATTGTAAGCTATTTGTATTTTTCTGCGATGTTCCGTTTCTGCAATAGCCTCTTTCATAGCCTCACTTACAGAATCACAGTACATAACAACCTTTCCGTTTACATTTCTGGCAGCTCGCCCGATAATTTGAATTAAGGAAGTTGCCGAACGCAAAAAACCTATTTTGTCCGCATCTAAAATTGCAATATATGAAACTTCAGGCAAGTCTATACCTTCCCTCAAAAGATTGATCCCGACAAGAACGTCAAATTCTCCTGCACGTAAACCCTTTAGAATTTCAACTCTTTCAATAGTTTCAACTTCCGAATGAATATATTTTACTTTTAAGTTCAGATTGCTTAAGTAGTCGGTTAAATCTTCTGCCATTTTTTTTGTAAGAGTAAGAACAAGACTGCGTTCTTTTTTATTGATATTTGCTTTAATTTGCTCGTAAATATCTTTCATTTGTCCTTCAGATGAGCGAACAAAAATTTCAGGATCCAAAAGTCCTGTAGGACGAATAAGTTGCTCTACAACTTGGCAACTTCTCCTGATTTCTTCTGAACGAGGAGTTGCACTTACAAAAATAACTTGATTTAATTTTTTTTCAAATTCTTCAAATTTTAACGGACGATTATCTAAGGCACTCGGTAATCTAAATCCAAAATCTATTAAATTTTGTTTTCTGCTGCGGTCTCCTTCGTACATAGCCCCTATTTGACTTAAAGTTACATGGCTTTCATCTAATAAACATAAAAAGTCATCCGGAAAATAATGTAGCAAAGTTGCAGGAGGCTGCCCTCTTTTTCTCCCTGAAATCGGCCCGGAATAATTTTCTATTCCGGGACAATATCCAACTTCTTTCATCATATCAATATCATAGGTTGTTCTTGTTTTTATTCTTTGAGCTTCCAACAATTTTCCCTTGCTTTCAAAAAAAGCAACCTGTTCTTCCATTTCCTGCTCAATTTTTTTTGTAGATTCTACCAGTAAATCGTGAGGGACAACAAAGTGCTTTGCAGGATAAATCACAGTTTCATCCAAATCTTCCACAGTTTCATGAGAGATGACATTGAATCGTTTAATGCTGACAACCTCTTCCCAATCCAATTCAATTCTGTAAGCTTCGTCGGTTTCCATGTAAGCAGGAAAAATTTCCAAAACATCGCCTTTTATACGAAAATTTCCCCTGTCAAGAATTGCATCGTTTCTGGAATACTGCAAATCAATGAGCTTTTTTGAAAATTTTACAGGATCTAAAATTTGACCTTTTTCAACATGAAGCCTCATATCCTTGTAAAGATCAGGCATTCCAAGTCCGTAAATGCAACTGACTGTAGCAATTACAATTACATCTCTTCTTTCCATAAGGCTGTAAGTTGCACTCAAACGCATTCTATCTATTTCATCATTTATTGAAGCATCTTTTTCGATATACAAATCACGCTGCGGTACGTAGGCTTCCGGTTGATAATAGTCGTAATACGAAACAAAATATTCAACGGCATTATTAGGAAAAAAATTTTTAAATTCCTTGTAAAGCTGTGCGGCAAGAGTTTTATTATGACTGATAATCAAAGTAGGTTTTTGAACTTTCTCAATTATTTTTGCCATAGTAAAGGTCTTGCCCGAACCGGTAACACCTTTTAAAGTTTGAAATCGATTGCCCAGCAAAATACCTTCGGAAAGTTTTTCTATTGCCTGTCCCTGATCACCGCTTGGCTCAAAAGGTGAAACAACTTCAAGTTTACGCATATTAAAAACCCCGATTTTTTTTTATTTTCCGTTTGCTTCTTCAAGAACAACCGTTAAATCAATAATTTTTTGGCCGCGTAAAATTCTAACAACCGCAGTTTCTCCGGGTTTTGTAGCTTCCAAAGCTGAATTATAATCCGCAATTCCGCTGCATTTTTTTCCGTTTATTGCAGTAATTATATCCCCTCCAAGGTAAAAAACGTTCAAACTTCTTGCATAGCGTACAGGTTCCGTACCACCTTTTAAACCTGCCTTTTCAGCATTACTGCCCTTTTGTACTTCACTTATAAGAATTCCGTCAGTTATGGAAAGATTTGCATACCTTGAAAGCTGTGGAGTTACCGGTAAAACAGAAATATTAAGTCTTCCTCGTCTTACTTTTCCATAGCGCATAAGATCACTTACAATTCTTTTTGCAGTATTTACAGGAACCGCAAAACCTACCCCTGCAGAATTTCCTGAATTGGAATAAATCATGGTATTAATTCCTATCATTCTTCCTTGCGAATCCAAAAGCGGACCACCGGAATTTCCCGGATTTATTGCAGTATCGGTTTGAATCATGTCCTGCATAATCGTATTATTTGATTGAATCGGTCTACCCAAACTTGAAATAATCCCGGTTGTCATTGTTCTGTCAAAACCGAAAGGATTTCCTATTGCAATAACTTTTTGCCCGATTTTCAATTTTGCTGAATCTGCAAAAGATATTGTTGTAAGTTCTTCTTTTTCAGGCACTTCAAATTTTATGACGGCAATATCGGTTTGACTATCCGCACCTACAAGTTTTCCCTCATATTGCGTACCGTTTGCCAGCGAAATATATATTTTATACGCATCTTTTATTACATGGCGGTTAGTAACTACATAGCCTCGCTTATCTATAATTGCACCGGATCCTATTCCTCCGTCGGTAGGATATGCTTCAAAAAACCAATCATATTGCATTACTTTTGTGCTTATGTTTACTACAGCGTCGCTGCATTTTTCATAAACAAAAATATTTTGCATCTCATCTTGCGTATAACCGTCTGAAACTGATACCGTTTTTAAATTCGAGTCAAAAATAAACTCATCTTCAAATTGTTCATTCTGATCAACTGAATCAAAATCTTGCAAAACATCTTTATCCTGCAAAGAAAAACCTGATTTTGAAACAAAAGTTGAAGAAACCTTAAAACAAACAAAGCATGTCAGCACAATTGCCACAAAAACACAGCAAATTACCACCGTTATCAATTGATTTTTTGAATATAGTTTCATAAAATCAATATACATTATTTTACCGTAAATTCAAAGAGCATTATAAAACTTTGTTTTACGGAAAGGAGAAACATGGATAAAAGACAGATAAAAACCAAAAATGCAATTGTCAAGTCTTTTCTAAGCCTACTCCCGGAGCAGGATTTTAATAAAATAAGTGTACAAGAAATTGTTGACAGAGCAAATATCGGAAGAAGTACGTTTTATTTACATTTTGAAAGCAAAGAAGCCCTTTTAGATTACATGTGCCAACAAATTATAAAACATATTTTTGACTCTGCAAAAAATATTGAACACAACCATGGACACTCTCAACGGGAGGGAATGCCTAATTCTTTGATTTGCCACATAATTCAGCATATAAAAGAAAACGACAATAATATTCTGACAATTCTTTCATGTCAGGGTAACGAATACTTTTTGGTGTACTTAAAAGAACAATTAAAAGAATTGATGTATATAAGTTTTATAAAAGATAGACCTCAAAAGCTGAATTCAGATTTACCGGTTGACCTTGTTATGAATCATATTTCGGGAAGTTTTATCGAAATGATACAATGGTGGATAAAAAACGGTTTAAAAGAAAGTCCTGAAGAATTAGACAGTTTTTTTACACGTGTAATAACGCAAGGCTGTTAAATTTTTTGTAAAATTTTCTTAATTATCTACCTGCTTTTTCTATCTAAAAAAAATGCTGGACATTTTACTATCTTTGCCTAATAATGAACTGAATGCGAAAAGTATTCAGTAAAACATTATAGGAGAAGATGTTTATGCACATGGCAGACGCTTTAATTTCACCTGCAGTAGCCGGAACAATGTACGGATTGTCGGCAATTGCAGCAGGATTTTCAATCAAAAAGATTCATGATGAAAATGATCAAAAAAAAGTTCCTTTAATGGGGGTTATGGGTGCATTTGTTTTTGCTACACAAATGATTAACTTTACAATTCCCGGCACGGGAAGTTCGGGACACCTTTGCGGAGGAATGATGCTAAGTGCACTACTGGGCCCTTACGCAGGTTTTTTGACTATGATAGCAGTTCTTCTAATTCAAGGACTTTTCTTTGCCGACGGAGGACTTTTAGCTCTCGGCTGCAACGTATGGAACATGGCTTTTTACGGCTGTTTTGTAGGCTCGTTTTTAATTTGGCGACCGATCATGAAAAAAGGTACAAATATCGGAAAAATCATCTGTGCAAGCATTGTAGGCTGCGTTTTGACACTTCAATTGGGAGCATTCAGCGTAGTTTTAGAAACTTTAATTTCCGGTGTTACAGAACTCCCTTTTAAATTTTTTGCAGCTGCAATGCAACCTATCCACCTTGCAATAGGATTAGGAGAAGGTTTAATTACAGCAGCAGTTCTTAGCTTTATAGCTGTTGCTCGCCCTGAACTTCTTTGGGGAATTCCGGAAGAAAATGAAGAAAAACATGGTAAACTTTCAATAAAGGCAACTTTAATAGTTCTTGCATGTGTAGCGTTGGTAATTGCAGGAGGACTTTCACTTGTTGCTTCAAGTAATCCTGACGGTCTTGAATGGGCAATGGAAAAAATTGCAGGAACAGCTGAACTTGAAGCTGAAGGAAAAGTTTATGATAATTCGCTAAAAGTACAAGATGCTGCCTCTTTCTTACCGGATTATTCTTTTAAAGATTCTGAAAGCATGGCAGGCACAACTGTTTCAGGAATTGTCGGGGCAATATTCGTTTTTGTCATAACATTTGGAATCGGTTTTATAGTTAAGCTGATTAGAGGCAAAAAGAAAAAGGCAACTAAATAAAACTGACATGCACAATGGATGCGATAAATAGAGCGATATACGAAATTGAAGATTTAAATGAAACTGCAATTCAAGATAAATGGATAAATAACATAAATCCGACGATAAAGTTATTTATTACAGTTTTTTATCTTTGTGTTACTATTTCTTTTGATAAGTATAATCCTCAAGGCATTCTTTCAATGGCGATTTATCCGATTTTAATGTTTTTTATCGGAGATCTAAGTTTTAAGAGTGCCTTTTATCGTTTAAGACTGGTACTTCCAATAGTTTTTGTTATGGGTATATTTAACCCGTTTTTTGATAGAGAAGTTGCAGGAATATTTTTAGGAATAAGCATTTCTTCGGGAATGCTGTCAATGTTGTCGCTTATATTAAAAGGTTTGTTGAGCGTTTTTGCAGCTTACATACTTGTAGCATCGACATCTATAGAAAAGATTTGCTACTCCTTAAAATTCATTCATCTTCCTGAAATTTTTATAACCCAAATCATGCTTACTTTCCGTTACATTCTGGTATTGCTTGAAGAAGTAAAAAAAATAAAACAATCTTATACACTCAGAGCTCCGGGTCAAAAAGGAGTTCATTTTAAAGCATGGGGTTCACTTACAGGAAATCTACTTTTACGTACATTAAACAGAGCGGAAGAACTTTACGAGAGTATGTGCCTTAGAGGTTACCGAAGCAGTTTTTTTGTTACGGAAAAATCAAAATTAAAATTTTCGGATTTTATATTTTTGATTATAACATCAGTTTCTTTTATTATTTTCAGAATTTTTCCGATTTTTACTTTAGTCGGAAATTTTATCTCAATTTTTTTAAATAACCAAAAATAACCAATATGAATAAAACATGCATCGAAATTCAGAATTTAAGTTTCTCCTACAAAAAAGGAATTCCAATTTTAGAAAATTTTTCACTTACTGCAAATAAAAACGATTCTATAGGAATAATAGGTTCTAACGGAGCAGGAAAATCCACTTTATTAAAACTTTTAGTAGGATTAAACTTAAATTATTCGGGTTCAATAAAAATTGAAGGAATCACCCTTGAAAAAAGCTCTCTTATAAAAATACGTGAAAAGATCGGCTATGTTTTTCAAGATTCAGAAAATCAACTTTTTATGACAACCGTAGAACAGGATATAGCATTTGGACCAAGAAATTACGGAATCGGCGAAGATGAAGTTCAAAAAAGAGTTGATGATGCTCTAAAAAAAGTAAACGTACCTCATCTTAAAAATAAAAAAATATATGAACTAAGTGGCGGTGAAAAAAAACTGGTTTCGATAGCAACAATACTTTCGTTAAGACCTGACATAATAATAATGGATGAACCCGGTGCAGCCTTAGATCCTAAAAATAGACGTAATTTGATAAACCTTTTAAACAGCTTTGAACAGTTAAAGATAATAACAAGCCATGATTTAGATTTTGTATGGGACACATGCTCCAGAACCATTCTTATATCAAAAGGGAAAATAATCGCTGAAGGAAAAACAAGCGAAATACTTAGAGACAAAACACTGCTGGAAGCAAACGGCCTTGAATTGCCTCTAAGTTTAACCCCGCGTTAAGAATTTCTTTCAAGCAAAATCGTTTTTGAAGGCTGATCCGCAACCTGTGCCGGTCCAAAATACTGAATCGCTCCCGGAAATAAAAAAGAAGTATTATACTTCCATTCATCACGATTTTTTACAAATTCCTTAAAAGGCTTTCCATCTAATTCTACAAGAGCTTTTTTTATAACAGGTTTTTTAGTTCCGTGTCTTTGCTCCATGTTCATCATCATAGTTAAAGGAATTCCTCCGGAAACCCACTGATCTGCAGGTTTTGTTAAATTCCGCACAGAAGAAAGATATCCTGTAACCCCACTTGCTATCAAAAGAAAAGCCGTATAACCGAGCGAATAACAATAATCGGCATCAAAATTTGAAGGAAAAGCACATCGACCCTCATAACCGAAAAAGTGAGTATACGAACTGAATTTACCGTTGTATTTGCCGCAGGCTTTTAGAAGTTTAAGTTCATTTTCTACCATTGAGGCAATAAGCTTTTCCGTTTCAATTCGTGAAACTTGAACATTTCCGTGAGGATCTCTGTCAGCAAGAAATTGAGAGGCTATCAATTCAGGTAAGGCATCAAAGGTTTTAAAAGAACAGTCGGTAAGATTTGATTTAAGCCATCTTTTTTTATCTTCAAAGTTTTCAAGTTTATTGAATTCATCTGCTTTCAATGCCATTTTATCATTCAATTCGGAAATCAAAACCTTCATTTCAGGAATGAACTCAACAAGACCTTCAGGAATAAGAACAACACCGAAGTTTTCATTTTTTTCGGCACGTTTTATGATTGCATCACAAATATAGTCAGTAATTTGCTTTAATGTCATTTTCTTTTCTTCAACCTCTTCCGAAATCAAACAAATATTAGGCTGAGTTTGAAGTGCACATTCAAGTGCAATATGACTGGCACTACGTCCCATAAGTTTTATAAAATGCCAGTATTTTTTTGCAGAATTTGCATCACGTCCTATATTACCGATGAGCTCCGAGTAAGTTTTGCAAGCCGTATCAAATCCAAAAGAAGTTTCAATTTGTTCATTTTTTAGATCCCCGTCTATCGTTTTTGGAACTCCGATGACACGAGTTTTTATTTTTTCGGCAAAAAAACGTTCTGCAAGCAAAGCCGCATTTGTATTGGAATCATCACCTCCAACAATCAAAATTGCATCCAAATCCATTTTTTTTGCAGTTTCAATTGCTTTTTCATATTGTTCAGGTGTTTCAATTTTTGTTCTGCCACTACCGATCATATCAAAGCCACCGGTATTTCGGTATTCATCCATCAGTTTTGAATCTATTTCAATGTAACTATTTTCGATTAAGCCACCGGGACCATTTTTAAAACCAAATAATTTTGAATTTTTATTTCCGGTTTTGATTCCGTCAAAAAGTCCTGCAATTACATTATGACCTCCCGGAGCCTGTCCTCCGGAAAGAATTACGCCCACTTTTATTTCCTTTTTTACGTCGGGATTTTTACCTTTTACAAAAACAGCTTCCGGTTTTCCGTAAGTATTAGCAAAAAGACTTGCAAGTTCTTCTCTATCAGAAACTGCCTGTGTAGCCTTTCCAAACTCAAGTTGAATTTCCTCGATATTGTTTTTTAAAACAGCGGGTAATTTCGGTTCGTATTTATAACGAACTGCCTGTAAAGATGAAATATTTGCCATTAATGCTCTCCTATGTAATAATGCGTCTTACTTATTTTCATGTTTACAATAATGATAATATATGTTTTAGGTTTTAGCAATTAAAAATAAAAAGTCAAAAAACAACATCGTTTAAAAGGGGATAAAAATCAATTCCGGTAAGATTTTCCAATTCAGTTACAGAAGTTGTATAATCTTTAGGATTTTGTGAATTGAACGAATTGGGAACCAGATAAGAAATGTAAACATATTTGTTGTCTTCGTTACTCCAAGAAACAAAAATTTTATAAAAAAACTCCGGAACTGCAACTTTATTTTCTCCAATAGCAGCAAAATTTTCTTTGTTAAGAACAGGACCTGTTACTATATAAACTGAACCGTATTTTTCTGCCCATTCTCTGCCTTCTTTTTCAATTACAGCCCAAATTTTACGATTCAAATCGCTGTGTTGAGGACTCATATTGCTCATAAAAAATGAATCGTCCATAGCTTGTTGAGAAAAGCTCATATCAGCTGCAGGAGCCAAGTGTCCCCTATCATATCCTGATTTGTAATAATCTTCAGGAGATGCACTTCCTGTAGAAACAAGAGGATCTGATCTAAAATTATTTTTCCGTGAAGCGTTTTTTTCAAGATCTTCACGGGTAAGTTCATAGGCTACCCATTCCGCTTGTTCAAATTTTTCGCAGTAACAAAGAGTATAATTATCGTGTTTGATTATTTCATGAGTTTTTCCAAAAGAACAATCGGAGCATATAGGAAGTTCCGGACTTTCTCCCTGCATTTTATTTTCATTACAAAGTAGGCACTCTGAATTGTCAGTACAAAAATTTTTATTGTTACAGGAGTTGCCGTCAAGATCAAAATCTGAATTGCCATTTTCATCACCGGTGCAGTTGATACACACAGATTTGTCATTATCATTGTACCTGTCATCGTAAATAGTTTTGATAAATATAAAAAAAACAACACAAACTGCAAAAACAGTTAAAAAAATTGCAGGATTCAAAATATTTTTTGTATGCTTTTTATTATTTTGCCTTTTATTCATGTATTTTGCCCTCATTTTATTTTGCAGTTTCAGTTATTTTATAATTTTAATATTTGCTAATTTACAAATATTTAAAACTCGCTTTCAGTTTTTGAAAAACTTTATAAAATTCATTTTCAGAGCATTTTATAAGATTTTAAGCTAATTTTACCCATATCTTTTCATAAGTTGAAATTTCAAGTTTTTTCATATTTTTAAAATCACCAAGAATTTTCCCATCAGCAAGTTGAAACACTCTAAGTTTTTGTTCGATTTTTAACTTTTTATTTAATTCAGCAATTTTTTGCAAATCAACTTCATCATTTTCTATTTTTGCAAAACAAAAAGCGTTCTTTTTTGGCAATAAATCAAAAGAGGTAAAATTTTCCAACTCATCAGAAGAAAGCTGAAAAATCAAAGAATGCTCAAAAAGACAATAGAACAAACCTTTGCAAAATTTTATGCATGACAAAAAAGCTTTTTCATTTTTAGATTGAAACATATTTTTCATATTATTTGCATTATAACTACCAGAAGAAATAACAGCACATTCACAAAAAAGCGGAATAATATTAGAATCATTGTATATATCAAGAATTTCTTTTTGCACAAGCTTTAGCTGTGAAAGCAAATTTCCATGCGGAAAGAGAATGACATCCTGCAAGTCGGTTTGTATCATAACAGGAGTATACCATGAAAGCTTTTTACCTGCTATACATTTTATCAAATGTAAAAATCTTAACTACAAGGCTTTTTATGCCGAAAAAATTACAAATGAAAAAAGATAAACCTTTTGTATTTTTTTTACTTGCATCTCTTTGCATTTTTTTTCTATCTTGTTCCGATGGTGTTACCAACTCAAAACTTTCGATAAATTATAAAGAAAAATCATATCCTCTTATCGCCTGCAATTCTGAAGCAAAATCTGCTTCGATTCTTAATCCTGAAAAAGAGCCTTACATGATTTTTAAGTTTCCAAAAGAATTATTTAACGAATTAAAGTCCTTAGATTCAAAAACAGCACAAAATTCTTCTCCTGCCTTGGAACTTACCATAAAAATAAAAGACTTTTGTACTGACAATAACTTTTTTGAAAACACTAATTTTGCCATATATTTTTTAACCGAAAAAGAATTTTTTGATTATCAGAAAGTAAAAGATAAACAAAGACATCACGAATCGGTATCCGGAAAACTTACAAGACAAAATACTTTTGAAAACAGACTAACAATTTCTTATCAAATCCCCAAAACAAAAAAAACAGAGGATGCTGTTGCAGGTTTTGTAATTTACTCTACACAAAAAATTCTCATATTAAACTCAAAGATTACACAAACAAAATTGGGATGGAAATTTTGTTCACCTAACCCATGGTTCGGCTATGTAAGCAAGGGGGGCATTTTAGTGCAAAATATAGAGCAAGCCCAAAATGCTCCATGGAATTTTTCATACGAAAATGATTCAAGTTTTTCCGATAATTCTATACATGCAAAAAACTTTCCAATTTACGTGGAACTTTCAAATATCTTAAAGCAAAACTCCAAAAGAAAAAATAATGAATTAAATGTTAAAATGAAAATCGCAAATGCAGAATTAAATCTTTATCCATGGCAAAATGAACACAAAATAACATTAAATTCAATTATGTTTGAAAATAATAATATTGAAAATGTTTACTTTGTAAAAAACAATCAGTTTGTAAATTCGCTTGTTTTTGATCTTTCAGCAGAAATTGAAAATTCAAAACCGATTTTAGCAGATCCCGGATTAATAATTCACTGGCCAAAAGAAAATTGG
The DNA here is from genome assembly GCA_052173655.1 of Treponemataceae bacterium. GTDB lineage: Bacteria > Spirochaetota > Spirochaetia > Treponematales > Treponemataceae > RGIG9060. The sequence goes on along the minus strand of JBQMYD010000007.1, from coordinate 23,422 downwards.
AGAAGCAAAGATTTTGAACTTTTTGCTTGGGAAGAATTTCCCTCTATCTTAATTTTAGATTTTGCAGACTATTCTGTCCAAGATAAATTTTTAAAACGTTTAGCTTTTTTTGTAGAAAAAGCAAATTTTGTAGGAACTTTGCTAAAAGACGAACAAATGATTTCTCTTCACGGCTATAATGCACACGACTACAAATCAGAAGATTTAGCCGGATTTTTTACTGCCGTTGAAAAACAAAATTTCCAATTGAACAATGAAGAACTAATGTTAAAACAAATTTTACTTGATAACGGTTGGATAAAATATGAAAACGGAATTTTTTCCGGTACAAATACAGCTTTGATTTCCATTTCAAAAGAATCGCCTGATTATCTTAGAACAACTTTTATTTGCCATGAAGGAATGCACGGAATTTTTTTTATCGATAGCGAATTTAGAACATTCATTTACGAATTATTTGACAAAACCGACAAAAATTCCATAGAATTCATTAAAGCATATTTTTTTGTAACGCCATCTTTAAGCTATGACATAAAAAACGATTATCTTTTACGTAACGAATTTATGGCATATCTTTTTCAACAACCTCTTTCTGCCATTTCACAATACTTCGGAACAAACCTTGCCAACCGACATTACATAAATAAATTTTATCCTGAAATTGCAAAAATATGCAGAGAAACACAAGCACAAGGCTTTGTTGAAGCGGCAGAAAAACTCGATGAATACGCACAGTCAAGATGGGCTTTTAATCTTGGACGAAATTGGAAAATTACCTGCACATTTTACTAAAAAAATCACATGATTGCATCTTCATTCTTTGAAATTCCGAAAGTAAGATTATATTTTTTTTCAGCAGCAAGAGTTGAAGGAGGCCCATGACCGGGCATTACAATAACATCTGTTTTATTTCCTGCAATTTTTGAGTTTATATTTGCTATTAAAGATCGCTTAGAATACTTGCTGTTTGTATTTCCTAACATACAGGCACTCATAGCATCCCCTGTAAAAAGAATTTGCCCAATTTTAAAAACCATAGAATCCGGAGTGTGTCCGGGCACAGAAAGATAACTTACAAATAGACCTGCAATCTTGATAACTCCATCTCCTCTCAAAAGTTTTGTTTCAATTCCGGCAACCTCGTAATCTGAAGCATAAATTTTTGGATTATAAATCCGCTGTAAAGTTTTTAGACCTCTAACATGACTTGGATGATTGTGCGTTATCAAAACTGCAACCAATTGATAATCATCTTTTTCTATTTGATCTATAATTTCAAGAGAAATTTTACCCGGATCAATAATCAAAGCCTCTTTTGTTTCTTCATTCAAAACTACATAGCAGTTGGAAAAGCCTTCAATTGACATGTGAAAATATACTTTCATTTTTTCCCTCCACTACATCTTCTGAAAAAATTGCACTTCTTGTATTGGATAATTTAAAAGAAACATTATCCTGTGCAATATTCATAAAATTGGTATTTTTAAGATTGCAGTTACGAAATGAAACAAAGTGAAAATCCGCTCCTATAAAGCGAGAATTATACAAGTCTCCATCATCAAAAGATGACTGATACGCCGTAATTCCGCAAAAATTATTATGAATCAAATCAGAACCCGTAAAAAGCACATGGGAAAAAGTTGAACCTGCAAATGACATAAACTGCATATTTGAATTCAAAAGATTACAATCCGAAAAAATCGAAAAATCAAAAAAAGTCATTCTAAATCTGCATCTTTCAGAATGAATATTTAAAAAACTTGTATGCTGAAAATTACAACCGTAAAATTTTTTGTCCGAAAAACTCATATTTTCAAAAGTAACTCCGCAAGCATTTAAGCCTACTATTTTTTCGTGTTCTTCAACATATTTTACAATTTCATATTGAGACTTTTCTTTGTCAGGACAATGATCAAAACAAAATCCGGCTCCATCATAAATTTCTCCCGTAATAGGATCAATAGCCGAAAGGGCTGATTTCATACAAGCTGGATTCAAACATTTTGAAGATGTAAACATACTGATCATTTTAAGTCATTGATAAAAATCAGTCAAATGAATTATAATTTTATATAACTAACAAGGAACAACAATGACAGTCGATTTTGCTTTTATAGATTCAGGTACCGGAGGACTTCCGTATATGGAATATTTGACGGAAAAATATCCTCGCTCAAAATGCATTTATGTTGCCGACGCAAAAAACTTTCCATATGGAGAAAAAACGAGTAAACAAGTAATAGATTGTGCGGTACAGTTATGTGCAAAAATAATAAAAAAATTTGAACCTAAAGTTATTGTCATCGCATGTAACACAATGAGCGTTACAGCCTTAGAAATTTTGCGAAAAACTTTTAATGTCGCTTTCATAGGAACTGTGCCTGCCATAAAACTTGCAAAAAAAGTAACCAAAAATAAAAGAATAGGACTGTTGGCAACACAACGCTCCATAAATTCAAAATACACAGTAAAGTTAATTCACGATTTTGCAGATGATTGCAAAATTTTTTCCAGAGCTGACGGCAAGTTAATCTCGTTTATAGAACACAATATGATTGGAGCAAGCGAAGAAGAAAAACTTGAAGCCTGTGAACCTGCTGTAAATTTTTTTAAAGAAAATGATTGCGATACAATAATCTTGGGTTGTACCCATTTTATTCACTATGAAAGTCAAATACGCAAATTAGCCGGGAATAATATAAAAGTAATAGATTCTAGAGATGGAGTTGTCCGTCAGGCTCTAAAAATGAGAAATATTTTAAAAACGGAAGAAACCTCTAGTGAAATCTTACCTGAAAATAATATCCAAAACAAAACTTTTTTTGTTACAGGTTTTCCTTCTCATTTGAACGCAAAAGATTATGAAAAAATAGCTAATTCGTTTAATATTCCATGGGGAAATCAAATTTAGTTTTGTAAAAATTCAAATTCACTTGAAAAATAACTTTATTTTTTATAAAGTAGTTGTGTCGACTCTTTAGCTCATCTGGATAGAGCGTCTCCCTCCTAAGGAGAAGGTGGCCTGTTCGAGTCAGGTAAGAGTCAAAGAGCCGGTTTTGCGGAATACTTGATTTTTTCCGTAAAATCGGTTTTTCTAAAAATAAGTTCCACACTAAAATATTCAAACGCTATTCATAAACAAAGAAAATCTGTATAATTGATAGTCGGTAAATTTTCAAAATCGTTTTTATTTTCGGAGAAAAAAATGTACAGCCTAATTTTACTTTTGGTTTTTCTTGTTGTTATGATCAGTGTAGGCGTTTGGGGAATGAGAAAAACCTCAACACTAAACGACTTTTTTTTAGGCGGACGCTCATTCGGGCCTTGGATGAGTGCTTTTGCATACGGAACCACATATTTTAGTGCAGTTGTGTTTATAGGTTTTGCAGGAAAACAAGGTTGGGGATTCGGTTTTTACGCACTTTTGATCGGAGTAGGAAACGCTATTTTAGGTGCAATGTTCGCTTGGCTTTTGCTTGCAAAACGAACACGACGAATGACACAAAATCTTGACACAATGACCATGCCTGAGTTTCTTGAAGCTCGCTACGGGAGTGATCACATAAAAATGATAAGTGCAGTCTTAATTTTTATTTTCCTTTTGCCATATTCCGCATCGGTTTTTAAAGGATTAGGGCATCTTTTTCAAGAAACTTTTCATATATCGTTTGATTTTTCTCTCATTATACTTGTCGGAATTACCGGTCTTTATCTTGTTTTAGGAGGATACTCTGCTGTAACCGTAACCGATTTTATACAAGGTTTTATTATGCTTGGCGGAACTATAGCCATGGTAATCCTTATGACCATAAAAGCAGGAGGTTTTACACAAGCTATTCAAGCGGTTTCACAAAACTATGATTTACATATACCACAGGAAGAACGTCCGAATTTTTTGACAATTGCGTCTTTAATATTTATGACAAGTTTTGGAACTTGGGGAATGCCTCAAATGGTTCAAAAATTTTATGCAGTAAAAGACGAAAAAATAATAGGCAAAGCAGCTTTTATCTGTACGATATTTGCACTCATTATCGGAATTTCCGCATATTTTACAGGAATTTTAAGTCATGTTTTCTTTGATCTAAAATCATTACCTAGACTTGAAAACGGAAACATCAACTACGATATGATTATGCCTACGATTTTGACTACACAACTACCGGAAGTCCTAATGGCAATAATTATGATTTTAGTCCTTTCAGCTTCAATGTCAACCTTGGCAAGTATGATTTTAGTTTCAAGTTCTGCAATTACGATAGACCTTTACAAAGGTTATTTACACAAAGATATAAGCGAAAAAAATTCCGTATTGTTTATGCGAATTTTATCTGCAATTTTTATAATAGTATCCTACGCAATTTCAAAATTTCAGATAAGCTTTATCGTAACAATGATGTCCCTTTCGTGGGGAGTTCTTTCAGGAGCCTTTATGGCACCTTACATTCTTGGAATTTACAGCAAAAAAATCACAAAAGCAGGAGCATATTGCGGTCTTTTCAGCGGAGCTGCCGGTGCTGTTTTTTTTACTTTTATAATGGGAAGCTCCAATGCCCCCCTTGCAGCCTCCTTAGCAATGATAATTCCATTTATCGTAACACCGATAGTAAGTTTATTTACAAAAGAAGTAGAAAAAAACATAATAGAAAAAGCATTTGATGGAATAGGAGAAAAATAAAATGAATCAGGCATTACAAACTTTAATAGACAGAGGATTTTTTGCACAGTGTACCGATTTGGAAAAACTCTCTCAAAGAATGAATAAAGGTCCTGTAACATTCTACGTAGGATGTGATCCTACAGGAACAAGCCTTCACATAGGACACATGGTTCCGTTTTTTGCCCTAAGACATCTAAGAAAGCATGGACACATCGGAATCGCCCTTATAGGAGGAGGGACTGCAAGAATTGGAGATCCGAGCGGTAAAACAGAAATGCGTAAGATGATTACTTACGAGCAAATAGATTCTAATGTAGAAAAAATACAAGCACAACTTGACAGGTTTGTAGGTTTTGATGAAAAAACGGCATTCAGCGACAATAACAAATTTTGGCTTGCAGATCTTAATTATATTGATTTTTTGCGCGACATAGGTTCTTGCTTTAGTGTGAACAGAATGCTTACATTTGAAGCATATAAACAACGACTTGAAAGAGGTCTATCGTTCATAGAATTCAATTATCAATTGCTTCAAGCATATGATTTTTATATGCTGTATCAAAGACACAACTGTTGCCTTCAAATCGGAGGCGACGATCAATGGGGCAATATCACTGCCGGAGTAGATCTGATACACCGAAAACTTGGAGGAACTGCAGAACTCAACGAACGTCATCAAGTTTTCGGCCTTACATTTCCTCTTATAACACGAAGTGACGGCAAAAAAATGGGAAAAACAGAAAAGGGAGCTTTATTTTTGGATAAAGAATTAACCTCTGTTTTTGATTTTTTCCAATATTGGAGAAACGTTGCAGACCTTGATGTAAAAAAATTTATGCTGTTGTTCACCTTTCTTCCTATACACGAAGTTGATGAAATTTGTAGCAAAGATATTAACAAAGCAAAAGAACGCCTTGCATATGAAGTTACAAAAGAAATTCACGGAATTGAAGAAGCAGAAAAAGTACTTGAAGGAGCAAAGGCGGCATTTGGAGGTAATGGCAATAAAGACAACATGCCGACAGTTGAATTGGACAGGTCTGTTATTGAAAATGAAATAGGAATTATAAATCTGTTTGCAGCAGCAAAACTTGGAGGAACAAACAGCGACATTAGACGCCTAATCGAACAAGGAGGAGCATCAATAAATGGAATTGTTCATAAAAATCCTAAAGACTCGATTAGTTGCTCCGATTTGGACAAAGACGGCGAACTTATTCTAAGAGCAGGCAAAAAGAAAATTTCAAGGATTGTATTTAAATAAAAATCTTTGCATTTTTTTATAACTAGCGTTTTTTTGAAATTCCTATAAAAAATTTTGTCGCAAATAAAGAGCCGCAAACAAGAATAATGACTCCGATGATTTCTATGATTATTCGTAGAACAGGAGAAATAAAATTATGTGAAAAAAGAATAGAACCTGTAACTATTATTGCAATACCAACAAGTGATAAAAGTGATAAAAATCCGTTTTTTATTTTTTTATCGGATCTTGCAGCTTCACGCCTATCAAAATAATTTATAAAAAATGAAAAAATTTTTTTTAATAATCTTTTGAAAAATCCGGGATTTCTAAGTTTTTCGAGAGCTTCATACCCATCTAATTGTTCTTCCCGTGTAAAAGATTTTCTTACGTTATTTTCTTCAAGTTCCAATTCTAAAAGAGTAAGTTTATCTTCCGCTTGAACAACTACAGCTTCGATTTTTTCCCATCCCAAAGATTTTGCAGCTTCAAGTCTTCTAAAACCTGCAACAAGTTCATTTTTTTTATTGATCGTAATAGGATTTAAAAGTCCATATTTGTTCAAACTTTCTTTCAGCTCCGTCATGTTGCCGGTATCTTTTCTTATACGTTTTTTTACTTTGATATTTTTTATTTCAACCTGCATCTTTGCTACTCCAATAAAAAGTTTATTTCATCAATATCTTCATCTGAATTTGTATTTTGAAATGCAGAGTTTTTTGAAGAATTTTTTGTTCCACCGTACATCTTACCATAAGAATTCTTTTTATTGTTTACATTAATTTTAGACGGAACAGAATCCTTTGGAGCAAGATTTCCCAAAAACGAAAGGTCCAAATCAAGCTCAAGATTATCCAGCTTTTCAGGACGCTCTCCTGACATTTTTTGTTCAAATGCAAGGCGATCAACAGCCAAAGATCTTACTCCAAGACGACTGGCATGATATTCGCATATAACCATTGGCTCCGTTCCTTCAAGGAAATACTGAGTTGTTTTATGAGAACCGCATTCTGCAGTAGGCAGCAATCCTGAAACGGAACAAACCGTAGCCTGAACAAGCCCCGTTTGAGGTTTTTCAAAATATTTTACAGGCAAATTTTCATGAATTTTTCCCATATAGTTTGTCCAAGCAACACCGGCCAATGTGGCACCGGTTTGATCGATACCAAGTGATTGACCTTTTTGATCAAATCCAAACCAAATCGCAGTTGTAACATAAGGCGTAAACCCTACCGTCCAAGCATCAGACCAGTTTTGAGTTGTACCTGTTTTCCCTGCTGCAGGCATCACCCTTTTTTTTCCGTCTTCATCTTCGTATGTAAATTTTTTAACGCCGCCGGCAGTTCCGGACAAAGTTCCCATTTTTACGGTATTTTGCAACAAATCCGTCATAATAAAAGCTGTTTGAGGAGAAATTATTTGTGCAGCAGAACCTTTTCGTTTTTGCTCCAATCTTACATCCCTTTCAGGATTCAAAAACACTTTACCATTGCGATCTTCTACGGAACGAACAGCAATCGGCACAACCTCTTTTCCTCCGTTGGCAAATATTGAAAAAGCTCTTGCCATTTCTATAGGACGAACGGAAAAAACTCCCAGCCCCAAAGGAAAAACTCTTTCAAAACCGCGAGTTGCAGCTTCTTTTTCATCCAAACCAAGTAAAAGCTTAAAACGATCTATGGCGGCATCAAAACCTATTCCTTTTAAGACCTTAAGTGAAGGTACATTCATTGAGGTTGCAAGAGCATACCAAAATTGAACAGAACCTTGCCATTCACCACGGAAATTCAAAGGAATATACGGGATATTTTCATCGTTATAAAAAACTACAGGAAGATCATCAATTTGCGTTGCAACTGTAAACTTTCTTGAGTCAATTGCCGCCGAATAATATAAGGGTTTACAACAGCTTCCCGGTTGGAGTTTTGCTTGAGTTGCACGGATAAATTGATTATCGGAACTGAATTCACTGCCTCCTACCAAAGCCTTTATGTAGCCGGTTTCATTTTCAATTGTAATCAAAGCACCTTCAATATTTTTTTTACTAAGCTCATTTTTCTTTGCAGAGTTGGCTTTATTTACTAGACCGACTTTTACATCTTCAATTCCGCAAATCATAGAAAAAACATCAACAATCGGTGAAATTTCAGAATAATATGCAGATTCTGTCATTTTTTCCCTACGTTGTTCTGCGACCCTTAATGTAGGAATATTAAAAACAAGAGAAATAAATTCTGTAAGAGGAACATAAGTTTTTGTTGCTTCTCTTAACCTTGAAGAGCTGGAACGTTGCACTGCACGGTTTCCAAACGCAATACGTTCAGTCATAACTTCTTGAGCAACACTTTGAATGGAAAGATCACAGGTAGTATTTACAGTAAAACCGCCGGTATAGATGTCAGAATTTCCGTAAATCATTGAAGTAAGTTCTCTTAAAATATACTCACTAAACCAGGGAGCCTTATCTTCTCTCATAAAATATGCTGAAGAACTTATCCTCGTGTAATCAAAATTTGCCCAATAATCTTCAAAAGATTTGTCAGCTTCTTCTTGTGTAATGTAACCGTAAGAAACCATGGCTTTTAGAACACCTTGTTGTCTATTCATTGCCCTATTAGGATGTTCAAAAGGATTGTAAAATGCAGGGTTTGAAAGCTGGATCACAAGAATAGCACTTTCGGCAGGTGTTATTTGTTTTACATCATGCCCGAAATAAAACTTTGATGCGGCATTTACTCCGTAGGTGCCGCCTCCAAAATAAATTTTATTTGCATATAATTCCAGAATTTCATTCTTTGAGTAACGGCGTTCCATTTGAATAGCCCACCATAATTCTTTTAGTTTTCTGGAAATAGAACGTTCAGTCCTGTCGCAGTAAAGAGTTCCTGCAATTTGTTGAGTTAAGGTAGATCCTCCTCCAAGTGAACGATGCGTGAGAACTCCTACAATACCTCTAAATATTGCCTTAAGGCTAAAACCTCTGTGTTCGTAAAAAATCCTGTCTTCTCTTGTTAACAAGGCATCGATTAAATTTTGCGGAATATCGTTAAAAGCTATCATTTCACGCTTTTCATCGGATGCAAATTCTGTAATTAATTCACCGTTTATATCTAAAAGTTTTGTCGGGAGAGCAGGACTGAATTTTGTAAACTGCTCAGTATGCTTTGTATTTACAGTTGCAGAAATTCCTAAGCCTAAAAGAGTACCAAAAAAAATTGCAAAAAATGCAAGTAAACACAAACAAACTTTTGTACTTGTTCTGATTTTTTCCATGCTATATGACAGTCTAAAAAAGCGATAGTGCTTTGTCAAGGGCAGTAAAATTTATGTTAAAATAAAAAAATGTTAAAGAATTGTACATTCCGGGTCGATAATATAACTGTCAGGTGAGTACATCCCCTCCCACCCAGCGACTCGCTTGACTGCCTGATGGGCATGGCCGGTTCATACCGGCCTTTTTTTATGCCGAGAACTTTTTCACTGCTTTAATCTTGCTTGATAAAACAATTCATCAATTCAAAACCGAAAACGGATCAATATTTTTACCGCCGTCTCTAATTTCAAAGTGAAGGTGTGGGCCTGTAGAAGCTCCTGTTGAACCGACCTTTCCTATGCAAGTTCCGGCTTTTACAAGATCATTTTTTTTTGCAAAAATTTGTGAAAGATGTGCATAAAAACTGAAACGCTTATTATCATGCTTTATAACAACAAAATTTCCGTAAATACTGTCAGTCCCGACTCTTTCTACAGTTCCATAACCGCAGGAAAAAACATCAGTTCCCTCCGGAGCGGCAAGATCAACTCCTTTATGAAAAAGCTTCTTCCCTGTAATCGGACTAACTCTCATACCGTATTTTGAAGTTAAAATTCCGTTTTTCAAAGGCATTTTCAGGGAAGAGTCAAGAAAAAAAGCTCGTTCGGTTATGCCCATGCGTATTCCGGGATAAAAATAAAAAACCTCGTCATCTATCGTAAATTTTATGGAATTTTCGTATTCTACGCTTTTTTCTTTTAAAAGCGATTCAAAACTGTTTTTGGGATTTTCCGTAATAAAAATTCCCTTGCAATTTGGAATTATCAAAATTTTGCCACCTAGACTTTCTAGAGGATTTGAAATATGATTCAACGTTGCCAGAGTTTCCTGCCCAACATTAAAACGTGCTGCTAATTTGAAAAACTCATCGTTTTCAGCTGTTTCATATTTATAAAAAAAAATTGAATTTTTTAACTGTTCAATATTTAGCGGTTGCCTATTTAAAATCATATAGTTAGCCTCAACGTCAGAGCAAAATTGCTTAAAAAGCTCATCTTTTACTGTAAGATATCTTATCAGCGGAAAGCCTTTTGAATTTTGAGAAAAAGCAAACGAAATACAAAGACATAAAAAGATTATTAGAGCAAATTTTTTACTTTTTTTTGATAACAAAGGAACATACTCCAAAAATAATAAAACCTGTAAGTAAAAAAATCAAAGCAAAAACTCTGCTTCCTTTAACAACAAAAAAAACAGGTAAAATAATTGAAAGTATACAAAGAATAAAAAGCAATACAAATCTAAAAAAATTAAACAGCTCTTTTTTCTTTTCTCCATCTTCGATATTTTTGAATTTTCTTATAAGCGAAAATACCGGAAAAAAAATAAGTGCAGAAAAAATTAAAAGTAAAATAAAAACTGAATAAACAGAAGGAGCCTTATTTGCAAAAAACCAAAAAGGAAAAACCACTGCAAATGCTGCCGATACACAAAGAAAACAAATCAGCAAAAACTTTCCAATAGAGGCAAAAAAATTAACAAAATTTAGCAAAAGTTTAGTTTTCATAAAATAAAAAAGGGGAAGCCCTATAAGAGTGCCTCCCCCTCCATACAAGCTTATTCTTCTGCAATAGCCTCTGTAGGACAAACCGCAGCACAAGCACCACAGCTTAAGCAAGTAGCAGCATCGATTTCTCTTCTGTCGCTGCTCTCACTGATAGCTCCAACAGGACACTCGCTTTCGCAAGCACCACAATTTACACAAGCATCTGAAATTTTGTAAGCCATAATAAACTCCCATAAATTTATTCTACGAATAAAAATAACATAAAAAGTCTACATCATCAAGCCCCAACTAAGGATTGTTAAGGATTAACTAAAACTTGCCGATTATAAAGCTGTCGACTAAAATTTAGGAAAAAACTTTATGGAATTATCAAAATATATTGATCACACAAATTTAAAACCTTTTGCGGTGCAAGACGAAATAGAAAAACTATGTTTTGAAGCAATTCAATTCTCTTTTGCAAGCGTATGTATAAATCCTTGCTGGGTGTCATTTGCACACAATTTGTTGAAAAATACAAACGTAAAAGTTTGCACAGTAATCGGTTTTCCGTTAGGAGCTACCTGCACGGAAAGCAAAGCAGATGAAACAATTTTTGCAATTCAACAAGGGGCACAAGAAGTAGACATGGTAATAAACATCGGACTTGCAAAAAGTGGAGAATATCTTAAAGTAGAAAAAGACATTGAAGCTGTTGTCAAAGCAGCCCGTAAACAAGAAGCAATTTTCGGTACTAAAGCAATAGTAAAAGTTATCCTTGAAACTTGTTATCTTACGGACGAACAAATAATCCGGTGCTGTAAATGTTCCATCAACGCCGGAGCAGATTTTGTAAAAACATCTACAGGATTCGGAACTGCAGGAGCAACTGTAGAACATATTTCTTTGATGAAAAAAACTGTAGGAAATAAATGCAAAATAAAGGCTGCAGGAGGGATCCGTGACAAAAAAACTGCTATAAAAATGATCGAAGCAGGAGCGGATAGAATAGGATCTTCTAACGGAATTGAAATAATTTCATAATTGGACTTTTTTACTATTTTTAACCTAAACTATAATTTATAAAAAAAAATAAGCAAAAAAAAAGAACTCATAAAAATAAGTTCTTTTTTTGAGCTACTGCAGATTCGAACTGCAGACCCACGCCTTAAAAGGGCGTTGCTCTACCTACTGAGCTAGTAGCCCAAAACATTCAATTTCTGAATGTTTAAATACTATATATTTATTTTTTTTTTTAGTCAACAGCTCCAAAGCCGTTATAAGATTTTTTTTATTTATTTATAAATTCCAAAAGAAAGAGAAACTCCAAAATCTCCGTTAGGATTAACCTTAAAAGAAACTTTATCGGTATAAAATGTAATATCGATGTGAACTATCTCAAGATTCAAACCAAGACCGCCACCCATATAAGTATTATTAACTCCGTATCTGAAAACTATCGTATGAAAAATTTCAAGCTCACAGCCTGTTGCCATAGGCGATAAATAGTCATAAGGAGTTTTTTCTTTTATCGACTTAAAAACATTAATTAAATCCCCATATTGAAAATAAAGGTTGGTTTTTGTTAAAAAACCTCGTGTACTTTTTTCAAGCGGAATTTTTATTGCAACAGCAGATTTTAAATTACTTGGAAAATCAGTTTTTGAAAAAGGTTCGTAATCAAAAGAAAATGTTTTGAATTTTTCAGCGTTATCAAATTTTTGACTAATTGAAGATGCAAAAAAATTATTCCATGCAAAACTCATAATTAGAATATTACAAACTGAAAGAGTAATTCCGGCATCCAAGCCTAAAGCCGCTGTTGTATAAAAAGGGAAAAAAGAAAAATCCAATTTTTTTATATTGTTTATTGCAGAAGAAATTGCACCTTCATAATCTCCCTGTACATCCACCAAACCTTTTACAGAAAGACCTATTGATAAGGCACTGGTTCCGAATTTTATAGGATATGCATAGCCTACATTTAATAAAAACTGTTCGCCAAAATTAACTTTAGAAGTTGCAGTTCCATACAAATCCGTAGAAGTATAAGTTGAATTAAAAATTCCCCATGCAAAATTGTTTGTAACTCCTCCAAAACATACAGGGCCTGTCATAGTCAATTTTGTTTTGATATTTCCCATGTTATTCAAATAATTTGCAATTTCGGCATCCGAAGCAGAACTTACAGTCTTTATAAGATTTGAAAGTCCTGCAAAATCTTTTTCCATATTAAAACTTACAAAAGGAAAAATCTTTCTATTACCTACAAGACCCGCACTTGCAGGATTTTGCAAAAATGAAAAATACGAATCCGTATCACTTATATAATTTTCCCCAATAGCAATTTCTCTTGCAGTAAAAACGTCTTTGAATTCAGGATTAAACGTAAAAGAAGCGGCAAATACAAAAGAGAAAAAAAATATTAACGTAACGCTAAAAAATAATTTTTTCATAAACTACATTCACACTCACATTCGGGTAAATCGGAAACTCCTAAAATTTTAACAGTAACTTCCTTTCCTGCAAAGTCCTGAGGATTTAAATTTTTTTCAAGCTGTAGATGAGCATGTAAAAAATTTTCCGTAACACACCTTACAAGTTTATCACTGCGTTTTTCAACAACCGCTTTTACGGTTTTCCCGGTATATAAAAGTACATAAGACTTTTTTTTCTTATCGGCAAGTTTTGTCAATTTCTCTATTCTTTTGTGCACAATATGCTGAGGAATTTGATTTTTCATTGAAAAAGCCTGTGTTCCCGGCCTAGGAGAAAATGGAAAGGCATGAATCCAGGAAAAATTGCACTTATCACAAAGTTCCATGGTTTTTGCAAAATCTTCTTCACTTTCTCCGGGAAAACCTGCAATAATATCGCAGGCAATAAAAGGTTCATCAAATATTTTTCTTAAAGATGTTACTGCATCAAAAACCTGTGATGCCTTATAAGGTCTATTCATTTTTTCAAGTATGTCATCACTACCGGATTGAAGTGAAATATGAAAATGAGGTCTAACACGGGATTTTTTTAAAACATCGCAAAATTTTTCATCAATACGCTGCGGATAGAGGCTGGAAATTCTAAAATAAATTGAATCGGTATTTTCGTTAAGAAATTCCAATAAATCCGAAAAATCACCTGTATTTTTTTTAAAATTTGACGGAAATCCGCTCCTGTATTGACTCAAATTAACACCGGTAAGGACAACTTCACTTTGTCCAGATTTTTCCAACTGTCGTATTCTATCCAGAACAATATTTGCATCCAAAGAAACGCTTTTTCCTCTTGCAATATGAATACGACAAAAAGCACAAGCATTTTCACACCCATCCTGAATTTTTATTGAAGAACGGGAATGATTAAAAAAAGTATCTGTAGAAAGTTTAAATCGATCCGTAAGTTCAAATTTTGAAGATTCAAAAAAAAGCCGCTTTATAAATGCTGCATTTTTTTTCGTTAAAAAAGAATGATCCTTTGATACAAGATTTTCTGTTTTAGAATTTGAACAATTTTCATTTTCAGCAAAAAAATCAAAACCACGCTGATTTAAAATATCCGGTAAATCGGCAAGAAAATCTTTTTTTGTTCCGGGTAGAACCGCAACTCTTTCATTTATTTTTGAAATAAATTCCTCTTCAACCTGTGCGTAACATCCGGTTACAATTATCACAGATTGAGGAAAGGTCTTTAATAAAAGATTTATTATACGACGACACTTTTGTTCGGCTTTTGCAGTTACAGTACAAGTATTTACAACACACAGTTTTGTATTTTGTATTAATTCATCCGAAAATTCAGTTTTAGCACTAACAGGCTCTACACTAATTTCCCATCCGTAATTACTAAAAATTTTACACGCACTTTCACTTTCAATCTGATTGAGCTTGCAGCCAAGAGTTTCAAAATGTATTGTTTTGCTCATCTGTGTAATTTTTACGGCTATATTCTATCCGTAACCCGAGCAAGTCCTTTTTTTGCTTCCGAATTTTGAGCATTTATGGTAAGAGCCCGTTCATAAGCAAGAGCTGCAAGCCTATAATTCTTTGTCATTTCACGGGCATATCCAAGCCTTGTCCACCAAATATCATTTAGGGGTTCTGTTTTTACCGCCTGAGAAAAAGCTATATCCGCATGTTGAAATTTTCCCTTACGAATATATATTTCACCCATGTAGTAATAAACATCTCCGCTTCTACTTCCACCTGTTTGTACAATACCTATATAATTTTGAAAAAGAGATAATGCCTCATCGTTTTTACCTTGAAAATATTTTGCTTCAGCAAGAACTTCAATTACACGCTGATCATACGGAGAAATACTTATAGCCTTTGCAGCCCAAATTTCAGACTCGGAATACTGCTTATTTGCAACAAGAGCCCAGCACATAACTACATAGGAATCTATATTATTTTGATTTTTTTCAATTTCACCTTCACAAACCGTAACAGCTTCAGAGTAATTACCCATACGATAAAGTTTTAAGGCATCTTTTTTTTCTTGAGAAAAACACAATATAGGGAACACAAACAACAAAAAAAATACTAAAAAAAATGAGTTTTTACAAAAACATCTTCGACAGCTAAAAATCTTCATTATTTACCCGTATACTTTTGTTTTGTCATATTGCATCTACCGGTAAACAAACAGCCTTGCTCAAGAATAACCTGTTCGGCAGTAATATCGCCGAGTACGGAACCTCCATTTGCCACAAAAACCATTTTTTGGGCAGTAATATTTCCTTCTACCCTACCTCTTATAAGAACACGACTTGCTGTAATATTTGCACAAATTACAGCACTATTGTCTATAAAAAGATCGCTGGTAGCATCGATAGTTCCGGTAATGCAACCGCAAATCATAAAAGGCTTTGAAAATTTTACAGTCCCTCTAAAAGAAATATCATCTGCAAGAACAGTATCAAAATCTTCACCTTCCAATTCAAAAAAATCCGCATCTCTAGTTTCAAACATGATTTGATTATATTTTATATATCAGGTTTACGTCAATTGTGTGAAAGTAAATATTCGATAATGCAATTTTTGTAGTGCTTATCGCTTAAAGCCACGTGCGATAAAATCCAATCATACAAAAAACGTACAAAGTTAAATGCATCATTTATATGCCATTGCTCATAGGTAGACGCCGTCTGCAATACTTTTCTTGTAAATTCTTCATGCTGTTTTTTATGTTCTTCAAAATTTTTGTATCCTGAAGCCTTCATCAATCTTTCTTCTGTAGAAAAATGAACTTGAACATAATTCACACATGTTTTCAAAGTGGAAGAAAGAGATTTTTGCCAATTCTCATTTCCGTTTCCATTCGCCATTATAGCGTTATACAGCTCAGAGCAAAGGTGCACAAGCATTTTATGTTGTTCATCTATAATCTGAATTCCTATCTCAAACTTAGGATCCCATTTTATATAGGAAGAGCCCTGTTGACTAAAACCATCTGGTACCATAAAAACCTCGAACAGTTAGGATTTATCTATCGTAATATTTTTTAAATAAATTTCAACTAATTTTTGCTGCGTCCAAAAATTCTTAATAATCTTAGAAAGATATTAATAAAATCAAGATAAAGTTGCAAGGCTCCGTATACTGCAAGTTTTCGATAAGCATCACTTGAATCGGCATGCTCCGCGGCTTTCATGATTTTTTGATTATCATATGCCGTTAATCCTGCAAATATCACAATAACAGCAAAATTTATAAGTAAATCAAACATAACAAGAGGAGTTTTTGTTATACGAAAAATTATAAACTGCAAAAAACTTACGATGATAACACCTATTAGAGCCATTGTAAGGTAATATCCCCAGCTTGAAAGATTGCGTTTTGTTACTGCACCAAAAATTGCCATAATGAAAAACATGGCAGAAGCTGCAACAAAACAATAAGCAATAGACGAAATTGAAAAAAACAAAAATACAAACGATAAGGTCATGCCATTTACCAGTGCATAAATTAGAAAAACCGATATTGCAGAAGTTACCGACATTGTACGAATTCTTGTAGAAAGAAAAAATACCAAAGCAAGTTCTATGATACACAAAAAAATAAGTCCGGTAGGAAAACCTCTTGCTCTGCCACCTGATCCTAAAATGAAATTTAATAAAGCAGGAGTTGTTGCAGAAACATAAGCGGTAACAGCACTGATAAAAAGTGCAAGTGCCATCCAAAAATAGGTTTTACTTAAAAAACGATTTTTTTCGATTTGTGTCGGTTCGAAAATTGATACCGATGCCGAATTTGTATATTCCATATAGTATACTCCCTTATTCTGTTATTTGTGCCTTTAATTGCTCAAAAGTTTTATCAAAAATATATTTTGGATTTCCACCTAAAAGCACAACTTCTTTTGACCCATCCAAACGTGCATAAACTTGCTGAGTTGAAATTGAGTTTTTACCTAATTCAAAACTGCGAACAAGTTTTCCGTCTTTTTTTGCAAAAACAAAAAGAGAAGAATTTTCTCCAAATCCAAACGTATCTTCATTACCGTTCTTACTTACACTTCCGATTACATCAATTTTTGAAATAAAATTAGTCATTTGTTTTACATATTCTGCATTTGCTAAAATTACAACATTTTCTTCTTCCGGATTAATGTCTGCATTTTTTAAAATCCAATTTCCGGCAGAATTTATAAGAGTTATCGGCGTTGAAGTTCCATTTTGTATTGTTATAGAATCCACACCGTTTTTTAGGGTAAGTTTATATCCGTCATTTGCTCCGCCTACAAAAAATTGACAAACAAATATAATCGCTAAAATCAAAATACTTGAAAGCAAAATTATTTTTCGTAATCCGAAAGTTTGTATTTTTGAACTAATTTTCATTTTTTGCCTCCATTACTGTTTTCTTTTTATTTTCATCTTTGTTTTTTGTAGCATACTTTTCAAGTGCCAATGTTTCTCTCTGGTCATTTCCGCCATGTAATGAATAGGCTTTCAAAATTTTCTTTCGTCGTTTTATCCGCATACGCCAAATGATAATTCCCAAGATAATCACAAGCAAAGGTACTACATATTCATTAATTATTTTTGCAACACGAACAGAGGCAATACCTGAAATTTTTAGAGTATTCAATGAAAGACCTTTTGAACGCATATTGCACAAATCTGCATTGCCGCTCATATAATCCAAAACATTTCTTAAAAAAATCGCTATCGGAGTTGAACCACTTTCATCAAGAATCATTGAAGTTGTAATAATAGAACTTCCAACAACAAAAATTTTTCCACTTTGAATTCCTTTTGCAAGATGAGTAGAAGTTCCTGTTTTTATAATTCCGGAAGTTGATTTTTTTTCAGTACTATCATTTTCTTTGTATTGACTTGTAAATTTTCCCTCAATTAGATAGGCAAGATTAAAGTCGGTTTTCAAATCATCTTCAGCTTCTGTTATGTACATAGGATGAAGTATTATATTATCTTTCATTTCCCATGCTTTACCGGAACTTTTTGCAAGAACCGTTGATTTTAGAGAAGATCCTTCCGGTTGGGTAAAACTAATAGAACTGTTTTGACACATAAAAACATAGGCAAGATTTTTGCTTATAGGATTTTTTTGATTCATGCAGCTTGAATCCAAAACCGGAACATAATAAAAACGAATTTCGCCATATCCGGATTGACTTTGTTTATAACAATTTTTATCAAGGATAACATTTTTGTTAATTTCAATTCCGTATTTTGCAAGAAATTCATCCAAACCGCTGTCTACACTGCTGTAAACCGGCAAGCTATATTGATTTTGAGGGGGAACTTCCTCAAAACTGTCTGCAAAAACCGTAAGACTTCCGCCTTTCATCAAAAACTGATCCAATTTGTAAAAAACTTCCTGATCTATTTTTTGTTTAGGACCGTTGATTACGATTTGATTTACGTATTGCGGAATTTCTTCTTTTGTTAAATCCAGTTCTACAAATTCATATTTGTCATCAATCAACAAAGCAAAATTTGAACTCTCACCCCTTGCAGTTTTTAAACTTTGTGTCCCGAATCCTGAAAGATATCCAATTTTATCGGATCGGCATAAAAGGTTTGCAAGACTATCTGAAATTACTTCTTCAAAATTTTCAAGTCCTGCTATCGCATAACCTCCAAAAAATCCTCGACTTAAGCGCACAGGTAAAATCTTAAAATTTTGTTCATACTCTATAACACAGCAAATAACGCCTCTGCCGTTTTTATTATTTTCCAAAACAGCATTGTTGTCCTCCCAAGAAATAGGTTCAATTCCATATTTTTCGATCAAGACATCGATTTGTTCCTGACTTGGATCTACTGTTTGAAATAATACTTTATTCAAATTCTTTTTATTCACTTGCTCAACACTTTGTTCTATAATGCTTTCAAGTTTGCTAAAACCTGCAATTCCAAAATTTTCCAAAGTTTTTGTAGCATATAAAGTTAAATTCACTTTGCCTTTAAGCCCTGCAAGATTTCCGGTTTTATTTATCATTGAACCGAGTTTGGTAGTAATCTTGTATTCAAGCCCGCTTGAATCGGTAATTCCGTCCATAATCTCAATAGCATCACCATAAATAAAAGCCATTCCCATATAAACATTTTTAAATCCGACTTCATTATCTTTTATTTCTTGAATTTGCTGCTGTTTGATCCCATATTGAGATGCAATTTCCATATTTTCATCTTTTTCCATGTTAAAAAATTCATAACTGAAATTTTTATTGGCACTTCCCTTATATTCAACCAGTAGATCATTCAAGTATTGTTCTACAGAATTGTAAGGAGAAGGCAGATTAGAACTAAAAAAAACTTTTATTGCCAACGGTTCTTCTAAAGTCTTTACAATTTGTCTTGAAGTTTTTGAAAGGGAGTATGAGCGAGGCCCTGTTAGATCCCAGCGAAAAAAGGCTTTAATACAAACAAGATTCAAAAGAACCAGTGCAATTATTAACAAAATAAAATCGCTTTTAGGGCTTTTTAACCACTGAATAAAATTTTTCACTTAAATCTCCTTTTGCCTTACGAGCGACGCTTGTTTTCAAGGATTTTTATTGTTGCACTAACAAAAAGCACACCAACTGAAATAAAATAAATTAAATCCCTGCTGTCTATAATTCCTCTAGCAATAGACTGAAAATGATATCCGGCAGAAATAAATTGAAAGAAATTTACAACCGAAGAAGGCATAAAAATTAAAAATTTGTCAATCAAAGCAAGTACTATGCAAATTCCGAATGCAGAAAAAAATGCAACTATCTGATTTTTGGTAATTGAAGAAGCAAAAATTCCTATTGCACAAAAAGTTGCAGCAAGAAAAATCGATCCCAAATATCCGCAAAAGAGCGGTCCGAAATCCATAGAACCGAAACATCCTGCCGTAATTGCATAAATGAATGTTGGAACAAGCATCGCCAAAGAAGATAGCAACACCGCAAGATATTTTCCCATGACAACTTCAAATGAACAAACCGGGAGAGTCATAAGAGTTTCGATAGTCCCTTTGCTCTGTTCTTCCGAAAAAAGCCTCATCGTTAAAGCAGGAATAAAAAGTGCAAATGAAATCGGCAAAAGAGTAAAAAACTGACGAAGTTCAGCACGATTTGCTATAAAAAAAATATTAAACAACAAGAATCCGGAAACCAGTAAAAAAAGAGTGATAACAATATAGGCAACCGGGCTTGAAAAATACGAATTAAGCTCTCTGAGCATAAGCACAAAAATAGGGTTATATTTTTTTTCTCTGTTTTCAGTTTTTTCACAGTTTTTCAGATCACTTTTCATTATTCGCCTCCTGTTGTAAGAGATTTAAATACGTCTTCCAATGTGTTTGTTTCAACATAAAGAGAAAGTAAATTCCATTTTTTACCGATTACGGCACAAGCAATTTCCGGCCTGATTTCTTTGTTAGAATTTAACGTTACCCTTACAGCAACGCTCTTTTTTTCTACAGCAATTGCTTGCATATTTTGATAAGAATCATCTGAGTAAAGATCTACAAAAGAAATACTTTCTACACCTTCAACCGATTTTAAAGCTTTTTCAAGATCTTCTTCAGTACATCCGTTAACTTCTACAAAAATTGAAAGTTTTTGACCGTAACGAGAACGAAGTTCTTCTGTCAGGCTGTCGGCAACGATATTTCCTTTTGAAATAATAATTACACGATCGCAAATCATTTCGACTTCACTTAAAATATGAGTTGAAACTATAACAGTTCTTGTTTTTCCTATTTGTTTTATAAGGGAACGCACTTCCATTATTTGGTTAGGATCAAGACCGCTTGTAGGTTCATCAAGAATAAGAATTTCAGGATCATTCATAAGAGCATGAGCAAGCCCTACCCTTTGCTTGTATCCACGGCTAAGCTCACTTATATTTTTATGCATGACATCTTCAAGACCGCAAACTTTTGCAAGATACGGAATACGCTCTTTTCCTTCTACATTTTGCATCTTTGCACAATAATCAAGGTAGTCGGCAACGATCATCTCGCCGTAAAGAGGAGCACTTTCGCTCATGTAACCTATTTTGCGTTTTGCCTGCTTTGGATTTTCACGGATATCAACTCCGTCTATTTTTATAATTCCGGAATCTTGCTCAATGAAGCCGGTAATCATTCTCATTGTAGTTGTTTTTCCCGCTCCGTTCGGTCCTAAAAGCCCTACTATTTCTCCTGTTTTTATGGAAAAATTTATTGAATTTACGGCTTTAAAAGTCCCAAAAGAGCGGCTGACATTTTCAAGTTCTATCATCCCTGTATCCGCCTTAAAAAAAACGTTCACTTAACTTCGATAATTGCAGTAATTTTAAAATTGCAAAGAACACCGAAGATAAACCTTTATTGTATAAAAATAATAAAAAACTACATTTATGACAAGTTTTTTTTGCATAGATGTTTAAATTGTTGTTATTTGGCAACCCAAAATCCAAAATCGTCATCAAACTTAGTATTATTAGAAATTCAAACACTAAGTTTTTCAAAAATAAAAAAATTGAATAAATTTTGCTATTTGTGTAGAATGTGCCGGTGAGCGAAAATCATAAAAAAACTGAAACAAACGAAAACCTACACTGGTATAAAAAAGGTCTCAAAGACGGAATTCCTATTGCTTTGGGGTATTTTGCAGTATCGTTCACATTAGGAATTGCATCACGAAAGGCAGGTTTATTACCGTGGCAGGCAGCTATTATGTCCTTTACAATGCTTGCAAGCGCAGGTGAATTTGCAGTTATTACGGTAATTGCCTGTTGCGGCGGTTACCTTCAAATGTTTTTTACAACTCTGGTAGTTAATCTTCGATATCTTTTAATGTCAAGTTCACTCAGTCAAAAAATTAAAGAAGGCGAAAAATTACATCATCGTTTTTTTTTATCATATTCCATCACCGATGAAATTTTTGGAATAGCATCAAACGTAAAAGGAAAATTAAATCCCTATTACAACTACGGAGCTACAACGTTTTCAAGTCCTGCTTGGACTATAGGAACTTTTTTAGGAGCAGCAATAGGTTCCTTTCTTCCCGTTCAACTTGAAAGTACCATGAGCGTTGCCCTCTACGGAATGTTTCTTGCAGTTGTAATTCCGTCTGCAAAGAAAAACAAAATTATTGCAGGAATTGTTTTTACGTCTTTTGCACTCAGTTTTGCTTTTACAAAAATTCCTGTTTTACTAAATATTTCCGATGGAATGAAAATTATAATTTTGACAATATTAATATCGGGCATCGCCGCCCTAATTTTCCCGGTAAAGGAAGATAGACAAGAATGACACAATTAGCCGATAAATTTTCCGACAATTTGGCAATATATCTTTTGATTGCTGCAATAACAATTTACATTATTAGAATGTTACCTCTTACGATTATTCAAAAAGAAATCAAAAATAAATTTGTACGTTCTTTTTTATATTATGTTCCCTATGTAACACTTTCAGTTATGACTTTCCCGTCTATAATTTATGCCACAAATTCCATTTACTCAGGGGCAGCTGCCTTGATAGCAGGAATTATCATAGCTTTTGTCGACGGGAATCTTTTTAGAGTTACGATAGGCTGTTGTGCATCAGTTTTTATTACAGAGCTCATTATAAGGTAAAAAAAAACAGCAAACTGTTATTTTGAGAGGACACTTTCAACAAGAGATTTAAAGTCTTTATCAACTTGAAAATCATCTTTGTTTTCAAATGTTAATTCATTGGAAATAATAAAAATACCTTCTTCATTTTCTACGATAGAATCGCTTTTATCAACACCGTTCAATTCTTCTATTTTGTCAGATTGAAAATCAAAATAATCTACAAATTCCAACGAGTCTTCCAACTCAATTAATTCTGCATCTTCATCCAGCTGTGAAAAATCCATATATGCGATTTCAAAATCAATATTATTTTCTGCAATATCGGTTTTTTCGATTTTCGGTTTTAAAGTATTTTGATCTCCAAACATCAACGGTTCACTTAGATCAATTTGTGTATTTTTATCATCAATATTGGCAAACTTCTCGGAAGGTTTTCCTGAAAAAACAGAACATTCACTTTCTGGTGAAAAGTTTTCATAATTATCACTAATAGGTTCAATATCTCTATTTTCTTCAATTTTACCAAGTTCTTCAACTTCATCAAGTTCTTCAACTTCATCAAGTTCTTCAACTTCATCAAGATCTTCAACTTCATCAAGATCTTCAATTTCACCAAGTTCTTCAACTTCGTCAAGTTCTTCAACTTCGTCAAGTTCTTCAACTTCGTC
>JBQMYD010000006.1:0-153480 GCA_052173655.1 Treponemataceae bacterium | reverse complement strand
TCATAACTGAAGCATTTGAGTTTACTTCTTTTATTGCCTCTCCTATCTTTCCGATAGTTTGGTTAAAATATGCAGAAAGATCGGTTATTTCATCATTTCCTTTTACAGGTAGTCTTACGGTTAAATCTCCCTCTCCTTGAGCGATGTCTTTTAAAGCATCAACGGTATTTCTTATC
Organism: Treponemataceae bacterium; assembly: GCA_052173655.1. Lineage (GTDB taxonomy): Bacteria > Spirochaetota > Spirochaetia > Treponematales > Treponemataceae > RGIG9060. The sequence continues at coordinate 153,304 of JBQMYD010000006.1, read as the reverse complement.
GGCTTTATTATTGCAAGGGCAACAAAATACACGATTAAAAGTGAAACAGTTATTATAATGATTCCAATTATGAACATTGTTGTACGCAAGGCTTTTACTGTACCCATGAATTCATCTTTGGGAGCTCGGATAATTACAGTCCAATCTGTTGTTTTCATTTTTGCAAAAGATGCTATGTATGAGAGCCTTTCGTATGTGTAATAGTCTACTTCGCTTTTATCCAGTGCAAGGGCATGTTCCAAGAATTTACTTAAAGAAGCAAGTTTTTTATCTTTTTTGCCTTCTTCGATCATGTTCAGTTGATTTTCTACGGCTTCAAAATTTTTATGGGCAATCGTAGTTCCATCTAAGCCGAGTATATAACAAGAGCCGGTTTCTCCGACAACGAGATCATCAATTTGATTTGATAAATATTTTCCGTGGACTCCTGCACTTAATACTCCGATGATATTTTTATCCTGATTATAAATAGGTACAGCCATTACAATTTGTAGTCTTTTAGTAGTACGCGAAATACGCGGTTCAGCAGCGAAGTTTTTTCCCTTTACTGCCGAAATAAACCAATCACGGTCATTTGACGGAGTAACAGAGCCGTCATTGTTATATCTGTTCCCTTGTATATCGCAGACTCCAAAAAAATCTATGAGTTCATTCATTTCTACTTCTTTTGAAAGAGCTTTTGTTTTTTCTGTGAAAGAAAGTCTTTCATTTTGTAATGAAGGCATGCGTGCCAGTCCTTCAAGAAATTGCCAAAAAGCAGTAACTCGTCCGTCAAGGACTTCTGCTGTATCTGCGGATTTATCAATCATATGTGTTTCAATTTTTTCCATTACAGCTTTGCGGGCAATTCTTACAGCAAGTAAGCCTTCAATTAAAGACGCAAGAAGAATAAGCAAACCGAAAATTAAAGTAAGTTTTGTGTTTAATGAAAATCTTTTTTTCATTTTTTTGTAATTTGCACTATTATCGCTTGATTCTGTGTCTGGGGGGGGGGGTAGTAAATCCTTTCTTTTTCATTTTGTAAACTCCTTTTGTTTTGGACACTATGTTCATTATCGCATATTTTTGAAAAAAAACAATCTTTATTTTAGTTGTAAAAAAATATTGTATTTGATTTTTTTCTTACTAACAGTACAATCTCTTTTATGACAAAACAAAAAATTGAAAATTCAATTCCGTATCTAAAATTTTCTAGTCTTACAGATTTAGGATTTAGTGCAGGTTTTTCCTTTGCTGCAGAAAAATCTCCGATGAGCGAAAAAGAAAATATGCAGTTAACGCTTTACTGGCGAAAGGAAAGCGGAGGGGATAAAAGATGGGGAAAGCTTGAAGAAACGGAAAAAAAATTGTCTAATTTTGTAAGTCAATTCGGTTTTTCGTTGAATGATGTAGTTGAGTGTGATCAAAAACACACAAAAAATGTTGCAGTTGTAACGTCTAAACATAAAGGAAAATGTCTTGAAAAAACGCTTTTTCCAAATACTGATGGGCTTATTACAAATGAAAGTGGAATTTTGCTTTCAGTAAATACTGCAGACTGTGCGGCTATTTATTTTGCAGATCCTGTTAATAAGGCTGTAGGATTGTGCCATTCCGGCAGAAAAGGTACCTTTCTAAAAATCGGCAAAGAAGTTTTAAAAAAAATGAACGAAGAATACGGTACAACCCCCTTTGATGTTTATGTTTGCATTTCCCCGATGATTTGTAAGAGTTGCTATGAAGTAGGCAGGGAAATTTTACTTGAATTTGAAAATTCATCAGATTGGGGAAAAGACAGATGTTCTCTTATTTTTACTAAAGGTTTTGAGAAAGAAAAGTATAACCTTGATTTAAGAGTTGCAATAAAACAAACGCTTTTAGACTGTTCTGTTCCGGAGCAAAATATACAGATAAGTCCTATATGTACTTGTTGTAACAGTTATTATTTTTACTCTTACCGTGCAAATCGTATGCAAAGCGAAAATCGAGCTATTTTGGGAATAAATAATATTTAGAAATGTAAAATTTAATTTTAAAAATCACACTGTTTTGGAGCTCTAGGGAACGGAATAACATCTCTGATGTTTTCTATTCCAGTTACGTAACGCAAAAGCCGTTCAAATCCCATTCCAAATCCGGAATGAGGAACCGTTCCAAATTTTCTAAGTTCCAAATACCACCAATAATCTTTAGGCTCCATGTTTAATTCTATAATTCGATTTTTTAATTTTTCATAATCGGCTTCTCTTTCAGAACCTCCGATTAACTCTCCAATTCCGGGAACAAGAACGTCAACAGCTCGTACCGTTTTTCCGTCAGGATTTTCTTTCATATAAAAAGCTTTGATTTGTTTAGGATAGTCATGGACCATTACAGGTTTTTTGTATAAAACTTCTGTTAGATAGCGTTCATGCTCGGTTTGCAAATCACAGCCCCAAAATGCTTTATACTCAAAGTTTTCATTATTTTTTTCCAATTCTTTTATAGCTTGAGTATACGGTAATCTTTCAAAATCTGAATTTGCAACATGAGTTAAAGTTTCAATAAGTCCTTTTTGAACTCTTTGTTCAAAAAAGTTAAGATCTTCATAGCATTTTGTCAGTGCCCAATTCAAAAGGTATTTTACAAATTCTTCTGCCAAATCCATATTATCATCAAGTTCATAAAATGCCATTTCCGGTTCAATCATCCAAAACTCAGCTAAATGTCTTGGGGTGTTTGAATTTTCTGCTCTAAAAGTAGGTCCAAAAGTATATACTCGGCTTAAGGCTGTAGCGTAAGTTTCCGCTTCAAGTTGTCCGCTCACAGTAAGGCTTGCTTTTTTTCCAAAAAAATCTTTGTTGTAATCAACAAGATTTGACGCCTTTTCTTCGGACATTCCTTTTGCACCTGCAATTATTCCGTTTTTTGCAATTTTATCTAAATCAAGTGTAGTTACTTGGAACATCTCTCCTGCACCTTCACAGTCGCTTGCGGTAATAATAGGGGCATTGAAATATTGAAAACCGTGTTCATAAAAAAATGAATGAATTGCAAATGCCATTTGACTTCTCATTCTGGCAGCAGCTCCGATCATATTCGTTCTTGCCCTGAGGTGGCCTATTTCACGTAAAAATTCAAGTGAATGACCTTTTTTTTGTAAAGGGTAAGAATCTGCCGGTGCTTCTCCAAAAATTTCAATATTTTCAAGATTAACTTCCACCGTTTGACCGCTTGCCGGCGATGGGATTAGTTTTCCAAAAATTTTTACCGAAGCTCCGGTTGTAATTCTCTTTAAAAGATTTTCAATGTTGTCTTTATTTGAATTTTCCAAATCTCTATCGTAAGTTATTTGAATCGAAGCAAAGCAAGAGCCGTCGTTAATTTGTAAAAAGCATAAGTTTTTTGAATCTCTTTTTGTTCTTACCCAGCCGTGAATTTCCACTTCTTTTCCGTCAGGATTTGAAACAAGAATATCTTTTATTAAAACTGTTTTCATTTATTTATCCTTAAAATTCTGTATGTTTTTTTACAGCTAATTTATGATTATTTTATTGATTTTTACGGATTGTTTCAACTTGTAAAAAAAATAAAAAAACATTTTATTCTGCAATTTTATTGCAAAAAAAACAAAAAAAACATAAAATATTTTTCAAGTAAAAAAAAAGTTACTATAAGCCGTTTTTTGACTTAACATAAGGAAGGAAGTGTACATGACAGATCTTTTAGAACAAAATTTTTTAAACAGCTTATCGTCGCTGGCAGAAAAAAATGATCCCATTGATCAGGATCTGTATCAAAAATATGATGTCCGCCGAGGTCTTCGATATCCTGATGGAAGGGGTGTACTTGTAGGTCTTACTAGAGTTGGTGAAGTAAAGGGCTATGAAGTTGTTGACGGAAAAAAGATAGCAGTTCCCGGAAAGCTTTATTATCGTGGTTACGATATAGAAAATTTAATAGCAGATGCCGAAAGCAATGATCAATTTGGCTTTGAACAAATCGTTTATCTTTTACTGTTTGGGGAACTTCCAACTCAAAGTGAACTTGATGAATTTTCAGGATTTATGGGTGTAAAACGCTCTCTTCCTGCAAACTTTACAGAAGATATGATTATAAAAGCTCCTTCAAAAGATATTATGAATAAACTTGCACGAGGTGTTCTTGCAAGCTATTCTTACGATAAGGATCCTGAAAATCGATCTGTGGAAAATAATCTAAGACAATGTATAGAGCTTATTGCAAGATTTCCTACTCTTGCTGCTTACGGGTATCAGTCAAAGCGTCGCTATTATGACGGTAAATCAATGTATATCCATAATCCTAAACCTGAACTTTCCACTGCAGAAAATTTATTGCGTCTTATTCGTCGTGATAAATCTTATACAAAACTTGAAGCTGAAACTTTAGACCTTGCCCTTATTCTTCATGCAGAGCATGGAGGCGGTAATAATTCTTCACTTACGGTTCATGTAGTTTCTTCTACCGATACTGATACGTATTCTTCCATAGCAAGTGCTGTAGGTTCCCTTAAAGGTAGACGTCATGGAGGAGCAAACGATCAGGTAATGGGAATGATGAGCAATATAAAGGCTAACGTAAAAGATTGGTCTGATGAAACAAAAATAAAAGAATATCTTAGAAAAATTCTTAGAAAAGAAGCCTATGACAAATCCGGTTTAATTTATGGACAAGGGCATGCTGTTTATACGATAAGCGATCCGCGTGCAATTTTATTAAAGAAAAAAGCTTTTCTTTTGGCAAAAGAAAAGGGTGCTAAATTTGAAGAAGAATTTATGCTTTACGATAAAATAGAAAAACTTGCTCCGATTGTTTTTGCAGAAGAAAGGCAGTGTGAAAAGAAAATTTGCACAAACGTAGATTTTTATTCAGGATTTGTTTATACAATGCTCAATATTCCAAGGGAGCTTTTTACTCCGATTTTTGCTATAAGCAGAATTGCCGGCTGGTCTGCTCACAGAATTGAAGAAATTGTCAGTGGCGGTAAAATTTTCAGACCTGCTTACAAAAATGTTTTAGAACCGCGTGAATTTATTCCTATTCGTGATAGAGTTCGATAACATCGCTATAATGTTTACCGTATAAATTCATGGAACGTCTTGATAAAATTCTTGCACATCACGGTTTCGGGAGCCGAAAAATCTGTAAAAAGTTGTTACACAGCGGCTGTATTACTGTTAACGGTGCAGTTTGTAAAAATCCTGATGTTCAAATTGACTTGCAAAAAGATGAACTTTGCGTAAATTCACAAGTTGTGCAAATGCGAATGCATGTTTATCTTATGATGAATAAGCCTCAAGGCGTTGTAACTTCAACAAAAGATGGTTTTCACCGGACTGTTTTGGAACTTTTGCCTGAACAATATAGACTAAATTTTATGGGCGGAAATCTGCATCCAATAGGACGCCTTGATATTGATACGGAAGGCTTACTTTTGCTTACAACAGACGGAGAGCTGACGCATATTCTTACTTCTCCAAAAAATAACATTTCAAAAACTTATTTTGTCCGTTTAAAAGATGAAGTTAGTTTTGAAAAACAAAAAGAGTTGTCTTTGATTTTTAAAAACGGAATGCAAGTGTTACCCGAAGGTAAGGAAAAAGCTTTTAAAGCTCAAAGTGCACTTATTGAATGGAAAAGCAAAAGCGAACTTTTTATTACCATAACAGAAGGAAAATATCATCAAGTTAAGAGGATGTTCTATACTGTTGGAAATCAGGTTGTATTTTTAAAACGCATAAGCATATCTTCATTAAAGCTTGATGAAAATCTAAAACCGGGTGAATTTAAAGAACTTGGCGAACGGGAGTTGTTGTTGCTAAGATGAGGTAGATAATGTATTAAGTTTTAGTATTGACTGTTATTTCTATGTGTTTTATTATAAACAAAGGGAAATTTCTTAACTCATGAATAAATTACTAAAGATAAGTGTGTTTATAGTTATTTTTGCTTGGTTTACTTTTTCTGTTTTTGCTCAACGTAATGGGAATAATGCAAATACTATTTTGACTGCTGCTGATTTTTTTCAATCAGTTTCTGAAAATTACGGGAAAATTACTGATTATGAAGCAGATGTGGTGATCACGGCTTCAAAAACTTCAATGGATGGCCATGTTTCTTTTAAAAGACCTTCAATGTTGCGAATAGATTTTTCAAAACCTCAAAATCAAGTTATTTTATATAACGGTTCGGAATTGATAATTTATCTTCCAGGTACGCAGGCTATTTTAAGACAAAATATTTCAAAAGATTCCGGTGCCGGCAGTGCTGTAAACATTGCAATACCTCAAGGACTTGCACTTTTGGGGCGTTACTATTTGATTGCATATGAATCCGGTCCTAATACAGAACCTCTTGAGCCTGATAATCCAAAAAGTGAAAAAGTTATAAAACTTTCTTTGGACAGAAAAAACAGTTCGGAAAGTTTTAGGCGTATAAATATTGCGGTAAATCCTAAAACCAAGTTAATTCGGCAAATAAGTGCTACTACAACCAATGATGAACAGTTCAGTATTTTGTTTTCAGAGTACAGGGTAAATCAAACGATTCCTGATACAAGGTTTTTATATGATACGCCACCTACAGCAAATGAATATAACAATTTTTTGTTTGCAGAATAAGTTTGAAATATTTTGGGGATAAAAGTTATGGAAAGTTTTGGACAGTTGTTAAAGCAAAGCCGTGAAAGTCAGGGTATTGAAATTATAAAAGCAAGTCATGAAACAAGTATTTCAAGAGAATATATCGAAGCCTTAGAAGATGAAAATACTCAAGTTTTTCCGGGAGAGCCTTATCTGGTAGGTTTTTTGCGAAATTATTCTGAATATTTAGGATTAAATCCTGAGTCCATGATTTCCCTTTATAAACGAGGTAAAATACAGGAATCTGCGGTTCCTCTTGATCTTTTAAAGCCTGATAAACCTCGATTCATCAAGCCGCTTGTAATTTCCGTATCTTCCGCACTTGTTCTTATTGTTTTTATTTTGCTTTTTATCTTCGCTTTTCGTAAAAATTCCAATAAAGATAATGAAATTCTTGAAGATTCACAAAAGGGAAAAACTTATAAGCTGTCATCTGTTCCGATTCAAAAACGTGTTTATCAAAATGATATTATAGAGTTGACGGCAAACCAAAATCCTGTTCAGATAAAAGTTTTGTCTACAAAAGGTGTACTTTCTTTGGAAACTCCTGTTGGAGTTCAAGTGATAGACCTTGGCGAGGAAAAAACTTTGAATATTGACGATAAAGAAGGTGCCGATATCGGTGTTTTTGTTGCCGATGTAAAAAATGATGCTGCTAAAGGTGCGGAAGTTAGAATGTGGGCTTTTGACGGTGCCGAAAGTGTTGCCGAAAAAGAAAAGACTGAAAATGAATCGGATACAGGTGAAATTACAAAGGCTTCAGAGCTTTCGCAAAAGCAGGTTTCAAGTCAAATTGTCTTGTTCGATAGTAACAGGGCATATCCTTTTACAGTTGAAGTTGTATTTAGAGGTTCCAGCTTATTTAGAATTGCAAAAGATAGAAAAGATTCTGAAGAAAATTATTATACAGCAGGTGAGCGTATTATTGCACAGGCAAATAATACAATGCGATTTTGGATGAGTAATGCTAATGCTTTGCAAATTTCGGTAATTGGAGATGGAAAGACCGAAAAAATAGATATCGGTAGACATGGTCAGGTTCTAGTTCAAGATATAAAATGGGTTAAAGACAACGGACGCTACAAATTAGTGGTAATTGAAGTTGACTAAAAAAAAATTATTTTTTCTTGATCAGCATGGTTGTGCAAAAAATCAGGTTGATGGGGAATTAATTATTTCTTATCTTGCCTCTGATGGATGGGATGTTACCGATGATCCGAAACAGGCTTGTCTTATTATTATTAATTCCTGCGGATTTATTGAAAGTGCAAAAAAAACGTCTTTAGACTCGGTTTTTGCAGCCCGTAGTAGCTATCCGGATGCAAAAATTATCTTAGCAGGTTGTCTTGCACAACGGTACTCTCTTTATTTTTCCGAAAATTTGACTGAAGTAGACGGTATTTTTGGCAATGGGAATATAAGCAAAATAAATGAATTGGTAAAAATTATTTTTGCTGACAAAAATAAACTTATAAAAACAAAAAATATTTGTAATAAAAATTTAGTCCCTGTCTTACAACCGGAGCAAATCGGAGTTTGCTGTACAGATCGAAAACATTTTTTAAGTTTGCCTGGAACTTGCTATATAAAAATTACGGAAGGATGCGACAATTTATGTTCTTTTTGTGCAATTCCGTTGATTAGAGGACGTCTTAGAAGCCGTCCTATAAAAGAAATTTTACAAGAAATCAAAGATCTTTTGTGCAAAGGTATTTTTGAATTTAATCTTGTAGGGCAAGATCTTGCTTGTTATGGACTTTCTACTGATGAAACGGAAGAATTCGGAAATTTCGGTAACTTTAGAATTTGTCGTGCTGAATCCGGTTCTATAAAATGGCAAAATTATACTGAAAAAAGTCCTCTTTCGGTTTTATTGAGCGAAATTTCAAAACTGAAAGGAGATTTTTGGATTCGGCTTTTATATATTCATCCGGATAATTTTCCTCAAGATATTCTTCCTGTAATACAAAACGATGCCAGAATTCTGCCTTATTTTGACATTCCTTTTCAAAGTGGTGATGACAAGATTATTAGAGCAATGAATAGGCACGGAAGTTTTCAAAATTATGTAAGTCTTGTAAAAACGATAAGAGAAGAATGCTTAAAAACACAATATCAGGATAGCTGTATTAGAACTACCTTTTTATGCGGTTTTCCCGGTGAAACTGATGAAAATGCAAAAAATACTGAAAATTTTTTGTTTGAAATACGAAGCGATTGGGCAGGATGTTTTGCTTACAGTCGTGAAGAAGAAACTCCTGCTTTTTCAATGAAAAATCAGGTTGGAAATCGTAAAATAACAAAAAGAGTTGAACGACTGAATGAGATTCAATTGCAAATTATGAGTCAAAATTTAAAAAAATATATAGGAAAAGTTGTTAGAGTTCTCATAGAAGAAATTATAAAGGATGAGAAAAGCGATGAGGCTTTTGCGATAGGAAGGTCTTGGTTTCAAGCTCCGGAAGTTGATGGCAGTATTGTAATAAGTTACGATTTACAGGATGAAACTGAAAATTCACTTGTAATACCGGGAAAAACTGTTTGGGCAAAGATCTTGACTGTCAATTCCGTAGATTTGTTTGGAAAACTGATTATTTTATAAGCAAATATGATGAAGTTTTGCGTCTAAAACTATCCAAAGATGTTTTGCAAGGAGAATGACAATGACTACAGAAGAATATCTTTCCATTTTGAATACCGAACAGCTTGAAGCTGTGCTTCATAAGGGGAGTTCTCTTTTGATTTTAGCCGGAGCCGGTTCCGGGAAAACACGAGTTATAACTACAAAAATTGCATATATGATAAGAGAGCTCGGATATGCAGCCCACTCGATTTTAGCGGTAACTTTTACGAAGAAAGCTGCAAAAGAAATGAAAGATCGTGCCTCTTTACTTGAGCCGTCGGCAGTTCACAGTCAAATACGGACTTTTCATTCTTTCGGTTCGTGGTTTTTACGTAAGTATTATCAAGAAGCAAGGTTAGATAAAAATTTTACCGTTTACGATGATGATGATATGGCAAGCCTTGTTTTAAAAGCTGTTCCGGATCTAACCGGGGTTCAGGCAAAGGTTGTTGCTCATAAAATTTCACTTGCAAAAGATTATTGTTTGTCTTTTGATGATGATTTATCTAAAATTGACAATGATCCTGAATTTCCTGAATTATACAAAAAATATCAAATGCGTCTTGAAAGTACCGGAAATGCAGATTTTGGCGATTTAATTATGAAAAGCGTTATTGTACTTAAGAATAACGAAAAAATTAGAGAGCATATGCACAGCCTTTTTAAAACTATCATGGTAGATGAGTATCAAGACAGCAATGTTGCTCAATTTGAGTTTTTAAGAATGCTTAAGGGGCCAAAATGCTATCTTTGCGTTGTAGGAGATGATGATCAGTCGATTTATAAATTTCGTGGGGCAGAAATAGAAAATATTTTAAATTTTCAGGATGTTTTTGAAGGAACTCATGTAATTAAACTTGAAAAAAATTATCGTTCGGTTCCATCTGTATTATCTCTTGCAAATTCGGTTATAAAAAATAACACAAAACGGTTAGGAAAAATTTTACAACCTGTACGTAAAGAAGATAGTAAGGCTGTTCTTAAGTTTTTTCTCAAGGCTGAAGATGAAATTGAAGACATTTGTTCTTTGATAGAAGATGCTTATGAGCAAGGTGTGCCTTATTCGGATTGGGCAATTCTTTATAGAATGAATGCTCAAAGTCTTGGTTTTGAAAGTGCTTTTTTACGCAAAAAAATACCGTATTCTGTGGTAGGTTCTCTAAAATTTTACCAAAGGGAAGAAATAAAGGATGCATTAAGTTTTCTTTCATTTATCGCAAATCCCAAAGACGAACTTTCTTTTAGGAGAATTATAAACAAACCTGCAAGGGGTATAGGTTTGAAAAGTCAAGATGATATTGTAAAGCTATATTTACAAAATCGAAGCGAATCGGATTTTTCTTATAATTTACTGGATGCTTGCATAGATTATGCAGCTACAAAAAAGGAAAAAGCAAAGATTTCACTTTTAAATTTTTCAGATACTATAAATTATTTTCTTACAATGCTTGAACAAGAAAAAACTGATGATTCTGATAAAAAATCAAGCCTTTCCGTTTTTATTGAACAAATCACGGAAAAAAGCGGTTTCAAAGAATATTATGAAGCTCAAGATGAAATTGCTAATACTCAAAAAATAAACAACTTAAATGAATTGGCAAATTCTGCTTTCCCGTATCCTTTAAATCGTGAAGGACTTACAGAATTTTTGGATCATATTGAACTTGATAGAATGAGTGAAATTCAAAATGAGGAAAACGAAGATACGGATAAAGTTACCCTTATAACAATACATAATACAAAGGGTCTTGAATTTAGTAGGGTTATTCTTACAGGAATGGAAGAAGGTGTTTTTCCTCGTCAAGATAAGAGCGAAGAAGAATTGGAAGAAGAACGAAGGCTTTTTTATGTAGGAATTACAAGAGCAAAAGATAAGCTGTTTTTTACCAGTTGTGATTATAGAGTTCTTTACGGAAAATACAATAACATGGAGCCGAGTAAATTTTTATTTGAACTTGACAGAAAATTTCTTAAAATCGAAGGGAAGCAACCTTTTGTTTTTAAAAATACTGTTGGTAATGCAGTAAAAGGAGAATATGCTAAAGCTATCGCATGTCGAAATGCTCTTGAAAATCGATGGTGCAAGGGGACAAAATTGTTTCATGATGATTACGGTTACGGTTATATAATCGGCTCTGAAAGCTCCGACGAATATTTAATAAATGTTCAATTTGAAAGCGGTCATGTAAAAAAATTCTTACCACGCTATCAGGCTTCAAAATTATTGATAGTGAAAGACTGAAAAAATTTTATAAATTAAAAATGTTGTTGACATAATGTGGATAAAATGTCATTAATAACTTAATGGAAACTATAAAAGATCTTAAAAAATACACTTTTCCTCATTTGCTTGCTAACAGCGTAAAAAAATTTGGAAAACGATCTGCCCTTGCATTGGTTGGGCAAAAAGAAATTTCATACGAAGAACTTAAAACTAAAAGTGAAGATATAAGTAAGTTGTTGTTTTCTTTCGGTTTGGAAAAAAAAGACAAGATTGCTATATTTGCTTCCGGTCGCCCTGAGTGGGGAATTGCCTATTTTGGTATAGTCAATCAAGGAATGATAGCTGTTCCACTTTTGCAGGATTTTTCAAAAGTTGAAGTAGAATCGATTATTACACATTGCAAAATTGATGCAATGTTTGTAGAAAAACGTTTATACGATAAAATTGAACAATTGGGTGATATTCTTCCTCCTGTAATTTTTTATTTGGAGGATTTTTCTGTAGTTCGAGGTGTACAAAAAAAACAGGTTGAAAATCTTTCCGATATTGAAATAAAAGAAGATGATACTGCAAGTATTATTTATACTTCCGGTACTACCGGTAGATCAAAAGGTGTAGAACTTACTCACAAAAATCTTGTTTGGAGCTGTATGAGCGGACAGTTTGTTCACAGAGTAAAGTCAAAGGATAAATGTCTTTCTTTTTTACCGCTTTCTCATGTTTATGAATTTTCAATCGGTTTTGCAATGCAGATGCTAAATGGAAGCTGTGTTTATTATCTTGGGAAACCGCCTGTGGTAAGTGCTTTACTGCCTGCTTTTAAAAAAGTAAAACCTACAATCATATTATCCGTTCCGTTGGTAATAGAAAAAATTTATAAATCTAAGGTTTTATCTGAATTTTCTAAAACCGAACGTATAAAAAAGATTTATTCAAAACCTTTTTTTAGGCGTATTCTAAATAGAATTGCAGGGAAAAAGTTGATAAAGACATTCGGAGGAAAGTTGAATTTTTTTGGAATAGGAGGTTCAAAAGTAGATCCGGATGTTGAAAAATTTATGCGTGAAGCAAAATTTCCGTATGCAATAGGTTACGGTTTGACGGAAACTTCTCCTTTGTTGGCGGGAAGTGGCCCTAAAATTACGGTTCCTGGTACATTGGGGCTTGTACTCCCGGGACTTGATATAAAAATTGCAAATCCGAATGAAAATGGAATAGGGGAAATTGTTGCAAAAGGTCCTAACGTAATGAAAGGTTATTATAAAGATCCTGAACTTACAAAAAATTCTTTTACAACGGAAGATGATTCTTGCGGAGATGGATATTTTAAAACCGGAGATTTGGGATGCTTTGAAAAAATAAAAGGAAAAAATCGTTTGTGTTTAAAAGGACGCAGTAAAAATATGATTCTTGGAGCAAACGGTGAAAATATTTTTCCTGAAGATTTGGAGTTTGTGTTAAATCAGCATCCTTATGTGAGTGAGAGTCTTGTAATCAAGTATAAAAATGGTCTTAAAGCAATTATAAAATTTGATTTGGAAAAATTAAAAACAATAAAAACAAATTTGAAAACTCATACAATTCAAACTCTTTCCGATATAAAAACTTTTGTAAACTCAAGAATAAATAAAAACTCTCAAATTGAAGAAGTAGAGAGTATCGAAGATTTTGAAAAAACAGCCAGTCATAAAATTAAACGTGCCGTTTATCAAAAAGAAGAAGACAAAGAGTAAATTCAAGGCGATTTTTATACAAAAAAAACTCCGATTGAAATATAATTTAAAAATCGCTATACTCAAGTTTATGAGTACTCAAAAAAATAAAATCGATCAGCAGACATTGGAAGCTCTGCTGTTTCTTTCAAGACTTTCCCCTGAAAGCACAAATTTAGATATTTTATGCAAACAAGTTGATCAAGTTGTAGGATATTTTGATCTTCTTTCAAATTATGATGACAGTGAAAATCCTTATGATGCTTATCCTACTACGCTTGCCGAAAAACTGAGAGATGACAAAGTAGTAGGAGGGCTTGAAATTCCGGATGTTAAAAAAATTTCGGAAGAATTTATGGACGGATATTTTCGAGTTCCAAAAGTCTTAGGTGAAGGATGCTAAAAATGAATTCAAAAGACTATAAAACTTTTTCCATAAACGAGATATTGGATTGTTTTTCTTCCGGACAGATTTCGGTTCATGATTTTGTGAAAACTTCTCTTGATTATTTTGAATCTGATAAAAATTCAAAAGTTCCATTGAATGCTTTTCTTGAACTTTACGATGATGTTTTGCAACTTGCAAGTGAAGCTGATGAGCAATATCGCTTGGCACGAGAAGAAGGCAAGCAGGCACTTGAAAAATTACTTTTGCAAAAACCTTTACTTGGAGTTCCTTTTGCCGTTAAAGATAATATTTCCGTGAAAGGGAAAAAACTTACATGTTCAAGCAATATTTTGCAAGGCTATGTTGCTCCTTATAATGCAACCGTAATTCAAAGACTTATTGATGCAGGGGCAATCCCTTTAGGACGATGCAATATGGATGAATTTGCAATGGGTTCCTCAACCGAGTATTCTATTTATGGACCTACCAGAAATCCTGTAGATCGAAGCTATGTTTCCGGCGGTTCTTCCGGCGGTTCTACGGCAGCAGTTGCGGCAAATCAGGCTGTGTTCGGCTTGGGAACAGAAACAGGCGGCTCTGTAAGGTTGCCTGCCAGCTACTGCGGAGTTTATGGGTTAAAACCTACTTACGGGGTTCTTTCAAGATGGGGAGTTGTAGCATACGGTTCTTCATTAGATCAAGTAGGGCTTTTAGCTCATACTCCTGCTGATATTGCAAAACCTTTAAGTGTTATTTGCGGGCTCGATTTTTATGATGATACTTCATCAGATCTTCCGAATTGTGAAGATTTAAAAAATTTTACTGCGTTGACAAATGAAGAACTTTCAAAATTAAAAATTGCGGTTCCTCGCCAGTTTGAAGCAGCTCAAGGTTTGGATCCGGATGTAGCCGAAGTTTTTGAAAAAGTACGATCTTGGTTTTCATCAAAAGGTGCAAGAATAGATACGGTTGATCTTCCTGTTTTGGATGCTTCCATTGCCAGTTATTATATTATAGCTTTAAGTGAAGCTGCCAGTAATTTAAGTAGGTTTGACGGAATTCGTTATGGAAACCGCAAAGATATCGGCAAAGGATATGATGAACTTTATATAAAAACACGAAGTGAAGGTTTTGGGCCTGAGGTAAAAAGGCGTATTGTTATCGGAAATTATGTACTTTCCGAGCAGATGAGTGGAAAGTGCTACAAAACAGGTATGTCGGTGCGTTCCAGAATTCAAAAAGATATTGCAAAACTTTTTGAAAGTTATGATTTAATTCTTTGTCCTACTTGTCCTACTGCTGCATTTAAACTTGGAGAAAAAGTTGATAATCCTATGGAAATGTATCTTTCCGATCTTTTTACAACTTTTGTAAATCTTGCCAGAATTCCTTCAATTTCGATTCCTGCAGGATTTACAAGCGGAAAAGAAGGTAAAACAAAAATGCCTGTAGGAATTCAATTTGCAGGACCAATGTTCACTGATGTTTCTATTTTGAGAGTTGCTCAAAGCTGGGAAGATGAACATCCAAGATGCGGATATCCGTTGGAGGCTTGTAAATGATTGAAAAATACAAAATTGTTATCGGCTGTGAAATTCATTGCCAGCTTACTACAAAAACAAAGGCTTTTTGTGCCTGTGAAAACCGATATGGGGGAATGCCGGATACAAGAGTGTGTCCGGTTTGCCTAGGTTTGCCGGGTGCTATGCCTAGAATCAGTAAAGGCTATGTTGAAAAAGGTGTCATAGCAGGATATGCCCTAAACTGTAAAATATCGAATTATGCAAAGTTTGACAGAAAACACTATTTTTATCCTGACTTGGCAAAAGGCTATCAAATAACTCAGTATGATATTCCGCTTTGTTCTGACGGATATATAGATTTACCTTATGAATATTTGCCGGATGAACAAAGACCTAACGGCAGTAAATATTTCGGATTTGATTTTTCCGGAAATTCTAATGATATTTACGGTAATTACAAAAGAATTCGTATCGAAAGAATTCATCTTGAAGAGGACGTTGGAAAATCATTGCATCTTGAAGGAGGACATAGTTATATAGACTACAACCGAAGTGGAACTCCTCTTATAGAAATTGTTACTAAACCTGATATGACAAGTCCTGAAGAAGCTGCCTTGTTTATGCAAACTGCACAAGAGATTCTTAGATTTGTTCAGGTAACGAACGGAAACCTTGAAGAAGGTAATATGCGTTGTGATGCTAATATCAATCTTACAATTTGGGAAGACGGAAAGGAATTTCATACTCCGATTAGCGAAATAAAAAATTTGAATTCTTTTCGTGCGATAAAGGATGCTTGTTATTACGAAGTTCAAAGACAGTTGGAAGAATTCAAAACGGATCGTAAGACTTTTAATGCAGGTTTTAAAAATACGATGGGCTGGGATGATGTTCACGGAAAAACCGTAATTCAACGTACAAAAAATTCTTTTATAGATTATCGTTTTGTTGTGGAACCTGATATCAAACCTTTTATCCTAAGTGATGAATTTATAAAAACAGCTACAGATCAAGTAGGGGAACTTCCGGAGCAAAAAAGGTGCAGATACAAAAAAGAATATGGGCTTTCTGATTTTGATTCTGAAACACTTACATCAAGTAAGCAACTGAGCTGTTGGTTTGAACAAGCAGCTTTGCAATCAAAAGATGTAAAGAAAACTGCAAATTTGATTCTTGCAGAAGTGCTTGCCGTTGTAAATGAAAAAGCTGTTCAAATTACTGATTTGAATATAAAACCTGCACATATCAGTCAGCTTTCAAATGCCATAAGCGAAGGAAAAATTACCAGTAAACAGGCTAAAGAAGTTTTTGCTGACATGATGCAAACCGGAAAACTACCTGATCGTATTATACAAGAAAAAGGCATGATAGTTGTAAGCGATTCCGGTGCAATCGAGAATTTTGTAACACAGGTTGTATCCGAAAATCCTAAAGCCGTTGAAGATTACAAAAGCGGAAAGACGAATGTTGTAGGTTGGCTGATGGGACAGGTAATGAAAAAAAGTGGCGGAAAGGCAAATCCTAAAACTGCAACCGAGCTTTTGAAAAAACAACTTGATTTGTTAGACTAATTTGCTATCATGATTCATTTATGTGAAAAAACAGAGTTTGTAATGAGTAAAGAAAGCTGGCTTGCACAAGAAATTTATTCCCGATATGGAGAGGTAAAACGAGCAAGAGGTTGTTTTTTATATACCGAAAAGGGTGTACGCCTTACCGATATGTTTCAAGAAAACGGCAGAGCAATACTCGGTTGGGAAGGCGGAAAAGCAAGGTTGGTTTTTAAAAATATTTTGGAAAAGGGGCAGGTGGGTTTTTTTAAAACTCATTTTTCCGCGGCTTTTGAAAAAGCCGTTTTGGAATTTTTTATAGGTTTTGATGTTGTACTCCTTGTAAAAGAAAGTGATGTAGTACAAAAAAAAATTCCTAGATGGTTTCCATTTTATGACGATACAGGAAGTCCTTATAATACTTTGGATGAAGATGTGTTCTATTTTATCCCTCCGTTTCCTTTTTCTTGCGATATTGCAATTGTTGTTGCAAAAAACAATAGTTTGATAAAGTCATTTGAACTTTTTGAGTATCAAATAATTTCTCCGTCATTGCAGGCTGCTTTTACCCGTTGTATTTATGATTTAAAAGCTGCAATCCAAAATCGGTGTGAAAAAGATTTTTCCCTTTATGACAGTGTTTTAAAAAAATACTTTGAACGCAAAGGAGCATTTCTCTATCCGAATAAAAAAATTATAGCAGGACAAAATTATGAACATTTTGTAACATTTTGTTTGGACAATACTATTGTGATTTCTCCTGATATAAAAAATCCGTCGATAATACCGTTTGGTGCAGATGCGGGAGTTTTTAGAAAACTTGATCGTGCTGATTTTTCAATGTAAAATTACTTGGTTCAGGAGGAAAATTTTGATAACGGAAACTTCAATAATTTTATTTATAATAAAACTTGTACTTTGGGGATTTGCCGCTATTTTTGCAATTTTGTTATGGGCAAAGACTAGAGATTTATCATGGATGTTTATTGTTGCAGGAACCGTTTTTCAGTATTGTGCGATAGTTTACGATTTACTTTATGCATTCGGAATAATTCCCCAAAAATTTTTCCTGATTTTTGAAATTCCATTTTTTTCTTTATTTTTTACAGTTTTGACTCCTGTTTTTTATTTTATTGCTTTTGTTTTGGCTATGAAAAAAAATAAAAAGGAATAAAAAATATGAAAATTAATGAGAATCGTTTGAATGCCTACAAAAAAGTAAAAGAGATGCATTCAAGTTTTGAAAATAAAAACAATGATCAAATCGAAAAAAATCCGATTTTAATAAAAACTACAACACTGCCTAAAAAAGAAAACTACGATCCTTCAAAGGATTCTATATACAGGAGAGTTGCAAAATTCCTCCTTATAATCGGAATTGATGAAGCTGCAAAAATTTTGCCGCATCTAAGCCGCGAGCAAACCGAAAAAATAATTCCGGAAATTGCTTCTATACGCAGTGTAGATAGCGATGAAGCCTCTGTGATTCTTGCAGAGTTTGAAAACTTAATGCAAAAATCCAGAAACGGAGGAGGAGTAAATACTGCACGCTCTATTTTGGTTAAAGCTTTTGGCGAGAAACGGGCTGAACAAATGCTTGAAAAAGTTGTTCCGTTTTCGCAAGGAAAACCTTTTGAGTACATGCAGGAGATGGATTGCGATAGAGTTTATTTTTTTATAAAAGACGAATCATCTGCAGTTAGAGCTTTAGTTCTTTCGTATTTAAATCCTAAGATTGCAGCCGGTGTGATAAACAATTTGCCAAATGAAGAAAAAACAGAACTTGTAAAAAGGCTGGCATCTTTAAAATCTATTTCTCCGGATGTTTTACGCAGAGTTGATGCTGCAATGAATGAAAAAGTAAAAAATGCAAATACTACTCAGGCAGATTCCATAGACGGCAGAAAAGCTCTTGCAGATATTTTAAAGAAAATGTCTTTTGAAAGTGAAAAAGATATTCTTTCCATGTTGGAAAATCAAGATCCGGAACTTTCCAAAGATTTAAAACGCAGGCTTTTTACTGTTGAAGATTTTATCAACTGCGACGATCGATTTTTACAGGCAAAGTTTGCTTCCATGTCCGAAATTGAACTTGCATATCTTATTGCCGGTAAAGATGAAAAATTCCGTGAAAAAGTACTAAAAAATATTTCTACCGGTCGGGGAGATATTGTACTTGAAGAGGAGCAGCTTCATAAACCTATGTTAAAAAAAGATGTTGATACTGCGTTAACAGAATTTTTCGGTTATTTACGTCGTAATTGGGAAGATGGAAAATTGCGTATAATCGGAACTGATGATCAGTTTTATGTTTAGATTTTTATAAATTTTTGTTTAAATTTTGCAGGCATTTAAATACAAATCTTGCTAAAAATCGTCCGGTTTGCTACTATACAAGCTATGTTAAGTAGACCAATTTTAGCACCATCTTTGCTTTCCGCAGATTTTACAAATTTAGGCTCGGAATTGAAAAAAATCGAAGAGAATAATGCTTCTCTTGTTCATATCGATGTTATGGATGGCTCTTTTGTGCCGCAAATTACTTTTGGACATCCTGTAGTAAAATCTATCAGAAAATGTACAAAGCTTCCGTTTGATATTCATCTTATGGTTGAACATCCTGAAACTCAAATCAAAACATTTGCTGAAAGCGGAGCAGATATAATAACTTTTCACTATGAATCTGCAGTTCATCATTGTAGAATTATCAGTGAAATTCATGATTGCAATTGCAAGGCGGGAATAAGCATTGTTCCTTCAACACCTGTAAGTGCAATTCGTGAAATTTTGCCATACGTTGATTTAATTCTTGTAATGACTGTAAATCCCGGATATTGCGGGCAAAAATTGATTTTTGAATGTCTAAAAAAGGTTGAGCAATTAAAAAAAATTCGCCAAGAAAACGGTTTTGGGTATATAATATCCGTGGACGGAGGTGTAAATAATGAAACTTTACCTTTTGTTCTTGATGCGGGAGCTGATGTAGTTGTTTCCGGTTTTTCATTTTTTTCAGGTTCTTTCAAATGGAACGGAAAACCTGAAACTGATATATGGAATTAAAACTTGTGGAGTAATAAATGAAAAAGTTTTTGCCGATGTTGTTGCTGGTGCTTTTTATGATTTACGGTGCTTCCTTTTCTCAGTCAGCCAAGGTTTCAGATTTTCTTTCTCAGGGACTTCAGGCTTACAAAAACAGTCAGTGGGAAGATGCCATAACTTTATTGAAAAAAGCGAATTCAATGAATGAAACAAAGGGACCGGAAGCTCTTTATCTTTTGATTATGGCACAAATGTTTTACGGTGATTATAGTGCTGTTCTTGAAAATTGTGAATATTTTATTTCGATTTATCCTAAAAGCGAATATAGGGGTTATGTGGAATATCAAAAAGGTAGAGCTCTACATTATCTTGGAAAATACGTAGATTCCATTTCAGTTTTTCAAAAATTTTGTACCGAAAATGAAAGTAATGAAATGTTTTCCTCCGCATTGTTTTGGATGGCGGAAAATCTTTATGTTACATATCACTTTGAAGAAGCAAAGGGAATTTTTGAACGTATAGTTTCTGATTATCCTAATTCTGCAAAATATGTCGAGGCTTTGTACCGTTTGGATTTGATTACTGCCCGCGAAAAAGAAGAAAAATTGCTTTATCTACTCAAAGTTACCGGCGAAGAATTTTTGTCGTCAAAAGAAGATTTTGAAAGACAGCTCAGACAGTACAATACTGCTGAAAACATTGATTTGCATGCTCAACTGGAAGATACCGAATTTGAATTGAAAAAACTTCAAGAAGATTATGATGAGCTGAAATCCCGGTATAAAAAACTTGAGGAAAGTTTTGATGCTTTACTTGCAGATTCTGCTGCTAAAGGAGTTCAGCAGAGTTTGGATTATAAAAAAGACTTGGAAGAATTGCGTAGAAAAGCAGAGCAGGTTAGAAGTGTTGTCAATGAAGGGCAACGAGGTAGAGTTACAAATACAAAATCTACAAATTCTGAAATTTTGCAACCTGCCGAAAAAGAAAGTTCATACGATGGTTCATCTTTAAAAATTGAACAGCCTTAAAATCGTTGCATAACTAAAAGCACTTTTGTTTGGGAGAATAAAAAATGAAAAAAAATTTAATAATATTATCTTTGATTTTTTTTATTTGTGTTTCAGCTTTTTCGGGGGAAAAAGTTCATATTTTCGGTAAATTCCGTCTTAAAATAAACGAAAATGCAGGAACATTTTGTCTTTATGTTACTGATATCGAAAAAGAAAAATATTTTCCTGTTCTTAATCCGTTAGATAATTATTCAGGAAATAAATTTTACGTAAAAGTAGGTAGAAATTCTTATGCACTTTCAAAAAGTGACGGAGTTCCTGCTGTTTTCAGTATAGACAATACCGGTGCAAGTATTTTGTACTCTGTAAAAAAAGTTGTTGATGTAAAAGTAATGTTTTCTTTTGTCAATTCTTCTACCGGTAAGATGGATGATGCAGATCTTTGCATTATAGATGTTCTAACAAAAAACAAGACAAAGTATGAAAGAAATATTAGTGTAAAGGCTATTTTTGATACAAATCTTGGAGAAAGCACGGTTGTACATTTTTCTTCAAAAACTTTAAATCAAATAAATAACGAAGCTGTTTTTTATTCCATGAGTCAAGATAAATGGATAAAATCAAGTAACAGAAATGCTGCCATAAAATTCTTGCTGGACGGTCCTACAATTTCATCGCCTGCAAATGTTGCAATTGCAAATTATAATATTTTGTCAGCTGATGTTTGGGAACCTAGACTGGCTCCCGGAAGAGGATTTAATTCTCTTTTTTCCTTTAACGATTCTGCATTGGCAATTACTTTTAAACCGTTTTCCCTTAAACCTGAAACTCAAAGCAATACAAGGTTTTATATAAGTGCTTCAAATGAAAACACGGAACCGCCTGAAGTTAATTCCAAGTTTTTCTCATCGGGACTTGCATCTGAATCTCTTGCAAGTTTGAAAAAACTTGAAGGTTTTGTAAATGAACCTGCGGTAGAATATGTAATTCTTTCTTCTGATGAAAAAAATGAAGGTAAAAATAACGGAGACACTTTTAAAGAAAATGGTATCAAGATAGAAAAAAACGGATATGAAATCAATATAACTCCGGATAAATTGAATCAGGAATATATAAACAGTCTTCTTGATAAGATTGCTGAAATAGAAAAAAATCCTGATCAGTATGATCAAAAGTTGATTTTTCAATTAAATGCAGAAATTGATGCTGTTTTAAAGATATTAGGTCAATAAATGGCAAAAAGTGCTTTAGATTTAGCAAGAAAACTTTTGCGAAAAAGGAAATTCACAAAGATTGTAACTCTTTTGGAACCTCTTGTATTTGAGTATAGAGATTCTTTTCAGTTTTTTTATATTTTGGGTTTATCTTGTCTTTACCTAAACGATATAAAAGGAGCGGAAACATATTTTAAGCGTGCCCGCCAAATGAAACTTAACGATGTAAATTTAATTTTAGCACAAGCGGTTTTATTTTTAAAACGTGGTGCAATTGATAAGGCTTTGGAGCAATGTCTTGATGCACTTGACTTGGATCCTACAAATAAATACGTCTTACGCTTTCTTGATATGATAAAAAATTATGGAGATCCCGATATCATAAGCGAATGGAATCATAACGGAAAATTAAGAGCTTATTATCCTCCGTTGCCTGCAAGATTTCCGATTGTTACGCTGATTTCGGTTTTTGCCTGTATTTTATTTTTATGTTTTGGAGTTTATTTGTTTTCTGTTCATGTAAAAGTTAATCGTCGTCTTGATACTTCTTTGTTTACAATTGCAGATAAAACTCAAATTCTTGATAAAGGCATGGGTAGGCAAACTTATCACTATATTTTTACTCAAAAAGAGGCTGAAAATTATTATAAAAAAGCTCAGCTTGCCATAAACGATTATGATGACAATCGGGCTCAAATGTATATAAATTTGCTTTTAAATTCAAATTGTTCTTCATTTGTTCAATCTAAGGCGATGTTAATGCAGGATTTCTTGTCTATTCCTACTTTTAACGAACCACCTAAAACAGTATTTTCTTTTTCTGAAATCTCGCAAGATGTAATGAAATATCAGAATTGCTGGGTTATATGGTCAGGGCGTGTAACAAATATCCAAAGCGATTCAAATCAGACACTATGTACCTTTTTAGTTGGATATGAAGACTTTAAAAAGAAAGACGGAGATGCTCTTTTATTATTATCATCCGAATTTTCTTTACGTTCCGAAAAACCTTTGCGGGTTCTTGCAAAAATTGCCGTAAACAGTGAAGGAAATTTGTTATTGATCGGAAATTCCGTTTATCAGCCTCTTGAGGGTGATAAACTTTAAAATTTAATTTTTATAAAAAATTACTTGAAAATTGAATTTTGCACCTATAATTATACGGGAGGAAAAAAAGGTGGTAAAAATGAATGCTACTTCAGCAGTGGACAGTGGTGAAAAATTAAAAGCTTTAGAAGCAGCTCGTCTTCAAATTGAAAAAGATTATGGACAAGGTTCTTTGATGAAACTGGGTGCCAGTACAAATGCTGCAGGGATTGATGTTATCCCTACAGGTTCTATTTTACTTGATGAAGCATTGGGAATTGGGGGGTACCCTAAAGGACGCGTTATAGAAATTTACGGACCTGAAAGTTCCGGGAAAACAACTTTGGCATTACACGCAATTGCCGAATCGCAAAAATTAGGTGGTATTGCAGCTTTTGTAGATGCAGAACATGCATTGGATCCGGTTTATGCAAAAAATCTTGGAGTAAATATCGATGAATTATGGGTCTCACAACCTGATGCGGGGGAACAGGCGTTGGAAATAACCGAAAGGCTTGTACGTTCCGGGGCAGTTGATGTTATAGTTGTGGACTCTGTCGCAGCGTTGACGCCTCAGGCTGAAATCGAAGGTGATATGGGCGATTCTCACATGGGATTGCAGGCCCGCCTTATGAGTCAAGCTTTACGAAAACTTACTGCAATTATAGGAAAATCAAATTGCATAGTAATCTTTATCAATCAAATTAGAATGAAGATTGGGGTTATGTTTGGAAGTCCTGAAACAACAACAGGTGGTAACGCCTTAAAATTTTATTCATCTATCAGATTGGAAGTTCGTCGCATTGAGTCAATCGATGCAAAGGGTGAAGAAGATGCTGTTGGAAACAGAGTACGAGTAAAAGTTGTAAAAAATAAAGTTGCACCTCCGTTCCGCAAAGTTGAAATGGACATATATTTTGGTAAAGGTATATCTTCTACTGCAAGTCTTTTGGATGCTGCTGTAAAACACGGATTTATCGACAAAAAGGGAGCTTGGTATGCAACCGAAACTGAAAAAATCGGACAGGGGAAGGAAGCTGCTTTAAGATTTCTTGATGAGAATCCTGACTTTTATTCTGAGATTGATAGAAAAGTTAGAGAAAAAGTTTTTCCGGGACAAGTTATTGATGTAAAACAAAAGGATATCAAGGCTGCTAAAAAAGCCGTAGAAAGCGTAAAAATGGATGAAAAAAAACTTGCATCTTCCGATGAAAGCAGGGATATTTCTCTTTTTTAAGTTAAATTTTTATGTCTGAACTGGCAGTACTTGGGTTAGGCTCCAATCGTTCGCTTTTTTTAGAAAACGGATTGGAGCTTGAACCTGTTTCCATTTTAAATGAAGTCGTAAGTGAAATAAAAAAACTTTTTATTTCAAATTTCAAAGTTTCTTCAATATACAAAACAAAGGCAATGTATTATGAAAATCAACAAGATTTTTATAACATGGCAGTTTGTGGTGTTTTTGACGGCACTCCTAAAGAATTACTTTTCAAAATCAATTCTATAGAACAAAAATTTGGTAGAGATAGAAAAAAAGAATTCCGTAACGGTCCCAGAACTATTGATATCGATATTGAATTGTTTGGAAATATGATTATAAAAGAGACTTTTTTGCAAATTCCACATAAAAAATTGAACGAAAGACAGTTTGTTTTGTTCCCAATGCTTGAGATTTTACCGAATTGTGCCGAACCTATAACAAGGACTTTGTATTCAACCATTTTGTCAAAGTTATCAGATCAGGGAGTTGAACGACTATGAGCGAAAATTTTTTTGATAAAAAAAGTGAAGGATTGATGAAATTTGCTGTGGCAGATCGTGAAGAGCCTTTGGATCTGTTGCTTTATTTGATTAAAAAAAATGAAATAAATATTTATGACATTCCTATTGCAGAAATCACTGAGCAGTTTTTGGAGTATTTAGACTATGCGGTTTCTGTAGATTTGGAAAATCTGACTGAATTTTATGCTTTGGCTGCCGATTTGCTTTATATCAAGTCAAAAATGCTTTTGCCTGTTGAACTTGATTTTGATGAAGAAGATATTGAAGATCCACGAAGTGATCTTGTTGATAAACTGATTGAGTATCAAAAATTCAAAAAACTGTCTACCCTTATGGAAGAAAAACAAGATGAAAGTGAGTGGACATTTGAGAGAAAAAGAATTCAACGAGTACTTCCTTTTGAAGAAGAAGAACTTTGGCAAAAAATTGATACTTGGGAACTTTTAAAAAGTTTTTCAAACTTGATTTCGTCGTATAATTCTGCAAAAATTCTTGATATTTATGAAGAAATTAGTGTAAATGAAAAACTTACACTAATGAATGAGCTTCTTGAATCAAGAGGAGAATGTTCTTTTACAGATCTTATTGTGCGTAAAGAAAACCTTATGGACGTAGTTTGTGCTTTTATGGCTATTCTTGAGGCTGTAAAATTTAAAACAGCGTGTATTTTTCAAAACCGAATGTTTGGTGATATAAAAATTCGCCCATATCAAGCCGCGTAAAACTTTTCTTACTTGAAAATAGAGAAATTTTCCTATATAGTTTTCTTCTATGGAAGTAAATTTAAGTAAAGAAACAGCCGTTATAGAAGCTATTCTTTTTTTAGATTCTGAACCGTTGAACGAAGATTCCCTTTCAAAAATTTCGGAGCTTTCAAAAGATGTAGTTCGGATTGCAATTGAAAATCTAAAAGAAAAGTATTCAGCTGAAGATTCCGGGGTGGAATTGATGCAGATCACCGGTGGCTGGGTTATTATGCCTAAACGTGATATTTGGGCTACGTTGAGTGAACGCTATGGCAAAAAAAACGAGGGTAGGCTTTCTAAGGCTGCAATGGAAACTCTTTCAATTATCGCATATAAGCAACCTATTACAAGAAGTGAAATTGAAGCTATACGTGGTGTTAATGCCGATAACATGATTCGAATTTTGCTTGAGCGTAGTTTTATCAAAGAAGTCGGAAAAAAAGATGCACCCGGGAAACCTTCTCAGTTTGGAACTACAAAAGAGTTTCTTAAATTTTTTCAACTTAATTCTATAGCTGATTTACCTAAACTTGAAGAAAAAGAAAGTGAGCGTTTTGAACTTGCAAGATAAAAAATTATTAAGATTACAGTTATACCTTGCAAAATGCGGTGTTGCATCCCGCCGATGTGCGGAACAGATTATTTTGGACGGTAGGGTAAAGGTAAATGGGCAAAAAATAGTAACTTTGGGAACCAAGGTAAGCCTTGAAGACGAAGTTACGGTTGACGATAAAAAAATTGTTTTTGAAAATGAAATTCGTTATGTTTTATTAAATAAACCTGCCGGTTATATCTGTTCACTTTCGGATGAAAAAGGTCGTCTTGTTGCAGCAGACTTATTAAAACAAAAATATTGCGAAAGGCTTTATAATGTAGGCCGTCTTGATATGTTTTCAAGCGGTCTTATTATTTTTACAAATGACGGGGAATTTACACGTCTCATTTCTCATCCGTCAAGTCAAATTGAAAAAGAATATGTGATTGAAGCCAGTACAAATATTCCGGATGAATTGATTGAAAATTTTTTAAATGGAATTAGAATAGATAACATATTTTACCGGTGCAAAAAAGCTATGCGTATTAATACTCATAAAATCAGCGTAGTTTTAATTGAAGGAAAAAACAGAGAAATCAGGAAAGTTTTTGAAAAATACGGGCTGGGAATAAAATCTTTGCAAAGGATACGAATTGGAAATATAAAAATTGAAAATTTACAGATTGGAGATTTTAGAGATTTGTCAAAAAAAGAAATCAGGGATTTAAAAGAACTTTGTAATTTTAATGGAGGTTTTGTAAAGTGATAATAGCTATTGACGGGCCTGCAGGTACGGGTAAAAGTACAATCGCAAAATTAATTTCGGAAAAACTTGACATAGTTTTTTTGAATTCCGGTAGTTTTTATAGGGCAATAACGCTTGCCTTACTTGGTGAAAATAAAATTAATGAAAGCGATGAAAAAATTTGTGAATTTGCAAAAACTCTTACGCTCGGATATGAAAATTCCCGTCTTATTTTGAACGGAAAAGACGTAGAAGACCTTTTACATTCGGATCATGTTGATGCCTTTGTTGCTCAAATTTCTGCCATAGTACCTTTGCGTCGTATCGTAAATGATAAAATTCGTGAAATTACAAAAAACCTATCAATCGTTTGTGAAGGCAGGGATATGACAACAGTTGTTTTTCCTGATGCCGATTATAAATTTTATCTTGATGCTTCAATTGATGTTCAGGCACAGCGTAGATACAAACAAGGCTGTAGTAATATGAGCCTTGAGCAGGTAAAGGAAGCAATACTAAAAAGAGATGCTATTGATAAAAATAAGGCTGAAGGTTCTCTTAAGATAGCTTCAGATGCTCAATATATTGACACCAGCTTATTGACGATAGAGCAAGTTTGTGCAATAATATTAGGCAAAATAAATATTTAAGGGTTTTTTATGGAACAGACGGAAGTGCAGATGAATGAGAACCGCAATGAAGGTGATATTCAGACACAATTACAGGAACAGTATCTTTTAAGTTTTGAGTCCTTGGAAGAAGGGCAACTTATCGACGGAACTGTTATTGAGGTTACACCGGATCAGGTGTTTATTGATATTGGTTACAAGTCTGAGGGAAAGATTTCTCTTTCAGAGTTTACTGAAGTTCCAAAAGTTGGGGACGTTGTGGCCGTAGTGTTAATTTCCAAGGAAAATCACCGCGGTGAAGTTGTTGTTTCAAAACAAAAAGCCGATTTTCAGCGAAATTGGAAAATTTTACGACAGGCAGCAAAAGAAAAAACACCGGTTGACGGTAAAATTTCTAAAATTGTAAAAGGCGGTTATGAAGTTGATTTGGGAGTAGGTTTTAAAGCTTTCTTACCTATCAGTCAGTCCGATTGTCAAAAAGTTGAAAAACAAGAAAAATTACTTGGTATTCAAAGTAAATTTTATATTGAACGTCTGTTTTCAGATAAAAAAACAAACATCGTTGTAAATAGAAGAAAATTTCTTGAAGAAACTCTCACAGAAAATCGTGATAAGTTTTTTAATGAAGTAAAAATTGGTGATACCGTAAAAGGTGTTGTAAAAAGTTTTACAAGTTTTGGGGCTTTTATTGATTTAGGCGGTTTTGATGGTCTTCTTCATATAAATGATATGAGTTGGGGGCATGTAACCCGTCCTAAAGATTTTGTAAAAAAAGGTCAGGAAGTCGAAGTGAAGGTTGTTCGACTTGAACCTGAAGAAAAAAGAATAAATCTTTCTCTCAAGCATTTTTCCGAGGATCCTTGGCTTCATTTTGAAGATAAATATCACGTTGATGATGTTGTAACAGGAAAGGTTACAAAGCTTACTGATTTTGGTGCTTTTATTGAGCTTGAAGAAGGAATTGAAGGTCTTGCACACGTAAGTGAGTTCAGCTGGACAAAGAAAGTGAACAAACCTTCCGAAGTTGTAAAAATCGGTGATGATATTGAGTGCATGATTCTTGGGTATGATATTCAGGCTGGAAGAGTTTCTCTTGGACTTAAGCAGGTTACCGGTAATCCTTGGGATACAATAGGTGATAAATATCCTGTCGGAACAAAGTTTACTAAAAAAGTTGTAAAAATTGCAACCGGAGGTGCCTTTGTTGAAATTGAAGATGGAATTGATGCTTTCCTTAGTGTTGATGACTGGTCTTGGACAAAGTCTTCAAAAAGATTCGGTGGTGAACTTTCCGAAGGACAGGAAATTGAAGTTGTAGTTGTTGAAAATAATCCTGAACTGAGAAAAATCCGTGTAGGGGTTAAGCAGCTAAAAGAAAATCCTTGGGAAAAATTTGCAGAAAAGCATAAGGTCGGGTCTGTACTTGAAGGTGAAGTTACTTCAATCACTGATTTTGGTGTGTTTGTAAAAACCGAAGAAGGCGTAGAAGGTTTGATTTACAAAACAAATCTTTGCGAATCTCGTGAAGAAACATTTGAGGATGCTGTAAAAAAATACAATATCGGTGATAAGGTAAACGTATTTGTTACAGATGTTAATATTTCAAGAGGTAAAATTGCTTTTTCAGTAAAAGAATATAAACAAAAACTCCAAAGGGATGAAATTTCTCAATATATGTCGGATAATAATGAGTCTGATGATGATGCTTACAATCCTTTTGCAGATTTGCTTAAGAATAAAAAATAGCATAAGCTTTTGTTTGTTTTGAACGCATTGATGGCTTTTGTTATCAATGCGTTTATTTTTTTAGGAGATCATAAGCTATCCTATGTATAATTATTGCTGCGTAAAAAACAGCCGACTTACACAAGACCTTTATTCGGTACTGAAAAATATTCCTGTAAACAGTACACCCGTTTTGTTTTTTGGTGAATGCGGTAGCGGAAAAGAATTTTTTTTCAGGTATTTGGCAGAGCTTGAATTTGGAAAAGTGCCTTTTGTTAAGATAAGCTGTAATCAACTTGGTAGAAAAAATGCTTTTAATCTTAATTTTGAAAAAAAAACTGTAGTTTATTTTGATGAAGTTTTTTTACTTTCTCCGGCTTTGCAAAAAAATCTTTTGGATTGCATAAATAATATGCAAAATAACGTTTTAAGAATTTTTTTAGGAACAAAAGAAAATTTACAAAAAAAAGTGGATGAGGGTACTTTTGACGCTAATTTATACAACCGGATAAAGTTTTTATGTGTAAAAATTCCTCCTTTGAGGGAACGAAAAGAAGATATCATAGGGTTTTTAGAATTTTTTTGTAAAAAATTCAATATTGAGTTTGGAAAAAATATTACCGGAATTTCTATAAGTGCAAAAGAAAAGTTGCTTGCTTATTACTGGCCTGAAAATATAGATGAATTTGAGAGTGTTATAAAACTTGCCGTGCTTAGATGTGAAAAAAAAATAATTTCCAGTTCCGAATTGTTCTTAGATTTGAATAATAATGTAAAAAGTGATATAATAAGTTTCGTTGATGTTGATCAAAATGTGTCTTTAAAAGACGCCGTTAATGATTTTAAAAAAAATTATATTATAAGTATTTTGAACGGAGTAAATTGGAATCAATCCGAAGCTTCTAAGATACTGAAAATACAAAGAACTTATCTTTCAAGATTGATGAGTGAACTTAAAATTAAAAGATAGCCTAGGAGATAAAAATGTCTGACGAAAAAAGAGAAGAAAATTCTTTAACAAATGTTGCGGAAGTTTTTTTTACAAAAACAAAATATTTGTGGATAGGTTTGATTTGTGCTGTAGTTGTAGCCTTGTTAATTGTGTTGATTGTAACAAAAGTATCACAAACCGGTAGAGAAAAATGTGCCGACTACATGGACGATATTGTTTTTAGTTATGAAACAAATAAAGATAAATTTGAAGGGGATGCTGCCCTGGAAGCTGAAAACGAGTTTTTAGAAAAGCTGGAAGAATTTTGTACAAAATACGGAAAGAATAGAAAGACCATACGTGCTTACATGACAATTGCAAAAATTCATATGGAAAGAAAAGAATACGCTGAGTCTTTAAGTTATTGGGAAAAAGCCTGCGGATGCGATAAAAAATCTTATCTTGCAGGAATTAGCAATTTTAATGCAGCAGTTTGTTTTGAGCAGGAAAATAATCTTGAACAGGCAAAGGCATGTTATATGAAAGCTGCTGATAACAAAAATTTTATACCGAAACCGCATGCTTTATTTTGTGCTGCAAGAGTTTCTGAACTTCAGGAAATGAAGGATGAAGCAATTAATATTTATGGCAAAATTATCGATTCTTACGCTGAAGATGAGTGGGCAAAGCTTGCAAAGTCAAGGATAATTGCGCTTTCTTCAAATGAGTAAAAATATATGAAAAAAAATGTGCTTACAGAATTCATATTTACTATTTTTTTCTTGATTTTTTTGTCGGCATGCGGAATCGATACTTATTATATCCTACATGCCCCTATCGATGCTGTAAGACCATATGATAACAGTGCTAACAGAGTGTTTTCTTTTAAAACAAACGATACTCAAAATATTTCCATGAGTATTTTTTTAGGTACAAATGTTTTTTACAAAATTTATGATAATAAATCAACTTGCGAGTCTGAGGCTTTGAGCATATCTAATGCAAACAAACAGTATTCCGATGCGGGGTATAAAAAAATTGAAAGTTTAGGTTATAAACAGTTGAAAATTTCTACAAATAAAGATCCTCTCATTGAAAAAGACGGTACTAATCGTTCTGTTTTGATACGCTTGTATACGGAAGGTGTTAATTCGCCAAGACCGGAGCATTGGTACCATTGGGAAGTTTCAGTAGCGGGAATGAAACTCCTTGATGGCAGTCAACCGGCTATTCCTTTGCGTTCAAATGGTTCTACTTTTGATTTTTTTAATAATATCAATAAAAGGGATAGCGGGAAAAAAAATGTTATTATTAATGGGAAAAAGTATTTTAATAATATTCCTGTTAATACAGATGATGATGTGAAACTGACTGCAACAGGGGCTGTTACTTCTTACTATGTGAATGCTTATGCCGTTTCTTCCGGAAGAGATCCGAGTTTAACTCCAAAATACGGCGAATTGCTTTCTTTAGGATATATTACAATAAACGAGTCTGATCACTAGTAAAAATAAAATTACATGATGTAGAAGTTTGACATTTTTTTTTATTTTTGATAGACTGAGAAGGTTGGGATCATAGCTCATCTGGATAGAGCAACTGCCTTCTAAGCAGTAGGTAGGCGGTTCGAGTCCGTCTGGTCCCGAAATTCCTTTAAGACAGCCTTGATTTTTGAAGGCTGTTTTTTTTTGCTGAAAAAGCTTTATTCTACAAAAGATTTGCAGGATCTACATCTATTTCTATGTATACGGGGCGTGTATTTTTGTATTCGTATATGAATTTTGAAACAGCCATCTGAATTATTGAAAGTTTTTTGCATTTCAAAATTATTTGGTAGCGGTAATTTGCACTGATTTTGGCAATAGGACACTCGCTTGGACCTAAAATATCAAAATCAAAATCCTTTTCATATTCAAGATTCTCTGATACTTCATTTATTTTATTTTCTATTGACGCTTCTGTGCTGTTTTGTTTTTTGCTGCTAATAAAATTCTTGAAAATTTCTGTAGCTTGACGGCAACTTTGTTCTGCTTCGGATTGAATACTGCTTCTAAAAACGAGGCGTATTAGGCGACTATATGGAGGAAAAGAAAGTAGTTCTCTTTGAAAGAGTTCGTATTTGTAAAAAGAATCCAAGTCATTGTTACATGCATAGTAAATAACATTGCGTTCCGGTGCATAACTTTGCACAATAACTTTTCCGTCAGGAAAAAATCTTCCGGCTCTGCCTGCAACTTGAACTATAAGGGAAAAAGTTCTTTCTGCTGCTCTAAAGTCAGGCAAATGAAGTCCTGTGTCTGCAGAAATTATGCCTACAAGTTTTAGATTTGGAAAATTTAAACCTTTTGCAACCATTTGAGTCCCAAGAAGAATATCAATTTTTCCTTCCTTAAAATCATTAAGTTTTTGTTTGAGCTCGTCTTGATTTTTTAGGTTATCAGTGTCTATTCTGTCTATGCGGGCTTGAGGAAATTTTGCCTTAACTTCGCTTTCTATAAATTCAGTACCGAAACCGTAGTAACCTACATCATATGAATTGCATTCGGGACATTTGTTTTGTAAAGGAATGCTCCAACCGCAATAATGGCATATCAATTGATTTTTATTTTTATGGTATGTCATTGAAACCGAACAATTTTTACATTTTAGTTCAAAGCCACAGCTATTGCATTTAAAAAAGTGTGAAAAACCTCTTCTGTTTAAAAAAAGAATTGTTTGCTTATTTTGCTTGATTGTATTTCTAATTTCATCTTCAAGAGCGGGTGAAATTGAACCTTGTGTTTTTCTGCCCTTATCGTCAACCTTTGTAAGATCGACCGTTTGTATTTCCGGCATTTTTCCGCCTGCTAAACGTTTTGTAAGACTATGTTTTTCGAGTATTCCATCTGACATTAATTTCCAAGCTTCTACAGAAGGGGTTGCACTGCCCATAACTAGAGGAATTTTTAAGTCGTTTGAACGTTTCATTGCAACCTGTCTTGCATGATAACGTGGTGTTGTTCCGCTTTTATAACTGGAATCGTGTTCTTCATCAATGATTATAAGTCCCAAATCAGGGACAGGTGCAAAAATAGCACTACGAGCTCCGATTATAACCCTTGCTTCTTTTTTTAAAATTCTGTGCCATTCACAAAATTTTTGACTTCCTGTAAGACCTGAATGAAGAACCGCAGTTGTGCTGCCAAATCTTTTTACAACACTTTCTATTACCTGATGTGTCAGGCTTATTTCGGGAACAAGATATATAACACCTTTTCCTTCTTTTAAAATATTTTCCGCACAGTTCAAAAAGACTTCTGTTTTTCCGCTTCCGGTTTGCCCATACAGGTAGTGATAAAAATTCTTTCCGCTGGTTGAAAGAATTTTTTGGATTGCAGTATTTTGTTCTTCCGATAAAATAGGCTTTTTTAAACTTATGCAATCTTTTTCAAAACTGGAAGAAAAGCTGATTTCTTTTTTTCCTGAAGGAAGCATTGCAAAAAGAGATTCTCCAAACGAACATAGATAAAATTTTGAAATCCAATTTGCAAGTTCAATTTGTTCTTTTGTGAAAAGTGGCTGAGAATCGATTATTCGATTTATTTTTTTTATTTTGTCTTTGTATTTAAAACATTTTTGAGGAAGTTCATCGTAAACGTCAATTACGCACGCAATCATTTTTCTGTTTTTAAACAGAACTTCTACTCTGTATCCTACATCAACAATTGAAAAATTTTTATCGCTTTGTTCAAGATTTTTGTAAGTAAAACTTTGCATTAGAGGAAGATTTACAAGAACTTCAAGATATTTCATTTTATTACCGAATTTGTAACTTGTTCGTTTAGGCGGCGTTGAAAGAGCTTCAAGTCCTCCCATGCCGGACGTTTTAGATTTTCATCTCTTAAAAGTGCACTCGGATGATAAGTCATCATTGCAGGAATTCCATGGACATCAAATATTTTTCCTCGCATTTGAGTTACGCTGTCTTGGCATTTAAATAAATTTTGTGCAGCTACTTTCCCAACGCATAAAATCATAACCGGCTTTAATAAATGAATTTGCGTTTCAAGATAGCTTTTACAACTTTCACATTCTTGCGGAAGTGGATTACGGTTTGCAGGTGGGCGACATTTTACCACATTAGCAATGTAGCAGTTTGTGTTTCGTGATAGATTTATGGCTGTAAGCATTTTATCTAAAAGTTGCCCCGCTTTTCCTACAAAAGGAATACCTTGTTGATCCTCGTCGGCTCCGGGACCTTCTCCTATAACAAGAACAAGTGGATGGCTTACTCCAATTCCAAATACTGTATTCGTCCTTGTTTTACAAAGCTGGCATCGCCGGCAGTTACGTACTTTTTGATCTAAAATATCAAGTGTCATTTGCTGATTTTCTTTGTCATCACAAAAGTTTGGTGTAACCTCATTTTTATCGGAAAACCCCCGATAGTAATTTTGAGAAACTCTCAGAAAATTGTACAAAATTTCTTTTTCAGATTTTGTCATAGATAATTCCGTAGCGGTAAAAATAATTGATTTGACAACCGTTTATTATTGGTTGTAAAATGAACATACTTTATTATACATTTAAAAAAAATGCAGTTCAAGATAAAAATATATTCAAGGATTTTTAATGAAAAAACGAAATTTTCTGCTTTTATATTTGAATACGGGAGGGGGACATCTTGCTCCTGCTTCTGTATTAAAACGACAACTCGAAAAAGCTGATCCGAATATAAATGTAATTCTTGTAAACGGATTCGGAGAAAAAAAGAATTTCAGTAAGATGCTTTTTGAAGACGGATATCATGTAATGTGTACTGCTTTTCACGGCTTGTGGACTGTTATTTATGAAACTGCAATGCATAAGTGGGCTCAGAATCTTGTAAATCACTTTTTAACTCCAAAAACATCAAAATATTTTCAAAAAATAATAATAGAAAATGAAATTACCGACATAATTTCTTTTCATTTTGCCCTTACTCCGGGTGCAAATGAAGCGATAAAGACCTTAGGCAAAGATATTAATCTTTCCTGTTACTGTACGGATCCTTTTAACGGTCCTGCGGCTTGGTTTTATACTCCTAATATAAAAACTTATGTTGCAAGCGATAAAATGAAAGACTTTGCCGTTAATTATTGTAATTTTAATCCTGATTTTATAAAACCTGCACCTTTTCTTATTAATGAAAAGTTTACAGAAGAAATTTCACATGAAGAATTAAAAAAGCTTCGTGAAAAGTATTCGATTTCCGAGGGGAAGAAAGTGCTTTTGATGGTTGGGGGTGGTGAAGGTCTTCCTAAGGCTACAAGAATTATAAATGATTTTATTTTTAAAAAGGTGAAATTCACAATAATAGTTGTATGCGGTCGTAATCTTACAAGGATGAGAAATCTTGAGGTTATTAAGTCTGTAAATCCTAATATTGATTTACGTGTTTACGGATTTGTGAATTTTATGGATGAACTTTTAAAGATTTGTGATATGGCTGTTATAAAAGCCGGAGCATCTACGATTCTTGAAGTTTGTAAAATGAAAAAGCCTGCAATCATTTCAAGTTTTATTCACGGTCAGGAAAAAGGTAACATGGAGTTTGTTGTGGAAAATAATGCAGGTTTTTTTATAAAAAGTCCATTAAAAATTGCAGGTAAAGTTATATCATTGTTTAACAATGAAGAAGAATTTTCACGGATAAAAGCAAATTGTGCCGCACTTCCTATTAATACTGATTATTCTGAACTTATAAAAGATTTATTGGAAGACTAAAATTAAAAAAATCAACTTTTTGCAATTTTAGTCTTTTGCAAAATTGGTATTCTCAGTTTTTTGCAAAATTTTCTTTTACAAAATCCCGTACAAAGAATTTTATTATTTCCCTGTTATCAAACGCTTCTTGTATAAGGGTATCCGCTTCAAGTTCGTTGTAAAGATTTATTGCAGTTTCAAGCTTTGCTTTTAGCACAGGATGCTTTGGGCTAAATAACACACAGCAATCTTCGTATGGCAAAATCGAAGTTTCGTATGTGCCTATAAATTTTGAAGTTTCTGTGATTTCTTCTTTATCCATTCCGACAAGAGGTCTTAACAATGGAAATTCACAACATTTTTCTGTAATTTCCATATTTTCCAAAGTTTGACTTGCAACCTGGCCAAGACTTTCGCCTGTAATTATGCAGCAAGAATGAATTTTTCTTGCCAGTAAATTTGCACATTTAATCATGCACATTCTAAGTAGAAGAGTTGAATAACTTTCTGTAGAATAATGAGAGTCTGCCATAGGTATGCGTTCTGACAGTTTTTTTATTTGCATTTGTACGTCAGTAAACGGAATTATGTTAATACTTGTTTCAATCCCGTATTTGCCTATTTGCATCCCCAGATCGATGACTTTTTGTTTTGCCTCTTCTGAAGTGTAAGGATAGGCATGAAAATAGCAACAGTCAATTTTCATACCTCTTCTCATCATTCTGTATCCTGCAACCGGGCTGTCAATTCCTCCTGAAAGTAAAAGGAGTCCTTTATTGCTTGTGCCTACAGGAAGCCCCCTGCAGCCTTTCACGCTATCTGAGTAAATAAAGCATTTTTCTCTCATTTCTATATTTATTGTAACGTCAGGATTATGAACATCAACTTTCATAATGTTGGAATCAAAAATATCCTGTGCTGCCTGACAGTTTAATTCGTAAGAGTTCAAAGGAAAACTTTTATCGCTTCTTCTGGATTCGATTTTAAAAGATTTTGCCCCTTTTTTTGCAGCAATTAATGCTTCTTCCATGCATTCTTTTTTTATTGCATCTATTTTTTTTTCGCTTATGCGAGTTTTTGCCCATCCTGTAATTCCTATCAAATGCGAAAGGCAAAACTCTACAGCTTCACATCCTTCGTCCATGCACTCTATGTACATTCTTCCGGCTCGCAATGCTACGTGAGATTTGATTGATTCCAAATATAATTGAACATTTTGAACAAGGCGTTTTTCAAATTCTTTAATATTTCCGCCTTTTAAGGTTAATTCTCCAACTTTTACAAGATATGTGTTATTCATAATCAGTATTTTATCGTAATTGAAAAATAATTTCACTACCGTGTTTAAAAAATTTTATAAAACTTGTTTTAAGACAAAGTAATCAATTTTTTTCTTGTTAAAAATCAATTTGAGATTTACAATTAGTTTCATAGAAAGTTGTTATTTTTTGCGAGGTATAAATGGATAATCAAAATAAACTTGATAAAAAAACTTTTTGGTGTTATACAGCAGGGGCTACAGGAAGGGATGCTGCTTATGCTTTAATAAGTTTGTATTTGCTTGCTTATATTCAATATACTATGAATTTAACGGTTGCACAGTTTGCCGCAGTTTCGGCAATAATTGTGTTATGCAGAATTTGGGATGCAATAAACGATCCTATGATGGGGATTATAATAGAAAATTCTAAAATGAAAATGGGAAAATTTAAACCTTGGATTTTAATGGGTTCTATTTTAAATGCCTGTTTTATTGTTGCTTTATTTGCAGTTAGACCTTCAGGTTGGGGATTTGTTGCCTTTTTTGCTTTTGCCTATCTTTTTTGGGGAATGACTTACACAATGAACGATATTTCATATTGGGGAATGATGCCGAGCCTTTCAAGTGATGCAAAAGAAAGAACAAAACTTGTAACCGTAATGAGCGTTTTTATTTGTCTGGGCCAGTTTACCGTTGCAGGTGTTATACCACTTTTGGTTGCAGGTGATGCAGTAAAATCTTACATGTGGGTTGCAGTTGCTGTAGCAGTTCTTTTTATAGGATGTCAACTTTTAACTTCATTAGGCTGTAAGGAAAGGTGCCGACCCGATACGAATAACATTGAAGATCTGAAATTAAGCTCTATTTTTAAAATTTTTGCCCGAAATGATCAGTTAATTGTTTCAGGAATTGCAATTTTACTGTTTCAGGTAGGTAGCAATCTTTTGATAGTTTTTGCAATGAATTTTTCATATTTGGAATTTGGTTATACAAAAGGAGGTTCTGTAGCTTTTATTCTGACATTAATGTATGCCTTTGGAACTTTGTTTTCACAGCTTCTTTTTCCTGTTTTTGTAAAATTCATTAAGAAAAAACAAATTATTTTTATATCAACAATCATAATTTCAATTTTCTATCTTTTTCTACTTTTGGTAGGTTTTGTTTTGCCTAAAAGCATAATTTTGTTTTCCGTTTTCCTTTTTGTCATTTTCTTTTTTCAAGGATTTTTCAATATGACTCTTATTGTGCTTTTGAATAATACAATCGAATATGATGAGTATAAATTTAA
The DNA here is from genome assembly GCA_052173655.1 of Treponemataceae bacterium. Classification (GTDB taxonomy): domain Bacteria; phylum Spirochaetota; class Spirochaetia; order Treponematales; family Treponemataceae; genus RGIG9060. The sequence continues at coordinate 114,949 of JBQMYD010000006.1, read as the reverse complement.
AGAGCGTCATGACAGTGTAATTTCGGCAGTTCGTTCTTTTGCTACAAAATTGGCTGCAGCTTTGCAGGTAGGAATAGCAAATCTTGTTTTGATTATCAGCGGTTTGTATGCTGTTACAAGAAAAATTGCAGAACTTGAATCCGAAAAGGGTAAGGGGCTAAAAACTGCTGAACAAGTTTTACAGCAAGCAGATTCTTTTGTTCAAACTGTATCGGTTGATAAACTTTTTGTTTTAAGGCTTGGAATGTGCATTTTGCCTATTTTATTTTTAGGAGCTGCAATGATTTTAATTCAAAAAAAATACAAAATAGATGAAGTTGAATACGAACGTATGGTAAAAGAAATTAACGAAAGACAAAATTAATATCATGACGAAAATTCAACAAATTTTATTTGAAAATCAGGATAAAGAATATGCTAGTTTTCAGGCAAGACTCACTCCCGGTATTTGTATTGAAAGTTTTATCGGAGTTAGAGTTCCTAAGTTAAGAAAAATTGCAAAGGATATTGTTACTAACTCAGATATTGACTTGCAAGAATTTTTAGAAAACCTGCCGCATAAATACTATGATGAAAATATGCTACACTCCATATTGATTTCTCAAATGAAAGATTATGAAAATGTTGTAGCCAAAATCGAAAAATTTTTGCCCTACATTGATAATTGGGCTGTATGCGATATTTTAAATCCAAAAATTTTCAAAAAACACAAGAAAGAACTTTTTGAAAGAATAAAGATTTGGACAAACTCTGATAAAACTTATACTATTCGTTTTGGAATAGAAATGCTTATGATTTACTTTTTAGATGAAGATTTTAATCCGCGATATCTTGAAATTCCTGCATCTGTAAAAAATTGTCAGTATTACGTAAAAATGATGATTGCATGGTTTTTTGCCGAAAGTCTTGTAAAACATTGGGATGATACAATTGTTTACTTGGAAAGTCATAAGTTATATCAAGATGATTTTTGGGTACATAACAAGACGATACAAAAAGCTTTAGAAAGTTATAGGATAGACGACGCAAAAAAAACTTATCTTAGAAGTTTAAAAGTCAAAAAGTAATAGATTTTAAATTAAAAAATTATTTTTTTATATATGAAATTACCAGTTCCGGATTATAGTAATCGGTAAGAGTAAGCGTGATTTCTCCGTCAGTTTCCTCTATTTTCCAATAAGTTACAGCTATTGAGGAATTTTTTTCAGGACTATATTGATAAAATGGAATTTCGCTTCCGTCTTCAAGAATTGCGGTCTTATTTTCAAACTTGCATAAAGTTTTGTCTGAACTGTAAACGCCCTTTGTAACAACCGATTTTTCAAAGGAAGCTCTGATTTCTTTTTCCGATATTTCCGCTTCGGATTCGGTTTTTTCAAATTTTTCAAAAACTTGATTTGAATTTATTTCAAAACTAAGGTCATCGTTGAATTTTATTACGGTTTTGTTTAATACCGTAACGTCCCCTATATATGTTGAAAGATCAAGAGGATCCAAGCAAACAGACATTATCGTTCTTGAAGTTTGGCTCCAAGTTCCACATAAGATTTTATTGGACTGTTCATCATTTTCAATTTTTAATTTTTGACTGCAGGAAAACAAAACAAAAATAAAAAAGCAAGAGCTAACTAAAAAAAGCAGTTTTTTTGTTTTTTTCATAGCAACAATATCCTTAGGTCTGAAAGATTTTTTTCAAAATCTTTGCTTATTATTTGTGAAAACTTTTGTTCACATTTTATATTTATTGTAACAGGATTTTTTGAATTTAATATAGAATAAAAATCTTCAATACAGATTGAAGATGTATATCTCACTGCAAGATTTTTATTTGAATCTAATTCCTTAAAAAGTATTGATTTTTTTTCAATGATAATTTCTTTTTCATCAGTTTTTATAGCTAAAATTATATTTTCATATTTTTTTGCATTTTTTTTAGGAATCGTAATAGTGTAGTTGAAAAGCGGATTTGATTGGATTTTTGAATCTGCAACGTTAATTGTCATATCAAAAGAAAGTTTTGAAGCTACTGATTTTTGTAAACTAAAAGTAACAGGTCTTACAAAAAATATTTGAGAACCGTTATCGTCTTTAAAAGTTAAAATATTTTCAAGTGTAGTACAGCTGGAAAAAGCTGACAAAAAAATTAAAATAACTAATACACAAGGAATTTTTATTTTCATAATGAACTTAAGAATGTTAACGAAAAAAAAAGCAAGAATTCGAAAATTCCTGCTTTTTTAAACGGTGTGAAAACTAATCACCACGAACAGTTGTCGTAATTTTGCAGAATACAAAATAATTTGTCAATTTAACATCAACTGTGGAAACTTTTGTAATTCCGCCGTTCTTAGCTGCAGATGCGATAGAGCAATCTGAATTCTGAAGAGGTAAACCAAAAATAACAGTTGTTGTAGCTTGTCCCACTTTTGATCCTAAATTAGAACCTGTAGATGTAATAGGCCAAGTGCTTACGCAACTTGCGAATAAAACTACAGTGAGTGCAAGAACGATGAAAATTGCCTTTTTCATAAAAACTCCTTAATATTTTCATTTTGCTACGTACATATAACAAGTTATCCGTACACAACAGTAACCTCTCCTTTATAAAATATTTTATCAGTAATGTCAATAGTTTTTTTTATTCGATTGTTGCATAGTTAGTAAAAGTTTATAAATTTTTTTTCCTATATGCTAACTATGATATCGTGAATTCGTTCTTCATATTGAATTCGTCTTTGATTTTGCGTTATAATCGTATCCAAATAATTTTTATATTTAGGAATAATTATGCTTTCTAAAATGAGAAACATCGGAATAATGGCTCACATAGATGCAGGAAAAACAACAACTACGGAGCGGATCCTTTACTATACGGGAAAAATACACCGTATAGGAGAAATCGATGACGGAGCTGCAACTATGGATTGGATGGAGCAGGAACAAGAGCGTGGAATTACGATTCAAAGTGCCGCTACAACAACTTACTGGCGTGATTACATGATTAATATTATAGATACTCCGGGACACGTTGATTTTACTGCGGAAGTTGAGCGAAGTTTGCGTGTTCTTGATGGGGCAGTTGCTGTTTTGTGTGCTGTAGGGGGTGTTCAGCCTCAGACAGAAACAGTATGGAAACAAGCCGATGATTATAATGTTCCCCGTATTTGTTTTGTAAACAAGATGGACAGGATGGGAGCGGATTTTTTTGGTGCCATGCAGGATGTAAAGGAAACTTTTTCTACTGTTCCGCTTGCACTTCAAATTCCTATCGGTAAAGAAAATTCTTTTGAAGGTGTGATTGATCTTTTAACAATGAAGGAGTTACGTTTTGATCCTGAAAATGAGGGGGAAACGATTATTGAAAGCGACATTGATGAAAGCCGTCTTGCCGATGCCCAACTATGGCGAGAAAAAATGATCGATACTGTTGCAGGTTTTAATGATGAACTTGCAGAATTGTATCTTATGGGTGAAAAAATTCCTGATGACAAGATTAAAGCCGAAATTAGAAGAGGAACTGTTGCTCGTGATTTTGTTCCGTTTTTATGTGGTTCTGCAAGAAAAAATACTGCAATTCAGCCTTTGATAGATGCTATAACCGATTATCTTCCAAGCCCTGATGAAATTCCACCGGCAAAGGCTATTCACATAAAAAAAGAAACTCAAATTGAAATTCCTTGTGATTCTAAAGGAATTGCCTGCGGTTTAGTTTTTAAAATTCAATATGATAAAGAAATGGGGTCTTTATGTTACGTTAGGATGTATTCCGGGAAAATAAAGGCAGGAGAGCAGATTTTTAATGTTGGAAAGAAAAAACGTGAAAGAATAAACAGAATTTTGCGGATGCATTCCAATAAAAATGAGCCTATTGATTGTGTTGAAGCCGGAGATATAGCTGTATTTATCGGTTTAAAATTTGCACAAACAGGAGATACTCTTGGAAGTGAGGGAATGCCGGTTTTACTTGAAGACTTAAATTTCCCGGAGCCTGTAATTTCGGTTTCAATTGAACCTGAAACTCTTTCCGATAAAGATAAACTAAAAGAAACTTTAGAAATTCTTTCTAAGGAAGATCCTACTTTTACAAGCAGAGATGATCCTGAAACCGGACAGCTTATTATCAGCGGAATGGGGGAACTTCATCTTGACGTTCTTGTTACCAGAATGCGCGATGATTTTAAAGTAAATGCAAGAGTAGGAAAGCCTCAGGTAACCTACAGAGAATCAATTACTTCTTCTTGTGATCATAGCGTTGTTTATGACAAAAATATAGGCGGCAAACAGAATTTTGCACAGATATCTATTCATGTAAAACATAATGAAAATGCCGGAAATTCTTATATTTGCAATGTAAAAAAAGGTGAGATTCCGGGTGAAATTTTTGATGCAATTCAAAGTGGAATAACAAATTCTTTCGGTTCAGGAATTCAATATGGATATCCATGTACGGATATTGCAGTTACAATTACGGATATAAAATACGACCCTCTTACTGCAACTACTTTTGCTTTTGAAGCTTGTGCCGTTCAAGCCTTTGATGAAGCTTGCAAATTGTCGAATCCTGAAATTTTGGAACCGGTTATGAGCGTTGATATTTTAAGTCCTCAAGAATTTGTTGGAGATGCAATGAATTTGATTATACAACGCGGAGGAATTATTCAAAGTCAAGAATCAAAACCTAATACTGAAATTATTTATGCACAAGCACCTATGTCCGGGATGTTCGGATTTTCTACAAGTCTAAGATCTGTAACACAAGGTAGAGGAAGCTTTTCTATGGAATTTAGTCATTTTCAAGTAAAGCAGGGGGGGCTTGGCGTTTTTTGATGGAACAATCGAGAATTCAAGAAATTTCCTGTGGTCCTAAGTTAGTTATAAAAGGAGCTAGGGAACACAATCTTAAAAATGTTGATTTGGAAATTCCTCGTAATAAACTGGTTGTTTTTTCCGGACTGAGCGGTTCGGGAAAGAGTAGTCTTGCGTTTGATACTATTTTTGCTGAAGGGCAAAGACGCTATATGGAAAGTCTTTCAAGTTACGCTCGTCAATTTTTGGGAAGAATGGATAAGCCTGATGTAGATTTGATAGAGGGTTTAAGCCCTGCTATTTCCATTGAACAAAAATCTACAAATAAAAATCCTCGCTCAACTGTTGGAACCATCACCGAGATTTATGATTACTATCGACTTCTTTTTGCACGGGTAGGAAAACCTCATTGTTATGTGTGCGGTAGGGAAATTCAAGAACAAAGTATTGACCAAATTATAGATGTAATTATGAGTTGGCAAGATGGAACTAAGATTCAAATTTTATCTCCGGTAATTCGGGGGCGTAAAGGCGAACATCAAAAAATTCTTGATGATGCAAAAAGTGCTGGGTTTGTAAGAGCTAGAATAGACGGAGTAATGGCGGATTTAGATGAAAATATAAAACTTGATAAACAAAAAAAACATACGATAGAAATCGTTGTTGATCGTATTGTAAAATCAGATCAAATTCGTACTCGTCTTGCCGATTCGATTGAAATTGCATTGAATAACGCAGGCGGAATTGTCCTTGTAAGTCGTAAATTTACACAAGCTAACGGGGAAATTCTTGATGAAGAAGTTTTTTTTAGTCAAAAAAATGCTTGTCCTGACTGCGGAGTTTCTGTACCGGAATTGCAACCTAGACTTTTCAGCTTTAATAATCCGTTTGGAGCCTGTCCGGAATGTACCGGTTTAGGTAAAAAAATGGAATGGGACGTTGATAAAATTTTGCCGGACAAGAATCTTACTTTTAACGAAAGAGCATTGCCGTTTTTTAATCCTGAAAGTGAATGGAATCATTCAATGTTTGAAGCAATTGCAAACGAAGCCGGCTTTACACTGGATACTCAGTTTTCAAAACTTACGGAAAAGCAATTAGACTATCTTTGGAATGGGAATCCTGAAAAAAAAATTCACTGGATTTACAAAAAACAAAGTGGAGAAGGATATTCTGAGTATAATAGGGCTTGGCATGGAATAATGAGCGAGATGAAAAGGCGTTATTCTGAAGCTTGGGGGGATACTCAAAAAAAGAACATGGAAGAAAAATTCATGAAAATTTCAGAGTGTTCGTGTTGCAAAGGTATGCGTTTGCGTCAGGAAGCTTTGAGTGTTTTTGTGGGCGGAAAAAATATTTGGCAGCTTACCGAACTTAGTGTAATTGATTCCATAGAGTTTTTTGAAAATCTTAATTTAACTGAAAACGAAAATAAAATTGCAGCTCAAGTTTTAAAAGAAATACGAGCCAGACTGTCTTTTTTAAAAAATGTCGGACTTGAGTATTTAACTTTGGAACGGGCTGCAGAAACTCTTAGCGGAGGAGAAGCCCAACGAATAAGACTTGCTACTCAGATAGGAAGTGCTCTTTGCGGTGTAATGTATATTTTGGATGAACCGAGTATAGGTCTTCATCAAAAAGACAATCAAAAACTTATAGATACACTTTTAATGCTTAGGGATAACGGAAATACTGTAATTGTAGTAGAACATGATGAACAGACATTACGTACAGCCGATTATCTTGTGGATTTGGGGCAGGGTGCCGGAGTTGAAGGCGGTAAAATTGTTGCGGCAGGAACACCTGATTTTGTTGCAAAAATTGAAGACAGTGTTACAGGAAGATATCTTGCAGGAACTTTGAATATGCCTTTTCCTTTAAAAAGGCGTAAAGGTAATGGAAATTTTTTACAAGTTTGGGGTGCCAAAGAGCATAATCTTAAAAATATTGATATATCCATTCCGTTGGGAGTTTTTACCTGTATTACAGGAGTTTCCGGAAGTGGAAAGTCTACTTTAATGAGCGACATAATTTATCCTGCAGTTTCAAATAAGCTTATGAAAACAAATTATCCTGTAGGAGAATGTGCAAGTATTGACGGTGTTGAATGTCTTGATAAAGTTATAAGTATAGACCAAAGCCCGATAGGACGATCTCCTAGAAGTAATCCTGCAACATACGTAGGAGTTTTTGATGCTGTAAGAGATTTATACGCTTCACTTCCTGAAAGTCGTGCAAGAGGATATAAAAAGGGCAGATTCAGTTTTAACGTAAAAGGCGGACGATGTGAAAATTGTCAGGGTGCCGGAGAAAATATTATTGAAATGAATTTTTTACCGGATGTATATATACGATGTGAAGTCTGTAACGGACAACGATTCAACAAAGAAACTCTTGAAGTTTTATATAAAGGAAAGTCAATTAACGATGTGCTAAACATGACAGTTGATGAGGCCTGTGATTTTTTCTCTGCTGTTCCACTGATTTACAGGAAAATTTCAACGCTAAAATCTGTGGGGCTGGGATATATCCGGCTTGGGCAAAATGCACTCACTTTAAGCGGAGGAGAAGCGCAAAGGGTAAAACTTGCAAATGAACTTTCAAGACCGGGAACAGGAAAAACTTTGTATATCTTGGATGAACCTACTACAGGACTTCATTTTGCAGATGTAAAACAACTTATGAGTGTTATACAAAAGTTGGTTGATAACGGGAATTCTGTATTGATGATTGAACACAATATTGATGTTATTATGCAGGCAGACTATGTTATTGATTTAGGCCCGGATGGTGGAACCGGAGGAGGTTCTGTAATAACCTTTGGAACTCCGGAGCAGGTTGCAGAATGTGAAAATTCTTATACAGGATATTTTTTAAAAGAATTTTTGAAAAAACAAAATGCAAAAGATAAGACTAATCAGCAGTAGAGGCTGTAAAGAAAAAAAATTGTGGAAATAAAAAAAATCAAAAAGACATTTACTTTTCTCATGCTATTTTTTTTCTTTTCATTGGTACTATATGCTCAAAAATCAACTGAAGAAAATATTGCACAGGCAGTAAAAACTGCTCAAGAAGCACAAAATATTCCGAATTTTGACAGTCTTACGGAAGAACAAAAAAAAACCGTAGAAAACGGAGATGCAATAAAAAATGTCATAAAAGAGGATTCTGAAAATGACAAAAATATTGAACAACAGGATTCACAGGACAAAGAAAAGTCTAAAGAATCTGAAAACGCAAAAGATGAGGATTCGTTAGACAAAGATATTGACAATTCCGACAATAAAAAAGACAAAGACAACGACAAAAAAAAAGATAGCACTACAAAAATAAAAAAAAGTATAGTTACGATTTTGAATGCACAAAAAACCGAATATGCAAAAAATGAAGAAGGAAATGATGTTATTATTTTGACAGGTTCGGTAAAACTTGATGTGGAGCAGGACGGAATTAAGACTGTTATAAGTGCCGATAAGATTATTTATAACAGAGAAAAACAAAGACTTTTTGCAGATGGTGGTGTTATTCTTGAAAAAATGACAGCCGGCAAGGTTTCCGAAAAAATTTCAGCAAAAGAAGTTTTATTTAATTCCGAAACTCAAGAAGGTGTTTTTACAGAAGGACAAGTTATCCAAAGTGATAATGCAATGGTAAAACTTGATAATGATGCAAATCTTGTTATAAATTCCAAGCTTTTTGGAAAAGATGATTCGGGTGTGATCGGTTTTAAAAACGCTGCATTGACTTTTTGTGATGAAGAAGATCCTCATTGGAAAATCAGGGCTTCCAGGATTTGGCTTTTACCCGGAAATGAGTTTGCATTTTTAAATGCGGTTTTTAACGTGGGATATATTCCTGTTTTATGGCTTCCTTTTTTTTATTATCCTAAAGATGAAATGATTTTTAATCCGGTTTTGGGCTATGACAAACGAAAGGGATATTTTTTACAAACTACTACATATATTATAGGTAAAAAAAATACTTCAAATGATAAAAAATCCTCAAATAAGGACGATTTTTTTAATTTCTTAAATTCCTCTTCAAACAAAAAGAAAGTAAGAGAAGGTCTGTTTTTGCACAGTACCGATGAAGAAGATACTACTTCTTCTGCTAATTCCTTGCGTTTTTTAGCTGACTATTATACAAATCTTGGGGGAATGGCAGGAATTGAGGGGTCATTTTCTCCAAAGAAAATTGTAACCGGCATTGATTTCTCTACGATTTTAGGATTTTCAAATACGATTTTTAGAAACACGAACGGATACACTATTTACGATTACAGTAACGGTTATAAAACTCTTCAAGATTCTGGATATTTTTTTGGATATAAAATTCCTTTTAGATTTTACGTGAATCTTAAAACTACCATAAACTATTCTCCTGTAAATTTTACAATTTCAACTCCAATTTATTCTGATCCGTTTTTCAGCAGTGATTTTATCAACGATCGTAAAGAGTCTATGAATTGGCTTTCTGTCGTTACAAATGGACTTACAGATCCTAAAGATTTGTCTACATCGCTTGCTTCAGGGATTAGTTCTTATATTTGGAGTGCTTCTTTAAGTGTAAATCCGAATTTCGCTTCATTAAAGCCGTATTTGTCTTCAGTGTCGTTATCAAATGTTAAATCATCTATTTTATTTTCAGGTAAGACGAATACAAATTTTACCGGTAGCAAAGCGGAATATAGTCCTAACAGAAAGTTTTTTTATCCGTCGCAGGTTGTTCCGGGAAGCGGAACTTTAAATATATCGGGTACGATTTATTCATATAATAGCAAAGAAAAAAAAGCTGCAAACAAAAAAAATTCATTGCAAAATTCAATTGAAGGGAAAATGATAAAACCGGATTTTGATTTAAAAACTATAGCAGAATGGGATAGTCCTATCGATGAGGAAATTGCGGGGCAGGCAAAAAAAACTTCTCAACAGGATAACTCTTCTATTGAAAATGAGTCAAAAGGTACGCAAGAAAAATCAGATAAAATTCTTGCGGAAAATGCTTTAGAAAAAAAATCAAATGATAAAAATACTGAAGATATTTATGAAAAAAGATTTTTAAATCCACTTACGGTTTCTTCTTATAAGTCATCTGGAAGCGAAGAAAAATTTTCTTATGATTTGACATATTCTATCGTTCCTGTTGTTGACTCTTTAATTACTTATGATCCAAATAAAGCTACGGCTCCTGATAAAATTAATTTTTCACCTGAATATTTCCAGTCTACTTATTATAAGATTTCAGCTTCGGGAATATTGGGAAGTTCTTTATCGTTTTTTAACAATGTTGTTTCAATAAAAAATACTTTAAAATTTACGCCTCAATATCAAAAACACCCGATCATTTCAAAAGATTATTATACAACTCAAAAAGAACGGGATAAGATAGTTTTAAATGATTATTCCTCTCATTCTCTTAATCTTGTAAATACAAATACTGTAAGCATACGACCTTTTTATTTTTTGCCGATTATAGATTCTTCTTCAGTTTCGTGGGATTCTTCCATTAATGTAATCGACACAAAATTTGTAGGAACGGTTTTAAATCCTGCATGGGACTATAAAACGGCAAAGTGGGATAAAAAAGATATTACAACTCATACTATGAATTTTAATTTTGTTACAAAATTAAATAATTGGTCACAAACTTTTTCTTTTATTTCAAATTTACCGCCACAAACTGATACTTATACTTTTAAATTAAATTTAACGTTTCCATTTTTATCATTTTCTGCGGAAAGTGGTTTGCAAAGACTTACAATGGACGCAAATGGTGATGGAATTATAGATAAAAATTTTGTTCCTGGAAAATATATTACAGATTTTTCAGTAAAACCTTTTAAACAAAATTTAAGCATGAATTTTTTTGAAAAAAAATTTACTTTTACGCAATCTTTTCAATACGATATTGAAGAAAAACATGCGTCAAGTTTGACTTTTGCAGCATCGATGTGGGGAGCTGTAATTTCTTACAATATGCAATACGCTCTTCCTTACGAATTGGATTCAATTAAAGGTTGGGTTGCAAAAAACGAAAAAAAATTTATACCATATTCGCTTGTTGTAAGTTATAATTTGCCTTCAAAAAAATATAGATGGTGGAAAAATAGAATATCTTTTCATCCGGGGCTTTCTACAAATATTACGTTTGATATGGTAAAACCGACTAATAGCTATTTTACATTTGTTCCATCAATTAATTTTGAAATAAATAAAATTCTTACTCTTTCATTTAAGGCGACTTCAAGAAACGATGTAATTTTCAGGTATTTTCAAGATCTTTATCAATATGATGTAAAAGTTCCGGGAGAAACAAATATTTTTAAGGATTTGTTTTATTCTTTTGATTTTTTTAACGATGACCATAGGCGAAGTTCCGGTTTTAAATTAAAGTCTTTGGCTTTTTCGTTAACAAGAGAGTTGCATGATTGGGATCTGAAATGTGAATTTAAAGTTGAACCGCGTCTTATTACCAGTAAAATTCCATATTACTATGATTTTTCTCCATATTTTTCTCTTTCAGTTATATGGAAGCCTATGAATACATTTAAAGTTCAAATTCAAGATGAATACGGAGAATGGACAATAAATTCGGAATCTGCTTCAAAGTAATCAAAAAAAATGAGAGCATGAAAAAAAACTATAGTTGCTAAAAAGCGAATAATAATGGATAATAAGTAAGTATATGAAGAAACACAGATTAAGCATGCTTGCTTCAAAGGACGATAAAAAACTGCATGTCCTTGGCGAGTATATAAAAGCTCATTCAAAGTCATTTATTGTACTTTCTGTAACTTTTTTTGTTTTGCTTATAGTTACTTTTTTTGATGTTGCAACAAAAGAAACTGTTGCTTCTTTTGCTTTAAGCGAATATTCGGTGGGACAAATTGCGGATAAAACAATTACTGCTGACAAGGATTTACCTGCAACTGAATTTGATCCTGTTTTTGTTGCAAAAGATGAAAAAATCATAAGAAAAGGCTTTCCAATAACGGAAGAAGCTTATGCAAAATTGAGAAAGATTGCAGAATCTCCGATATACATAGATTTTAGAGCTTTTTCAAACGGTTTTGTTTATCTTTTTTTGCTTGCCCTATTTGCTTATTTTTTATACAGCCCTTACATGCTTTCAAGAAAAATTGCTCCAAAAGAAATGGTTTTAACAGCCTTTTTGTATGTAGTTATTTATGCTTGTGCTACGTATATGGATAAGATTCCTGTTTTTAGCTCGCAATTTGCATTGCCTATAGCAATCCCTTCCGTTTTTTGTATTATTATTACCACGATTTTGTTTGGAACAACCGGTAGTGCTTATTTTTCTTTTTTGATTTCAGTCGGGATTTTTTTTACAACAGGATATCAACCTGTTCCTTCTATTTTTATTTTGGCAATTTCAATTACAACAACAAGGGTTGTTCGCAAAGTTGAAAAACGCATCGATCTTATTTTTTGTTCTCTACTTCTTTCTGTTTTGAGTGTTGTCTTTCTTTTTGCTCTTTCCGTGATTGTAAACAACGGTGAAGGTTTTAAATGGACTTATCTTTTCGGAACTGCACTGAATGCTTTTTTATCGGGAATTCTTGCTTTGGGCTTTATCACTCCGGTTGAATCTGCCTTGAATACAGCTTCTGTTTTTCGTCTTATGGATTTGGCAGATGTGAACAATTCATTGATGAAAAAAATGCTTATAACGGCTCCCGGAACATACAATCATGCTCTTATGGTTGCAACTCTTGCAGAAAGTGCCTGTAACGAAATAGGTGCAAATTCACTTTTGGCAAGAGTTGGTGCTTATTACCATGATATCGGAAAAATTGATCAGCCGGAATTTTTTGTTGAAAACCAGCATGGTGTAAATAAACACGATGAAATTAATCCCAGACTTTCCGCTTCTGTAATAAAAAGTCATGTAAAAAAAGGTGTTGAAAGGGCAAATCAGCTGCGTTTTCCACCTGAAGTCGTTGCAATTATTTCTGAACATCACGGCAATGGCTTAATTTCCTATTTTTATAATGAAGCAAAGCAGGAAAATGAAACTATTTCTCCTGAAGAATTTTCTTATCAGGGACCTTTACCTTCATCTTCTGAAAGTGCTGTTGTAATGCTTGCAGATACTGTAGAAGCTGCATGTAGAACGCTGAAAGATCCTTCAGTTCCAAGACTTGAAAAATTTATTCATACACTTGTGATGTCTAAAGTAGAAAATCATCAACTTGATAACAGTCCGTTACGTTTTAACGACCTTGAAAAAATCGAAAAATCTTTTGTGAATATTTTGGCCGGCTATTATCATTCAAGAATAGAGTATCCGGATCAAAAAGATCCTGACAACAATAAAAATTCTGCAGGAAGTCAAAATGACAATTCCAAGGGGGATGTAAAAAATTAAGATATGAAAAATAATATTTGTATTTCCTGCTCGCAAGATATTGAACGGCCGATTTGGCTTGATAAAGTTTCGGATTTTATAGACTGTGTACTTTGTGAAACAGGAATCGATAACTGGGAAGTTTCTGTAACTTTTTGTTCAAATGATTTTATTCAAGATTTAAATGCTAAATACAGAAACGTGGATGCTCCTACTGACGTTCTTTCCTTTGAAAACGGTTCTTCTTATTTTGATGAAAAAAATAATGAAATATTTTGTGCGGGTGATATAATAATATCGATATCGGCATTGATGCGTAATGTTGAAGTTTTTAATGTTTCTGCTGATGAAGAACTAAAAAGGCTTTTGATTCACGGGCTTTTACACTTAGATGGGCAGGATCATGGAGATTTTCATATTGAAAAAGACGGAAAAATTCTCGGGCCGGAGGAAAAAGTGCCGGTTTATAAGGATTTGTCGGAGAAAAATAAAAAGGAGTGCGATATGCTGATAATGCAGGAAGAACTTCTTTATAAATTTTTTGATAAAACTATTATTGATAAATAAAATGCAGGACAGGTAAAATTTATGATCTTATTCGGTTCAAGAAAGATAAAAAAAGGACGTGAAAAAGAATTAGAACAGGAACTTCAGGAAGAAAAACGGGATATGATTCAAGGAATAGAAGATTTGCCTAAAACTTCCGTAAAAGAGGTCATGGTTCCGAGAATTGATGTAGATTTTATCAATGTAAATACCGTTGTTGAAGAACTTTACGAGCGTATTGCAGAAAGCGGGCATTCAAGATTTCCGGTTTATACAGATTCAATAGATAATGTTATCGGAGTTCTTTATGTAAAAGATTTGATCAAAGTTATTGCAAAAGACGAAAATCTTGATTTGGAAAAAATTATCCGTAAACCGTTTTTTGTTCCGGAAAGTAAAAGGATAGATTCCCTGTTGCGAGAATTTAAAAGGCGACATGTTCATATAGCAATTGCGATCGACGAATACGGCGGAATAAGCGGAATTGTATGTATGGAAGATATTATCGAAGAAATCGTAGGCGATATTCAAGATGAGTTTGATAATGAACAGGAGGATATTCTGCCCATAGGAGAAAAAACTTGGCTTTGCGATGGAAGAGTTAATTTGGGAGATCTAAACGAGAAAATTGAAAGTGAATTTCCGAATGAAGAGTTTGATACTCTAGGCGGTTTTGTTTTTGATCTTTTTGGAAAAATTCCTGTAAAGTTTGAAAAAGTTTCTTGGAATAATTTTGATTTTATTATACAAGATATGGAAGGGCACAGAATAAATATGATAAAAATCATAGAAAACGATAGAGAAGTAAAAGAAGAATGAAAAAAATTAATAAATTCGGATTTACCGTTTTTGCTTTTTTTATCTTGCTTACAAGTTTAACCTTTGCACAAAGCAAGAAAACTGCCGTTGATTACTACAACGAAGGTAAATTTTTTCAACAAAAAGGGGACTTTCTTGAAGCAAGTGTACAATATCAAGAAGCTTTGTTTTTAAATCCCAACTATGCTGATTGCTGGTTCAATCTTGCTCAATGTGCTTATGAAATCAGTGAATATTCGCGTGCTCTTACATGTCTTGAGCAGGCCGAAAAATTTACAGGTGGCAATATAGAAGTGAAAAGGCTAAAAGGATTTTGTCTTATAGGAAAGGGAGAATTAAATGATGCTCAAAAAATCTTTGAACAAATTATTTCCGATTTTCCGAATGATATTGAATCCATGTTTGGACTTGCTCAGCTTAAAATTTTTGAAGGTTCGTTTTCTCTTGCCGAAAAGTATTATCTTGAGGCTCTTACAAGGCAATCCAATAATAAAAAAGCACTGCTTTCTTTATCGCTTGTTTCTTTAAAGCTTGGAAAAATAAAAGAAGCGGAAAATTTTATAAAACAAGCTATCACATATCACAGTGAAGAAGAACAAGTTTATTATTTTGCTTCTTATATCGAGCTTGTAAAGGGAAATCTTGTTAGTGCCGAACGATATGCAAATACCGCTTTGCGAATAAATAAAAATTATGATCAAGCAGCTTCAGCTTTATCTTATATTCTTTTTTCACAAGGCAAATATGAAAAAGCAAAAGAAATTTGTGATTTTAGAATCGCAAAAAATCGAAATTTGCCGGATGCGTGGTATTTAAAAGCTGTTTGTTGTTACAATCTTGGGGCTATAGAGGCTTGTATAAAAGCTCTTGAAAAAACTTTGATAATTAATCCTCAAGATGAAATAGCTCGTTGTGCTTTGGAAGCTGTAGTTTGTGAAAATTTACCCATAGAAGACAAAAGACGATCTGCTTATGCTGAATATCATGTAAAATCTGCAAAAGAGTCTGTAGAAAAATATGACTCAGGTATTTCGCTTTTGGAATATATCAGGGCGTTGCAGTTGGATCCTCTCAATCTTTCTGTAAGACTTTCGTATGCTGATTGGCTTTTAAATGAAGGATATGCAGAGTATTCCTTAGAGCAGTTAAAATTTATTCAAAATCAAGGAGATTCCAGCCGTTCAATTTCCGATAGAATCGAATCTTATGATGCACTCCTTTGTGAAACTCTTGGTAAAAAATGGAATGTAAATCCTCTTTACATTGATAAAAGCAGAGTTTCAATTTGTTTTTATTATTTTGACGGAGCTGTTACAATATTGCATGCCGATTCAACAAAATTTTGTACGATGCTTTTGGCGGATACTTTTGATGCCTTTCCATATTTTAATGTAAAAGCCGCAGAAAATTCTGTAAAAACATATTCTCAAGCCTACAAAGATGCTAAAAATGCAGGTTATGATTATTTTGGAATTGTAAAATACGAAGAAACTGAACGAGAAAATGTATTAAAGGTCGATTTATATTGTGTAAAGACAGGTGTTGTTGCAGATTCTTGGGTTTGCTACAGAACCGGAAATAAAAAACTGCGTTCGTGTATACAAAAAATTTCAAATTCAATAGCCCAGTCTTTTTCGCAACGTGGCAAAATTATTGACAGAAAGTCAAATAATGTGCTTATAGATCTTGGAAAACGTGATGGAATTTCTGTAGAAGATGAATTTTTAGTAGTAAAAAAAGGAAACGTAAAAATTGCAGAATCCGGAATAGGCCTTGAAATTAATCCGGAAACGGAGCTTGGAACTGTAAAGCTTACTTTTGTAGGTGAAGATTTATCTCAAGGTACATTCAAGCAACTTGGTTATTACGATCAAATGAACATAAGCGATGAGGTTATTGTTATTAACAAAGAAGATTCTGAGGAAAAGCATAAAAATTTTAATCCAAACGATTTAACATCAAAATTTTCTATTTCCGAATTTTCAAACCTGTTGAACTCAATAAGGTAGGATACTGTTTTTGTTCTTATTCGATTTTGTTTAGAACTTCATCAATCCATTGGCGACTTTCGATTGGATAGTCATTTTGGCTTTTCATAAAGGAAAAAATAGCTTTACGGCTGTCACCTTTGTAATAAAAGATTTGCCCTTGATAAAAATGAGCTCTATTAACTGTTTCCTGACTTCGATTTACACGCAAAAAATCTTCCAATTCTTTTGAAGCTTCATCCCATTTTGCTTCCTTAAAGGAGCCGTTTACAATTAAACTTAAAAGATATTGATCTCCGTTTTCGGCTTTTTTATCTATATCAAGAATTTGAATTTTTTTTGTATTTTTAGATTTTGAAGTTTTTGAAAAATTTTGAGCAAGTTTTAAATATTTTTGTGGAATTACAATCGTATTTTTTGAATTTGAAAGTTCATTAAGATATGGAAGAGGTGTAAGTTCTCGCTCATTTTCTACGGTTTTTATTCTTCCCGCTTCATTTATGTATTGTAAAATATCAATTTTATGTTCATTTGGAATAACTGCTGCAACCGTAGAGTTTACTGCAGGAATAATTATGCCAAAGATTCCTGAATTTTCGGTGTCCGTTAAAACGCAGTAAAAGTAAGATTTGCTTAAATCATATACAGTATCAGTATATTTTGTGTATCTTCCCGTCAGAGTTGTTATCGGTTTTAAGCTTGTTATTGTATCTTTTGTTATTTTTTGCGTATCTCTGTAGATCAAAAACGAAGTGATATTGTTTTTTTCAGGAACTTCCCATTTTAGCTGTATAACGGCATGATCTTCTTCAATTTTTAGAAGTTCGGATTTTAGTGAAGATATTGAAGATGAAATGGAACTTTGTGCACTAACGTCGGTTAAAAAAAGTAAGGCAAACAAAAATACAATAAAATTCTGTCTCATGTTCTATAGTATGCGACAATTTTCATCATTTGACAAGACTATCATATTATTTTAAACTGATATGAAAGAGGTTTTAAAATGTTAGAAGACTACAAAATACCCGTGATGGAATTAAAATCTGAGATTTTAGACATTTGGGGGCGTCTTTGACGTTCCTGTTGTAGAACAAAAAATTTTAGAAAAAGAAAAAATTTCCTCGCAAGTCGGTTTTTGGGATGATATAAAAAAAGCCGAAAAAGTTATGAACGAAATAAAAAAATTGAAAAATCAGATCGAGCCGTGGCGCGAATTAGTGAATAAAATAAACGATCTGAAAACTCTTTATGAACTTGCTGAAGAAAGCCGAGATTCTTCCCTTGAAAGTGAAATAGATTGCGAATATGAAAAAATAAA
Organism: Treponemataceae bacterium; assembly: GCA_052173655.1. Taxonomy (GTDB): domain Bacteria; phylum Spirochaetota; class Spirochaetia; order Treponematales; family Treponemataceae; genus RGIG9060. Next base: position 97,105 of record JBQMYD010000006.1, on the reverse strand, counting down.
ATCCGATTACGAAAAACTGAGTATTTTGAATTTACTTTCTGATGAAGTTGATAAAAACGGTTGTTTTTTGACTATACACGCCGGAGCCGGCGGTACAGAAGCATGTGATTGGGCTAACATGCTTTGTCGTATGTATTCTCGCTGGGCTGAACGACGCGGATTTAAAATTGAACTTGTTGATATTCTTGAAGCGGAAGGTGGAATAAAGTCTGTAACTTTACAGATTAACGGAGATTATTGTTACGGTTATTTAAAAGCTGAAGCTGGAATTCATCGTCTTGTACGCATAAGCCCTTTTGATTCAAATGCTAGAAGACACACATCTTTTTCCAGTGTTTACGTTTTTCCAATTTTGGATGACACAATTGAAGTTGAAATTCGTCCTGAGGATTTACGGGTAGATACCTACAGAGCCGGAGGAGCCGGAGGACAGCATGTAAACAAAACCGATTCTGCGGTGCGTTTTACTCACATTCCAACAGGAATAGTTGTTGCCTGTCAGACCGAACGTAGCCAACTTATGAACAGACAGACTGCTATGAGCATGCTAAAGGCAAGGCTTTATGAGTACTATAAGGCTGAAAAAGAAAAAGAAAATTCAAAGTTTGCTTCCGAAAAAAAAGACATTTCGTTTGGAAGTCAAATCCGCTCATATGTTTTCCAACCCTACACAATGGTAAAAGATCATAGAACAAAAACGGAAACCGGGAACATACAATCCGTTATGGACGGCTCTATAGATATTTTTATTGAATCTTTTTTGCACGCAAAATGGAAGGGTGTGTCTATGGGAGATAATGAAGAATGAAAAAAAGACCAATTTTGATTGGTTTATTTATTTTTTTTATTATTTCTCAAATTTTTGCATCAACAAAGACTGAAGCTTGGACAATTGCATGTTGCCAGTTTGAAATCGTAGAGTCGGGTTTGATGACTACTGTAGAAAAAGAAAGTCTTGAGGTAATTTCAAAGCAAATTCCTATGCTGATGTTGGATTCTCTTCCCCTTGGAATAAACAGGACAGTTCATCCTGAAGAAATTTTACAGCGAAATTTATACGAAATAAGGCAAAAGCAGCAAAAACAATTTGAATCCATTGCTGTAATTACAAAAAATAGGGATACTTTGATGTTTACTCATTCAGGAATTGAGTTTTCAAAAAAAATGAATGAGGTGAATAATCAAAAATCTGAGGCGGAAAAAAAACTGGCAGAATATGTAAAAGAAGAAGATGAACTGATAAAAAAATTTGATGATCCTAATTTACAAGAAAATACTTTAGAACTTATAAGTCTTTACAAAAATGACAGTTCAAAACTTTATGTTCCGGGAGGAAAAACTCTTTCGCTAAAAGAGATCAATGATTCAAAAATTAGGGCATTAATCACCGGAAAAATTTACAATTTGCACGGTTATATTCAAGTTGAAACAAAAATGACTTTATATCCGTCAAATCAAGTTATAGTCAGTGCTAATGAATTCGGTTCTTTAAGAGAAACCGAGTATATTGCAAAAACTTTGATGAACGTGTTTTTAGGAAGTATGATTAATGATGATTTAATTCATGCAGATATTTTTATATCACCCGAAGAAGCCGGAGAAAATTGTTCAGTTTACATTGAAGATGCGATTTATCATGGAGCGGTAGTTTCCGCCTCATTTTCGGCAGGTAAGCATACAATTCGTGTAGAATCTCCGGGTTATGAGGTTGTTTTTTTTACTTTCGATTTTGCTTCTAATGAAAATAAGATTATAAATATTCAAATGAACCGATTGCAATTGACTGAATCGGTTTTTGTTACAGAATCGATAGAGAACAAGTTTGAAAAAAAATCTTTAAAAAAAATAGAAAAAAAAGCGAAAGGTGAGTTTGATAATAAAGATGAGAAAAAAAATGACGAGCAAATGAGTTCTTCTATTTATTTAAATACAGATTTTTTAGGTTCCACTCCGGTCGTTGCCAGCATAAAAACAAATAATTCTTTGGGCGAAATTGAAAACGGCAAAGGTGATTCCGGTTTTTTTGTTCTTAGAAACGGTATAACTTATTCTGTAAAAGATGAAAATTCTCAAAACAATATACAAGCTGTAGTAAAAATTCCTCAAATAAAAGAAAATTTAACTGATAAAATTAATAAAAGTCGCAAAATAATGTACTGGTCTTACGGAGGTTTAATTTTGTCGGTTCCTGTTTATTATTTTTTTAAAGGAATGTATGAACAGTGTTTGGTTAATGAGGGAATTATTGATTCTTCTGTTACTTACAATTGGAAAGTCGGCAGAGATATTTCCATGTATACTGTCATAGGAGCCGGAATAAATTTTCTTACGCAGCTTATAATTTATCTTGTGAATGCTGATAAAGTCATTCCAAAAGTGATTGAAGCTAAAATTGTTGAAAAAGAAGAGGATGCTTCATTATTTACAAGTGATTCAAATGAAAATACTTTAAAAAATAATGAAACTGACATTGAATTACAAATTGAAAATACTGAAAATGAAAGTATAGATATTAATTTATGATTTTAAAATAGATTATTTATAAATAGAAAAAGGTGAGAAACATAATGGCAAAAATTACTTTTGGGGAAAAACTAAAAAAACTTTTTATCGGAAAATCCAATTTTGATAGTGAATTTTTTGAAGACTTGGGAGATACTTTAATAGAAAGCGATATAGGAGCAAAACTTGCTTTTGATATTGTAGAGAATCTTGAAAAGGAAGCAAAACGCGAAAAAATAACAGAAAAATCTGACTTACAGGAAAAGATAAAAACTTTCCTTTCTCCGTTTGTATTGCAAAAAAATATGGAGCCGCAAAAGGGCAAAGTGAATGTTTATCTTGTTTTAGGCGTAAATGGTGTAGGAAAAACGACTTCTGTTGCAAAAATGGCAGGTTGGTACAAAAATAATTTTTATTCAGATGAGAGCAAGGTGTTGATTGCCGCTTGCGATACTTTTAGAGCAGCTGCAATTGACCAGTTAAAATATCACGGAGAAAAAGTTGGCGTTAGGGTGATTGCTCATCAAGACGGTTCTGATCCTTCCGCTGTTGTTTATGATGCAATTGAGTCTGCAAACTCAAAAGGAGAAGGGCTTGTACTTGTTGATACTGCAGGAAGACTTCACAATAAGGAAAATCTTGTAAGAGAACTGCAAAAAATTGATAGAACGGCAAAGCAAAAAGTTGAGGAAGGATGTTATAAAAAAATATTAGTTCTTGATGCAACAACAGGTCAAAATGCTTTAAGGCAGGCAGAAGTTTTTAATCAAGCTGTTGGTATAGATGCCGTAGTTCTTACAAAGTATGACTCAACTGCAAAAGGCGGAATGATTGTCAATTTGGGAAAAGAATTAAACATTCCTGTTTGTTTTATTTGTTTTGGAGAGAAATATGCCGACATTGCACTTTTCGAAAAAGACAAATTTTTAAAAGACTTAATCGGAGAATAATTTTGGTCTTTACAAAAAAAAACAAAGAAAAAATAAAATTTTTTATTTTTCTCATTTTGACCGGAATATTTTGTAATTTTTCTTTGTTTTCAAAAACCGTTTTAGATGATAATTTTACTGATTTTTTTCCTCCGGAAATTTTCAAAAAATTTCCTCCTTCGGTTTTGAGTTTTGATTTTAATAAACACTTTGTTGATATACCGCGTCCGATTTTTGATTGTGCCGGTGAAGCTGATGAAAAATATGAAATAAAACTGGCATTCAGGCCTAGTAATTTGCCATTTATAAAACAATTGAATTCGGATAATGTTCAGTACAAATATAAACGGGATTTTTCAATTAGGTTATTTAAATCTGAAAATTCCAATATTTTTATTTATATTTCACCGGAAGGAATTTTGACAAAAGTTTTCAAAGACGAAAATTTTATAAAAATGTGCCGATATGACAAAAAGGATCGTGTGATAAGCGAAATCATGTGGAAAGACGGTGAAACAAAAATGTACAGCCAAACAAAATATGTATACGATTCCAAAGATAAAAAAGTTCCGAGTTTTGCATTAGAAAAAAATTATAACGATAAACTTATTTCAAAAATTTTTTATACTGAAAAGAATTTTATTAAAAGAAAAACTGTTTTTAATTTTTTACAGTCTGAGGAACAAAAAAACTCTGATAATGATAATTTTGATGATGAACTTTTTATTGATTCATCTTTTGAGGATTCATTTTTATCAGATAAAAATTTTGTTTCGGATGAAAAATACGAATATGATGAAAAAAACAGAATTTTAAGAACAGAATTGACAAAAGGAGATTTCTTTGTCGTTCATGAATATGATTTTAAAAAAAAATTACGTAATCCTGATGAAGTTATTTATGAAAATAACATAAAAAAGTCTGAAAAAATTTTTGAATCAGACGGCAATTATTCTTATGAAATATATCTACCTAATAATTATTCTGTAAAAACTGTCTACAAGGATTATCTTATAGACGAAGAAATATTTTTTTTGAACGGTGAATTTGTCCGCAGTAATAAAAGAGGTGAGCTTTGAATTATAAATTAATAACTGATTTTAAATGGATTCATTTTATATCAACAAGGCTTTCAGGTTTGGATAGAAAAAGCAGATATTCTTCTACAAGAATTATTCCTGCTATCGGAATAGGTTTTGGAGTAATGGCTCTTATTGTTATAGTTTCTGTTATGAACGGTTTTCAAGGGACTTCCATTAATAGCCTTATGGAAATAAGTTCTTTTCATTTAAGATTGACGGATAAATTTGAAAAATACGGTAAAATACTTGAAAAATCAAATTCTGTGGAAGAAATAACTTGCATAACACCTTTTTTGGATTCTCAAGGACTTTTGGTCGGAAATCGAGGTAAGCAGTTTGGAGCAATGATCAGAGGAATTGAACCTGATATTTTACAGAAGGATAAGGGCTTTAGAGAGCAGATGAACTTGTATGCAGGAGAGTTTAGTCTTGAAGATGGGGATTCAATTTGGCTCGGACATTCTCTTGCAAAAACTTTGGGTGTTACTTTAGGAGACAAAGTTAATATTTTTGCTTTGTCAGGAGGGGCGGAAGTTGACTTATTTGATTCAAATAGAATTTTTACGGTAAAAGCATTATTCCAATGCTCTTATGCCGAAATTAATTCTGTTTTTGCTTTTATTCCATTAGAAAGTGCAAAAAATATGCTTGGAAATACTGATGACGTTGTTTATGGAATAAAGCTCAAAGATTATAACAAAGATTTTGCTGCACAAACCAAATTAAAAAAATATTTTCCTAATTCTGCAATAGAATCTTGGCGAGATTTTAATAAATCTTTTTTTGGGGCACTTCGTGTTGAAAAAAATGTTTTAATGTTACTTGTTTTTTTAATTTTTCTTGTTGTTGCAATAAATATTTACAACGGAATGCGTAGGATGGTTTTTGAGCGTAGAGAAGAACTTTGTGTTCTGCAAGGGCTTGGTGCTCATAAAAAAAATATCAGAACGATTTTTATCATTCAAGGATTGTATGTAGGACTTGCAGGAAGTATACCGGGCATGATTATGGGACTTTTTATAAGTGTTAATATGTCTTATGTTTTTAAGTTTTTATCCAAAGCAAGCTACGGAATGAATTATTTTATTACAATGTTGATTAGTCCTGAAAAGATTTTTCTTTTGAGTAAAAATTATATTTATAATTATTATGCTGATATTCCTGCTGTTATAAATTTTGGAGAAATTTTTTATATCACAATTTTTGGTATAATATCTGCCGTTTTTTCTTCTTATCTTGCAAGTAGAAAAATCATGCAGTTTGAAATTGCGGAGGTTTTACATGATGAATAACGAAATAGTAAAAATCGAAAATCTTATAAAAACTTATAAAGATGATATATCTGGGGAAGCCTTAACAATATTAAACGGCGTAAACATAAGTTTTGAAAAAGGCTCAAAAAATATAATTATAGGAGAAAGTGGTAGCGGAAAAAGTACACTTTTGAATATTATAGGTGCCTTGGATTGTGCTACAAGCGGTACGGTTCAAGCAGGAAAATATAACGTAACAACTCTTGAAGAAAATGAATTGGAAGATTTCCGTGCAAAATTTGTAGGGTTGATTTTTCAGTTTCATTATTTATTAAAAGATTTTACGGCTTTGGAAAACGTGTATATTCCTGCCTATATGCAGGGAATGAGAAAAAAAGAAGCTATAGAAAAGGCAAAACAACTTTTGGTTGAAGTCGGTTTGGAAAGTAGATTAAATCATATTCCTGCAAAACTTTCAGGGGGGGAAAGACAGAGGGTCGCTGTTGCACGCTCGCTTATAAATAATCCTGAGCTTATTTTGGCAGACGAACCCACCGGCAATTTAGACCCTGCAAATTCAGTTTTAATAAGTGAAAAACTTTTTGAAATGGTAGAAAAACACAAAAAAACATTGATTCTGGTAACCCACGATAAGGAAATTGCAAAAAAAGGTGATTTTTGCTTTAAAATCGTAAATGGAATTTTGGAAAAACTATGAATATAAGATCGTCATTATTGCTGTCTTTTAGATTTATAAAACCTCAAAGTTCAGTTCCTTCAAATGCAAAAAAAAGTATGGTAGGTTCAATTGTCTGCATTGCCTTGAGTTTAATACCATTAATTGTAGTTTCTGTAATTGTGAATGGAATGATTGAAGGAATAACTCAAAGGATAATTTCGCTTTCAAGTTATGATTTACAGGTTGTAGTTCCTGCAAAAAATAATACTGCCAGCGGAAATTATAAAAAATTAAAAGATTTTGCAGAAAAAATAACAACTTTAGAAGGTGTAAAATCTGCAACTGTAGAAAGACAAGGTGTTGCTTTAGCTGCAAGTAAAAAAGGAAGAGTCGGAGCTACAATACGAGGAATAGAAAAAGATATTATCAACAATAATGGTTCTTTTAAAAAATACATGGAAGTATGTAGCGGCGAATTTAATTTAGATTCTTCAAATTCTGCAGTTATAGGTAAAAAAATTGCATCGATGTTGGATTTAAAAGTAGGTGATACGCTTCGAATTATAGGTTCTTCTACCGTAAATGGAAATATCAAGCCAAAATTTGCTACTTTCAAGGTAAAAGGCATAGTTTCTTCCGGTTATCAGGAATTGGATTCTCTTTGGATTTTTATTCCTCTGGAAACTTCTTTAAAACTTTTTCAATATTCTTCATCCAGAATGTATATCGGGGTTGAAACACAAAATCCGTTTAATTCTGTCTTGTATGAAACTTCTTCAAGAATTGAGTCTGCTTTAGATTATGAGCCTATAATTTACAATTGGCGAGAATTAAATAAGCAACAATTTGAAAATTTTTCTTCTACAAAACTTTTGTTACTTTTAATTATGTCATTGATCGTTCTTGTTGCAACTATAAGTGTTTCTTCTTCGATTGTTATGCTTGTTATGGAGCGAAAAAAAGAAATTGCAATTTTAAAAAGTTTGGGAGCAAATTCTTCTTCCATAACTTTTACATTTTTGTGTATAGCATTTTTTATCGGTTTATGTGGAATTGCTGCAGGAATTCCACTGGGAATTTTTTGCAGTGTCAATATAAATTCGATAATACGATTCATGGAAAAAACTGTAAACGGTTTTGTTATGTTTATATCCATGCTTAACGGAAATTCTGAACACATCAATTCAATTTATATTATGAATCCTGAATTTTACCTTGAAACAATTCCAATTGTTTTGAATTTCAATGAAATTTTTGTGATAGCATTTCTTGTATTGTTTCTTTCCGTTGTAGTTAGTATTATTCCAAGTGTAAGAGCCGGAAAAGAAAAGCCTCTTGGAATTTTACGGAAGGTGTAGTTTATGCTGTGTGATTATTGTAAAGAAGTTGAAGCAAGTGTTATTGTAAAGCAAGTCGTAAACGAGAAGCGATTTTTATTTCATTTGTGTCAAGATTGTGCAGAAAAATTGGGAGTTTTTGATTGCGAAAACGATAAAATTTCAATGGAAAAATTGGTTTCTAATTTGAGTAAGATTTTCAGCACAAAATTAAATTTAGTTTGTCCTGTTTGCAGCCAACGGTTTGAAGATATTGCAAGACGAAAAAAAGTCGGCTGTCCGGAATGTTATGGAGTTTTTTCCGAACAAATAAAAAACTTACTCAAAGATGAATTTAAAGTAAAAAATTCTTACACAGGAAGTCTTCCAAAGCAAATTTCAAATTTTCGTTCTTTGCTTACGGATAGGGCTGTTTTGCAAAATAAATTAAAAAAAGCAATTGAAAAGGAAGAATACGAAAAAGCAGCTCTTTACAGGGATCGGTTAAAAAATCTTGAAAATAGCCCGATTCAGGAGGCGGAAAATGAGTGAGCAGTCCGTAACTCCGTGGTATGCTTTGGAAGGTCCTGATAACGACATTGTTTTTTCTACAAAAGTTCGTTTTGCACGAAATCTTGTTAATTTTGATTTTTTGGAAAAAATTTCTACTGAAAATAGTGCACGTATTCGTTCTCTTTTTAAAGATGCTTTTGTAAAGTTCGACAAGGAAGAATGCTTTCATCCTGTTAATATTTCAAATTTGGATTATACGTCATTAAAATTGATTATGGAAAGAGGTCTTTTTAAAGAAAAAGCTCTTATTCTTGATGAAGCCGAAATTTTTATGACAAGTGACGGTTCTACGATACCTACTGTAAATATTGATGATCATTATCGTATTGTTTCTTTTTCAGCAGGGTTTAATATTTCTGAAGCTTATTCAAAAGCTGTAAAAGTAGACTCAGAACTACAGGATTATCTTCAAGTAGCATTTTCTTTGGATTTCGGATATTTGAATTCTTCTGTAAAAGATTGCGGTAGCGGAATGAAAATTTCCGTTTTTTTGCATTTACCTGCAATGGCAGAAAATGATAAAATGGAAGAACTTAAAATAAAATTAAAAAATAGGGGAGTTTTGCTAAAAAAATATCTGCCTCACTTTTATTTTTTACAAACAACAAATTCTTACGACGGAAGTGAAGTTTCGCAGATTCAAAATTTTTCAGCGATTGTAAGTGAAATTTGTACACTTGAACGTAATGCCAGAATTCACTTCTATGAAACAAAAACTTCTATTGTCAAAGATATGTTATTTAAAGGAATTGCTGTTTTCAAATATGGAATTTTTTTGAATTTTGAAGAAGGTATGAGAATTATTTCGGTTTTAAAATTGGGTAAGGATTTGGAAATAATAAAAGGAATTGAAGACAGTGATTTTTTAAGCCTATATTACAGAATACAGGGGGCTCACTTAGGTTTTGTTTCGGATTTTTCAAACATAAATTTTGAAAAAGATATTGATACCAAGTCGTTAAAAATTAACAGATTAAGAGCTTTATTATTTCAAGAAGCGTTCTCAAAAATTGAAATTTGCGGATAATATTAATAGATTTTTTTAGCAAAGATAGCGAATATAAGGAGCAAAAAGATGATTAAGGGTTTTACAAAACGGGCAAATGACTTACTTACAAAATTTTGTCAAGATGAATGCTTAAAAAACGGCGAAAAGCAAATTTTACCCGAAACAGTTATACTTTGCATTCTAAAAAACTGTGATAGCTTTGCCTATAAAATTCTTGAATCTTTGAATATTAATTTTTCTCATTTACAAAGTAAACTCGAAATTTTTCTTGCAAATTCTCGAACAAATTCCAACGATTCAAACTCAATGTTACATAAAATTTCTTTTTCAAGACGCTTGCAAACAATGCTTGACGTTGCGGTAGTTGAGTCAAGGACTTTAAGATGTCGCTTTATAGGAACGGAACACTTTTTAATCGCATCTTGCAGAGAAGATAATTCAATAATGTCTAATTTTATTTGCGAAAACAATATTTCAATTGAAGATTTAAGAAAGATTGCTAAAGAGTTTGATGAAAAACGTGAAGTTCCTGACGGTACAAATTCCATAGAAGACGGACAAAATTTTTCGGCAAAAGATGGCATCAACGAAAATAAAAATTCTTCTGCCGGAATGATGAATCGCAGTTCATCTTCAACTAAAAGCTCTTCTTCATTTTTAAGCGAGTATTCAAAAGATTTAATACAAAGCTATAAAGACGGTCTTTTAGATCCGATTTATGGAAGGGATAAGGAAATTCGACGTGCTATAGAAATCCTTGAACGCAGAACAAAAAATAATCCAATTTTAGTAGGAGAGCCGGGGGTAGGAAAAACTGCAATTGTGGAAGGTCTTGCTATTGCAATTGCAAAAGGTCTTGTAAGTCAAAATCTTTTAAATAAAAGAATTTTGGTTCTTGACTTGGCAAGTATCATTGCAGGTACAAAATTTAGAGGGGAATTTGAAGACAGGATTAAACGCATCATAAAAGAAGTAAAAGAAAAAAAGGACGTTATTTTATTTATTGACGAAATCCATACTATTATTGGAGCGGGAAGTGGAGAAGGTTCTCTTGATGCTGCAAATATTTTAAAACCTGCACTTTCAAGGGGAGAAATACAGTGTATCGGAGCTACGACTCAAAAAGAATATCGAAAATATTTTGAAAGAGATGGAGCTCTTGAAAGAAGATTTCAGCCGATTTCTGTAAAAGAACCGTCTGAAAAAGAAACTGTGGATATTCTTAACGGAATAAAATCAAAGTATGAACAGTTTCATGGAATAAAATACAAAGAAAATCTAATGGAGTTTATTGTAAAATATTCCCAAAGATATATAACAAACAGATTTTTGCCGGATAAGGTAATTGACGTTCTTGATGAAGCAGGTGCTGTAAAAAAAATAAAAACGGGAATACCTCCATCGCAAATAGCGGATATTAATGCACAAATTGAACAGTTAACACAAAAAAAAGAATTTTGCGTGCGTCAGCAAGATTTTGAGACAGCTGCTGTTTTTAGAAATCAAATAGCAGATTTAAAACAAAAAAGTATTTCTATTCAAAATGAATGGAAATCTTCTTGCGACGGAAAAAATTGTATTGTTGATGAAAAGGATATTTGTAAAGTTATTTCAAATATGACAGGAATTCCGGTTGATTCTCTTGATAAAACCGAAATTAAACAACTTCAAAGTCTTGAGGATAATCTTCACAAAATCGTTGTTGGACAAAATGAGGCAATTTCTCTTTTAGTTAGTTCAATTCGCCGAAGTAGAAGCGGTGTTTCTTCTAAAAAACGTCCTACAGGTTCTTTTGTTTTTTTGGGTCCTACGGGAGTCGGAAAAACGTTGCTTGCAAAAGCTCTTGCAAAAAATCTTTTTGGAACGGAAGATGCTCTTATAAGAGTTGATATGAGTGATTACATGGAAAAACATAATGTAAGTCGGCTTGTCGGTGCTCCTCCGGGATATGTTGGCTATGATGAGGGGGGATCTCTTACTGAGCAGATTTTGCAAAATCCTTACTCTGTTGTACTTTTTGATGAAATTGAAAAAGCTCACAAAGATATTTTTAATCTTCTTTTGCAAGTTTTAGAAGAAGGTGAATTGAAAGACAATCTTGGACATGTAGTAAATTTTAGAAATACCGTTATTATAATGACAAGTAATGCAGGTGTGCGTCAAATTTCTACCGAAAATCAACTTGGTTTTTCTCACCGCGATGAAAAAATCTTGGATTATAAAGAAATAAAGGATTCTGCTATTAACGAGCTAAAAAATATTATGAATCCGGAACTTTTAAACAGACTTGATGAAGTACTGGTTTTTCATGCTCTTAACAAGGATGAAATTTCAAAAATTTTGGATTTGCAAATTGAAGAACTTTCACAGCGCTTGTCCGAACAAAATTTGTCGGTCAAATTAAAAAAATCAGCAAGAGAATATCTTATTGAAAACGGATATGAGCCAAGTATGGGAGCACGTCCTATGAGACGTTTGATTCAGCGTGATATTGAAAATGAAATGGCTAATTTTATAATAGCAGGAAAGGCCGGATTTGGAGATTGTTTTTTTGTAGATTATAAAAACGGTAAGTTAGTTGTAAAGATATCCGGAAAAAACAGAAAAAACTGCGAAAAAAATATTGAAATTATTACAGACTCTATAGTAAAAATTTCGGATATAAAAAATAATGTTCCGGATGGAGAACTTTTTTCTGAAGTTGGAATTTTAGTTTAAAATTTATTTACAACATCCTTTAGACTGTCAAAAAGTACATTCATTTCATGTTCAGTTGTTGAGTATCCGAAAGAAAATCTAACTCCCCATGATGCAACATTTTTGTCTATTTTCATTGCGTCCAAGATCGGGCGTTTTTGTTTTCGGCTTGAACATGCACTGCCTGTTGAAATATATATTTGTTTTTCACTTAATGCTCTTACAAGAACTTCTCCCGGAATATTTTTAAATGCGGCTTGAATAATGTAGGGCGAAAAGTAATCAGAATTTCTTGTCTGTGGAATAAGGATACACTTATCAATCGTTTTTAATTTTTCAATAAACTTTAGGGTTAAATTTTTTTGTATAATATAATTTTTATAATTTATACTTTTTTCATTTAGTATAAAGTATTTTTCCAAAGCAAAAGAGATGCTAAGTGCTCCAAAAATATTTTCAGTGCCGCTCCGTAATCCACCTTCTTGTCCGCCGCCTTTAATGAAAGGTTCTTGACGTTCTTTTAAATATAAAATTCCGCATCCCCTTGCAGCTCCAATTTTATGAGCACTGATTGAACTTGAGTCTATTCCCTCGTATGCTAAATTTAAAGGAATTTTTCCGGCAGCTTGAACGCAGTCAATGTGAAATTTAGGTCTTTTTTTGCCTTTGCACTGTTGTGTTAAAGCATCTGAAATTTCATAGATAGGCTGGATAGCTCCTGTTTCGTTATTTACCGCCATTATGCAAACTAAATCCGTATCATCACGCAGTACTTTCATGACGCTTTCAGGAGATATAATTCCATTTGAGTTACAAGGAACTTCAATTATCTTTTTGTTGCAACATTTCATAGAATTTACCATTTCTATAACAGAAGGATGCTCTATATTGCTTACAACAATACTTCCATTAGTAGGACGCCTTAAAAGAGATGTTATCGGCAGATAATTGCTTTCTGTTCCACCGCCGGTAAAAAAAATTTGATTTGGTTTTACTCCAAGTGCAGAGGCACAGCGTTCTCTGGCTTGTGATAAAATTTTTTTTGCTTGTATTCCTTTTTGATGTACACTGGAAGGATTCCCTCCGTTTTCAAGAGAAAGTTCAAATGCCTGTTTCATAATTTGTTGATCAAAAGGAGCTGTTGCAGCCCAATCGCAGTAAATTTCCATAAAGAGATTATACAAAAATTGATTTTCTTACTCAATATTTATATGTTTTTAATATTTAAAATCACTTTCTCCTATAAATTCTCTGATTATTGATTGTCCCGGTACATTTGTTGCAGGAATGGCTGCAAAATTGGTCAAAAAACCTATTAAACGTGAAGCTTCTGCATATTCTCGCTCCAAAGGTGATACGCATTGTAAAAGAGGTATTGCATAGCTTTTTAAAACTGCTAATTCATAATCCAGTGCCGTATTCAGCATAGCATCCGCCTTGTCTTGAAATGGAAATATATACAGTTGTTCTCCTTTTTGAACATTAGGCCACATTTTTATTGTGTCTGCCGCAGTCTTTCCTCTAAATTGGCTATCACGTACTATACGGCGTACAAGGCGATTGTCTGTCGTTGGAATTCTGTTATGATCGTCAAGATTTAGTTGAGTAAGTGCAGATAGATAAATTTTAAACTTGTTTTCAGATGGAATAAGCGGAGTTAATTTGTCATTCAAACCGTGAATTCCTTCCATAATTAAAATGTCTTCCCTTTCAATTACTATTTCTTTACCGCTGTAATATCTTTTTCCACCTTTAAAATCGTATGAAGGAAGAGAAACAGATTTTCCTTGAAACATATCTACAAGGTCTTTATTCAATTGTTCAATATCCAGTGCTTCAAGACATTCATAGTCATATTCACCATTTTCATCCCTCGGAGTCTTATTCCGTTCAAGATAGTAAGAATCAAGTTCAAGTACTTTTGGCTTGTATCCTAAAGCTCTCAATTGTAAGGCAAGTTTTTTTGAACTTGTTGTTTTCCCCGAACTGGACGGACCTGCCATTAGAACAAGCTTTGTGTCTTTACGGTTGTGAATTTGGTCTGCAATATCCGCTATATGTTTTGTTTGCAAAGTTTCTGTAATATCAATAAATTCTTTTGTTCGTCTTTCCATTACCAGTTTATTTAAAGAAGCTGCCGATGTAACATCCAACCGTTTCCCCCAATCTTTGTATTCTTTGTAAATATTAAAAAGTTTCGGGATATCTTCAAATTCTCCTATGGTATCAGGGGTGTTTGTTGCCGGAAATCTTAGCAAAAAACCTTCATGATATTTTATCAAGTCAAAAACTTGTAAACATCCTGTACTTAAAACCAGCGGTCCAAAGTATAGGTCAGCAAAGTTTTCCAACGTATTAACCAAAAATTTAGATTTGCAAATGTAATTCAGCTGTTTACGAGTTTCAATCATTCCCATTTCATCAAAAAGTTTGATAGTTTCTTCGTAAGATAAATATTTTGCATTGATAATAAGGTTTTCTTCGATAAGTCGTTGCATTTCTTTTTTTAAAAGTCGTACATTTTCTTCGGAAATTTCATTTTGATTATCAATAGTGTAGTAATATCCGTGTCCAAGACTGTGCCCTACCAAAAGTCTTTGTTTTGGAAATAAATTAAAGGCAGCAGCTGCAAGAACAAAACAAAGTGAACGTCTATAAATGGCAGAACCGTCGGGGCTTTGCAATACAACCGGTTCTACCTTTGCATCTATATCTATTTTTTGTATAAGCGGAATAATCTCGTTATTTACCCTTAAAGCTACGATTTGTTCAATTGGAATGTCAAAATGATCAAGCAAAATTTCTGATGTTACCGTTGAATCAATTTGTATTTTTTGTCCGTTTGGAAAAGTAATTATGCTCATAATATCTCCTGATGTAACCAGTATAATCCTACATTTGTGAATTGTAAAATAAATAATTTTTATTAAAATCGTTTATCTTTCAAAATTTTGTAAATAGTCGTTAATTCGTAAAAAAAAGCTTGACGTTACAATCTTTTATGATGATATTTAAAGTCTAGGATAAAGGAAAATAAAATATGAATAAACCAGAAATAATACCTGCAGAGAAAATGCTTTCAAATAAATTGCTTTTGATACCTCTAATCGGACATCCGGTTTTTCCAGGAATTTTTACCCCCTTAATGATAAGTGATCCGGAAGATGTAAAATCCGTTGAAGAAGTTTACAACGGAAACGGTCTTATCGGAATAGTTATGGAAAAAAATGAAGTAGATTGCCCTTCTGTAAAAGATTTGTATACAGTAGGAACCGCTGCGAGAATTGTTAAAAAAATCAATCTTCCTGACGGTGGAATAAACATTTTTGTTTCTACCTTAAAACGATTTAAAATAAAAAAAGTCATTAACGAACAAAATCCTATGGAAGTTATTGTAGAATATCTTGAAGATGATAATCGAGGTTCTAAAATTGAAATTAGGGCATTAACAAGAACCATTATAAGCGAAATGAAAGAAATTGCTGAAAATAATCCGTTATTTTCGGAGGAAATGCGTTTGAATATGGTGAACATCGATCATCCGGGGAAAATTGCAGACTTCATAGCTTCAATTCTAAACGTAGAAAAAAAAGATCAACAGCGTATTCTTGAAACTTTAAATGTCAGAAAGCGTATGGAAAATGTGCTGATTTTTATAAAAAAAGAACAGGAACTTTTGCGTATTCAAAAAAGAATCCAAAGTGATTTGAACGAAAAAATCGAAAAAAATCAACGTGAGTATTTTTTAAAAGAAGAATTAAAGTCCATAAAAGAAGAACTTGGCGAAATTACGGATGCAAAAAGTTCCGATTATGCAAAGTTTTCAGAAAAAATAAAAAACTTTAATTTTACCGGAGAAATTGCGGAAGCTGTTGAAAGTGAGCTTGAAAAATTCAAACTTATGGATCCTAATTCCAGTGAATATATTGTTTCCCGTAATTATCTTGAAACTATAGTGAATCTTCCTTGGCTTCCTAAAGAAGCGGAGCCTTATTCCATTACTGATGCAAAAAAAATTTTAGAAGATGATCATTACGGTTTGGAAGATGTAAAAAAGCGTATTTTGGAATATATTGCCGTTCGTAAAGTCAAAGGAGATAATAAGGGCTCTGTTATTTTGCTTGTAGGACCTCCGGGTGTTGGAAAAACCAGCGTTGGAAAATCTATAGCAAAATCAATGAAAAAACCGTTTTTTAGATTTTCAGTTGGTGGGCTTAGAGATGAAGCTGAAATAAAGGGTCACAGACGTACTTATGTCGGTGCTTTGCCCGGTAAAATAATTCAAGGATTAAAAATTGTAAAAACTAATGATCCGGTTTTTTTAATAGATGAAGTGGATAAAATGGGCTTTAGTCATCAAGGTGATCCTACAAGTGCATTACTTGAGGTTTTAGATCCGGAACAGAATGTAAATTTTAGAGATCAATATCTGGATTTGCCGTTTGATATTTCAAATGTACTTTTTATTTTGACTGCAAATACATTGGATGGGGTTCCGGATCCGCTTTTGGACAGAGCGGAAATAATAAAACTTTCCGGCTACATTGATCAAGAAAAAATTGAAATTGCAAAAAATTATCTTATTCCAAAAAGCCTTGAAAAGAACGGTTTGAAAAAAAATCAAGTAAAATACGAAAAAAATGCATTAAATTTAATAGTTACAAGCTATGCACGAGAGTCCGGAGTTCGTAATCTTGAAAAATGTTTTGATAAAATTCACAGAAAATATTGTACGGAATTGTTATCTCGTTGTGAAAAAGAAAGCGACAATGAAATTTTAAAAGAATCTATAAAAATAGGAGAAGTTGAAGTTGAAAAATATTTATCAAAGCCTGTTTTTTGTGAAGATGAAATTTTAAAAGCTGACAAACCCGGAACTGCACTCGGTCTTGCATGGACGAGTATGGGTGGAGATGTACTTTTAATCGAATCTTTAAGTACGGCAGGAAAGGGTGGTTTGCAGGTTACCGGACGGTTGGGAGAAGTTATGAAGGAATCTGCAAATATTGCGATGACTTGGACAAAAAAATATTGTTTAAAGAATGAAATAAAAGATACAAAATGGTTTAATGAAAATACAATCCATTTGCATTTTCCTGAAGGTGCAACACCGAAAGACGGGCCAAGTGCAGGAATTACAATTACAACAGCACTGATTTCTCTTCTAAAAGGAAAAACCGTTAAGAAAAATATTGCCATGACAGGAGAGCTTTCACTTACCGGAAAAGTGCTTCCTATAGGCGGATTAAAAGAAAAAACTGTTGCTGCAAAACGTAATAAAATAAAAGGAATTATAATACCGCAGGCAAATAAGCGTGATCTTGATGAAATTCCTGACATAGTAAAAAAGGGTATTACCTTTTATCCTGTGAATCATATTGATCAGGTAATCGATTTGATTTTTTGAGACAGAATAATTATTAGTTAAAAAGAACAGCCAAAAAAAAATTTTCGGCTGTTCTTTTGATAAACTTTGTTAAGTAAGCTAGCTGGTAAAGACAAAAAAGTATTTTATTGGAGTTGCCTTTTTTGCTGGAATTTTTTTAACATTGCAACTCCGTTTCTTTTTCCGTTGTAAACAAAGCCCCCATTCCAAAATTCAAGTGCAGCAAATAATGCATTTCCGCCGTCTTGATCATCACTTGATTTTGTTCTGAAAGAAACAAAGTTTGCAAGCTCTTCAAAATTTGATTCATGCAAGCATTTTATTCTTTTTCTATTAAATTCATTCCATTGCTCCATGTCTTTAAATCCTTCTCCTTCATCTTCAACAATTATGTGAGCGTGATTAGGACTAAAGGAATACCAAACTTTTACTTTTTTGTTTTTATCACAGCCGTTGCCGTGCTTTACCGCATTTTTTATTACTTCGCTAATCTGTTGTTCAAGAAGATTTATTTCTTTTATCTCAAGAGGTGCCGACTGCACTATCAACAATGTATAATACCTGATTTGTCTAAAATCGGATTCAAATTCTTTATATAACATATTTGTCTTATCGAACAAAGGATCTTTGTCATCAGAACGTAACTCTTTTAATTGCATTTCCATAATTTTCTTTCCTATTACTTTTATAAAATTTTACTCACCGATCATTAAAAGGGCTTCTTCTACGCTGTTTGCTATAGGAAAATAGCCCATAAGTTTTGTTAATTCGATGACCTTTTTTACCGAACCATGGATATTGGAAATTGCAAGTTTAAAGTTCATTTTCTTTATGGTTGAACAAATATAAATCAACGCTCCAATTCCTGATGAGTCAATATAGTCTACCTGCTCAAGATTGATAATGAAACTCTTTACATTTTTTTCCAGCATTTTCATAACGAGTTCTTTTAACTTGTATGAGTTATACAAGTCCATTTCACCATTTACGTCAATGATGTAAATCTCTTCATTTTTTCTTATTTTCAATTCCATAGTAACTCCCTTATTACTGAATTTTAATAACAAGAAGGCTTTGATCGTCATGCTGACGTGCATTGTCAGTAAAGGCCTTTATATCAGCTTTTACAATATTTGCAATTTCCTTTCCTGATAAAGTACAATTGTCAGTAATTAAATTTATTAATCTGTTTGCGGTGTATGTTTTTCCGCTGTTGTTTATAGTTTCAACTAGACCGTCCGAACAAGTTACAATAATGTCTCCGGAAGAAACGTCAAGTTCGCAATCTTTATATTCAGTAGTTTTTTCCACCCCAATAGGTTCGCTCAATATCGAAACTTTTGAAAACTTTTTTGTTTCTGATTTATAAAAATAGATTGGAGTTGTTCCTGCTGTTGCAAACTGAATTTTTTTATTTACCTTGTCATAATTTATCAAAGCAAGACTGGCAAAATGGTCGATTGAATTTTCATTTGAAATTCCTCTATTTGCCCAGCTCAAAATTGTTGCGGCAGTCTTTGTTGTGTTTACAACAAGTCTTAAAATAGCTCTCAGCATTACCATTACGGTATAGGACTTCATTCCTTTTCCTGCAACGTCTGCAAGGACAAAGGACGTTCTATCTTTGCGTGCCGGAATTATATCGTAATAATCTCCGCAAATTCCTTCGGCAGTGTTGTAATACACGCCCAAGGAAAGAGTATCTATTACCGGTAATTTTTTTGGAGGCAACTTTTTTTGCAGCTCACATACCAAATCGTATTCTTTTGTCAATTCCGAATGTTCTTTTATTTGATTGAATGAATAAATACTGTTTATAGCGGTTCCTGCAAAAATTGAAAGGGCTTTTGCTATTTCAAATTCTTTTTCTGTAAAAGGCTCGGACTCCGCTTTTCTTGCAACACAGATAACACCTATAATTGTTTCTTTTAATTTTAGAGGAACAAAAATATAAGAACCCGGTTTTAAGAAATCTTCACTCCCGTTTTCAAAAATTCTTGAATCATTTGAAGAATCTACTATCAATTCCGGTTTTCCTGAACTCGCAACAAGCCCAAAAATATTATCTTCAAGATTAAATTGAGCATATTTAAAACTTGCATGAATTCTTTTTTCTTTGTGGGGCAAATCTTCAGGAAGTTTGTACGGGGGAGGAAAGATTCCTTCAAAAGATTTTACATAAATAATATCTTCAAAATCATCAAGAAGAAGAATTGCTCCTCCATCAGCATTTGTTTTTTCAATCCAGTCTGCATTTATATAGTTTAAAAGACTTGAAAGCCCGGATTCGTTGGAAAATGAGTCGGCAGCTTGAATAAAATAATCTTTCCCGGAATCGATGAATTGATCAACAACCTTATTGGAAACAAAGTCTTTTTCCATATCTCGTATGACTTGTTCATCTTGATTTTCTGAAATTAATTTTTCAAATACGGAAAAATTAACGTCGTCTTCTTCCGCTTCCGAAGTAATCTTGGCATTTACAATATCTATAATAGACTGAATAAGAACAAAGAGAGAAAAAGCTACTACCGTGTAGAGTAGAATTTCAGTTTTACCTATGATAAGCGTAACAACAAAACCGCAAAGCATCACGGCAAGACCTATTATGGTCATAACAAATTTACTTTCGGTTTTTTTTGCGAGTACGACTTTTAAAACAATGATTGCTAATACACATGCAGACGCAACTATCAAAAAAATTGCAGGAATTACCCCCATGGTTACCACTGTAAGCCTCCTTAAAGCATCTTGATAAATTCTAACATTGAAAATTGCTGTCGTCAATTAAAATTTTCTTTGTTTTTGCGTAAAAAATAAAAAACAATTCCAGTTTAGAATTTTATTTTAGAAAGAATATCCACCAGTTTGTCTTTGTCGTATAACTCTACGGGTCGATTTTCTACAAATTTTTTTACACCGCTTGAAAAAGTTGAACTTGTAAAAACCATAAGTTTGAAGATGTTTTTTGCCTTCAATTCATCTGTGGCTTTTCGTATAATTGGTTCTTCTACGGTTTCAGGATCTCTTAAAAAAATCAGCATAAAAACTTGTTGTCGCATATTCATCCAATTATCACTCTTTGCCGGAGTTGCAACCATTGTGCAGCCGGATTTTGTTTGTGTTATATTTGTAGGCGACAGGTTGTAAACTTGTAAAAGAATTTTTTTGCAAATTTCAACGAATTGTTCAGCGCTGGATGTAAGATATTCTTTCATAGAATCGCTTGTTTGTACTTGACGGTAATCACTTAGCTTTGCAGTTACGTCTTTGAATGACTTGTTTTTTTCGTAGATTTTTTCCCATTGTTCAATAGCTTGATCTATTTTTCGCATTTTTTCAAAGCATGATGCTAAAAAATAACGTGCGTACAGAATTTCCTGAGAATTTTCATTTTTTGAAGATTTTATCGCTCTGTCATATTCTGCTGCTGCCCTTTCAATTTCATTTACGGCAATATAGCATGAACCTCGCTCGATTAGTGATTTTGTTCTATATTCGGGATCTCTTATGGCTTTTTCAAAGGCATTAACAGCTGCTGAATAATCTTTACTGTCTTTTAGAATTTTTCCCAGATAATAGTATGAAGAAAAAGTTTCCGGACTCAATCTGATTGCAAGATCTATTTCTCGTTTCGCTTCTTGAATATTTTTTCCTCTGTAAAAAATAAGTGCTAATGCTGCATGTGCCGTTACATTTCTTGGGCTTAATTTTATTGTTCTTTGGTAATAAGACATTGCATGTTCAGGTTTGTTTCTTTGTTCAAAAATTTTTGCACAATTCAAGTAGTTTTCATGATTGTTCGGTTCAAGTTTTGTAAGCAAAAGATATTCTTTTAGTGCTTCTTCCGGTTGATTGAACTTTGTATAAAGTTGTCCGATTTGCTTACGAAATTCAATTTCATTTACATCCCCGTCATCAAAAATTGCATTTTGATTTACGATTTTTAATTCCATGAGTGCAAGCTCCGGTTTTTTTTCAGCCAAATACGCCTGTGCCAGAGCATAGTGTGCCTTGAAATCGTTAGGTTTTTTTGCTATCATCATCTTTGCAGCCTTGATTGCCGCGGTGGTTTTTCCTTGTTTTATAAGTTTTTTTATTCCGGATAGCTGTTTAGGAACCACTACGGATTTTACAACGATGAAAATAAGAAAACCGATTGTTACAAGAGTTGCACAAATTAATATAATAGCCATCATGCCGGATACCCCTTAAAAATTAAGCAATAAAGGAGATTTGTTTTGAAAATTTCAATGAACAAACATCTTATCACTTGTGTTGTTTTATTTTTTACCGCACTTTCAATTGCATTTTGCGATTCATATTCGGAAGGCGAAATATATTTTAGGGAAAATCGCCCCTCAAAGGCAATCCCGTTATTTGAAAAGGCAATACAGGAAAAAACCTCAAATCCTTCCGTTTATAACTTGCTTGGTCTTTCATACTACAAGCTGGGAAAATTTCAGCAGGCAGTGGATATCTTTTTATCCGGAACGGAGCAGGAAGATACCAACAAGTCCGTGTTGTATTATAATGCAGGAAACGCCGCCTTTGCAATGGGTAGCTTCTCTATTGCAGAGCAAAATTATACTTCATCAATTTTTTTTGACAGAACTTTTGCTCCTTCTATTTTGAACAGGGCAAATACCAGAATAAAAATGAACCGTTTAAAAGAAGCGGAAGAAGATTATAGAACGTATTTAAACTTGATGCCCGATAATCCTCAAAAAGAAAATATTGAAAAATTAATAAGTATTTTAAATCAGGAGTTGTCTAATCAAAACAAAGATTTTATGAATCAATCTTATGATGAAAAAAAAATACACATAAAGGCTGAACAGATCATTATAGAAAGCGACGGTCAAAGTTACGGAAATGACGGTAAGCGTTACAATTACGGTAGCGGTAGCGATCAGAGATACGGCAATGAGGGCTCGCGTTATAACTACGGAAGTGGTCAAAGTTACGGAAATGAAAGAGAGCGTTTTTTAGATAATTCAAATAATTCAGGCAATGGTGAAAATTTTTCATATGAAAGTAAAAATGTCAATGAATCAGGCAGTAATCTTGAACGTGAATCAAAGCTGAAAACGGGACGTGAAAAGCGTGAAAAACTTTTGGAACAAATATCTGCATCGTTAGAAGAAGCCGATTCTGAAAATTTTTCTGCAGGTAGCGAGGGGGTAATCGAGTATGAATACAACTCGGAATTGGACTAAAAAAATTTGGATTCCGCTAACAATTGTGGTTGGATGTATAATATTTTTTATTATAATAATGGTTAGAGGATGCTTTGACGAAGCTAAAAACAATAACGGCAGAAAAAAAATCAGTCAACTTGAAAAAATACAAATATTAGATGATGGAACAATCGTAAAACCTGACGGTACTGTTATTTTTGTAGATGGAACTATAGTCTTTTTGGATAATACGGTTATCAAATCTGACGGAACTATATTGCGTAAGGACGGTTATGTAAGATTTTCCGACAAAACTGCGGTGAATTCTGATAAATCAGTTGTAAGTAAAAAAGGTGGTACAACGCTTTCTGATGGAACTGTTATAAATAGTGATGGTACAAAAACTTATAACGACGGAACCGTAGAAAGTCCATCTGGAGAAAAAATTTTTGCTGACGGGACCGTTCTTTTAAAAGACGGAACAAGAATACGCTCTGACGGAACCATGCTTTTGCCTGAAAATATTGTTTTAAAAAAAGACGGTTCTATTGTTTTTTCAGACGGTACTATAAAAACCGCAGATGATACGATTATAAAAAACGATTCTACGGCTGTATTTAAAGACGGTACTGTCATAAAACCTAATGATACGAAGATTTTTGCTGACGGAACGGTATTAACCTCTAGAGGGGAAAAAATAAATGCTGACGGAACGGTTGTAAAATCCGACGGCACTATTTTAAAAAGCGATAACACTGTAATAAAGCCTAATGGCACAATAATAAAAACAGATAAAACAGTTGTATATCCGGATGGAGTTTCCGTAAAACCTGAAAATTCGGTAACTATGTCGGACGGTACCGAGGTTAGTAGCAATGGTGATGTTATATTGGCTGACGGAACTGTTTTAGAAAAAAAAGACACGCTAACGAATAATTACAAAAATAAGGCGGAAAATTTTGTAAAAAATTCATTGACAGATAGAAAAATCTTGGAAGATGAAAAAAACTCAGGAGAGAAACTGAGAAGTCAAGCTAAAAGTGATTCAAAAGATGCTGAAAAACTAAGAGATGAGGCAAAAAACTTTTTAAAAGATTCTGAAAAATTAACAGAAGAATACGCGGATAAGGAAGAAAAAGGGCGAGTTCAAATAAAAAACTCTGAAAACGAAAGACTTTTTGCCGAAAGCGAAAGAAAAAATGCAGAAAAACAAAAAAGTATTGCACAAGAGTTGCAACTTGATGCCGAAAACCTGAGAAATGATGCCGATATTAAACGTGAAAATGCAGTGAAAAAAGAACTTGAACAAAAAAAAGAACTTGACAGTGCCGGTAAGGCAAATCCTGCAAGCAGATCGGACTGGCAATCGGAACAAAACGATCAAATACCGGATGAAAAAGCAGATAATCCTTTTAATTTCTTTAAAACATCTGAAAATTCTAATGCAAATTCATTAAATACAAAAAAATCATCAAGCAATGCAGAGAATTTAGTACCTGCTAGAAATTCCGGTAATGTAAAAATTTTGCCTGATGGATTGATAATGTATGATGACGGTTGTATTGCAAAACCTGACGGTACTGTAGTTTTGAATGGCGGAACAATTGTAAAAGATAACGGAGAAGTAATTTTTGAAGATGGAACAGTGGTTTTTGAAGATGATACCGTAGTTCTCCCGGACGGAACATCTATAAAACCTGACGGAAGTGTAATTTTTTCAGATCAAATGATTGCCGTCAAAGAAAACTCGGGAAACTATGCTGAAATTTCTAAAAAATTGATAGAACAGTCTAAAAATGACAGAAAACTTGCAGAAAAAATAAAACAAAATACAAAAAAAACTGTTGAAAATATTGATACTATTCGAAAAGAGGCTGAAGAAAATAGAATTTTAGAAGAAAAACTTTTAAAAACGGAAAATTCTGTAGAAAAAGATAGTTTTTCGGTTTTGGAAAATCCTATAGAAAAAAATACTTCCAAAGATATAAAAAAAACGGAACAGCGAGTGAAGAGTGAAAACGAATTAAAAAAATCGGATAAAAATCAGCCGGAAGATAGTTCTTCAAAAAAGCTTTCTGAAAAAAAATCTAAAAAAATCGTAGAAAAAGATTTTTTAGATGAAAAATCTTCAAAAGATTCTGAATTTAGTCAAAAACAAAGTGAAGACCAAGAAGAAAATAGAATTTTAAGAGAACAAAAAAATAAGGCTACAGCTTTAAATTTTTATGAAGAAGGAAAAAATGCTGCAAATTCTGAAAATTATGTAAAAGCCTATTCTTCACTTTCTCAAGCTGTAAAATATGACTCTTCAAATTATAAATATTTTTATGAACTGGGAAAGGTTCAATATCTTCAAAAGCTTTATTCCAATGCGAAAGATTCTTTTTTTGAAGTTTGTAATTTAAAAAAGGATTTTGAACAAGGTTTTTATAATTTATCACTTTGTCAAAAGGCTTTGTCTGATTTTGACGGAGCGTTGGCTTCTGTTGAACAAGCTATTCTATTGCGTCCGGATTATGAACTTGCATTACTTGAGAAAGCTAGACTTCTAATGCTGAAAGGACAAATGAAAAATTCAATTGCAGGGTATGAATATCTTTTGACTGTAAAGCCTTCTAATTTCAATGCTCTAACTGAGTTAGGAATTTTGTACATGAAAGCTGAAAATATTGAAAAGGCAAAAACATGTTTTGAAAAAGCCTTAAAACTTAGCAATTCTGATGCAAAAACAAATTATAATCTTTCTACAACACTTTATTTACTAGGAGAAAAAGATCAGGCTTTGGTTTATGCAAAAACAGCTTGTGATTTAGAAACAAATAACGTAACTTACTTGTATAATTATGCTCTTTTACTGGAAGAAAAAAATGATATTTCCGAAGCTGTAAAGGTGTATTCGAGAGTGTTGAATAAAGAGCCTAATCATGTAAAAACAAATATAAATATGGGAAAGATTTTTATTGATTTACAGGATGCAAAAAAGGCAATGCCGTATCTTAAAAATGCATTTCAAGCAGATCCCAACAGCTTTGAAGCTGTAAATAATCTTGCAAGTTGCTTTTGGATTGAAATGGATTATGAGAATGCAATTCCTTATTATATTTCAGCTTTGAAATTGGAACCCGCTAACTTACTTGTAAAACGAAATCTCGCAAAAAGTTATGCAGGATGTAAAGAATATCAAAAAGCAAAAGATTTAATGCTGGAACTTATCGAATTTGACAAAACAAATTGCGATAATTACTACGAAATTGCAAAAGTGTGTATTGCACAAAAAGATTTGGAACAGGCACAATATTATCTTGTATATATCCAAAAAAACTTTCCGTCTTATAGGCAACTTGAGATAGAAGATTTGTTAAATCAACTGCGTTAAAAGTAAAAACGATTTTTTTATGTACGTTTTACTCTTTGGTACATTTCTTCTCTACTTAAAATAAACCATATCGGTCTTCCATGTGGGCAGTGCGGATCTGTAAGTTCAAATATGTTTTTTATAAGTTTTTTTGCACTTTCACAATCAAGATAATGCCCTTCTTTTATGGCAGCCTTGCATGCACAGGTTGCTAAAAAATGATGCATAAATTCATTTGGTTTGTAGTGCTTTTCAAAAACAGCTTCCGTTAAGTCTTGCTTTGTTCCTTGCCATTTTATGGGTACGGAAGTTATAAGCCAAGTATTTTTTTGAGTTTTTTCAACGGAAAATCCTGCCATATCCATCTGTTCTTGAATCGAATCAAGGTATGAAGACTGTTCTTCAGTTTCAGGAATTATTTCGTAAGGAAATAATAATGGCTGCTTTTGCCCTGAATTTTTCATAAGTTGTTCGTAAAGAATGCGTTCGTGCCCTGCATGTTGATCTATGACAAAAACTTTTTGATCTTTTTCTGCAAATAAAAAAACATTAAAAGCACTTCCAAGATACTTAAAATCATATTCATCTTTGTAGTTGATTTTGTCATTATTTTCAGAAATTTTACAAACTGAAGAAAAATTATTATAACTTTTTTTTGAAGTAAAAAAGTTTTGCTCGGGTATAAAATTTTCGTTTTTTTCTTGTTCAGATTCAAGATTTTGAATTTTTGAAAAAGAATTATTAGGATTTTGTGAAATTTTAGAATTTTGATTTTCGCTAAGTTTTTCATCAAAATCAAATTCTTTAAAAAAGTCAGATTTTTCTGTTCTAAATTCAGTAGAATCAAACATTTCTTTTTTGTTTACTACTAAAAATTCACTTCTGGTTCTGCTGCTTATTGCATGGTGAATTACTGATAAATCCTTAAAGCGTGCCTCTTTTTTTGCAGGATGAATATTAAAATCTACAAGTTTAGGATCAATTCTAAGAAAAAGACATGCAATAGGATGTGTTCCGTTTGGAAAGCTTCCTTGAACGCCATATTCGATTGCTTGGACAAGAGAGTATTCGGAAATTTTTCTTCCGTTTACAAAAATATGAATATTTTTTTTGTCGTTTCTGTATATTGAGTTATCGCCTATTATAAGATCAAAATCCCACATCATATTTTCTGTATCTTGTGCTTGTATACAGTGGAAAAGTTTTTCGTCTTCTATGAGTTCTAAGGCTTGAATTAGGCGTTGAATTTTGCTTTCAGTCGCAGGTAAATCCATTCTTAATTTTTTATCGGTAAAAAACTTAAAATTAATTTTGGGGTATGAAAGAGCTTTTTCTATGAATGTTTGTTTGCATAGATTGCCTTCTGTTCCTGCTCTTTTTAAAAAAACTCGTCTTGCCGGAAAATTTTCAAAAACAGCTTTTGATTCTACAACGGTTCCTTTGTCAAGAGAACATGGGGTTAAAATATTGTCGCATGTAAGCTGTGCCTCCAATTTCCATGCGGTTTGATTTTCTCTTCGAGAACTTATTTCAAGACGACTGACAGCTGCAATTGAAGCTAGAGCTTCTCCTCTAAACCCTAGTGTATCTAAAGAAAGTAAATCCTGTTCACTTATAATCTTGCTTGTTGCATGAGGTAAAATACTGGATTGTAAATCTTCTTTTGTCATGCCGCAACCGTCGTCAGTAACACGGATTTTTTCAATTCCGCCACCTTCAATTTCCAACGAAATATAAGATGCCCCTGAATCTACTGCATTGTCCAAAAGCTCTCTAACTATGGCATTGGGTCTATCAATAACTTCACCTGCAGCTATTTTTCTTGCAACTTCCGACGATAAAATTCTTACAGGTCTATGAATATTCTGCATTTACTCTTCAACTCCAAAATCTGCAAAAAAATCCAATTGGGGTTTTTCGTTTTTTTCTGCAACAGGATTGTTCATTAGAATTTGAACCTTGTTTTCTATTCTTTCTATGTCTTTTTCCATTCCTTTTGAAAGTTTTATTCCTTGTTCAAATATTGATAAGGCTTCTTCCAGTGAAATGTCATTTTGTTTTATTTTATCGCTTAATTCTTCAAGTTTTTCTAATTTTGACTCAAAATTTTCCATAAATAGTTCCGTCCTTATTATTCTGCGGTTTTTATTTTTGTTACCTTTGCACTGATTTTTCCTTTATGAAGTGCAATTGTAATATCTTTACCCAGTTGTGTCTGACTTGCATTTGAAATTAATTTTCCGTTTTCATCGTAAACAAGGGAGTATCCTCTTGAAAGAATAGCCAACGGGTTTAATTGTTCAAAACGGCTGTATTCAAGTGCTAAAATTTGTTTTTTCTGATTTATAAGTTTTTCCATGTTTTGAATCAATCCGTTTTTGACCTCATCAAACTTTTGTAAATATGGAGTTTCAATGTTTCTAAAATAGAGTTCCAAGTTTTGTGAAGAAAAAGTTTTTACACATGCCCTACACGAATCTATCCTGTTTGAAATGATTCTGAAAAAGTCCGATTGATATTTTTGTAAATCTTCGATTATTTGTTTAAGAAGTGGGGCTGCAAGTTCTGCTCCCGCAGATGGAGTTGAAGCTCTTACATCCGCTGCATAATCGCTGATAGCCCAATCTATTTCATGTCCGACTGCACTTATCGTAGGAATGTGGCTTTCTGCCACGGCTCTTACGACACATTCTTCGGAAAAAGGCAGTAAATCTTCCAAAGAACCTCCTCCGCGTCCTACAATCAAAACATCACATAAATCATATTCATTTGCAATTTTTATTTGATTTGCAATCTGTTGTGCAGCTTCATTTCCTTGAACAGCACAGGGAAAAACTATTACAGAAATTTTGTCGTTTCTCCTGCTTAAAATTTGCAAAATATCTTTTAACGCTGCCCCTGTAGGGCTTGTAACAACTCCGATTGTTTTAGGAAAAAATGGAAGCTTCTTTTTTCGTTCACTATCAAAAAGACCTTCCAAAGCCAGTTTTTGTTTTCTTTGTTCCAAAATTTGAAGGATATTTCCGTTACCCAGTTGTTCAATTGAGTTTACTTTTATCTGATAAGTTCCCCTTGCCTCATAAACTGAAATGGCTCCTGTAACCTTAACTTTCATTCCGTCTTGCGGGGTAAAAGTTAGATTCTTTGAACTGAACTTAAACATTACAGCATTAATTGCGGATTTTTCATCCTTAAGTGTAAAGTAAAAATGCCCGGTACTTGAAGGTTTCCAGTTTGAAATTTCGCCTTCGACACAAATCGAAGGAAAAGTTCCTTGCAAAAGTTCTTTTATAAGCTCTGTCAGTTGTGAAACGGAAATGGGGTTTTCCTCAAAACCAAAAAGATTTTCCATGCGGAAAGTATATCATATTTTTTTTGAGCTTGTACACTTTTTAGATAATTATTATTTTTATATTTCCGATAATTGAAACATGAAAAACCTTGTAATTTTAAATGCACTGGAAAATTCACCCTATTCTTCCTTAAAAATATCAGACTCTGATTGTGCTTGGAATTTGGCTTTGAAATGGGCTTGCAATAAAGATTTTTGTTCAAGTCTTTTGATCTTGATTTCAGATGAAAAAGAGAAAAAAGAATATGAAAATTTTTTAAAAAATTTTGAAAATTTTGTCTTTGATTTTTCAGTCTTGGAAAAGTCTTCTCAAAATTTACAAGATTTATTAAAAATTATGGCTGATAAATCCAAAAATTTTGACGGTGTAATATATGGCTTTGCAGATACACCTTTTTACAACACGGAACTTACAAAAAATATTCTTGAACTTCATTATGAAAGCAAAGCTGAATATACATTTGCAGACGGATACGGTAAAGGCCTTTCTCCGGAAGTAATTAATCCGGGCACGCTTGAAATTTTATTAGAACTTTGTAAAGTTAACGAAAATGAACAAGAGATTTCAATACAAAAAGATTCTATTTTTGAGTTATTAAAAAAAGATATAAATTCGTTTGAAATTGAAACTTATATTGCTTGTAGCGATTACCGGCAAAACAGATTTTGCTTTGATACTTCTTTGAAACATAATTTTAAATTATGTTGTGAATTGTCAAAAAATTTTATAAAGGAAAATCCTGATTGTACAAATCTTTCTCTTTCGGATCCTGAAAAGCTTTCTGAATTTGCAGAAAATTGTCCGCAATTAATTCAAGTTTTGCCATGTTTCTATAACATTCAAATTGCATCAAAATGCGGTGGAAAATGCATTTTTTGTCCGTATCCAATGGAATATGCTAAAAAGAAAGGATGCAGTGTGGAAAATTCTTTTGAATTTATGGATTATGATAAATTTTGTACACTAATAGACAAAATAGCAGATTTTTCCGGAGAGGCTGTAATTTGTCTTTCTCTTTGGGGGGAAGCTGTTTTACATCCGAAATTAGCTTCAATGATTAAAAAAATTCTATCATATTCAGGGCTTTCCGTTTTAATAGAATTAAGTGATGCAGTCTTTGAACCGGAAAAAATTTTAAAAATAAAAGAAATTGAACAGCAATCTGAAAAACGCACTAACGGTCAGGAAAAAATCATTTGGATTGTATCCTTAGACTCTGTAGATTCCCAAATGTATGAAAAATTGCATGGAAATTCTGTCGGATTTACCGAAGCAATTAATAATTTTGAAAATCTGAAAAAAAGTTTTCCGTCTTCGGTTTATCCTCAATTTATCAGAACAACCGAAAACGAAAGCCAGCTTGAAAGTTTTTTCAGGTTTTGGGATGAAAAAAACGAAAAAAAATTGATAATTCAAAAATATGATGATTTTGCGGATTTGTTAAGCGAGAAAAAAACTGCCGATTTAAGTCCGATAAAGAGGAACGTTTGCTGGCATTTAAGACGTGATTTTAATATTTTAATAGATGGAGATGTCCCTCTTTGTCGCACAGAACTTTTAAATGGTTCTCAAGGTAATGTTTTTAAACAAAGTCTTCCTGAAATTTGGCAAAAGCGTTTTGAGATTATAAAATCTCAAATGAATGAAAAATACAGCTCAATGTGTGAGAAATGCGATGAATACTATACCTTTAACTTTTGATGAAAATTTATGCAATTGCACGGTTTTAGGTGGAATAAATGACGAAAACTCTTCGTTTCCGGTTTCTTTACTTCTTTTGAATCGAAATGCCGGAAATTTTAAGTTTCAAAGTTTGGAAAATCTATTGAACTGCGGATTTAAATCAATTATTTCCATGGAAAGTACAAAAGATAATTTCAAATTGGAAGCTCTTACAAAAAAATTTCCTCAAGTAAAACTCATTATTCCTTGTGAACAGATTACCGTGGGGGATATGATAAATCTTGGTATAGCCGAATGTACAACTCCGTACTTAATGGTACTGTGGGATGATTTTGTTATAAAACCTCCCGTTTTAACAGATTTATTAATGACAAAAATTTTTGCCACAGATGCACTTTGTTTTAGTCCTGTTTTTGTAAATTCGCTTTTTCAAAATGTTCCGGTAAAGATGAGTCCCTATCTTGAAAACAATATTTTTTCGGTATTGCCATCGCAGGTAATTTACGACAATACAAAAACTCTTTTTCCATTTGATTTTTCCGGAATTTACAATAAAAAAAAGTTTATGAACATATGCGGATTTGATTCTTCAATAAAAACTTCATATTGGCAATTATTGGATTTTTCCGTAAGATGTTGGCTTTGGGGTGAAAAAATAATTACAAGTCCTATTTTCCGTATGGTTTATCAAAACAAAGAACCTATATTGGATGCAACATTAGATCATTCATATTTCAGATTTTTTTTAAAAAATGTTGCACCTTCAATGAAAGTTGATTATGCATACGTGCCTTTTAGCAGGTTTTTACGTTTTCACAGACATTCGATATATTCTTTTGGGCCTGCAATTTCTGAATTCAAACGTGTAAGAAAATGGGTATCAAAGAATAAATTTAGATATAAAACCGATATGGAAGCTTTGATCAACAGTTGGGAGAAAACAGAAAAAAATTGAAAAGATTGGTTATTGTTCAATGCAGATTAGGTTCTCATAGATTAAAAGAAAAGGCTTTGCTAAAAATAGATGGAAAGCCTGTCATAGAATATGTTTTAAAATCGATGAAACAAGTTAGTGCTTGTGATTATTATTTAGCAACAGATTATAAATCTGAAAAAGAATTAAAACCTATTGCAGAACAAAACGGCTGGAAGATTTTTGCCGGCAGTGAAATTGATGTTTTGGATAGATTCTGTTCTCTTTTGCACGATATCGAGGTAAATGATTTATATAATTTTCCGGATTATATTATAAGAGCTACAGCGGATAATCCTTTTCTTTTTGCAGATTGTGCAGAAAAACAATGTATTCGTTACGAAAATCTTTGTAAAGATAAAAAAATAGATTATTTTACATGGACAGATCTTCCTCATGGTAGTGGAGTTGAAATCATAAAAACAAAATCTTTGTTGGACTCTATAAAATATACTGGAAATCCTTATGATCGTGAGCATGTAGGGCCTGCTCTATACGGCAACAAAGAGCGTTTTAATTGTGTTTTTGAAAAAAGTCCGAAAGAATTTCATTTTCCAAATCTTAGAACCACGATAGATACTTTTCAGGATTTTTTTCATGCAAAATCTATTGTGTCTTTTTGTAAAAAGAAACTTGAAGTTTCACAAATAGAGCTTCCCATAAAAACTCCGCTTATTATAGAGGCTTGTCATGCTCAATCAGTAGAGTTTCCTGTTTTACTGGTACCTTCCGTTGATGAAAAACACGGTACCGGGCATTTTAGAAGATGTCTTGATTTGGCAAAAAAATGTAGTTACGATATTTATCTTGGAGAAAAAAATAACGAATTGCTTCCAATTTTTAAAGACTTGATAGATATTGCAATCGAAAATAATGAATTGACTTTGGAACAGCTTGTTTACGCAGATATTCCTGAAGAATATTACAAAGCAATTGTTATCGACGATTTTAAAACCGGTATTGAAAAAATAAAATATTTTGAACAAAAAGGTAAAATTATTACCATTGATGATGGAGCTTGTAAAAAAATTTTGGACAGTTCAAGCTATAATATTAACATAATTCCTTCAAAAATAAATGAAGCTGATATAAACAAGAAATGTATTGATTTTCTACCTGTTCCAAATTTTTGTAAAAAAAACAAAGTAAAAAAATTCGATGAATTGAAAAATATTCTCATAGTAATCGGAAAAAAAGATTTTTTTGCAAAAAGAATCTTTGAAACTCTAGATGAATTATTAAAGTCAAAAGGTTTAAAAGATTGTAATATAAAAATAGGTTCGGATGATATTCAAAATTTAAGAGAAACTTTATTTAAATTTGACCTTGTAATCACGTATTATGGTTTTACAGCATTTGAAGCTGCAAGTTCCAATTGTCTTGTTATTACAGTTCCAATTACAAAACTTCACTTACAATTGTCAAAAAAAGCCGGATTTGCAATTTTACCTTTTTCAAAAATAAATACTGAATTTCTTGAAAAGCTTTTATTTAATTTGTTTGACTCAAAGGATAGTGAAATCATAAAAAAACTTTGCAAAAACAATTTGGATGGAGTAAACGGAAATCTTGAACTTGCAAATTTTATTACAAAATTGAGTAAAAAAGATTTTCAAAGTTGTCCCCTTTGCAGAGATTTCAAAAATTCGATAAAAGATATTGTTGTTTTTCGGGATGAAGAAAAAACAATTAGAAAATGCGGAAAATGCGGTTTAAAATACATAAGTTTTTTGAATAAAAATCAAACGGAGTACAATAAAAATTATTTTTCACAAGAATACAAAGCACAATACGGGAAAACTTATCTTGATGATTTTGAATCTATAAAAAAAACTTGCATAAAACGACATAAGGTAATTTCTAAAGTTTATAAAAAATATAACAAATATAAATACGATAAAACAGAAAATACATTTCTTGACGTAGGTTGTGCTTACGGACCTTATCTTGCAGCCGGAAACGAATTTAATTGGACTGCACACGGAATGGACGTTTGTGCAGAAGCTGTAGATTATGTAAAAAAAACATTAGGATTTTCTTCGATTCTGTGTGATTTTCAAAAAGAAACTTCTCATGAAATTTTGCAAAAATTTTCACGGAAACACTTTTGTGCCGTTACAATGTGGTATGTAATTGAACATTTTGAAAAATTGGATACGGTTTTAAAAAATGTCTATGATCTTTTGGAAAAATCCGGAGTTTTTGCTTTCTCAACTCCTTCATCAGTTGGAATTTCTGCTCTCAAAAATTCTAAAGAGTTTTATAAAAACAGCCCTTCGGATCATTTTAGTCTTTGGAGTCCTAAAATTGCAAAAAAGATTTTAAAACAACGAGGATTCAAGGTTGTAAAAATAGTTTCAACAGGTATTCATCCCGAACGATTCCCTTTTGTAAAAAAATATCATCTTGAAAAAAATAAAATCTTGAATGTAATTTTGAGTTTATATTTAAAATTAAATAAAAAAGGTGATACTTTTGAAATTTATTGCATAAAAAAATAACAGATTTGGATTTGTTAAATTTTTTCAGCTTTTGAGGAATTTATGAAAAAAAATATATTGATTTTGGGAGCAGGTCTTATGCAAAAGCCTGCTATACAAGCCGCCAAAGAATTGAATTGCAATGTCTACGTAGTAGATGCCGATTCTGAAGCTCCTTGTGTTTCTCTTGCAGACCGGTTTTGTAAAATAGATTTAAAAGATACCGCAGGACTCTTGTCATATGCACTTTCCATATCAAAAAAATCTCATTTGGATGCAGTTTTTACAGCGGGAACGGATTTTTCTGCAAATACGGCATACATTGCACAAAAATTATCGCTTCCCGGTCATAGTTATGAAGCTGCTTTAAATGCATCTGACAAGGTTAGGATGCGCAATTGTTTTAAAAAATTCGGAGTTTCATCTCCTCATTTTACGGAAATTAACGGACAGAATTTGCAATTGGTTTTTTCGAATTGTAGATATTTTCTGGAATCAAACGGTTTTTCAATCGACAATTTTCCATATGTTGTAAAACCGTGCGATAACATGGGTGCAAGGGGCTGTAGAATGGTCAACAGTTTAGAAGAAGTACTACCTGCTGTCCAAAATGCCGTAAAATATTCAAGAACAAACAGAGCCATTCTTGAGCAATACATGGATGGTAGAGAATTTTCAATTGACGCTCTTGTTTGTAACGGAAAAGTAACCATAACAGGTTTTGCCGAAAGACATATTTTTTATCCCCCATATTTTATTGAAATGGGACATACTATGAGTGCCGTATTGAGCGATTTTGAGTACAAAATACTGAAAACGGAATTTGAAAAGGGTGTATTTGCTTTAGGTCTTACTCATGGTGCAGCAAAAGGTGATATAAAACTTACTTCTAAGGGTGCAATGATAGGGGAGATAGCCGCCCGACTTTCGGGGGGATATATGTCCGGATGGACTTTTCCTTATGCAAGTGGAATAAATCTTACAAAACAGGCAATTTTACTTAGTTTAGGCATGGAAAGTGAAGTTTGTACTGTTGCAAAAGACATAGAGCCAAAAAAAACTTCTTCTGAAAGAGCATGGATTTCTATTCCCGGAGTCGTTTCCAAAATTTATGGATATGAAAAAGCAAAAAATATACATGGAATTATCGACGTTCTTCCAAGAGTAAAAGAAAATGATGAAGTCAACTTTCCTTTAAATAACGTAGAAAAATGCGGTAATGTAATTTCTGTTGATCCTGATAGACAAAAATCTGTTACAAATGCACAAAGTGCTGTAAGTTCAATTATATTACGCTTAAAACCTGATGTTACACAAACAAATGAATTCCTTGAAAAAGATTTAAAAACAGATTTTCCTCCATCAGCTTATCCTAACGGTTTGGAAGATAAAAATGCAGTCGATTGGAATTATAGAACTATTGAAGATACCTTAAAGATTTTCTCCGATATTACAGGATTTTCACCTAACAATGATCCTAAGTTTTGGCGATATTTACTAAGAGGAGGAATTCAAGGGGCACTGTATTATTATGACAGCCTGAAAGGTACGATATGACTTGCAAAATTTTAAAACAAATTTTTTTTGTCAAAATAATGATTATTTTTATGATTTTTTCTGCAATGTCAACTTTTGCAGCTGATGAGAAATTTGTTGAAACTAAACCGAAAGACTTTGTTTCTCTTACCGATGCTTCAAAAAAAATGGGTGCCACTCTTTTTTATGATCCTTTCTCTAAATCCTGTACTCTTCAAAAAAACGGAAATACACTGTCTTTTAAAGCAGAGCAAGACATAGCCGTATTGAATTACAGAAAACTTATTGGAATTCAAAAACCGATTTTTTATAAAGGACAAATTTTTGTTTCAAAATCCTTAATCGATGAGGCGGAACTGCTTTTTATCTCAAAACAAAGTGAAAGTTTTTTTAAAATAGGTGCTGTATTGATAGATCCGGGACATGGAGGAAAAGATCCGGGAACTATAGGCGTTATAGAAACGGACGGTAAAAAACAATTTATCTACGAAAAGGATATTGTACTTTCTGTAGGAAAAGAACTGCACGAGATGTTGGTATCAAAATATCCTGATAAAAAAATATTGCTGACACGTTCAACCGATGTTTTTTTAACTTTGGAAC
The DNA here is from genome assembly GCA_052173655.1 of Treponemataceae bacterium. GTDB lineage: Bacteria > Spirochaetota > Spirochaetia > Treponematales > Treponemataceae > RGIG9060. Next base: position 60,516 of record JBQMYD010000006.1, on the reverse strand, counting down.
AACGAGTTGAAATTGCAAATTCAGTAAAGTTAGCTGAAAACGAAGCAATTGTTTACGTTTCTATTCATGCAAATTCTGCTTTTGATAAAAAAGCCAGCGGATTTGAAGTTTGGTATCTTTCTCCGGGCTACAGAAGAGATATTCTTACGGAAAAAGATGCTAATGCAGAGCTTCTTCCAATATTGAATTCTATGATGGAAGAAGAATACACAACTGAAAGCATTTTGATTGCAAAATTTATTCATGATGGAATGCAAAAACAAATAGGCACTTATTCAAAAGGACGCGGCTTAAAAGCGGAAGAATGGTTTGTTGTTCGTAATACAAAAATGCCCAGCGTATTGGTAGAAGTAGGATTCGTTTCAAATGTTCAGGAGGCTTTATACCTTGCAGATAAAAACTACTTGCACAAAATAAGCTTGGGAATATATAATGGAGTGGCTTCGTTTATAACGCATTTTGAGCAGTCAAGAGGGTTTACTAATTCCAAATGAAAAAAATAATTGAACTGAAAGAAAAGAAAATTGCAGTGTTTTTGTTAATTGCTCTTGCTGTGATTTTCTTGTTTTCGTTTATAATTTTCAAGTTATTAGGCTATTCGTATCACAAAGAGTTTATTTTTCAGGGAATGGATAAAAATGTACTTTATGTGGAAAGCCGTTATTTTCCGTCTAATAAAAATATAGATAAAATTGAGTTGTATGTCTCCGAGCTTTTGCTGGGACCTATAGGAAATAGATATAAAAATCTTTTTCTTCCCGGGACAAAGCTTGAATTTTGTTTTGTTAAGGGAAAAACTTTGTATGTAAATCTTTCAAAAGAAGCTTTATTTCCTGACGAAAATACTTCCGATATCATGTATGCCGTAAAAATTTTTAAGAAAAATATTTTTAGAAATTTCGGTCGAATAGATAAAATAAATTTATATATCGACGGTGAAAAAGTTATTGATAGTTAAAATTTCGGCAAAAATCAAAAAAAAACATTGACAAAAGATTTTACATAGGTATACTTTAAATATAGCTACAGTATGTATAAAGAGAAGGAGCTTTTTGATGAAAAAGACTTTTATTTTGGTTTTGATGGCGTTCTTTCTGGTAGGAACACTTGCTTTTGCTGAAGAAGCAATGCTTATCGATTTTACTTTGTTGGATGCCGATGTTTGTGCTGATGACAATGGAAATGCAACACAGAACGGACGAACTGTTATGGATTTCAGTGTAACAGCAGGTGCTACATTCACTGATGAGCAGAAATCATTGATGAAAACTTCCCTTGTTTTACCTAGTTGGGAAGTAAAACTCAATTCTTCTGCAAAAAATACTACAAGTTTGGCACTTTCAAAAGTTGTACCGGCTCCTGTAAGTAGTGAGTCTATTCAGCCTTTTGCAGGTAAAAATGTAATGGGTGTAAGAATATTATTCCCTACATGGGCAGCTAATGCAAATGCACGGATTGAACCTGCATTTGAAATTCCTGCTTATGAGCCTATGGCTACTGCAGATGAGAATGGAAACCTTCAGCCTCCTACAGATGAGGAAAAGGCAAGTGGTAAAACACGATTTGAAGGCGGTTACGGTATTGTTAAGAACGTTGGAACAATACGATCAATTTCCGTTACAACAGAAGGTATGAACTTTCCTCATGCTTTGTATGTAATTCTCGAAGATACTGACGGTGTAGAAAGAAGACATTACATGGGAAATCTCTTGTTTGACGGATGGAGAGAACTTCAGTGGGATAATCCTAACTACATTTCCGATGTTCGTACTCGTGAATACAGAGTAGTTCCTATCTACCCTAGGGGATTGCCTTTTACAAAATTCATCGGTTTCCAAGTTACAAGGGATGCTATGGATGCAGGTGATGACTTTATCGGTTATTTCAAAGATGTAAAAATCATCTACGACAAAGCAGTTCTTACCACAGAACGCGATATTGCTGATGAAGATTTGTGGGGAATTATAACAACAAAAGAAAGAGCTAAACAGAATGCTGAAATGTCAAGATTCGGAGGAGTGCAGGTTTTGCGTTTCCTTGAATCTCAGAAGATGGCAACTGAAGATCAGTTCCAGCCTTCACTTAAGAGTGCAAATAGTGATTCAGAGTAGTTTACTCTCTTAGTTGATAAAAAAACCGGATGGCGGGGCTGTCCGGTTTTTTTTTTGTTTGCATCATAGTAATTGTCATGATAGAATGTACTTATGGATGAATATATGTTGTTTCCGAATAAGCAGGAACTTAAGCAGAATTATGAATCTTATAGAGAAAGTTTTACATTTGTTTTGCAGGAAATGGAGAAGTACCTAAAATCTAATTTGTCTATGGGTTCTATGCCTACTGTAAAATCCAGAATAAAACATTTTGATAGTTATTATAAAAAACTTTTAAGAGTCAAACCTAAGATTGAAGCAGGTGAAAAATTACCTGTTCTTACAGATTTATTAGGACTTAGAATTATATGTCCTTTTCTTGAAGATTTGCAGATGGTTGAAAGTCAAATAATATCCTTATTTAACATTATAGAAATAGAACGTAAAGGTTCTGAGAAAACTTATAGTGAATTTGGATATGAGTCAATTCATTTTTTGGTTGAAATTCCGTTTGCTATGAATGAAGAATATCCTTTACCTAAAAATTTAATTTGTGAAATACAGGTTAGAACTATTTTGCAGGATGCTTGGGCTGAAGTGGAACATGAATTGGTGTATAAGTCTGAATTTTCGCCCTTTGATTTACCTCTTAGAAGAAAACTTGCTTCAATAAATGCAAGTTTAAGTCTTGCCGATATTATTTTTCAAGAAATTAGAGATTATCAGAGTAAACTTAATCGTGAGCTTACTTGTCGTAGAGAGGCTTTTTACGAGCAGGCAGATTGCATTTCAAAAAATATTATAAGTGATTTTTCAACTGATATTTCAGAGCCGCCTCTTGATGTTTCATCAAATACCTCAAGTCCTTATGTTCATTCTACTATCGATGATATGATCCTTGATGCTATTCAGGCACACAATGCAGGTGATTTGGAAAAAGCAGTGGATATTTACACACAGATCATCGAAATGAATACTCAGATAAATAATATTGTTCTTGGCGTTATTTATAAGCATAGAGGAATTGCAAAATTTGCTATGAGTCGCTTTGAAGAAGCTTTGCAGGATTTTCTTGCAAGTTGTGAACAAGATCCTACGAATTTTAGATCGTTTTATTATGCAGGAATTGTTTATAATGTTCTTGAACAAGATGAAAAAGCTCTGGAATATTTTTCAAAATCGATCGAAAAAAATGAATATCAGTCTCATACTTATTTTAGGAGAGCTTTGACTTATTATCATGAGGCAGACTATGCTCGTTCTATGTCCGATTTACAAAAAGCGATTTCTTTAGGGATAGATGATAATGAAGTTCAGGCTTTGCATGATAAATTGATATCGAAATTGGGTATGGATTTTTAGTTTTTTTTTATTTTATTGCTAACAAACACGGAAAATCTATTGACCAAAGTTTCTAAATTTTATAGTATATAGGAGTTGGAGCGTACCGACCATGTCGCCTTCGTCTAGTGGTTAGGACATCGGGTTTTCATCCCGACAACAGGGGTTCAATTCCCCTAGGCGATGAGATTTAATCCTTGTATTTTTGCAAGGATTTTTTTGTTTTAAATAAAAATGAATTTTTTTGATGATGAAAATTTCCAAGACAAAAAAATTATTCCCATTGATGTGGAAAAAACCTGTGATCTTATAAGTACAGGCGGTTTTCTTGACAGGATCAGCGAAGATTTTGAACAAAGAGACAGTCAGATTCAATTACTTGCAAATATTTGTGATGCGTTTAATGATGAAAAAATCGGTATTTTTGAAGCCGGTACCGGGGTCGGTAAATCTTTTGCCTATTTGATTCCTGCATTGATATGGGCTTCAACAAATAAAGAGCGGATAATAATTTCAACAGGTACCATAAATCTTCAGCAACAAATTTTTGAAAAAGATTTACCGCTTGCAGAAAAAATTACCGGAAAAAAAGTTAAGACATTTCTTGTAAAAGGAAGACAAAACTTTATTTGTTTACGACGATTTTCAGAGTTTTTAAAGAACAATGATCTTTTTACGGAAGAAATCGACGAAATTACCAAAATAAAAGATTGGATTGAAGTTACGAATTCGGGAAGTAAATCGGATTTGCAGTTCAGTTTTTCAAATGCTTTGTGGCAACAAATTTGTTCTGAAAGTGATTCTTGCCTTGGAAATCGATGTTCTTTCAAAAATAAATGTTTTGTCATGAAAATGAAAAAAAAGGCAAATGAATCTCAGGTCATTATAGTAAATCATCATTTGCTTTTTGCTGACATTCAAATGCGAGTGAATTCAAAATTTTCCGATACAGCTATTCTTCCTGCATATAAACGCCTTATTTTTGATGAGGCTCATGGTATTGAAAATGCTGCAACAAGTTTTTTTTCACAGTCGTTTACAAAGTTTAAAATTCAAAAACACGTAAGACAGTTATATCGCAATTTAAATGGCAATCAATCCGGACTTTATTTTTCAATAGAAACTCTTTCAACTACCCGCTGCGATATTTCAAAATTGATTGAATATATTGCTGTTTTGGATAAGGATTTGCAGCTTTTAGATGAAAATGCAAAAATCCTTTTGACTAGCTCTTATACTTTTAGATTATCTGACAAGACTGTATTTTCTGCCGTTGAGATACTTGAATCTTTTAGAAGAATATCAATGGATTTGCAAAATATTACAGGTTTTATGAATAATATGATCAATGCTCTTTCTTTTGATGATAGGGAATCAGATCAGGTTTTTGAAGCACGCTCTGTCATAAAAAAAATAGAAGAGTGTACAACATTTTGTAATAATTTTATCGAATGGGAAAAAAATAGAGAGCTTGTCTTTTGGATAGAAAACGGGAAATACATTCACTATAATGAAACTCCTATTGATATTTCCGATTTTTTATATCACGGGGTTTTTGAACAAATGAAAACCGTTGTTTGTACATCGGCAACATTAAGTATTGCAAACTCTTTTAATTACTGGCTTAGTCGTGTAGGAATAAATTATTCTGATAACGAACGTATTATCTGTGCAAAATTCGATTCTCCCTTTCCGTATCACAAAAATGTTTTATTTTCGGTCCCTACTGATGCTCCATTGCCTGAAAATAAGAATTTTCAAAACTATATAGATTCTTCTCTTCCCGGCCTTATTGTATCATCTTTTGGACGTACACTCGTTTTGTTTACGTCCTACGAATCACTAAAACAGGCTTACCAAGCTTGTTCTATTTCTTTAAAAGACAATGATTTTAAAATTTTGAAACAAGGTGATGAAGATAGATTCAAATTATTGGAAAATTTTAAAAATGATATTTCCAGTACACTTTTTGCAACTTATTCTTTTTGGGAAGGAATTGATGTTCCTGGAGAAAGCCTTTCGCATGTAATAATTGTAAAATTGCCTTTTGGGGTTCCGTCTGACCCGGTTTTTGCTTCAAAGTGTGAAAACATAGAGGCTAGGGGTGGAAGTTCATTTATGGAGCTAAGTATTCCCGAAGCTATTATAAAATTCAGGCAGGGATTTGGTAGACTTTTGAGAAAAAACTCTGATTACGGAGTTGTAACTGTACTGGATAAACGTCTTATTGAAAAATATTACGGTCAGATTTTTTTACAAAGTATCCCGAGTGTAAAAAATTGTATAGATACAACAGCTGAAATTTGTAAAAGAATAGAAAATTTTTTGAGTTAGTATTTCATGATTTTCTTTGTAGTATAACGAATTAGAAGTCTAAAGTTTTTATGCATACTTGACAGTGTTTTTAAAAACTTATATTATAAGTGAATAAACATATATGCGGAGGCTAGGTTATGGCAGGTGCCAGTAAAAACTCTCGTACTACGATTGCTACACAAAAATTTTTCTGTTCATGTGGCGGTGAAGTAGTTATGAAAACTTTGTTTGACAGCGGAAAATTGAAAAATGTTGCAGAGTGCACAAAATGCAAACGTGTTGAACGAAGACCGAAAGATTTCAAATAGAAAAAACATAAGAGCTTACGTATAGTTGGCTTAAAAAATTGGATTTATGCATTATAACGGTAAAGTTTAATGTATTGTAAAATAAAAATGATGATGGGGGGACTCCTTTGAACTGTAAAGATTCTGCTGCAAAAAGGCACAAACAGAGTGAAGTTCGACGAATGCGAAATAAGTCGGCAAAGAGTACTGTTCATACTTTTGAACGAAAATTTGTTGAATCTGTTCATGCAAAAGATCAGAATGCTGCCGGTGAAAATTTAAAAGTTCTTATAAAAGAATTGGATACTGTTGCCGGTAAAGGTATTTTGACAAAGAAAGCTGTTGCACGAAAAAAGTCAAGAATGACAAAATTCTTTAATGTTTCTTTTGCTGCTAACTAGGTTTTTATAATTTTTTTTAAGGTTGTGAATTTTTTATGTTCGCAACCTGGTTTTTTAGAGGGGAATTTATTTCTATGGGTTCAAATAAAGTTACAAAGTTTGATATTGTTGATTCTATCTACGAGGGGACTAATTATGAAAAAAAAACAATACAAAACATTGTGGATTTATTTTTAGATGAATTAAAGACTTCTTTAAAAAAATCATCTACGATTGAATTAAGAGGTTTCGGTACTTTTGAAACACGACTACGCAAAGGCAAAGAAAGTGCCAGAAATCCGAGAAATGGTGAAAAGGTGTCTGTTCCTCCTCACTATGTGGCGGTTTTTAGAGCCGGACAGGATCTAAAAAGTTCTGTATGGAATTTACCTGTTGATGAAGCATAATTGGATTAATTCTTTGGAGCTTTTATGAAACAGGTTTTTCAAACTAAAGATAATAGAGTTACTATTTTAGGTGCTGAAACGGAATTTTTTGGCGAGTTGACCTTTAAAGATAGTTTGATTATAACAGGAACATTCAATGGTACGATAAATGCTACCGGTGAACTTGAAATTTCAAAAGAAGCCGTTTGTTCTGTAGATTCCATTACTGCAAATTCTGCCGTCATTGCCGGCAAGGTAAAAGGCGATATAAGTGTCAACGATTTTGTTGAGCTGAAGACAGGAAGTTCAATTCAGGGAAATATTAAAGCTGCAAAGCTCCGTATTGAAGACGGAGTTGATTTTCAGGGAAAAGTTTCAATGGTTGAACAGACTGAAAAAACAGATATTTTTGCCATGACATCCTCAGAATACAAAGATTCTTTGGAAATTTATAAGGGTATTGACAATAATTAAATCTATGCTAAACTTATGTAGAATTTTTTTTAACTAAGTGTCTATTTGTTCAATCCGAAAAAAAATAATCTAAGCGTATAATCAAGATTTTTCTGTAAGAAAATTTATTACAATAGGGGTAGTTTTATGCAACTTGAGCTCATTGATGAACAAAACAGTGAGGCGGCTGTAACTATGAATACCGAAATGCCGCAAAGTAGCTCTGAAAATGATGTAGAAAAAAAGTCTGAAAGTTTTGAAAAGCAAGAGGAAAATGAAAATCTTGATTCCGGAGAAAAGCGTTATCAACGAAAAAAATCAGCAGTAAGAACCGGCGTAAAAAGAAGAACGGTTCAACGGCGCGACAGAAATTCCAATGATCGTCTTGAACGATTTGAAAAATTTTCTGAGGCACCTCAGGTTGATTTAACTCCGGAAGAAGAAGCGGCACAAGAGTCAAAGCCTCGTCTTTCTATAAACGAGCTTTCAAAGATGGGAATGCAAGAACTTAGATCTCTTGCCGAAAGATACGGACTGAACCGTGAAGATTTGGGACCTTTAAAAAAACAAGATTTGGTATATACTATCTTGAAAGTACATACTGAACACGGAGGAGTAATTTTTGCAAGCGGTGCTTTGGAAATTCTACCGGATGGCTACGGATTTTTGAGGTCTTCGGTAAATAGTTATCTTCCCGGTCCTGAAGATATTTATATTTCTCCAAGCCAAATAAGACTTTTCAATTTAAAAACAGGTGATACAATTTTTGGGCAAATAAGAAGTCCTAAAGATGGTGAAAGATTTTTTGCACTTTTGAGAATTGAAACCGTAAATGATGATGAAACCAGAGTCGCTCAAACTCGTATTCCTTTTGAAAATTTAACACCGCTTTATCCTAATGAGAAACTTCGTCTTGAAACTGAAACAAAAGAGTATTCTACAAGAATTATGGATTTGTTTTGTCCTATCGGAAAAGGGCAGCGTTCTTTAATTGTTGCTCCTCCCAAGGCAGGAAAGACTATTTTAATGCAAAAAATTGCAAATGCAATAACGGCAAATCATCCTGAAGTTCATCTTATTGTTCTTCTAATTGATGAAAGACCGGAAGAAGTTACCGAAATGGAGCGTTCAATTCATGCAGAAGTTATTTCCTCAACTTTTGATGAACAGGCTACACGGCACGTTCAGGTTGCAGAAATGGTTTTGGAAAAGGCAAAGCGACTGGTGGAGCATAAAAAAGATGTTGTGATTTTCCTTGATTCAATTACGCGTTTGGCACGGGCATATAATCAAACTGTACAAACATCAGGAAAAGTTCTTTCCGGAGGGGTTGACTCTAATGCACTTTTCAAGCCTAAACGGTTTTTTGGTGCAGCTCGAAACGTTGAAGAAGGTGGAAGTTTGACTATTATTTCAACGGCACTGATTGAAACCGGAAGTAGAATGGATGAAGTCATTTTTGAAGAGTTCAAGGGAACCGGAAATATGGAAATTGACCTTGAAAGAAAGTTAGCTGAAAGACGACTTTTTCCTGCAATCAGTATAAAAAAATCAGGAACAAGAAAAGAAGAATTACTTTTGACAGAAGAAGAATTGCAAAAAATTTGGGTTTTACGAAAGGTTATTAGCCCTATGGATGATACAGAAATCATCGAACTTATTCGTGATAGAATGTCAAAAACAAAAGATAATGAGGCTTTCTTAAAATCAATGAACACTACAGAAATGGCTTAATTAAGCCTATTGAAATAAATATCTGTTTTGTATATACTAAGACGTGTATTTTGTGACAGCGTTTTGATTAAATTCCGCGCTGTAGGGCAAAATGGAGGTTAAAAATGAAAGAGGGTATTCATCCTGATTACCAATTAACAAAAATTACTTGTGTTTGCGGTAATGTGATTGAAACTAGATCTACAGTTTCAAATATCAATGTTGAAATTTGTTCTGCTTGTCATCCGTTTTTTACGGGTAAGCAAAAACTTGTTGATACTGCAGGTCGTATTGAGAGATTTAACAAACGATACAACATTAAAGGTTAATTTCAGCTTGTTAAAAAAAGGGTCTGTTTTATTGGAGCATGGTTTGTGTTTCAATTTTAAGCAGGCTCTTTTTTTTATTTAAATCAATATTATGATTTTTTAGATATAACAAGAACTTTTTTTCAGTTTTTATAAATTTGAAAGCATTTGTGAATTTTTTTATTTTTAAAATCTTCCGGTATTGAAAATGAAGTAATATCTTTATATGTAAATCCTGTTGGCAATAAATTCGGATCGAAATTTAGCTTACGAGAATTTGTTGAAAAATAAATAACGCCGTTGTCTGTAAGATTTTTTGAACACAGCGTTACAAGTTTATGCCAATCCCTGTTTATATCAAGATCTTCTTGTGTTTTTTTTGAATTTGAAAAAGTCGGAGGATCAAGAATTATAATGTCATATTTGTTTTTGTTGGTATTTAAAAAATAAAAAACATCTGTGTTGATAAAATCATATTTTTTATTTTCAATCGAAAATCCGTTAAGTAAAAAATTTTTTTTTGCCCAATTAAGATATGTGTTTGACAAATCTACACTTGTAACAGATTTTGCACTACCTGCTGCAGCATATATCGAAAATGAAGCTGTGTAGCAATATAAATTTAAAACATTCTTTCCGTTACAGTCACAATGTATTTTTTGTCGTAAGGGTCTGTGGTCAAAAAATAGCCCTGTATCAAGATAATCCGAAAGGTTTATCAAAAATTTTTGTCCCTGCTCTGAAATTATAATTTCAATAGAAGTATTTGATATTTTTTGATATTGAAGAATTCCTTTTTGTTTTTTACGAATTTTTAAGAAAATATTTGAGGAAGAAATTTCCAGTAAAGTTGCAACATTTTTTGAAATTTCTTTTAGCCAATTGTATTCTTCATTTTCATCTTTTTTGTATGGTCTTTCATATAAATAAAAAACTAAAAATTTTTCAATAAATCTTGAATCATTACCTGTTCGGATTCCTTCGTAAAAATCAATGATTAGAGGAATTTCGGGGATATCTTTATTGTAAAGTCTAAAAGAACTTACACCTGATCTTTTTGCCCATTTTTTTAAATGTTTATAGCGTTTTAAAATTCTATTACACAAAATCTGACTTTGATATATGATATCATCCATAAATATTCCTTCTTTTCAAATAGTAGCATATTGTACATTTTTGAAAAAGCACTTAGTGATTTTATTGAATATTTGGACTTGTTAGGCTATTATAGAAGCATGAGAGCTACAAAGGCAATTATTCATCTTGAAAATTTAAAACACAATATTTTTGAAGTAAAAAAACTTATTAATGCCGACACAAAATTGTGTATGCCGGTAAAAGCCGATGCATATGGACATGGTGCTGTGGAAGTTGCAAAGATTGCTATTCAAAGCGGTATTTACTGTCTTGCAGTTGCAACTGTGGATGAGGGGATTGAACTTAGAAAAGCGGGAATTGATTGTCCTATTTTGCTTTTCACTCTTCCTTGTTTTGAAGAAATTGCAAACGTTTGTAGCTATGATATTACACCTTTTGTTTTTGATGAATATTATATTGACGAGCTTCAAAGGGTTACTTGCAGACTGGGAAAAACTTTAAAAGTTTTTATAAAAGTTGACTCCGGAATGGGAAGAATAGGCTGTGAGAGCAAAGACGCACTCAAAATTGCTAAAAAAATTATAACTTCTACAAATTTAAGACTTTGTGGAATTGCTACTCATCTTTGTGTTTCGGATTGTATTGGAAAAGATGACGCAGATTTTACAAGTCAACAAATTTTAGATTTTGAAAAAGCCATAAACTCAATAAAGAATTCCGGAATAAATCCCGGAATTGTTACATGTAGTGCCAGCGGGGGAGTTTTACTTTATTCCGGACGGGCTCAATTTGATATGGTTAGACCGGGGATTATTTTTTATGGATACTATCCTGATAAATCTCTAAAAGATTATATTGAGTATAAATATGGAAATTCCCCATCTTTTAAACCTGTAATGGAATTAAAAACAAAAATTGAAGCAATAAAAAAAGTCAGTGCAGGGACTTCCATTTCTTACGGCAGAACTTGGATTGCTCAAAAAGACACTTACATTGCAACTTTACCTATAGGTTATGCAGACGGTTTGCTCAGATCTTTTAGCGGAAAACTGAGTGTAAGGATAGGAGAAAAAATGTATCCTATTGTTGGTAGAATCTGTATGGATCAGTGTATGGTTGATTTGGGGGATAATCCTTGTAATATCGGTACTTGGGATGATGTTAGCATTTTTGGTTTGGATAAAATTGATAATACGGCAGAAACTCTTGCAAAAATTGCAGGTACTATTTCTTATGAAATAACTTGCTTGATTAGTAAACGAGTTCCGCGAGAGTATGTAAAATAAATTAAAAAGAGTTTTTGTAGTTGTATTTGGGCTTGTAATAATAACTTAGATAGCATTTTCTTGTTAAAAGAATATATTTGTGTGTTAATTTTTCAAAAAATGAATAAACTGCTGCATATTCACAAATCTTGTTGAGAAACATGTTCAAGCTAAAGTAAGGGGATACTAGGGCTATGAAACAATTTACGTTGAACTTTTTAAATGAAAATGTATTGCCGTTCCCGTCAATTGCCTGTTAAAAATCCGGCTTAACACCGTCTGTAAGTTGGCTTATAGTAAAATCACGGACAGCACCCGTGATCGCGTAGGAATCTTTAGACCTGCGGTACAATAAAGATGCTGTTTTTATTTCCATGATTTTATGGTCTTTACAGCTGTCCGTTTTTTTTAATATTGATAAAAACAAAAAAGTACTGTATCATAGCACCTAAATGCACAAACAGATTACCTACTTTGGGAACTTCGACTAAATAATCCAAAGAAATACGAATCTCAATGTATAGAAAAAAACTAGTGGGGTGATTTTAGTGAAATATAAAGGTATATATTTTAGTCTAATGAGTTTATTCTTGAAAAAACCGATGGTTAGAAAATTCGGGAAGAATAAGACTAAGGAAAGCTTAAAAAAGGCACGTAGTTTATATAAACAAATGATTGAAAAGACCGAAGATATCGGTGCGAACAATCCGATGTCAGGTAATATTTACTTAGGCTATGTATTTATAGCTGTATGCAGAGCTGGAAACTTTAATGTAGATGATTTTAAAGGAATAATTGGTGAATTTTTTAATAATAAATTAGTTAACAAGGCTTTAAGTAAGTCAGATTTAAACAACCCTAAAGATATGGAAGAATTTGAAGTGCAAATGTACAAAATAAAAGAATGGGCAGATAAACATCCGGAATATAAGAATAATACTTGGGATTTTAATTTTGATAAAAATCTTCATAGGGATGGTTTTTATTATCATTTTACAAGATGTCCTATGGAAAAATTTGCCAGAGAAAACGGTTATATTGATTTATTACCTTTATGCTGTGAAATTGATCATATTGTAATCGAGAAAAGAAAAGCAGTACTTCATAGAGAACAGACGTTAGCATCTGGTGGAAAAATGTGCGATTACTGGATTGTTGGAGATAAGACTAAGAATCCAATGTGAAAAATTAACAATACTAATGAACGACCGAGAAAATCTTAACGGTATAACTTTTTTTGAACTTTGCTCGAAAATAAACCTTTTTGATTCTTTGACAGTTACTGTGCAAACTGCCATTTTTTTTACATCAGGAAGTTGTGCTGTAACGATTGCTTCGCCGGTAGGGTAGTCATTGGATAAATTGTAATGTTTTGTCCATTTCAGACAACCTGTCAGTAGAAAACCCGAGTATGTTTGTTGCTCGCATTATAAGCATTAGTCGGGCAGACAGGATTTGAACCTGCGACATTCTGGTCCCAAACCAGACGCGCTACCAACTGCGCTACTGCCCGATAACCCATAAAATATATAATTTTAGATAAAAAATGTCAATACACAGCAATGTTATAAATAAAAAAAATTTGCGGCAAATTTCAAGAACAAACAAAAAATTCTATGTTCACCGCAAATTTTTATAAAAATTCTTTTTTTATATTTTTTTTGCTGTAATTAAAGTTACTGACCACCGTTTCTGGTGTACGATGCAAGTCCGCCCTGTTTTAAAATATCACGGCTACGTTTTGCAAGATCGTTTGTACACAAAATAGTATTTCCATTGAATTGAATTTTGAATTCACATCCGGTGTTCAAAGCTTCTTCTATATTTGTTATCTTTATAACATCACCTTGATTTATTTTATCATAATCTTCCGGATTAACAAAATTCATAGGAATGATTCCGTAATTTATAAGATTTGCTTTGTGGATTCGTGCAAAACTTTTTGTAATTATTGCCCGTACGCCAAGGTACATAGGACCAAGTGCTGCATGTTCGCGACTTGAGCCTTGCCCGTAATTTTCTCCTCCAATAACAACGCATCCTGCAAAATTTTCTTTTTCACTTCGCTCATAAAAAGTTTCATCCAGTCGTGTAAAAGTAAACTTGCTAATCTCCGGAATATTGGAACGCAATGGTAAAACTTTTGCACCTGCCGGCATAATATCATCTGTTGAAACATTATCGGAAGCTTTCAGTCTTACAGGAAGAGTAAGGGTAGGTTCGTATTGCGGACACTTTGGACAAGGTTTTATATTTGGGCCTCGTATAATTTCAACTTTTTCAGCCTGCTCTTGTGGAAGCGGAGCTACAATCATCCCGCGATTTTGACCGATTTCAAGAATGTCTTTGCTTGGTAATCGTGTATCTTTTCCGTCAAGCATACTAACTCTAACTTCGGAAACGTAGGAAGGATCCGTGTAGTCTAAATTTGAAGCTTCTGTAAAATAACCTGTAATTGCTGAGGCAGCTGCGGTTTCAGGACTTACAAGATAAACATTTGCGTCAGAGGTTCCTGATCTTCCTTTAAAGTTACGATTAAAGGTACGCAGTGTAACTCCATTGGAATTAGGAGCAAAACCTTGCCCTATGCAAGGGCCGCATGCACTTTCAAGAATTCTAAATCCTGCTTCATACAAAGTTTCCAAAATTCCGGATTTTGAAGCCATCAGTATTGTAGCACGACTTCCGGGTGCAATTCCTGCTTCAACATCAGGAGCAATATGTTTGCCTTTTACTATTGCAGCAACACTTGCAAGATCGTCTAATGATGAGTTTGTACAAGAGCCTATAACAACCTGTGAAATTTTTTTGCCGCTAAGATTTTTTACCGAATCAATTACGTCAGGATTATGAGGACAGGCTGCCAGAGCTGAAAGTTCTTCAAGATTTATTTCAATAATTTTGTCATATTCACAACCTTCATCGGCTTTTTGTTCCGTCCAATCATTTCCTCTACCTATGCTTTGCAAAAAGTTTTTTGTTTTTTCATCTGAAGGAAAAATCGAACATGTAGCTCCAAGTTCGGCTCCCATATTTGTAATCGTTGCACGCTGAGGAACGGTAAGATTTTTTACTCCATCTCCAAAATACTCGTAAATTGCAAGAGTTCCACCTTTTACTGTTTCTCTTCTAAGAACTTCAAGAATAATATCTTTAGCACTAACTGCTTTTTTTAATTTGCCTGTAAGTTTTACTCCAAATATTTTAGGCATTGCAAGGTGAAATGCTCCTCCTCCCATTGCAACTGCAACATCAAGTCCTCCTGCACCTATTGCAATCATTCCCAGACCGCCTCCTGTTGGTGTATGACTGTCCGAACCGAGTAGTGTTTTACCGGGTTTCCCGAAGCATTCCAAATGAACTTGATGACAAATTCCGTTTCCCGGACGACTAAAATAAAGACCGTATTTTGCTGCAACCGACTGTAAATAACGGTGATCATCCATATTTTTAAAGTCTGTTTGCAAAGTGTTGTGATCTACATAAGATACAGAAACTTCAGTTTTTACGCGAGGAATACCTATTGTTTCAAATTGAAGATATGTCATAGTTCCTGTGGCATCTTGTGTTAATGTCTGATCAATTTTTATTGCTATATCTTCTCCTCGTTTTATTTTTTCACCTTTTATGAATCTTGTTTCCTGACAGGCTTGAGGTACTATGTGTGCCTGTAGTATTTTTTCTGCTAATGTGAGTGCCATAAAGATCTCCGTAAAATTTTATGGGTTAATTCTAATCTAAGACAGTTTTATTGTCTATATTGAAAAAAGCATATTATCACGGTATAATCAAAAAAATGGGTAAAAAAAATTTTGAAATCGTATTTTGCTTTTTTCTTATGTTTGTATTTGCAGGATGTTCAAAAAAAACAAATTATAAGATTACTCCTGAAGTTTTTCCCACTTTAAGGAACAAAATAGTTTATATAGATAAGAATACCGACTGGACTGAAAATATCGATAAAAATCTTGAAGAAAAAACTTTTCAAGGGGATAAGAATGGGGAAATCGGCTTAGAAGGCATTGATCAAACAGTTGCGGGCCAAGATAAGAAATATTTATCGTCAGAAGATGACAGATTAACTATAGGTGTTCATAATAATCTTAGTGAATTAAATATTCAAGAAAGGCTTTTTTATCAAAAAAATCTTCCACTTGAGGGGGAAATTTATCCTGAAATTGAAGGTTTTGGAAGTTTGGATACCGGAATTCTTGAAAGTTCTGTTTGTGATGTTATTGAACGCTTTATTCTTGGAATAGACAAAAAAGTTCCGGATGAAACGGTAATAGCACAGGGCTCTAAATTTTTGCTTCCCGTTTTTACGTATGATTTTCAAAAAATTCCCAAAATAACCAAGTATCTTATTGGGAAACCTTATATCGTGCAAGATGAATTTATGGATGAATATCAGGTTCCGGTACGTTTGTACACAAAAGAAGGTTTTATAGATTCAATCTTTTTTATGATAAACCAGAATAATACTTACTATGTGGAACAGGTTTATTACGGAGCTAAAAAGTGAGTAGTGTTCTTTCAAAAGTTGAACGCGATATTGTTATTTCATATATTTCCGATGAAAAACCTGAACTTTTATTGAAAAGTGTTGTGGACAAATTTGTAAAAAAAGAAAATGATGCTGAATTTGACGATATAAGCATTAAAAGCTTTGAATATACTGTTGAGCGTGGTGTAATTTTTATTCCATTTAATGAAAATTTTAATTTGAAAATGCCTAAAAATAAAAGCAGAATTTTAGTGTTTTTTTATTACAAGGGAAGAGGACTTGTTTTTGAAACTGTTTTAAAATATGTAAAAAATGGTTTTGCTCTTGTTATAGACAAAAATATTTTTAAACAATTTGAAGACGGTAACGGAATTTATGAAAATGCAAAATGTATAATTTTCCATACGAGGGAAAATAATGGAGGAAAAATTGATTGTCAAGCAGACGATAATTTTAAGATTTTTGTTCCGGTATCTAAAAGTTCAATTCTTGAAAAATTTTTTATTTTAAATTTTACAAATGAAACTCCGTCAATTCAAAATAGAGTTTTAAAACCTATCATTCTTTTTTTATCTCACACACATTTTTTAATAGGATGTTTTTCTGATTTTTATACCTTTGAGATAGGACTTTCGTATCGGGTTGAAATTGTAATTCCACAGATAAGTTGTGAACGTATAATAAACTGCGATGCAAAAGTTTTTGATTGCTATACGTTAAAAGATATTTCTGAGAGAAAGTGCTACGAATTTAGATTTGAAACTTTGAAACTTGAAGATAAAAGATTTTTATACGAAAAATTAATAAAAAAAACATTTAATTCATAAAAAATGGTTCAGACCGAAATTAATGAAACAATCGACCTATTTTAAAACTTTTTCAGAATTTTAAAAAACATAAAAAATGAAAAAGTTTTAAAATAAGTTTGTGAATGTTTTTTATTTTTTTGGCATAATTTTATCAAATCCGCAGTAAGATACAAGTACTTGAGGAATTGAAACCGAGCCGTCAGGATTTTGATAATTTTCAAGAATTGCAAGCATTGCTCTTCCTGCTGCGATAGCTGTTCCGTTAAGAGTGTGAACAAACTTGTTTTTTCCGTCATCATCTTTATATTTGATGTTCAAACGTCTTGCCTGATAATCCGTGCAGTTTGATGTTGAAGTAACTTCGCCGTATTCTCCACCATTGCGTCCGGGCATCCATGCTTCAATATCCCATTTTCGATACGCAGGAGAGCCCAAATCTCCTGTGCATGTATCTACTACGCGAAACGGAAGATTCAGTCCTGTAAAGATTTCTTCTTCGATTAAGCGTAATTTTTCATGGATTTCATCCGATTGTTCCGGAGTTGAGTATGCAAACATTTCAACTTTATCAAATTGGTGAACCCTGTATAAACCTTTGCTGAATTGACCTGCAGCTCCCGCTTCACGTCTAAAACAATGGCTGAGACCTCCGTAAAGTCTTGGTAAAGTTGATTTTTCTAAAATTTCATCTTGGTGGTAACCTCCAAGAGTGATTTCTGCTGTTGCAACAAGGCAAGTGCCTTCATCTTCAATAGAATAAACGTTTGATTCGTTTCCTCTAGGATTAAAACCTATGCCTTTAAGAATTTCCTCTTTTGCAACATCGGGAGTGATAAACATTTCAAAACCGTGTTTTCTAAGAATATTTATTGCATACATGATCAATGCTTGTTCAAGAAATACAGCTTCGTTTTTTAAATAATAAAATTTAGGTCCCGAAACTTTTGTTCCACGATCAAAATCAATAATATCAAGGCTTTCTCCAAGTTCAACATGATCTTTAGGTTCAAAGTCAAATTTTCTAGGTTCCCCTACTACTTTTATTTCAAGATTTTCCGTATCAAGTTTTCCTACCGGAGCATCAGGATGACACATATTAGGAATTTGTTTTCCTTCATTATCAAGATCCTTTTCAATTTGTGTAAGTTCCGCTTCCATTGCAGCAATTTGTTCTTTTATGATTTTTCCTTCTTCAATAAAAGTTTTTCGCTGTTCATCACTTAACTTTTGTTTCATGTTTTTTGCATTTTCATTTCTTTTTGTCTGCAAAACCTGCAAATCCGTTACCATTTTTGTACGTTTGTCAAAAAGCTGTACAACCAAATCGGCATTTGCCTTCATATTCCGTGCTGCAATATTTGCTTTTACTGCCTCAAGATTTTCCTTGATAAATCGATAGTCTAACATACTTTCATTTTACTGTTCTGAATTGTCTTGTTCAAGTACATTAAAATTATATTGAATATTTATATTTATTGAAGAACTTCTTGCTTTTGAATCTATAGCTGTTATCATAAAATTTCCTTGATCACAGTTATAAATAAATTTTTCCAAAGGTTTTGTACGTGTGATAAACTTGTCGTCGCAAAACCATAAAATTTCATCACTGTCGCTGTCGCAGCTTGCCTGCAAAACAATATGATTATTTCTGAATTCATCTGTACGATATATATACTTTGTATTTGACATAGGACTTAAAATTTGAGGTGCAAAGCCTTGATTCATAAAATCTATGTTCATTTTTTTAGGCGGATAGTCCGGTGGTACAAGACGAGGAAGTCCTGCTGATTGAAAAAGTTGTAAAATATCTGCAGACCAAAATTCTCTTACAACGCTTTTTACAAATTCATTTTCTTCGGGGCTTTCATCCGTCCTGTAACCTGTAATTGTATCTATGTTTATTTTTCGGTGTATTTTGCACTTTGAAATTGGTGAAATTCCGGGAATAAACAAACATTTTTCCTTATGGGGACAATTTTCATTTGGAATACTTCCTGAAACGGAGCAAACTTCAATTTCTTTGACATTTTCAGGTACATTCATTATGAAATTACTTTCTCCTTTTTCGATAAGAATGGAATCTGCAATTGCAAAAGCAAGTGGAGCTGCCATGATTCTTCCCAAAAAGGCATCGTTTCCTAATCCGTCAAAGTTTCCCAACCATACAGTGATAATGTATTTATCAAAAATTGCAACAGTCCAGCAATCTTTAAATCCTACAGAAGTTCCTGTTTTAAATGCAACGGGAATGTTTTTTGTTTCTCCGGGACGATTTTCAATTGGGCAAACATTTTTTTCAAGCATTTTTAGTGTTACATAGGCACTTTCTTTTGAAAGCATTTGTTTTTGATCGGAAAACGAATTTTGTTTTCCGGATTTGAAATATAATCTTAAGTCTTTTTGAATTCCGCCGTTTGCTAAGGCTCCGTACATGCAGGCTAATTCCATCATTGAAACTTCCGCTGAGCCTAATACTAGTGAAAGTCCATAGTGATTCTTATTTTTCATCTTTGTTATGCCGCTTTTTTTCATGTAATCATACAGATCCGGATTATGAATTTTATTTGCAAGATAAATTGCAGGAATATTTCGACTGTCCGTAAGTGCAAACCATGAAAAAACAGGGCCTTTGAAGACACTACCGTAATTATCAGGAGCATATTCACTGAATGTTATGGGAGTGTCTTTTAACATTGTATGTGAGTGAATTATGCCTTGCTCCAAAGCTAAGGCGTAAATAAACGGTTTAAGTGTAGACCCAGGTGAGCGTTTTGAATTCAATGCATTTACCTGACCTTCAATATCATTATTGTAATAGTCATACGAGCCTATTGCTGCTAAAACTTCCATTGTAGTCCGATCGTAAAGCAAAATAGCTCCGTTGTGTACTCCCAAGTATGAATTTTTATCTATGTAATTTTTTAAAAAATTTTCGCATTTTGTTTGCAATTCACAGCTTATGGTTGTTTTACAGGTTTCTTTTTTGCAATGTTCTGAAAGCATTCTTGTATAATGAATTGCTCTGTCAGGCATGGAACACATAAGTTGGGGTTTCATTTTAAAAAATACTTTTTTGTTTTCGTCTTCTTTATGTTCTTTTATCCATTTTTCGGATAAATTTTTTCTTGCTTCTTGTAATTCTTGCGGAAAATTGGAAACAGAAGGTGTTCTTTCTTTTGGGCTTTGAGGCAAAACACATAAGGTTGTTATTTCCGTAAAATTCAAATTTGAAACGGTTTTGTTAAAATAAAACCAAGCGGCACTTTCAAAACCTTCAAGATTTTTTCCACAGGGTGCCATGTTCAGATAAAAATCAAGAATTTGTTGTTTTGAAAAAATTGTTTCCAAATACAAGGCTGCAATTATTTGAACAAATTTTCCGGTAAGTTTTTTTGTATAAATTCCGTATTTGATTTTTGCAACTTGCATCGTAATTGTAGAACCTCCGATTCGTTTTCCTTTACGTATGTAGGTTTGAACAAAGGCTTTCCAAATTGAAACAGGATTTACTCCATGATGATTGAAAAAGTATTGATCTTCTTGTAGCAAAATCATGTTTAAAAATTCAGGTGAATATTTTGTTATCGGTTTATAAATTCTGTACTTATCATCGCAAGTTAAGTAAACATTAAGCAATTTTCCGTCCCTGTCGGTAAAAGATGGAGAAAATTCAATTCCTTTAAAAATATCGCCTTTTAACCTGCCGTATATTATTAATCCACCCATTGTAAAAAAGAATGAAAAAATAAATACGGCGATTAAAAGTTTTTTTAAATTTTTTTTCAATTTATATGTTTACTCAATTGTAATAGAATCAACAGGTTTTAAAGCCTTAATTGTTTTATCGTACATCGCTTGTGCATAAGCCGGAGGAACCGTAAATTTTCCCTTGTTGATAGCTCTTACTTGGTAATAAAAAGTTGTCAAAGAGTCGGTCGCAGTTCCAAAAAACAGAACTCTATCTTCTCTAATATCTATGTAGTCGCTTTTCCAGTCTCCCGTACCGTTTTTACGGATTGATTCTATATCAGGTTCGAATCCTGACGGTAATAAATCTGCAATGATAAGATTTTCAACTTGTTTTTTACCATTTAGTAACCTAAAAGATATTTTTACAGTAACATAGTCTCCTACATCAAAAGTTGAAAGTTTTTTCCCGTCTTTGGAAAGATATTCCTTGTTTATTTCAATGTTATTTTTCAGTTCTTTTGTAGGTAAGTCTTTTTCATACCCGGCTTGCGTTAGTTGGTAAAACAGATGTTGTTTTTCTTTGTTGGTTATGGAAACTTTTTCGGCATTTTTGTCAAAACTTGCACTCATAATTTTACTTTGAACAGGTAGAATCGGCTTTGTTTCTCCTGCAATTGTCTGACTTAGGGATAAATTATCGTTTATTGAATTCGGCATGACTTTTATGTATTGATTTACAGCTTTTAAAGCTGCACATGCAGAAAAAGTACCGTAATTTTCCCCTGCAACTTCATCTGCAATCATGATTAATTTTTCACTTACATTTTTATCCAAACTTGATGAAAAATATTTGCTTTTTATTTCCAAATATGCAGATATAATACTAAGATTATTTATAAAACACCAATCGTCATCTTTTGGATTTATTTTGGGGACTACAGAATTAATTAGTTTTTCTGCTTTTTCTTTTTGTTTCATCAAAGAATAGCTTGCTGCAAGATAAATCTTTGTATAATCCGAATCTTTGTGATTTTTTTTCATGTCTTCCTGTAATTTTTCTATATAACTCGTGGTAATTTCTTCATTCAAAGTTAAAACATAAATCGAGTAAGCTCTTGCATAGTAATTTTCTGAAGTTTGAGCATTTTCTCTTAAAGCTTTTAATGTTGAATTCATAAAGCCGGTCGGAACAGGATAAGCACAAGATTTTGCATGAGTTAAAAATTCTCCAATATATGCAGTTAAAAGTTCATTTTTTTCAGATTTGTATGTCCAATAGCCTATGTTGCCGTCATCTTTGACACGTGTTTGTAAAATTGAAATTGTACGCATTACAATTTCTTTTCGTTTTGCATCATCAAAATTCATTTCTTTTAAAAGCTCCGGAAAAAGCATAGGATAAGCGGCAGATGTTATCTGTTCAGAACAACCGTAAGGATATTCTTGAAGATAAAAATTAAGTCCTTTTGCAATAGATAACGGAAGATATGAAAGATTTATTTCTCTTTGAGCATATTCATCATATAAATTTTTGTCTGTTTTTATTGAAATATCGCCTTTTGTCAAGTATCCACATGATAGCATTACTTGATACGGCATTGGCGGTCTTACGCTCAAGTATTGTGTATAGTTGGTTGATTCTTCATTATCTTTTGCAATAAATTCAATTTGAGCACTACCTAACTGATCCGAAGTTTTTACATTGAATTTTGCTACAGCATCTTTTCCTTCCGGTATTGTAAGTTCAAAACTTGAGTTTGATAAAATTTCAAAGTGTTTTGAACAAATTGCATTTAAAGTAATTTTTGCATTTCCACTTCCTTTTTTATTATTTGTAACGGTTAAGGAAATTTCAAATTCATCTTTAGGGCTTGCTACTGTAGGAGAATTTGCTTGTATAACATAATTAGATTGTACGATTGTTTTTTCGTTTGCAGTTCCAATATTATTTTGAGAAACGCTTACTGCCATAATATCAAGTTGTCCATTAAAATATTGCGGAACTTTGTAATTTAATGTGCGTTTATTTGAATCTATATCTACTATGCCTGACCAAAAAACTACAGACTTATTTTCTTTTCGTTTAAATGGATTTAAATTTCTGGCCATTTTATTTTTCATAAAAATTCCTCCGCCACTGGCGGCGACGCTTTTTACGACTTGATAGTCCGGTAAAATTAAATCCATTATAGAGTCGGTTTTTACTTCTAAAGCTCTTTTTTGGAAAAAATAACTTATTGGATCCGGCATTTTGTAATTTGCAGCTTGAAGTATTCCCTTGTCCACACAAAAAATTATAGCTTTTCCGGGTTTGTCGGATGAATAGGTTATAGGCAAATCTTGTGAAGGTTTTATTTTTTCAGGTACATTTAGTTTTATACGATTTGTTCTGTCTTCTTTGTTTATCGTAAATGGAATGCTTGCATAGCAAAAAGGACTCATATAAATTTCTTTTGATGTAGAACTTCTTTCAAACATCACACTTATATACCCGTTTCCTTCAATTTCATAAGGAATTGTTATTGTCTGTATGCCGGATGCAATTCCGTCTTCGGTCTGAGAAATTTTAAACCATTTCCATTTATAAACATTATCTCGTTCTATTGTGATTAATCCCGATCCTGCATACGGAGCTTGAATAAATATTTTGGCTTCTTCTCCTTTGCGTAAATCAGATTTTTCAAGTTTAAGATTAAGTTCTGCTGTTCGAGTTAAACTTCTTGAAACGTTTTTGCTGCCAATTACGCTGAATTTTATGGTATTAAAGTTAAGACCTTCTTTGTTTTTTATTGTAAGCGTAAATTCGCCGTCTTTTGAAGTTGGAAGTATGTACTTGCTTCCATTTTTTGAAATATTAATTTTTTCTGTAGATATCGGATATTTTTTTTGAATTGATTGATATTTGTAAAGTCCATTCGGTTCTTTTACCAGACTTGAAACGTATTTTTCTTCTTCGATTGAAATTTCAACTTCATTCAAATCAATCAATTTTAGCTGCGGATTAATGGCAATAAAATCAAGTGTGCGTTTTGAATCTTTGTAAATATACGACAGATCTCCATCACTTTTGTAGCCTATAAGGTATTCTAACGGTGAAACATAAATTGAATTTTGGGTTGAAACATTTCTTCCACTTCCTTTCTCAAATCCTTCGATATATAGATCAAGCTCATATGTGGATTTCTCAAATTTGCTTATGTCTATATCAAAAGATGCCCTCCCTTGTTCATCTGTGATTTTTATTCCAAGGTTTTCGTTATATGAAGAATTTTTTTCCGTTGTATAAGGATCTGAAAAAATGAACTGAGAATATTTTGCAAAGTAGGGAAGGCATGGTTTTAATTCCATAGTTGCACTTACTTTATTTTCTACTGCTGGTGTTCCAAAAAGATTTCTCAATATTACATTAACTTTTAAATTTTCAGGATTTGTCCAGCCGGCTTGAGATAAAGGCTCAAAAGCGGATAAAATATTCATGGTATCCGGTAAAAATTCTTCAATTTTTAAAGTTATTCCGTTTATGTAGTGTCTGTATGGTTTTCCATCTTCATCGGTTTTTATTAAATAAGTGCTTAAATTATAGTGTCCTGTAGAAGAATAAGGTTGAATTTCAAAATTAACTTCTTCAAAACCGTTTTCACTTATTTGCATTTGTTTTGTAAGAACTTCCTGTCCATTGGGATCTACGAGTGCAACTTCAATTGGAGTGTTTTTTAAATTTTTCTTCCATAAGCCGTCTTTAAAAATCATTCCAATCGATGCTTTATCTCCCGGCCTGTAAATTCCTCTATCACTAAAAAGATATGCAAAAATTCTATCATTATCTTCTGCTCCGTAAATTCCTCCTACATCGTAATTTGAATAGTCAAGAGTTCTTCCTTTTGCATAATACGGCATAAATGAAATATCAGAGCCTTTTTTTACAACATAGGCAACCGGATTGTACTGTGTTTTTACTCTTTTTTTTACTGTTACTGAATCTATTTGTTTACTTGAAAAAAAAGCATGACCGTTTTCATCAGTAAAAGTTGTTAACAAAGTTTTTCCGTTACGGGCAATAAGTTCTATCTGTGCCTCTGCTAACGGATTTCCTGTAGAAACCGACTGAACAAAAAAGTGTCTATCTTTGTTTGAAGCAGTCTTTACGTAAAGCCCTAAATCCGTTACAAGAATCAGTCTTTTATCAATTTTTGCCCAATAGTCATTAGTTTTTTCTTTTACCGAAAATAAAAACAAGCCGGAGTATTTATCTTTAAAATCTTTTTTCAGTAAATCGTCAGAAAAATTATAGCTAAAATATGAAAGTTCTTTGTTGCTGTAATCCAAAATTTTTGAAGTTTTTACAACTGTTTCTGCAATGTCGTTTTCATTGAATATATAACTATTTTTAAAATCGAAATTTTTCATATCTCCGTTTGACATTGAAACTAGATGATTTATCCTGTCCGTATCAAATCGTGAAATCGAGTACTCAACTTCTTTTATGCCTCTGGAAAAAATAGGCAACTGTTTACTTTCATTTAGCGAAAGAACAGTTCCTTCTGACATTATGGAAAGTTCTTTTTCAAAAACCGGAACTTTTTTTATATCATAATAATCTTTGGCAAGTTTATAATTTCCATAAAACGGAGTTTCCTTATTTACGTGTATGTAAATAAATCGGTTTTCCGGAATGTCTATTTTAAAATTAAAAGTTGAACTGTATTCTTCTTCGTTCAAGTTTTCAAATTTTACTTTTTCGGCCTCTTTTATTATTTCAAATTCCTCTATTTTTGCAGGATTGAAATTTTCCCAATTAAAATCTTTTTTTTCATTTTCTTTCATTTGGTAACTTGAAATCATGTTAACCGGTAAAGCAAAAATAGAAGTGTTTTTTATCATATCCGATAATTTTACTTTGCCCTTAGTTTCTATAATTAAAACTTGTTCACAGTCAAAATTTTCTTTTTTTACAATTACAATTTCGCTTGAATTTATACTTGCATAATTCAAAGCTCCCGGAATTTCCAATGTCGATGTTATTTTTCCTGCTTCGTTTCCGCCAAGATACGAAGTAACACCTTTTTTTATTGTAAAAACAATTTCGGTTTTTTCATCCGGGACCGGGAGATTTTCCGTTGTAATGAAAATCATATTGGAAAGTGGATCTTCAGTTATGTAAAATTTTAATTCTTTGGATTCCTTTTTTTGTTTTATGGAAATTCTGTTTTCTAAGGATTTCAAGTTTACAGGAATATTTGCATTTATTGTAAAAACAGCTTTTTTTTGTGCAGGATCAACTTGATCTATAACAAATTCAGATTTATTCGGATATATTTGAAAAGTTTTTGTTTTAAAAGCGAATTTTAATTTTGTTATTATGTGGCTTGCAAAAATATTTTTATCAAGGATATCAACTTTGTACGAAGTTCCAACCTGCCATTGTTCATGAGGGGTGAAAGTCAGCGTTGATTGATCTGAAAATTTCCAATCGCCTTTGATTTTTGGAGTTATAGAGATTTTGTCGCTAACGTCCTTATCAAGTATTTCAAGATTGGCTACAGAACCGTAGTAATAGACGTTGAGTGGGTAGAAAATCACCTGTTCCGTTTTTAATTCAGAAATATATGGAGTTTCAACTTCAAAATCCACTTTTATAGTTTGAATGTTAATTTGATCTTCCGTTGACATGTTCTGTCTTGAAAATTCTTTTTTGTTAAAGCAGCTTGTTACAAAGGTTAGTGAAAATGCAAAAAAAATAAAGGCAACTGTTTTTTTATACGATTTCATAATTTATTTCCTTGTAAAATTATTGTTTTTTATAGTTTTTAAAATTATATCATATATCAACTTAATTGACTATGAAAGCATTTTCCTAGTAGAATATTCAGTACTATATTTTAAATTGGGGTTTTTTGTGTTTCTAAAAAGTCTTGAAGTTTTTGGTTTTAAATCTTTTGCCGATCGAACTCGAATTGAATTTGCAAACGGCGTTACAGCTTTACTGGGACCGAACGGTTGCGGAAAAAGTAATGTTGTAGATGCTGTAAAATGGGTTTTAGGTGAGCAGACCTCAAAGAATCTGCGTGCAAAAAAAATGGAGGATGTTATTTTCAGCGGTACGGAAAATCGCAAGGCTTTAAACGTTGCAGAAGTTACTCTTACCATTGCCAACGAACAAGGACTTCTTCCTATTGATTTTTCCGAAATTTCCATAAAGCGGCGTCTTTACAGGTCAGGAGAAAGCGAGTATTACATAAACGGGAATATTGCAAAATTAAAAGATGTAAGGGAACTTTTTTGGGATACCGGTGTAGGTAAAGCTGCTTATTCTGTAATGGAACAGGGAAAAATAGATCAAATTCTTTCAAGCAAGCCGGAAGATCGTAGATATTTGTTTGAAGAAGCTGCAGGAATTACAAGATTTAAGGTAAAACGTGCCGAAGCTGAGGGAACTCTTGCCCGTACTGAAGAAAATATGCGTCAGGTGGAGGGTATCCTGGGTGAAGTAAAAAAATCTTATGACTCGCTAAAAATTCAGGCGGAAAAAACAAATTGCTACCGTTCGCTCAAGGAAGAATTATTTAATAATGAACTTGATATTCAACTCTTGCGTTTAAAATCTTTTTCCCAAGATAAAGATACAAAAGTAAACGAATTAAAAAAAATAGGCATAAAAAGAGAAGATGCAAAAAATCAAATCGATGAAATAAATGCTGCTGTGGCTTCTCACATGGATCAAGTAAACTCCATGCAAAAAAAATTAGTTGATTTACAAATTCAATTGGCATCTTTGGCAAAAGAACAAAATTTTAAATCTGAGCAGGCAAAAGATTTTTCTTTACGTCAAAAAGAAATAAAAAATAAAGTTATTCAATTGGAAGGCAGAAAAGCCGGAATAGAAGAACGAATTGAAGATTTAAATGAAGAAATTGCAGATTCGGAAAGTTCTCTTCACGATTTAAATCGTAAACTTTCGGATATTGCAAAGAATATAGAAGAGTTTACACAAAATATTTCAATCGCTTCCGGGCAGATAACTGAAAATGACAAATCCGTTTCAGTTCTTCAAACTACAATTTTGCAATTGAATGAAAAACGGGAGATTTTGCAAAAAGATTTGCAATCTATCACTGAAGATATTGTTACCGAGTTGGATTCAAAATTAAAAGATGTAGGATATTCTTCTGTAAGCCGCAAAAAAAATGAAGAAGAGATAAATAATTTGCTTTCGCAAATTCAAATTATTTTTAAAGGACGGAAAGATTTATTTACAGACTTTTCAAAAATTTCAAATCATTCCTATGAAGATATAAACCGCATTACTGAAAGCTCGTTGTCCTCATTTTTAGAACTTGAAGAATTGTTAAAAAAATTAAAATCTGCTTTTGAAGAATATTCAAAAAGTTCTCCGGGTTTTATTGATGAATTTTTATCACCTGAGGGGATTATTACAAAAAAACGTGCGATCGACAACAAAATTTTGGATAATCGATCAGTTTACGAAGAAAATCAAAAGAAAATTGCAGATTTACATGATAGTAATGGAAATTTATCTAAAAAAATAACCGAATATAAGGCAACGCTTGAAAAATTAAATCTAAATCAAGTTCAAATGAAAGCACAAATTGAAACAAAACAACATTCCATAGGTTTTCTAAAACGTGATTTGGCAAGTCAAGAAGGTTTGTTAAAAGATTTAGATAATGAAATCTATACGGAAAATCGTCATCTTGAACAAATGAATGAACAGATATTGGAAATAGAAAGTGAAATAGCTTCAATTCAGTATCAAGGTGAAAAATTAGGTAAAGAACTTGAAGATCTTCAAAACGAAATTTCAAGCAAAAATAAAGATGTTACGGGAAAACAGGCTTCAATCGTAAAAAAAACGGAAGAACTTTCTCATTTACAAATTCAATTTGAAAAAATCGATAGAGAAATTGCCGCTTCTGATGTTGAAATTCGTAATTTAAAAGAAAATTTTAAAGAAGCACACAGTCGTGATTTGATGGAATTTGAACAGCGAATGTTTGAAATTAATACTCCAATTCCGGTTTTGCGTGAAAAACTTGCCGATACCCGACAAAAGTTAAAAGATTTAGGTGGGGTAAATTTTATGGCTCCGGAGGAATTTGCAGAAACAAAAGAAAGATATGAGTTTCTTTCAAATCAACTTGCTGATCTTCAAAAAGCTAAAGATGATTTAAAACGAATTACTGAAGAAATAAGAGCAGAGGCTACCGAGCTTTTCCTTTTAACGTACAACAAAATAAAGAAAAATTTTCACAATATGTTCCGTCGTTTGTTCGGAGGAGGAAGAGCAGAGTTAAAACTATTGGATCCTCAAAATGTTCTTGAATCCGGAGTTGATATTTTTGCTCAACCGCCGGGAAAAAAGCTTGAAAATATAGCACTTCTTTCAGGAGGTGAAAAAACAATGACAGCGGTAGCTCTTATGTTTGCAACCTATATGGTTAGACCTTCTCCGTTTTGTCTTTTGGATGAGATTGATGCTGCCCTTGATGAAAATAATGTTACTCGTTTTATAAATACCTTGCGCGATTTTGCAAATGTAAGTCAATACATTATTATTACACACAATAAAAAAACAGCTGCAGGTTCTACAACTTTGCTTGGCGTTACAATGCAAGAATCCGGTATAAGTCGTGTTGTTACAATCCGGCTTGATAATGAAAAGGGAACCATTGCTCCGTTACCGGAAACGGAACCTTTTGAAGAAGAAGATGTAGCTCCTGAGGAAAATGTTTATATTCCTCCTCATACGCTAAGAAGAAATAAAAATGTTGAACAAGATTAAAATTTTTTTTGCTAATTTATTTTCAAAAATAAAAAATTTTTTCTTAAACGATAAAATTTTTAACTCGGTAAAGATTTTTGTTCTAAACTTTGTAAGAGAAAATAAAATAGTTTCAATTTTGTTTGCTGTACTTATTTTTTTGTTACTGGTGTTGACAATAGCTTTTATTTCTATTAAAAAAACTTCAAAATCTTCTAAAGAAACGGAAGTTCCGGAAAAAATTGAATTTTTTTATAATTATGAAATCCCTAGTGAAGAAGTTATGGATTCTTATTATTTTTCTCGTAACCTAAAAGAAAATTGGGATCTTGAAGAAGCTGAGAAATGGTATAGAAATCCTGATGATGAAAATTTGCTCAAGCAGCTTGATGAAAAAAACACAAAGAAAGTTTTTGATATTTTAGAGGCAGCCCCATGAAAAAAAATTCATTTTTGTTAATTCTAATATGTATATTATTTTTTGCAGGTTGTAAAACAACTGATAGCATTGCAGATAAAAAAGAACCTAATGATTTTGACTTTTCTTCGATAATTGACGACAATGCTTTGGATCAAGATAATGAAAGTCAATTTGATATCCGAGAGGAAATTCTACCGGCTTCAGAAACTGTGGAACTACAGGACAGTCAAGTTACGGATGAAGCAGATGTTATTGTAAATATTGATTTAAATGACTATGAAGATTTTTTATCGTCAAATTTGTCTGATGAAGATAACGAGTTCAATGCCGATAGTGTTCAAATTGTTGATTTTGATGACAAGCAAAATAATGATAATGATGAAATTGTCGAAGATATCACAGAAAATATTGCACAGAATACTGATACTTTACCGGATTTATCAAACAATTCCGATTTGCAATCATTAGACTCTGCTTTTACGGAAACAATATCTTATAAAACCACAGAACCAAGTGTTTTTGAATCGGAAAACGTTAGTAAACAAAAAGATACACATACAGAAGAAACTCAAATATTCATTCAAAATGCAGATGCTGATTTTAATTCCAATTTTACTTCTCCTGAACCTGTCCAAGATAGTGATTTAGAAAAAAACAAGATTGAACCCTCCAGGCAGGTTATTGCAAATCAGGGACAGTCCATAATTTTTAACTATCCGGATAACGGATGGATTTACCTTGGAGAAGTTGAGATTACAGGAATTATAAGCTTTAAGGAAAAAAAGTTTTCAGATGGCAAAACTTCTTTTACAGTTATTCCTCAAAAAAACGGAGAAACAATTTTACATTTTTACAAGATGGATAATCTATCTCAAAACTATATTGACGATTACGTTAGAGTCATTATTGCAGGAGTAGATTCAAAAAAGAGTGTTGTGTACGCCCCGGATTATAAATACGATTTTTTCATTAACGAAAATTCAAAACTGAAAGATGAGCAAAATGTTGAAAATAAAATAAACATCGAAAAATCCTCACAAGATATTGAAATTAATAAAAACCTTCAAGTAAAAAAAGCTGTAGATGTTGAAGTTATTGAAGAAGAACCTGATTTGATTTTTTCAGGTGAATTTGAAAGTGAAGTTATTTCAGATACTGATTCGTCTAAAATTGCTGAAGAAACTTCGGATGAACTTTTTGCAAACGCAAAACAGGCATATATAGAAAAAAATTATAAAAAGGCTTTGGAACTTATACAGGATTTTTTACAAAATGCAATAAAAAATCTTGATGAAGGTTTTTTTCTAAAAGGTCAAATTCTTGAAGAAAAATCCGATGTGAGAAATATACGAGAAGCCTTGAATTGCTATAGGCAAATTGTAGAAAATTATCCTCAAAGTGATTTATGGGATTCTGCAAAAAATAAAAGTCAATATATACAGCGTTTGTATTTTAATATACGCTGATAAAAAATTGCTATAATTTTTATTTTTTTACATATAATAAATATGTGAAAAATAATCTGATATATAATTACTATCATGCAAGATATAATATTTTAGATAAGATATTGTATCTTGAATCAAATCAATATTGTTGTTCTTGCGGCAAAATTTCAGGAATTATTCCTTTATGCAAGAATTGTACTAAAAAACTTGTGCCGGATTTTTCTTCACTTCGCTGTTCCAACTGCGGAAAATTATTGATAAGTGAAGATTCCATTTGCACAGATTGCAGAGAAAATCCTGTAATTTCAAATTTGGATAAAATTTTTCCGCTATATTCTTACAGACTTTGGAAAAAAGAACTGTTGTTTAAATGGAAAATAGAAGGACAAAGAAATCTTGTTTTTTTCTTTGCTCTACAAATTTTTTCCGTTTATAACCGTTATTTTTCTAATATACCTATTGTGCCGATTCCTCCACGCCCCGGTAAAATCAGGAAAAACGGTTGGGATCAGGTTAATGATTTGACTTTATATTTAAAAAAAATTTACAAAATAAATATTTTACCCTTGCTTGAAAGAGTTGAAATTACTCAGCAAAAAAAACTTTCAAGGATGCAAAGATTGGAACATAGGGGAAAATCTTATGTTTTATCAAAAAAGTCAAAAAAAATGAAAATTCCTGAAAGTGTTGTACTCATTGATGATATCCTTACAACAGGAGTTACATTGGATTCATGTGCACAAATATTAAAAGAGTGGGGAGTAAAAAAAGTTTATGCTATAACATTATTTATTGCAGACTGACTAAAAATTTTTTCTCAAAAAGTTAATACTTTGCGGGAAATTTTCCCAGTGTTCAATCACAAAATACGGATTAATATCCAATTCTCTGATTTTACAAAATACTGTTTTAAAATCTATCGTTCCGTTTCCCAAAGGTAGGTGTTTTTCCGATTTTCCATTATTGTCATGTAAATGAACTGTCTGGATTTTAATTTTATTTTCTTTTAATTTTTCAAGGCTTTCACACGGATCTTCTCCATGTACGCAAGCATTTCCTATATCAAATGTTGCAGCAATATTATTTACCTTTCCCGAATATTCCATTTGCTTTTTTGCATTTTTTAAATATTCAAAATAATTTATTCCGTATATTGTATGTAACCCCGAATTTGCATTCTCAATGCATAAAATACTGTTGGAATCTTCTGCGATGTTTACAAGGTCTTCTAAAAATTCATAACTCAAAGTATCAAAATGAATTGTAATTGTTTTAGGTTTTATAGATATCAAAAACTGATAAAATATTTGTTTTTCAACAAAATCATATTCAAAAAAGTTAATCGGAAGATGAACTGTAAATTCCAATTCGTTTTTGTCTTTTAAAAAGTGTATAAAATCAATGGTGTCTTTTGGAATTGAAGAAGGAGACCAGTTATCAAAAAAAATGTCAAAAAAAGTAATTCCCAAACCGGCTTTATTATCAAGGGCAACTTGTACTTCAGTTTTCAGATCATGATTACTGTAAATTGAGCTTTGTAAACCTATATTCATCTATACTTTTTGTGCTCCTAATATTTTTATTGATTATCTTTTTACTTTGGATGTATATAGATATTTAAAATAATCCATGTCGGTAGTAAAAGTAGATTCAAATTCAGGAATTGTATCTTTATATGACTCAAGACTTTTCCAAAAAGAATAAAATTCCGGATCAACAGCATAGGATCTTGAGTAAATTCTTGTGGCTTCGGCATCTGCTTGTCCCATTATCTGCTGTGATTTCCAATATGCATCCGATTCTATTTTCATTTTATCTTTTTCAAGTTTTCCAAGCCAGTCTTTCTTTTTTCCTTCTCCATAAGCTCTGTATCCTTGAGCCAATTGGTTTCTGTCTTTTATCATTCGATTGTAAACGCTTTCCGTTAATTCATCCGAATATTTTATTTGACGAGGAACTACATCCAAAAGTTCAATACCGTATTCAGGGATCATCTTTCTTGCTTCTTCTGCCATTTCAATTGTCAATTGTCTTCGTCCTTTTGAAATCGGCTCTGAATTTGAAGAAACGTTTATTAGTGAATTTAATTGTGCTATTGCTTCATCACTGCCGTTAATTCCAAGGCTGGACGAGCTATCAATTTTTCTTTCATTAATGAGATTTGTTGAACGTACGACCTCACTTAGCCTATTTTGCGTAATAATAGTTCGCGTTGCAGAATCGATAATATCACTTAGGCGAATGTTTGCAGCTTCAACAGTCTTAAAAGACTCGTAAAATTCCTTAGGATTTGAAATTCTCCAGCGACTTGTAGTGTCAACAATAATAAACTGATTTTCTTTTGTAGGAATTTTTTGTGAATCACCGTCCAATGATAAAATCAGTTTGGGGTAGGTTACAACAATATCTACAAAAGGTATTTTAAAATAAAGACCTGCATTCGTGTGTACTGAAACAATTTTACCGAATCTTGTAACTACCACTTGCGAGCCTTCATGTATTATGTAAAGAGGTCCTATGCTAAAAAACAAAATCAGTATAAAAACAACGGCAGATAAAATAACAACCCCTTTGGTCTTTTTGTTCATTTTTTTCATAATCAGTTGCCCGCCTTTTCATTATTTTTATCTGTAGAATTTAAAGTTTTTATGGGTAAAAAATTATTTGCTTGTTTATCTATTAAGTAAGAATTTTTTGAATTATGGAAAATTTCTTCCATCATTTCAAGATAAAGTCTTTCTCTTGTAACTGCCGGAGATTTTGCATATTCTTTGTAAATTGAATTGAACCTTGCGACATCTCCCTTTGCTCTGTTTACTCTGTCTATGGCATATCCTTCTGCGATTTGGATTTGCTGCTCTGCAATACCCTTTGATAAAGGAATTTGAGCATTGTAGGCTTCTTTTCCTTCATTGATGTAACGTTCCATATCTTGATTGGCTTTATTTACGTCTTCAAAAGCATCTTGAACACCCTTTGGAGGCACTACATTCTGCAATTGAACTGCAATAACTTTTATACCCAACCCCAGTCTGTCAAAATTTTCATTCATCAGTTCTTGAGCTTGATTTTGGATTATTGATCGATCAACTCCCATTACATCCAAAATTGCCCTGTCTCCTACAAGGGTGTTTACTACAGATTGTGAAATATCTTTTATTGTTTGTTTTTTTTCTTTTACGCCAAAAAGCCAAGCTGCCGGATTTATGATTCTATACTGAATAATCCATTCAACATCTACAATATTTAAATCCCCTGTAAGCATTGTAGATTCTCTTGAGCTTTGATTCATAAACTGAGTTTTATTTGCTGTCTTTTGTGTGGAAAACCCGAATTGTTCGGTTTGGACAACCATGACCGGAACATTAAAATTTTTGTCAATTCCAAATGGCATTTTTATATGTAATCCCGGCCCAAGCGTTTTTGTATATTTTCCAAATCTTGTAATTACGGCTTGTTCTGTGGCATCAACCTTGTATAAACTTGATAAAACAACTACGCACAGTGCAAATAGGAGAACAATCGAAACAATATTCTTTTTGTTTACATTAAAATTTTTGATTTTTTCAAACTTTTCTTTCATAACTATTTTTAAACTCACCCTTATATAATAATAATATTTTTTTATTCGGTTTGCAACCTTTTTCAATATAACACTTAAGATATGATCTTATATGCATTTTTATTTTTTTTAGCTTAAATCTTGCGGTGAACAAAGTTTTCCGCATTTCAATATTTTTGGATATACAATTATGCCAAGTTTTTTTTCCAATTTTGAAAACTTATGCATTTCAAATTCATCTCCGATTACAACATTTATTCCGTTTTTATTAGCTCTTCCGGTTCTCCCTGATCGATGAATAAAAAAATCGTCATTTGAAGGTAAATCCATCTGAATTACATGAGTAACCTCTGTAAAATCCAACCCCCTTGCTGCCAAATCACTGGTTATAAGGATTTTTTCTTTACCTGAGCGGAATCTATCTAAAACAGCTTTTCGTTGAATCTTATCGGTTTTTGCATGAAGGGCGGCACATTTTATCTTTTTGAATTCCAATTTTTGATAAATGTTTTCCACCTGATCAAGTTTACTTGTAAAAACAAGAACTTTTTTGCACTTTTCGGCATTTAAAAAACTTCTAAGTGTATCAATTTTATCTCTTTTTTGGGCAAAAATCGCCCAATGTGTAATTCTTTTTCTTAAAATATCTTCTTGCGGAAGTTCATGAAAATCTAGAATATAGTTCTCCCTCATTTTGCATAAGGAAGACTCTAAAATTTTTTTTGTATTTGGAGTTACAGTTGCAGAACATCCTATAACTTGTACGTCTTTGTTTAAAAGCTTAAATAATTCAAGAGTTTCATCTCTAAGTTCAGGGCAAAGCAGTCTATCAACTTCATCAAAAACAATTGTTTTTACAGAAGTTGTCTTTAATTTTTTCAAAAAAATCAGCTCTTTTATTCGCGAGCAGCTGCCGATTACGATTTGCGGTTTTTCTTTTAAATTTTCGATTTGCCGTTTTAACGGTGTTCCTCCAAAGCATAAAACGGCCTTACATTGTTTTACATTGCATATTTTTAACAATTGATTTTTTATTTGAGAACACAATTCATGGGTAGGGCTTGCTATTATTACGGTAGGATTTTTTTCGGTAAAATCTATACGCTGAACTATGGGTAATAGAAAAGCAAAAGTTTTTCCGGTTCCTGTTTCTGATTGAAATAAAAAAGATTTGTTTTCAAAGACTTCCGGAATTATTTTTCTTTGTACGGCTGTAGGGGTGAGTATGTTTTCGTTTTTTAATTTTTCTATTAACTCTTCGCTGATACCAAGCAAAGAAAATCCGTTTTCCGAATTTAAGGTTTGTTCCATGCGGTCAATATAGCATAAATAAATTTTCTATGCTATATCGACATCTTATTACTTATGATACCTGACAGACTTTTCTATCAATCAAAACGTCTGCATTCAGTTTTTGATTGTCTTGTACCATTTCTTTTGTGATTTCAAGAACTTTATTTCCTCTTATAGACGGAATCTCAAACATAATATCCATTAAAAGATTTTCAACGATAGATCTCAAACCTCGTGCACCGGTTTTTCTTTCTATTGCAATTCCTGCTATTTCTTCAATGGCATCTTCTGAAAAAGATAAATCGACATTATCCATTTTAAATGATGCTTTAAATTGTTTTACAATAGAATTTTTAGGTTCTGTAAGTATTATTTTTAGATCTTCTTTAGTAAGTTCTTTTAAGGCACAAGAAATCGGCATTCGTCCAATAAGTTCGGGAATAAGTCCAAATTTTACAAAATCATCAGGGATTACCTGATTAAGCAATTCGGCTTTTTCCGATTCTGTTAAAGAATTGATTGTTGCTCCAAAACCGATAGCGTGTTGATGGATTCTGCTTTCTACGATATTTTCCAATCCTACAAAAGCTCCTCCACAAATAAACAAGATATTCGTTGTATCTATTTGGAGCATTTCTTGGTTTGGATGCTTTCTCCCGCCTTGTGGTGGAACGCTGGCAACTGTTCCTTCAATAATTTTTAATAACGCTTGCTGTACACCTTCTCCTGAAACATCTCTTGTAATAGATGTGTTCTCAGATTTTCGGGCAATTTTGTCTATTTCATCGATGAAGATAATACCTTTTTCAGCTGCTTTAATATTGCCGTCTGCGGCTTGTATAAGCTTTAAAAGGACATTTTCTACATCTTCTCCTACGTAACCTGCTTCCGTTAAAGTCGTTGCATCTGCTATTGCAAACGGAACATTTAATTTTTTTGCAAGTGTTTTTGCAAGCAAAGTTTTTCCGCTTCCTGTAGGTCCTACAAGTAAAATATTTGATTTTTCAATATCCACATCATCTTCTGTATCCTCAAAACGTCCTAAACTCATCCTCTTGTAATGATTGTATACAGCTACGGACAAAACTTTTTTAGCATAATCTTGTCCTATTACATATCGATCGAGGTGTTCTTTAAACTCTTTTGGGGAAGGAATTTTTGACATATCGATTTTTAGCGAATTAGTAGAGTTCGAAAGTTCTGCATTGTAATCGCTTTCAAAAATTTTTTTGCACATTTCTACACATGAAGAACATATTGCAACACCCTTTGCTGAAGGAGACGGTATCAGAGGCTTTTTTGAACTTTCAACTTTTCCACAATACGAACAAATAAGTTTTGATTTTGAATCATGAGACATCACTGCTTTTTTCTCCTATTCATAATTTCATCGATGATTCCGTATTTTATTGCTTCTTCAGGCGACATATAAAAATCTCTTTCCATGTCGGTTGCAACTATTTCCTTTTTCTTGCCGGTACATTCACTTAAATAGTTTGTACAAATATTTTTTAAACGTAAAATTTCTTTGGCTTGAATGGAAATATCTGTGGACTGTCCTTGTGCTCCGCCCCAAGGTTGATGAATCATGACTCTTGAAGAGGGGAGGGCGATTCTTTTTCCCTTTGTTCCGCCTGCAAGAAGAATTGCTCCCATGCTGGCAGCTTGTCCCATGCAAATTGTGCTGATATCGCAACTTACATATTGCATAGTATCATAAATTGCAAGCCCTGCAGTTACCGAACCTCCGGGTGTATTTATGTACATTGAAATGTCTTTATTGGAACTTTGAGACTCTAAAAACAAAATTTGGGCAACGACCAGATCTGCAGTTGCATCATTTATTTCACCATCAACAAAGATAATTCTTTCTTTCAATAAGCGAGAAAAAATATCGTAACTTCTCTCTCCGTTACCTGTCTGTTCTATAACGTACGGAACTAGAGTGTTCATATGTTCATTCATATCATTGCTCCAAATTTTTTTATATCACATAGGTGATTAAGGTTCAGTTAGTTTCTCTTAAAAAGTTCTGCAAAACTTAATTTTTCACCCTTTGAAATCTTTATTTTTGAAAACATTTCATCATAAAGCTTTTGCTCTTTTATTTCGTCTGTAATGTATTCCTTAGCTCTTGCATCTTGTGCATAGTGTTTTTTGACATCTTCAACACTCATTCCTGCATTTTGAGCAATTCGTTCATATTCAGCTTCAATTTCTTCATCAGAAACTTCATATGTTTTTTCTTTTAACAAAGATTCGATAATAACCCTGCTTTTAAGGTTTTTTTCAGCATCAGAAGACCATTCTTTAAGGAGATCTTCTTTTTTCTGTCCCGAAGATGTCATAAATTTTTCTAACTGTTCAACGGAACACTGGAATTGTTGAGCCATCATCCTCCATCTTTGTTCCAATTCTATTCTAAGCATAGATTCAGGAATCGTTACCGGATATTTTTCAATAAGCTGTTCAAGCATTGAATTGATTTTCATTTCTCTTATGCGTTTTGAAAGATTTGTTTGCATATTCTTTTTGATGTCGTTTTTAAGATCGTCAAGAGTTTTGTATTTTTCATTAACATCTTGTGCAAGTTCATCATCAAGATCCGGTAGTTGGCGAACCTTTAATGCACTAACTTTTACACTGATTTCTTTTGTT
Organism: Treponemataceae bacterium; assembly: GCA_052173655.1. Classification (GTDB taxonomy): domain Bacteria; phylum Spirochaetota; class Spirochaetia; order Treponematales; family Treponemataceae; genus RGIG9060. The sequence continues at coordinate 21,712 of JBQMYD010000006.1, read as the reverse complement.
TTTCCTGCAAGTTCTTTATCTGCAAAATCTTGAGGGAAAGTCTTGCTGATGCGTTTTGTTTCATCTTTTTTCATGCCGATGATTTCATCATCAATTTTGTAAATATTTTCCCCGGTTCCTATGGTAAATACAAAACCTTCTCGTTTACTTCCATCCAGTTCTTCGCCTTTTTCATCAAGTTCGCAGTAGTCAATCGTAACAATATCACCTTTTGCAGCACTGTCCGAATCTTTTTTATCAATGACCATAGCATTTCTTTCTCTAATTGCTTCCAGTTCTTCTTTTAGATCGTCTTCTTTTATTTCAACTTGAGCTTCTTTAACTTCAATGCCTGAAAAATCCTCAACTTTCACTAAAGGCATGACATCATATTGTACCGTGAATGTAAAATTACTTGTAACATCTAAATCCGGAATTTCGTCAATTATCGGTTGAGAGTATGCCAAAGGACGCATATCGGACTTATCCTTATCAAGTTCTTCAAAAATAATCTGAAGTGCCTGATCCATTAAAGTTCCTGCAACTTCATTTTTAATAGCCTTGCCGTATTTTCGTTCAAGAACCGAAACCGGAACTTTTCCTTTTCGGAAACCCGGAAGCTGGAGTTCCTTTGAATACTTTGTTAAGGTTTTTGTGTAGTTTTCAGCTACGTCTGTCTTACCTACCGTTACAGTAAGCTTTACCGACGAATTTTCAAGTTTTTCAAATTCTTTTGTAACTTTCATTTTATGTTCCTTTTTTTGCCCAAAGGCTTTTTTATTTTTAATAAAAAAAGGCGATCCAGATTTCTCCGAATCGCCTTTGCTTGAGCGGAAAACGGGATTTGAACCCGCGACATCCACCTTGGCAAGGTGGCGCTCTACCCCTGAGCTATTTCCGCAAAACTTTCATACACTTTTAGTGCGAAAGGAGGGACTCGAACCCTCATGCCTAGGGCACTAGATCCTAAGTCTAGCGTGTCTGCCAATTTCACCACTCTCGCATGCTGCGAACCTATGCAAATATAATTTATTTACAAAGTTTAGTCAAGTGCAAGAATTTTTCCTAATATACAGTTTTAAAACTGAAAAAAGAAAAATTATTGAGCGACCGGAGGATCGAACTCCGGACCCACAGATTAAGAGTCTGTTGCTCTACCAGCTGAGCTAGTCGCCCAAATTTTTTTTTACAAACTGCGTCTGACACGATTCGAACGTGCGACCTGCGGATTCGAAGTCCGACGCTCTATCCAGCTGAGCTACAAACGCATTTACCAGCTGTATAAAACAGCTTCGGGGTGCCTGATGGGATTTGAACCCACGACAACCAGATCCACAATCTGGCGCTCTACCCCTGAACTACAGGCACCATACCACGATCAACTGATGATATCAAATTTTTTATAACTATGTCAACTAAAACTTTTATTCTTTTTTATGAAAATTTTATATAAAACCACAAATGTATAAAAAAATTAATTTCTAAAGAGTTTTTTTTGATTTCCGATAATAAATTGAGGTGTTCTATGGATTTTATAAACAATTACGATGCTAATGAAATTTTTTCTTTATTAAAGCTTGAAAATGAAATGTTAGATGTACTTTCTGAATCTCAAAATACTATCAGAAATTCAGTTGTCGGAAAAAATTGGGATTCATTGGAATCTTCAATAACAAAAATAAATGAATTAACTGTAAGATTCGCTCTTGTTGATGAAAAATTGAAAACACTTATGAAAAAATTATGTATTGGCAGTAATTCTGATTTTTACAAAATGGCAGCAAAAATTGACGATAAAATACTTTCTCAGAATTTATCATCTCTATATACAGATGTAAAAAGAAAACTTATAAAGTCCAAAATAGAAAACAAAGCTTTGTTCGATTATGTAAAAATTACAAACAATTTTGTTCAGGGAATATTTGATAAAGTTCTTCCTCAACGCAAGAATGTCTTATATTCAAAAAACGGTACTTTGGTAAAAAATAATCCTAACAGTATTGTTTTGAATGCTGTGATGTAAGAGGTAAAGATATGGGAAACAGTTTTTCAGGAATTGAAGTTGGAAAAAGAAGTTTAATGGCTCAAAGTATGTCCATTGAAACTGCAGGTCACAATATTTCAAATGCAGATACGGAAGGATATTCAAGACAAAGAGTTCACTTAAAGGCTTTTGATCCTCTTTACAGACCGGATTTAAGCCGTGCGGAAGTTCCGGGACAAATAGGACAAGGTATTTGTGCACAAAGCGTGGAAAGAGTCAGAGATGAATTTATTGATTCAAAGATTATAGCTCAGACGAATAAGGAAACTTATTGGAAGACCAGAGATAATTATTATGTGATGATTGAAAGTATTTATAATGAACCGCAAGATATTTCCATAAGAACAAATATGGACAAGTTTTGGCAGTCTTGGCAGGAACTTTCTTTATATCCGGATTCAAAACCGGCACGTCAGGCAATTCTTACCAGAGGAGAAACTTTGGTAGATTCAATAAAACAACGCTACACCGACTTAGAGGGAATCGGCAATATTTTGAACAATGATATTGAAGGTCAAGTAAGACAGCTTAATTCGTATGCAAATCAAATTGCTCAGTTAAATGTAGAAATTGAAAAATCAAAAGCAATGGGAGATAATCCCAATGATTTACTTGATAGAAGGGATTTGCTTTGTGAAAAAATTTCACAAATTGCAAATGTTACTCAAGATTACAGAGATCCTGATGAATTTATGATTCATATTGACGGTCATATTTTGGTTCAAGGCGAAAAAGCCAGAAATCTTGATGTAAAAACAGTGACTGACGGGAGCGGATACGGTAAAGTTATTTGGGCTGATACACAAAATAATGCACAAATATCGGGAGGTTCTCTCGGGGCTTTAATTGAATTGCGTGATGTGGATATAAGAAACGAAATTCAATCTTTAAATTCTATGACAATGAATTTTATGGATTTGGTGAACAATATACACAGAAGTGCTGCCGGAAGCAACGGTGTTAGCGGTATTGATTTTTTTGTGGAACAGCCGTTTGTAACAAATGCACTTGGTAATTTTGACAGGGATGGAGATGGAGTAGAGGATACTTCCATGATTTTTAGAATGACCGGTTCCAATTCTTTAAAAAATCAAGATCAAATAGGAATAGAAGGTTCTATGATTTTTAACGGAAAAAATGGAAATGTGGAAATTTCTTATTTTCATACAGATACAGTCGAAACTGTCATAAACAGGATTAATGATTCTGAAAGTGAAGTAAAAGCGTATCTTGATAAAAATAACAGACTTGTTTTGAAAGGAGGAATTTCTTCGGATTCGGAAAATCCTGATTTTGTAATCAGACATCTGGAAGATTCCGGATATTTTTTGACAGGATATGCAGGACTGTTATCGCTACAGGGTGAAGAAGGTGCTTACGATTATGGACAAGCAAATGCCGTTGAAAAATTGAATGACTCATCTTTTTATTCGGTATCACCGGTATATAATCCTTCTTGCTACATTGCTATAAATTCACGTATAAAAAATGATGTAAAATCCATTGGAGCAGGTTTTGTTCAGCATGACGGTACTGTAGAGCCCGGAGACGGTTCTGCGGCTTTAGAAATAGCATCTTTAAGAAATACGGGTGTTATGATCGGTGAGAATAAGACTTTTGATGATTATTTTGCCGAAACTGTAACTAATGCAGGCTTAAAAGGCGAGCAGGCAATGATTAATCATGAAACTCAAATAAAAATTATGGATGATTTACGAAGTTTAAGAGATTCTATCAGTGGAGTAAACATTGATGAAGAGTTGGCAGATATTTTAAAGTTTCAACATGGCTACAATGCGGCTGCAAAATACGTTACGGTAGTTGATGAAATGCTTGATACTATTATTAACCGTCTAGGTGTTTAAACCGGAGTTAAATTATGAAAAGAATTAGTTCCAATACTGCAAATAACGATGTTCAGTACAATCTAAGATTAAAAGAATCTAAAATAAATAAGATAAATAATCAGCTTGGGAGTCAAAATAGGATACAAGAACTTAGAGATGATCCTCTTGCTGCAGGTCATTTGGTACGTTATCAGTCTTATGTGGGCAGAGTTGAACAATTTGAAAAAAATGCAAAAGTCGTTTGCGATGATTTTTCTGTAACTGAAGGATATGTAAATCAGTCTGTTCAAGTGATGCAAAGAATTAGAGAATTGGCAGTAAATGGTGCTAACGGGGTTTACAATAGGGACGATTTACACAGTATGGCAGTTGAAGTTGACCAGCTTTTAAAAGAACTCGTGGAAAATGCAAATGCCATAGGTCCTGACGGAAATAGAGTTTTTGCAGGAACAAGAACAAGTAACATTGCTTTTGAAGTTGAATTTCAACATGTTGAGGGGAGTTCAGAACCTCTAATAAACGAAGTAAAATATAACGGTTCCATAGGTCAAAATACACTTGAAGTTGATGAAAGATCTTTTGTTCCCGTAGATAAAAGTGGAAATACAATTTTTTGGTCGGAAAAACAGCAGCTTTTGAGTTCTACAGATACAAGTTCCTATTCGGCAAAAGAAAACGGAGATTTCAATATCAACGGTGTAAACATACATGTTGACAGAGGTGATAATGTTTATTCGATAATTTCAAAAATAAATGCCAGCGGAACTCCTGTAAAAGCAACTTTGGATCCTATTACAAAAGGATTAAATCTTACAACAACTGATTCAAGACAGTTATGGCTTGAAGATAAAAACGGAACAACGTTAAAAGATTTGGATGTAATTAAAGATTCCTCTCAGCGTCCGCCATATAATTTAAGTGATTCTGTTAGGGTCAGTGGCGGGTCTGTTTTTGATTCTGTTATTGCATTAAGAAATGCCATGTTAAGAGGAGATGCAGAATCTATAGGAAGTAGAGTTTTGGGCTCGATTGACAGCGGATTGAATAATCTTATTACACAAGAAGCGAAAATCGGTTCAAATTATGAAAGAGCTCAGTTGTATATTGCAAAGGCTGAAACCAACAAAGTAAACGGAACCAATATGATTTCAAGAGAAGGTGATTTGGATTTTACGCAAACTTTAACGGATATGAAAATGATGGATTATATGCAAAAAGCTACACTGAATACAGCCGGCAAATTATATGAAAACAGTTTATTAAATTATATGCGTTGATATTGAGGTATAAGAATGAGTATGGAATTTGAAAAAAGAAAAATTGAGTTTCCTTTTGGTTTATTGGGTTTTGAGAATTTCAAACATTTTGAGTTGGCTGATTCTGAATTTAAGCCGTTTATGTGGCTTCAGTCGGAAGATGATAAATCTCTTGCTTTTCTTGTTGTAGATCCGTTCATTTTCTTTAACGATTATGAATTGGATGTAGATAATAATTCTTTGAGCCAAATCGGACTTTTATCGCCTACGGATGTAGTTGTTTTAACGATTATTACAATTCCTAAAGATGGAAAAAATTTGACGGCGAATCTTGAAGGGCCATTGGTTATAAATAAAAATACTAATCAGGGAATGCAAGTTGTTCTTTCTGATCCTAAATGGACTACAAAACATATTCTTAGTGCAGATTCTGTAAAAGGCGGCGGAAAATGCTGATTTTAACTCGAAAAATTAATGAAAAAATAAAAATAGGTGAAGAAATTACTGTTTCAATAATTGAAATCCGTGGGGAACAGGTAAAAATAGGAGTTGAAGCTCCAAAAGAGGTTAAGGTTTTCAGACAGGAAGTTTTTAATGCTATTCAAAATGAAAATAAACTTGCTGCAAGTTCTGTGAATAGCAAAGAATTTTTATCGGAATTATTTTCAAATAAATAAGATTTTAAAAAATTTGGCAAAATGCTTGATAAAAAAAACAGCCCTAAAACAAAAGTTTTGGGCTGTTTTTTTTATTGAATTTATAAATATTTATTTTTTCTTAAGATATTTTACACTGTCAAGAGCAACTGCAGCTATAATTATCAAACCTTTAAAAACAAATTGAAGGTTTGTATCAATTCCTAAAAAAGTAAGACAATATGTCAAACTCGTAAAAATAATTACACCGATGACTGCTCCTTCTATTTTTCCTATACCACCATTAAAAGAAATTCCTCCTACTACGCAAGCAGCAATTGCATCAAGCTCATAGCCTTGTCCTGTTCCGGCACTTGCGTTCGCTTTGAATGCCTCAAAAAAAGAACCAAAACCATAAAAAATACCTGCCATGATAAATACTCCCATGGTTACTTTGAAAACACTTATTCCGCTTACGCTTGCAGCCTCTTGGTTGCCTCCTACAGCGTACATATTTTTTCCAAAAGTAGTTTTATTCCAAATGAACCAAGCTACAAATATTGCTATAATAGCAGGAATAATAAGTTTGGGTAGAGTAATGGATTCTCCTCCAAGAGTTCCTAAAACCCATCTACCTCCAAACATATCTTTTATACCGGAGTCAATAGAGCCTACAGGAGTTCCGCTTGTTCCAAAGAAAAGTAAACCGTAAATAATAAGCTGTGTTGCAAGTGTAGAAATAAATGGATGAATCTTTAATTTTGCACTGAAAACTCCGGCCAATACACTAAAGGAGGTACAAGCAATTATGGAAAGTAAAAGTGCGATAACTACTCTTAAAGCCATCGGCATGGCGGTAAAATCCCAAGGACCCATTCCAAAAAAAGTAACAATATTTTTCCCGGGATGTAACAAAAGTCCGGTTATTACAGAACCCAATGCAACCATACGTCCTACACTTAAGTCTGTTCCTGCTATCAGAATCAGAGCTGCAACTCCTAATGCATAAAACATCCTAACGGAAGATTGTTCCAAAATTGTAAAAATATTTGGAAGCGATAAAAGATTTCCGTTGCCGGATATCGGAGCAAGAATTACACAGACAATAAAAAATATTAGAATTGCAATATAAAGTCCGTTATCCAAAAGAAATTTTGTTGTCTTAAATTTATAAATGTAATCGTAAAAAGCAAGAATTTTGTCTTCTTTCCAGTTTGTCTTTCCGTCTCGGAGAGCTCTGTTTTTTTGAATATGATCAACAAATGCTTGATTTTTTACCGCTTTTGCACTGTCAATATTTACAAGAAACCTGTTTTTTGCATCAAATAAAGCAGATTTTAATTCATAAGATGCGTTTTTAATTTCTTCTTTTGAAGTTAAAGAAGTTTTTTGCTTTTTGTTTTCAGCTTTTAGGTTTATAATCTGTGCTTTATAATCTGATTTTAATTTTTCAATTATTTTGTTTTGCTCGGAAATGATTTTTGCAATTTCCTGTTTTGAAATTTGATTTGAGTAATTTATTGCTTCTTTTTGCAATGCCGAAATTTCAATTTTTGGAGCTTTTCTTTTGCGAAGTTCCAAAAGTTTTTGTTCATACTCTTTCAGCTTTGAATTTGTTTCCAAATAGTTCATATTTTCCATTGGTGCCTCTCATTTGAAATTAAAGATATTTTGCAGAAAGACGGAGTAATTCTTCCTGTGTTGTAGTGTTTGTTTCTACAATACCTGCCAGTCTATGGTTTGACATAACTGCGATTCTATTAGTTATACCGAGTATTTCCGGCATTTCGCTGGAAACAACAATAATAGTTTTGCCTTTTTTAGCCATATTTATTATTAATTGATAAATTTCATATTTTGCTCCGACATCAATTCCTCTTGTCGGTTCGTCTAAAAGGAAAATTTCAGGTTCACGTTCCATCCATTTACCTATAATTACTTTCTGTTGATTTCCGCCACTTAAAGAAGTGATGTTTTCATATATGGAAACGCATTTCGTTTTCATAACTTTAACTTGATTTTCCGCCGCTTTTGCCATTAATCTTTTAGAAAGAATTCCAAATTTTTTATAGTTACCAAGATTCGTTATAACAGTATTAAATTCGATAGTATCTTTTCCGAACATACCGTTAAGTTTTCTTTCTTCGGTAACGAGTGCAAAGTTATTTTCCATTGCTTCTTTGCTGCTTTTAAATCGCAATTTTTTATTACCGTAAACTATATTGCCCTTAGCTATTGTGCGTATTCCAAATATTGCCTCAAGCAATTCGCTACGACCGGCACCAACAAGACCATACAGACCAAAAATTTCACCTTTTTTTACTGTAAATGAAATATCTTCAAGTATCGGTTCATATTTTGTACGTAAGCTTTTTACTTCTAAAATATTTTCTCCCGGCGTGTTGTTTACTTCCGGAAATCTGTTGTCAAGAGAACGACCTACCATTGCCGAAATTAACTCATTCATATCGGTTTCTTTTGTACTTTTTGTCATAATCATGCTGCCGTCTCTAAGAACCGAAACTTCATCACAAATTTGGAAAATTTCGTCCATTTTGTGTGAAATATACACGAATGATACACCTTTCAATTTTAGATCTTCAACAATAGAAAAAAGTTTTTGAACTTCATTTTCGGTAAGGGAAGAAGTGGGTTCATCCAAAACTATGATTTTTGCGTCATAGGAAACGGCTTTTGCAATTTCTACCATTTGCCGTTGAGAAACAGACATTGTTCTCATGATCGTTTTGGGATTTACATTCATATTCAGCGAGTGAAAAAGACTTATTGCATCTTTTAGCATTTTTTGTTCATCTACTACACCGAATTTTTTTGGATAACGACCTAAAAAAATATTGTCGCAAACAGTTCTATCTAGACATTGATTAAGTTCCTGATGAACCATAGCGACACCGTTTTCCAATGCTTCTTTGGGATTTTTAAAATCAATGGGTTTTCCGCATAAATGAATTTGTCCTTCATCTTTTGCATAAATTCCGAACAAGCATTTCATCATTGTTGACTTACCGGCTCCATTTTCACCCATTAGTCCCATAACAGAGCCTTTTTTTACTTCGAGACATATCCTGTCCAGAACTTTATTTTTAGCAAAAGACTTTGAAAGTTTCTGAATTTTCAGAATTGGTTCTTCCATCTGATTACCTTATGTTTTTCAAAAAAAGCCATGCCGTAATGACATGGCTTTATGAAAAATTATTGACTTAAAACTTAGTACTTAAGTTTATCCGTATAATCTCTACCTGAATTTGTTTTTACCATGTTAACGGCAAATGCATCATAATTTCCAAGGTTTGTAAATTTATCAAGACAGCTTGATTCATTTTGACCATCACCTTGAACTATAGTCAGCTTTATTCCTAAAAGCGGAGCATAGTAGTTGATAGCCGGTAAAAGCGAAGAAGAAAGATAGTTATCTGCAGAGTTGTAAATTGTAAGAAGAACCTTCTTTTCTGCTGCATTTGTCTTTTTTATCCCCGGATCTCTGCTACCTGCTTTGAAATTTTGCCAGTTATCTTTATTTACACCTACATTTAATGCAAGTAAAGCTTTTTGATCGATGATATATTCAAAGTCTGCTGTAATTTTATTTCCGTGATCATCTTCACTTGTAATTCCGCTTGTATAAACATCGCTGTCAGCAACACCGTCGATAAGATTTCTTATTACCTGTAAAGCAGCAGCAGCCTGTGCATCAACATTCTGAGATACAGTTCCGGTCATTTTTCCAACACCGATAGCTTCTACCGCATCCGCATTTGCATCATAACCAAAAATAGGAACTCCTGTAGGGTAATTTGAAGCCTGTAAACATCCCATTGCCATTCCGTCATTATTTGAAATAACAAGGTCGATTGCAGTATCGAATTTTGTTGCCCAGCTACCCATTGCTTCTGTAGCTGCATTTGCATTCCATGTAGATCCGTCTGTTCCTGTCATTGCTTTACCCTCAAGTTCTACAACAGCCAAAGTTTTTGAACCTACTACTACAGAGCCTTTTTTTACTACTCCCGGATTTGAAGATCCGTTCCAAGTTCCCAAAGCTTTTCTGATTCCTTCCGTTCGTGCATTTGAAGCGTTATGACCCACGTCTCCGATGCACAAAACATAACCTAAAATTCCGTCACCGTTACGATCCAATTTTGCAGGATCTTCGCCAGCAAGGAAGTCCGTAACCAACTTTCCTTGAACTGCACCACCTCCGGCATCATCTGAACCTACATAATAGGTCATGTCGTTCCAGTTCATCGTTTCCATATCAATTTCACCTGATGTAGGATCCGACGGCTGTCTGTTAAAAAAAACAAGAGGTTTGTCTTTGTTTGCAACTTTGTTTTTTGCCCCACCGGTACAACCAAGTATCAGACCCATTACCAAAAAAAGTCCAATGGTTGAAATTAACATTTTTTTCATAAAATTTTACCTCCATGATCCGGACTGAAAAAAATCCAACCCGCTAAACATAACTAAAAGTATATATCAGATTTTTGAACTGTCAACAAAAAACTGTCAAAGGCTAAAAAAAACAGAGAATACCTGCAACCTTAACCTATTTTTTTGTTTTTTGAGAAAATTTTAATTTAAATATGGATTAAACTCGAATAAAATTGCAAAAAATTTTTAATTATGTTTTTTTAAGTTTTCTTCCTGTTTGTTTTCTTCCGCTTCACTAAGTCTAATATAAGCCGGTCCGGAATATTCTGAAATTCCGTCTTTTTTGTTTTTATAATCTTTTTCAGCTAATTTTAAAAGTTGAAATGCACTGTTAATATTTCTTGATTCAATTACCAAAAATTTTTGATTAGGATCTATTTGTTCATAAATTTCGGCAAAATATAAACTGTCAGGTCCGGTTAAAATTATTTCTTCTTCTTGATCCAACAATTTTGAAATTTCCGTTGCGTTTGCATCAATAGAGTCTATTATTTTTTTTCCGTTTCTGTAAATTGCAGCGTAAAATCTGTTTTTTTTGGCATCGATAATGCTTAAAACTGTCTTTTTTAGTTGTAAAAAAGGTTGAGCAAAAACATCAAGAGAATCATACGCATAAATATTGAATTTATAGGACAATTGAATTCCTTTTAGAGCTGCATATGCAAGTCTTAGCCCGGTAAATGTTCCGGGCCCTAAACATAAACTTCCAAATTGAATTTCGCCACATTTTAAATTCGTTTCTTCCATAACTTTTTGTATTGCAGGTATTATTTTTTCCGACTGATGCATACCTATATCCATTACTACAGAAGAATAAAGCTCTTCATTTATTGCTGAAACGGTAAGGCAAGGACTTGCAGAATCTATAGCAATCGCTTTCATTTTAAATATTCTCCAAAGATGTTTTCATAAGGCCAATTTTCTATTGTTATCTTTCTTGTTTCAGCAGCTAAAATTGAAATGCAAACTTTGATAGCATTTGAGGGAATTGCACTTTTTATATTTTCAGTCCATTCAATTGCACAAACACCTTTTCCATACATAAATTCTTCGGCACCTATGTCAATAAAACTTTCTGCACCATCAAGACGATATGCATCAAAATGATAAAGAGGTAATCGTCCTTCGTATTCGGATATAAGTGTAAAAGTAGGGCTTGTAACATCTTCGTCTATTTTTAGTGCTTTTGCGATTCCTTTTGTAAAGGTAGTTTTTCCGGCAGCAAGAGTCCCCTCGTAGGCAACTATATCCCCTGCTTTTAACTTTGAACCGAATTTTTCTCCGATTTCAATCGTTTTGTCTGATGAGGCGGAATAAAGTTCTAGCATGGTAAAAAACCTTCATCATGCTTATTCAGTATGATTTTCTTTAATTCCCTGATAATTGGTAACAACGGATAATGAATATCCTGCTCAATAGAAACTTCTATTCGTTTGTCACCGATAGGGGAGGTTTCTATTAAAAATTTCACTGGAACTTCCACAGGTGCTGCACCAACTTGAATTATAGCTGTGCCGACATAATTTTTTCGGTAGTAAATAAATCCGTTTTCTGTTGTGATGTTCACAATGTCCAAAACTGTCATCGCATCCGTTTTATCTTAAGATTTACCGGCGGTTAATCTTTTTAAGACAACTTCTCCTTTTCAGTTATTTTCAGTATCATTTTTATATTCGGCAACAAGAGCATTTATTCGGTTTTTAATACCTGTGCTTATGTTTACAAAATTTATATGGAGAATATACATCTTTGTATATTTATCGAATTCTGTGTTTACTATTGCCCCGATAACTTCGGATAAAAAATCTTTCTCCAAATAAAATTTTAATTGAATATACTGGTCTTTTTTTATCGGCAGATCTGTTAATAAACTGCACCCATTTGAACAAATATCTACAATTTTTCCGCTATGAGATTTATCCATGACTTCGTAAGCTGTACTTGTACCCTTAGTTTTTGATTTTTTTTCAAGTTTAACTGCATGAAATTCACATTTGCTATTCAGCATAAATCTGCCTTGATTTCGTTTGTGTAAAACTTCAATTTTATTTGAATGGGCAACAAGTATTTCTTTTTCAATTCGAGTTTGGTAGCGTATAATTCTTGTCGAAACTTTATATCCTATTGAGTTTGATTTTGATGAAAAAATTACGCTAATTTTTTCAAGAACCGGAATATTCAAATTTTGTCCAAAATTGTTTTTCGGAACTCCTGCCAAAAGGCCTTCTTCCGTATTTTCTAAAAGTTTTGTGAAATACCGATCATCGTTGTAAATAAATGTCATCGATTGCCCAATCTTCAAATTTTTTGTACCGGAAAGTATGTTTTCAGAATTAAAATATTTATCCAGTTTATTTCTTATGGCAAAAAACAATGCAATTTCATCTTCATCTTTTAAATCTTTATAAATTTTAAAAAAAATTTTGTTCATATCGGAACTGTTTTTCATATTTACAAAGATGTTTTTTATCTGATAACTCTGACACAATTTATAAAAAAAACTCTTTTCTTCTGACGTAAGATTAACTTTTTTTGAAATAAGGCTAATATCTTTTTTTGTTGTTTTTCTTGCAGGATCGGCATCAATTACTTTTTGATTTTTTCTGTAAATACTATAAAGAAAACTTATAGCCCAAATAAAAGCCGAAATAACAAAAAACGCAAGCAACACAAAAAGGAAAGAGCCGTCTTTTCTTGCTTCAATGGGAGAACCTTGTATTTGCAATAAAAAATCATACATCTAAAAGTTCCTTTTTCTTACAGCCGGTGTTTTAATTCCGGTTTTAATTATTGAACAATTCCAAAAAAATTTTTATTTGTTCGATTCTAGGTAATATTTCATATTCAGCTAAATCACCCATGAGAACAGAATCTTTTTCTTCTAAAGCACTCTCCAAGTCTTTCAAAATTGGAGAAAAATCATTTAGAAATTCCAAAACATTTTTACCGTCAATTACATAGCTTGAAAAGTCATCCGGAAAAAGGGCTGATAATGTTATAGCTTTGCAAAAATAATCAAAAAAGTTTGTAAATTGTTTTACAGTCTCAAAAGCAAGATTATCTTTTTCTGTTTGAAGATTCACAGAAACTTGTGCAAGATTTGTTTCGATTTCCGGAATCATTTTTTTTATATTGCAAAATGAGTTAACTATGTCATCTTTTGAAACCGAAGAAATTTTTAATTCTTTTATTTTTGAAATTTCAGTTTTACCGTACTCATCCATATTTTCACATGTCAAATTGATACCGTTTAACTGTATATCAACAATCGTAGCATTATTTTCTTCGCAGTTTTTTTGAAATTCATTCAATACATCGCGAAGATTTTCTTCTTTTTCCAAAGTTATTTCTATTTTTTGTTCATTTAAAAAAACGTCCACTACATGCTCCTACTTTTTTCCGTTTTGGTTCGAAAAATTCGTTATGGAATCGGATTGAGATTCAAGTCTTTTTAGAGTTGACTCCATTGTTCCATATTTTCTTTTTAAGTCTGCTTCCTTATCGGCAATTTGAACTTCTAAGCGTTTAATTTTTTTCTCTGAATCCGAAATTTCTTTTTCAATTGCAGAATTTTTTAAGGCAAGAATTCCGCCTGTTTGAACATAGGATTGCAATTTTCTGTCAATCTGGTATGCAATTCCGGAGTCAACTATCTTGTCGCCGTCAGAATCAAAACCGAAAATGTTTTTTATGGAAGAGATTTCTTGTTTTAGGGCTTCATCTAATTTTTTTTCATCAATTTCAAGATAGCCTCGCATTTGTGAAGAAGAAATGGAAGTGTTCTTTGAAGATTTTGTAGATATGCCTATCTGTGCTAAAGTTTTTATTTTTGATTCTTCACTAGTGGGGTAGTTTGAACTCATTATTTGCTGTAAAGACGTTTTATTATTTCTAAGTGAAAAATCAGTTTGAAAAGCTCCCATGCGTTCCATAGCTTTTTCACGCTCATCTTCGCTAAGATAATCTAATTCATCAATAATTTTCGGTTCAAGCTGTGTTAAAATGTTAAGTTCCGCTATAAGTCTATTGTAGTTTCCAACAAAATTGATCAAAGCATCTTTTGAAGTTTCTGTGTTGTTTTCAATTTTTATTGTGGCACTCCTGTCTGTGATAGAGTGAAGTTCCAAATTAACACCGGGAACGATGTCGTCTATTTCATTTGAAGGACGTTCCATGAGAATTCCCTCATATTTTATTTTTGCATTTTGTGCAACGGAGATAGGACTTACAGGCTCGTATCCAAGATTGTTATTACGATCTGTTTTTTTTATCTGTGATATTTCTATAATTTTATCTGTGTTTTTATTATCGATAACAATTGATTTTATTATTTTATTTTGGTCTAAATTTACAGCGTATTCTTTATCTGAAAAATCATCATCAAAAGCTTCCAGTTCTTTTATTGAACCGTCTGTGTATTTTAAACTTATAATTTTATTTTCGCGTACAGGAGTTGAAATTTCAATTTTTTCCCTAAGAATTTCAACAGGCTGTAAAAGAGTTTTAGAATCTTCATTTTCAATCGTTATATCTTTAAATGTTATACTTCCTGCAAAAGGCATTTTTGGTAAATTATTATTATCATTTTTATTGCCATTTTCTGATGAAAGTATCTCGTTTGCAATTTTTTTATTGATATCTTCTACGTTTTTTACATGAACCGAAAATGAAACCAGTGAATCTGACGAATCATATAGTTCTTTTGGAATTTGAATTTCTTTTGAAGATGCAGGATTTATTATATCATTTTTTGCAAAAATATTTTCTTGTGATTTTTTATCTTGAATTATTTTTAATTCATAGGCTAATTTTAACGAATCGCCCTCAAAAATAAGTTTATTTTCACTACCGGATTTTAGAGATTCAATCAA
This sequence comes from Treponemataceae bacterium, assembly GCA_052173655.1. GTDB lineage: Bacteria > Spirochaetota > Spirochaetia > Treponematales > Treponemataceae > RGIG9060. Next base: position 6,628 of record JBQMYD010000006.1, on the reverse strand, counting down.
TAGTGAAGTACTGTCTTTCGTAACTCCGATAAGTGAAGACTTCAATAATCCTGATGAGCGTTTATTCAGTCCTTCAGAAAAATCCGAAAGTTTTCCGCCTTTCCATCTGTAAGTTACTGTTTTTTCCCCGATTGTAAATTTATAAGTGCCTTCAGGGATTATTCTGTTTTTTTCTATAGGTTCGGATAAAAAGCGATCGCAAGCTGCTGTCTGAATCACATCTATTTTGAAAGAGTCAACACTTGCATCACGTTGTGCCGTTGCCGTAACTGCAAAATCATCTGAAGAAGAAGCCGTCTTTTCATTGAACGGATTATCAAAAGAATATAAAACTCTTGATGATTCGCGTAAAGCCGACATATATTGATTAACACGTCTCCAATTTGCCTGCTCGGTTTTAAAACCATCCAGTTTTTCCTGTTCTCTTTTTAGCGGTATCTTTTCTACTTCGACAAGGCTTTTTACAAGGTCATTGGTTTTGTACTTATCCGATACGCCTGGAATACTTATATCCGCCATGGTGTTCCTTTAAGCTGCAAGACCTTAAACCTTTTCATCAACCAAAAAATTTATGTTTTCTCGTAGTCTCATTTGCAAGTTTTGTATTTCAGCAGAAGGAATTTCTTTTATGACCTGCTTTGTTGAAGGATCTACGACCTTAACAATTATTTCATTCAGTTTTTCATTTATACTGAATTCCAACTTACGACCTATAAGATCTGAAATCTTTTGAATTTGAGAAATTTGCCTTTCTATTTTTTTGTAGTCTTTTGCAAAGTCTTCAGCTACTTCTGCTGCCTCGGTATTCACATTTTCCGGAGGTCTATATCCGGAAGAGGTACGCGACTTGTAAAATTTACTTACAGTCGCATTATTTTGGCCATCCATTGCCATGCTTTGCCCAATATTGTTTATAGAAATACTCATATGGGACTCCTAAATAGAAAACCTCAATGTTTTCTAACTTTCAAAGCAATAGGGAAGAAAGAGGGGCGCACCTCTTTCTTCTATATGCTTTTGTTTCATAAAAAAGACGACATCCGGTTATCTCTTTTACGAAGTTTTAATCGTTTTAGCTAAGCAATCTCAATACGTTTTGTGATTGAGAGTTTGCCTGTACAAGCATTGCAGAACCTGATTGTGTGAGAATCTGGTTTCTTGTAAACTCTACCATCTCTGAAGCCATGTCAGTATCACGAATTCGTGATTCAGCAGCTTGTAAGTTTTCAGAAGCAACAGCAACTCCTTTTGCAGCAATTTCAAATCTGTTTTGATATGCTCCAAGATCTGCACGTTGTCTGCTTACTACTTTAAGAGCTTGGTCAACTGATGCAATTGCCATGTTTGCAGACTCAGGTGTAGCAATTGAAACTTTTTCATCTGTTCCCTGTGCTCCAACAAGTCCTAAAGCCTGTGCCGTAATAGTTCCGATAAAAATCTGTGCATTTTGGTCTACATTGGCACCTACGTGAAGTTGCATTATTCTTCCTGTTGCAGAATCTCTTGCAAAAGCTCCTGTAAGCATGTTCATACCATTGAACTGTGCCTGTGAAGCAATTCTGTCAACTTCAGCAACAAGCTGTGAAACTTCAACTTGAATTTGCATTCGGTCTTCATCTGAATAAATTCCGTTAGATGCTTGAATTGCTAATTCTCTAAGTCTCTGGAGAATATCCGTTGTTTCTCCCAAATATCCTTCAGTTGCTTGTATGAATGATACACCGTTTTGGATATTACGTTCTGCCTGATTCAAACCTCGAATCTGGCTTCTCATTTTTTCTGAAACTGCTAATCCTGATGCATCATCTCCGGCCCTGTTAATTTTCTGACCTGAACTGAGCTTTGCTATGCTGTCATCTATCTGGTCATTTGAAATTCCCAGAGTTCGATTTGCATACATAGCACTCATGTTATGATTGATAATCATAAATACGCCTCCGTGTGTTTACTTAACCAAAAAGCCATTCCTTGCTTTTTTCTTTTTTTTAGTCAACTTTAAAACTGCGCCTTTAAAGCCAACCCTATCGGGCTAAGTTAAGTGTATTATACAACGAGTAGTAAAAACTCGTCTACACTTTTATACAAAATTTGAAGCGATTTATATCTTTTTTTTGCGGTGATCAAGTATAGATTAATAGTATGAAAAATACCGCTCAAAAGTTGACAGACAGCAATAAGCTTTTCTGTCAACTTTATGGTCAGGAAACTATCTGAGCAAAGAAAGTACGTTCTGGCTTTGTGCGTTAGCTTGTGCCAACATTGCAGTTCCGGCCTGTGAAAGAACTTGATTCTTTGTAAACTCAACCATCTGTGAAGCCATATTTGCATCACGGATTCTACTTTCGGAAGCTTGCATATTTTCAGCTCCGATGTTAAGTCCGGATACGGTATACTCAAGACGGTTTTGGTAAGCACCAAGATCAGCTCTTTGTTTGTTGATCTTTTTCAATGCTTCATCAATTGTCCCGATTGAACGGTTGGCATCATCCGGAGCAGCAATGCTCATAATTTTTTCAGAACTTAACTCTCTAAGACCTAAAGCGGTAGCTGTCATTGTACCTATGTAAACTTGAACTCTCTGGTCCATGTTTGCTCCGATATGGAACCACATAGATGCAGTAACTGCATTTTCACCTGTTGATCTTGCGTAGCGTCCGGTAAGCATGTTCAATCCGTTGTACTGTGCCTGTGAGGCAATTCTGTCAACTTCAGCAACAAGCTGTGAGACTTCAACTTGAATCTGCATTCTGTCTTCTTCGGTATAAATACCGTTTGAAGCTTGAACTGCAAGTTCACGGATTCTTTGAATCAAATCCGTTGTTGTTTGTAGATAGCCTTCAGTTGTTTGTATAAAACTGATACCATCTGCTGCGTTTCGAGAGGCTTGATTCAAACCTCGAATCTGACTTCGCATCTTTTCAGATACTGCAAGTCCTGAAGCATCATCACCGGCACGATTTATTCTCATACCTGATGATAATTTTTCCATATCCTTCCTGACATTCTCCGTTGTAATACCAAGTGCTCGGTTGGAAAACATCGCTGACATGTTGTGGTTGATAACCATAATATTCCTCCATGGAATTTTTTTAAAGCAGAATCCTTTCCGCTTTTTGAGACTGACCTAGAATAAAGTCCCTCTCATTTGTTTCTATCGGTATGTGAATAGTAAAACTTGAGCTTTTTTTTACAGTTTTTTTGCGAATTGAAAAATATACGAAAATAAAAATGCAACAGGTTTTTTGGATAAAAAGTGTAGTGTGTATTTTTTATAGATTAATTTGCAAAGGTGTAAAGTTCCGATTCTTCACGGTTAATACGCAATGTAAGAGCGTCATTTACGGTTTTAAACGCTACTCTAAAACCTTCTGTATCTGCAAGAATCTTTGAAGGTATATTGTAGTTTTTATAAAAATCTGAATAAGCTACAGACAAACCTTTCATCTCTTCCATATATTTTTGTGTTATTGATCTTACTTTTTCATCCGGGTGTTTTAAAAGTGCAGGATAAATATAGCTGTCCTCCGATGCAAGATGCATATTAAGGACTCCGGTCATTTTGTTTATCATCTCTGATATCAACTGTGCTTCAGGTCTCGATATAGAAGAGTTTGCAAGTTCAGTGATTTTTTTTAGGTAATCTTGTATAACCCGATGTTTTGTTATGTACAATTCCATATCCATATTTATGCCTCCATACTTCCATATTTAAATAAAATTTATCAAAATATGTGAAAAAAAGCAAGTAAAAGGAATAACTTGTGATTTATGAGTATTAATCTGTGTATAAAATAAAAAAAAGGGCTATCCTAAAAAAATACGGACAGTCCTTTTTTTTTGTCAAATATTTGGTTTATCTATAAGGTTTATTTTTTATTACCAAACAAAGACATAATTGCAGCTCCTGCATTATCAGCTGAAGAACGCAGCATTTCTGAATCACCTTTTCTTGAACCGTCGTAGCGTCCTGCCTGATCCGGAGAGCCTTTGTACTTTATTGCTAAAGCTGTACCGATGTATTCAACTTCTTTTGTAGAACCGGTAATAAAGTCAAATGGTGTTGATGCAGTTTTGTTTGCAACATCAATACGAACATTGATTATGTCATGAGCACCCATCTTTACCGCTTCGGCAATCAGCATGTCATACGTAATTTTTGAACCGGTGCTTGATTTTTTTACACCGAAAGGTTCGGTTCTAAATACTTCTTTAGAAGTTACACGTACAACACCAACAGGTTCAAAATCTTTTAATGCAATTTCAGCATAATCAGACCAACCGGTTTTATTGGTGGTTAAATGGGTTGTTGTGCATCCAACGGTCAACAAAGCTACTGTTGCAAAAAGTACCGTTGCCATAAGAAAACTTTTTTTCACATTGTCCTCCTGTTATCAATTACCTAGTAACTGATAAAAAAATAATAATGGTGAAAGTATACCCCCCCCCTCCAAAAAAAAGTCAAGCTTGTTCAAATCTGTATATTCAAATAAATCCGATTTTTATTTAAAAAAATGAGGAAAATTATGTTGAATATGGAAGTTGCCTTTGATATTTTCTCTGCGGAAAGTATACTGTCTCCGTTCGGTTAATTACTGTTTTCATTTTATATCTCCGTTATGCAAATTTTTATCTCTTATTATTTATAAATAGCATATCGTTTTAAGATACATTTTCTATCAGTCGGCAGATCAACGTCGGATAGCCTATATTCTCAATACTTATATTTTTTTGTATAATCGCAGAGTGTCAATTAAAAAAGATTTTTAGGGGTTTCCGAATAAGTGATAGGGCATCTCGAAAAATTGACCTTGGGCGAATTTGTTCGAGATTTAAAGAAACGATATGAAAGAATCAAATCAATTAAAAGAATGTCAGAAACTTTGGGCAGCACATAAGTATCTCGTTCTCAGCAAGTCCGGCTCTATTTATAACAAGATTCGCGAGTATTTAAAGCGGGAGAATGCACAAGTGCGGCATGTGTTGACTCTCATTGATCAGGCGCGCACTTTACCGGAGGATCGAGGACAAGTCTGCAACGCGTTTCAGCATATCTGGGGATATTTTAAGAAGCAGGCTACTCGGGATGAAAAGGCGGAGTTTATGTATTGTTTGGAGTAATATCGCAGCGGTCAGGCGGAACAGGAAATTTTGTTGGGCGCTGTGCGCAAGCTCCTTGTAGTCTATCCTAACAAGTATTTGCAGCAATCGAATTTATTATTCGGAGAACAAGATGAGACTGTGGCATCAAGATATGATTAGCAAACTTCCGCGTCAACAGCTTTTGGGACAACATAGAGAGTGTTGTGCCTTGCGCGGAAACGGCTGGGGCAGGCAGCATGCAACCGTCAACTATGTGTTTAACTATTCACCGTATTTGCTCTATCGGTACCACCGACTCATTATGGCAGAGATGAATCGGCGAGGCTACAGGGTCAGTCCGGAGTGGTTGGACAAAGACTATCGCGGCAGGAGATGTCCGGCATATAATAATTTAGCGGTCATCGAAGTACTCAACCCCATATATACAGAACATGATGATTGCTATTATCGCGAGTGTCTCAAGAATTTGGAAACCAAGGGAATTCATTTGGATTAATATTGTGGAGCTCCGCTATAAAAAGAAAGTCATTGTTTCTGGCTTTTTTCTCCGGAGGTTTCCCTCACTGCGTTCGGGTCGCTATGTCCGTTGTTCCGCTATCGCTCCATTTCTCCGCTTCGTTTCTGTACGGACAAGGATGTCCATGATGTGAATCAGAAGCTCCCATCGCTAATCCTATTGTAGCGGTATACATTATCTCTCTATAGACTAAGGCTATGGGCAGGGGGCGGAGCGGTTTGTTACATTATACCGCCCGCCTATGACATTATTTACCGTACTTTTTTTCTATATCGCCGATCATATTGACGCGTTTTGTGTAGCTGCCGCCTTCAAATTGTGCATCAAAAAAAGCATCGACAATTGCTTTTGCTATTTCAGGACCTACGATACATACACCCATAGAAACAATATTGATATCACTGTGCTCAACAGCCAATTTTGCGGTGCACGGTTCACTACACGCGGCAGCGCGGATTCCCGGAACCTTATTTGCAGCGAGGGAAATACCGATACCTGATCCGCAGATCAATATGCCTTTCTCAACCTCCTTCGATTTAATTGCCTCAGCAACCTTTAAACCGAATTCGGGATAATCGACCGGAACCTTCGGATCTGTTGTTCCGTAATCGATACATTCATACCCTTTGTTTCGTACATGTTCCATTAAGATATGTTTTAATCCAACCGATGCATGATCGCATCCAAAACCGACCTTCATAGTATGCTCCCTTTGTATTGTAAGATTTTTGATCATTTTCTACAAACCGGAATCTTATAGAAAAGATCGCAATTATTGCAGCTTCATTGGAGTGCTACAACATAATAACACATTTATAGCGAAAATACTATGGATAGGATATCTCTAAAAAACTCACGTAGATTTGTTTCGCATCCTTCGGAATAGATACCTTCATCCCCTTGACACCTACTCCGATCGGTTGTATGTTTATATACGTTAGCTAATACTGTACGCAAAAGAAGGAATCCATGCCGAGAGACAAAACCGCCAATCATATAAAAATTATAGCC
>JBQMYD010000005.1:0-239809 GCA_052173655.1 Treponemataceae bacterium | reverse complement strand
AAGAGCAGGAAAACGGCAGCAAAGAGGTTTTATCCGCAATACGAGACATAAACGTAGTAACCGGCAAGGTAAAAAACGGTTCTGAGGAGATGTTAAAGGGCGGAGAGCAGATTGCAGAAGAAATGCATAGGCTGGATGACCTAACGCGAGTTATAACCGAAAGCATGAACGAGATGTCGGCAGGTTCAATTCAAATTACAAATGCCGTTCAGGAAGTAAATGAGATGACGCAAAAAAATAAAACTTCTATAGAAAACTTATCTTCAGAAGTGGGTAAGTTTAAGGTTTAATAAAGGTTTAAGTATTGTATTTTTACTGCCGGACTGAAAATAGTTTTAGTCCGGCAAGTTTTTTTTGTTTCTAAAATTTGTGTAAATTTGAATCAATTTTTCTTTTTTTTTGATTTTGTTCCCATTTTCAATAAAATAATTGACAATTATCTTCTTGCATAATAACATTAAAGTGGAGTTTTCATAAAAAATGAACAATAATAGAATAGGTATAAAACTTGCGGACGGTTCCTTTTATCCGATTCTGGAAGAAGGCGTTCCTCAGACAAAGACTCTTGAGCTAACAACCGTAAGAGATGATCAAACAACTGTTCAGCTTGATTTATACAAGTCGGATTCTGATGAATTATCTGATCAAGATTACGTGGATTCTCTGTTAATTAAAGATTTGTTGCCTCGTCCTAAAGAGGTACCGTCCTTAATTTTAAAAATAAGTTTGGATGAAAACGATGTTTTATCTGCAGAAATAAAAGATTCGGAGACCGGAGAGCATAATCAAACTTCTGTTTCTTTGGTAAAACTTGAAGATTCCCAAAGAACAAGCTTTCCGGATTTTTCAGTTATTAAAGATTTTAACGGATTGCAAGAAAATTTGGAGGAAAATATGGCTGGCGATAAAGAAGATATGAATTTAGATGAATTCGGAGATATTGATTCTATATTGGAGGAAGGTTCCGATCCTTTAAATGATTTTTCGGAACAGGAAATAGATATTCCAACCGGAAATATTATGGAGGATGAATCTTTGAATATAGCTACGGCAGAAGACTCCGAACTTTTTACTTCTATGGGAACTTCCTCGGATTCGGAAAATGCAGTAGGTTCCGGTATAGATGAGTTTTCCATCGATGATGATTTTTCTTCATCTTCAATTGACGTGCCTACTGATTCTGTTGAAACTACTTCAACTTCTGAAAGCTCCGATGATTTTGAGTTACCTAATTTGGATGAAAATTCGCTTGACAGTTCTTCTTCCGACTTGGAAGCTTCGAGTTCTATTGATGATTTTGAATTACCTAATTTGGATGAAAATTCGCTTGACAGTTCTTCTTCCGATGCAATGTCTTTTGAAACCGATTCTTCGGTTGCAGACGATATAAATTTTGATGACATAAAACTTCCGGAAGATGATTTTGATCCTGATAGTTTTGATATCGAAGATAAAGAATTTGTCGGTAAAAAAACTGCTGATTTTGATTCAACTTCCAACATGGAATTCAGTGCACTTTATGATAAGGATACCTTTGATGAAACGTCTTCTGCAAAAAAGAGAAAGCTTCTTGTTTCCGTTTTGATTGTTTGTGTTTGTGCTTTGCTTTGTATTGCAATACTTGCCGCTTTCTTTTTATTCGGCAAAAAAGGAAAATCTAAAAAGAATATACCTGAAGTAAAGCCTATTGAAAAGATTTCCAAAAAGAAGGACAAATCAAAAACTTTAAAACCGGAAAAGATTGAAAAGATTGAAAAGATTGAAAAAGTTTTTGAAGAAAAAGAGAGCCCTAAAAAAGAAAAGATCGATGAAATAATTGAATTGACTTCTGCAGAAAGTGCAAAAGAGGATGAAATTATTATTGTTGAACAGCCGGTTGTAAAACCTGCCGTTCCGATCGAGAAAAAATCAAATGCAAATGTGATAAAGTACAAGGTAAAATGGGGAGATACTCTTTGGGATATTTCAAAGACTTATTATAAAAATCCTTGGTTATATGTCGTCATTGCAGAATATAATCATCTTGAAGACCCTGATATCATTATTTCAGGAGCAATTTTGGATATTCCTCCCAGATAAAATGAGCGACTGATGGGTAAAAATTTTAAGAATCTTTCTTCTCGTTTATTTTTAATTTTGTTTTTGTTATTTTTTTGTTCTCTTTCTGTTTGGGCTTCAAGTGTTTCGGCTAATTGTTTTAAAGCTTTAAAATTACAGGAAAAAGGGGAATTTCAAAAAGCTCAAAAATGCTTTGAAAAATCGCTAGGTAGTAAAAATCCTATTGAGGTATCACTTGCATTGCAAAAAATTTTTTATGATGCAAGTGCTTCACAAAAGCTTGCATGGACAAAAAAAGCAATAAAGTCTTGTAAAAATCCTGAAATAATTGTTTATAATATGTATGTTCAAGCGTTGCTGGAAAATAAACAATATAAAAAAGCAATAAAAAATGCTGATTTATTTTTAAATAGCAATGAATTTTTTAAAATTTCTTCCAATTTTTCAACATTTTCTCCAAATCTTTCAACAGCTGAAGTTGAATGGTTTGAGTATTGCAAGTTTTGTTCTATCTTAAAGCTTTCAGAAAGTAAGTCGGTCTTGAGTTCTGAAAAAAAATTTGTGCAGGACTGGTTTTCTCAAAAAAAATTTAATGAATATCATGAAAAATTTTGGCACGAAAATTTTTCTCAAAATTTTCAAAATTCTCAAAGTATTGAAAGTCTAAAAATTTTTGAAATCTTAAGCAAAAATTCTGATTTAAGATTAACAGATATTCATCTTTTTGAACTTCGCCATGAAGTATTTAATTACTGCTACGGAAAAGCTCTTAAAATTTTTGAAACTCAATTTTCTCAGATAAAGTTTGAAAATCTAACTTCGGTACAAATTTCTGATATAGGAAAGACTTTGCTATACGGATCCGGTGTGGTTTATCAGGATTGGGCAAAAACATTTGAAGATGTTGCAACCGGCGTAGAAAATGAAAAATTTTACTTTTATTTTTATGCAGCCCGTCTTTATGAAAAAGCAGGAAAAAAATATTATTTCAATGCAAAACAAAATTTTATTAATGCAATGCAAAGTTCTGTTTCAGAAAAAGATTATGATAATTCACTTTGGTATTTTTTAAAAGTATTGCAAAAAGAAAGTGAAAAAACTTTGATTGATGGCATACAAAAATACGGTTCAACTTTTAAAGATAAATTTTATTATTCGGATTTGTTTTATTCTGTATTTTTGACTCAAATCTCGCAACGACAGTGGACTGATTTTTGTAAATTAAAAAAACTTGTAGATTTATTTGCTCCGGATGACGTGAAAAGCGGTTATTATTATCTTTGTGCAAGACTTTTGCAGGAAAATTTTGTAAATCATGAACAGTTTAAAGACTTGGATGCGGAAAAATTGTTTTTTTCAGCAATGGAAAATCCTTATGCTCAAACTTATTATGTTATGGCAAGTGCAAAACGATTGAAATTACCTTTGCACGAAACTATAAAAATTTTGTCGGCTAATAAAAACTTTGTAAGCTTAGAGAAAAAAAAGAGTTCAGAGGTTGCAGATTTTTTAGATGCATGTCTTAAACATAAAAACGTAAAAGAGCTTTACGCTACATATTTAAAATATAAAACTTTTGTTGGTTACGAACAATTAGCACGGTATGCAAAACAAATTAACTTATTAGCACAAAAAAATGATTCGTTATGTCATTACAGTTTACGACTTGCCGGAGCTGCAATTTCTTCAAAGGGGTTTGAAAAAGATGCAGAGCTTTTAAAACTTTTTTATCCTCGTTTTTTCTATTCTGAAATAAAAAAATATTCAAAAGAATACAATATAGAAGAAAGTTTGCTTTTAGGATTAATACGGTCGGAGAGTTTTTTTGACAAAAATGTACATTCAGCTGCAGGGGCAGTTGGTCTTTGTCAATTGATGCCTTCTACAGCTGCCGACATTGGAAGAAAGTTAAAAAAAATGGATTTTGACCTTAGCGATCCTAAAACAAACATTCATTTTGGAACGTTTTATCTTTCGGAATTGATAAGACGTTTGGACGGTTCTGTTATGAGTGCACTAATTTCTTATAACAGCGGAATATCTAGAGTACGTAGCTGGCATAAAAAATATGCGGGCGTTCCAATCGATATTTTTATTGAAATGTTGCCTTATGAAGAAAGTAGAGATTACGGTAAAAAGATTTTTACAGCCTCTATGATTTACGAATATTTGTACTACGGTAAAACCGATTTTAACTGATAAAAATAAAGTTTTGTACACTGTTTTTTTTTAATTTATCTAACAAAAATAAAACATATTATTGCAAGAGGAATAAGATAATATGCAAACCATTCAAGTTTTCCTTTTTTTATTAGTTTTAAAAGAAAAATAAGAGAAAGAATTCCTGAAATAAAAGCGGCTGCACAGCTTATCAAAATCATCCAAAGTGAAATATTTTCAGGCATGGGTTCTCCTTTTTTGAACTCCAAAATGAATGCTCCCAAAATTGCCGGAATTGAAAGTAAGAATGAGAATTCTCCTGCAATTTCTCTGTTTACTCCTGAAAGTAGTGAGGCTGAAATTGTAGTTCCACTTCTTGAAATGCCCGGAAAACATCCAAGTCCCTGTGCAAAGCCTATAATAATTCCTTGCAGTAAATTAACAGTTTTGCTGTCTTTATCATTATTTTTGCGGCAAATTTTTATTCGCGAAGATAAAATCAAAGCGAATGCGGTAAAAAGCCAACCCATATAAACAAATTGAATCGGTAAATCCGGTAAAACTTTACTTACAAGAATTCCTATAAATCCGGTAATTATCGTGGCAATTAATAGGGATAAAATCATTTTAAGTTCCGTAGTATCGTTTTCTTTCGGTTTTCGTATTATAAAGCGGAAAATTACACATATTAATTCCCAAATTTTCTTTCTAAAAACGATCAAAACTGCCAGTAAAGTTGCCAAATGCAGATAGATATCAAAAATAAGCGGAACATTTAAATTAAAAATTCTTTGAATTAAAGAAAGATGGCCTGAACTTGAAATGGGTAAGAACTCCCCAATTCCTTGTATAATTCCCAGGATTAATGCTTGTAAAATACTCATTCAAGAATAATATCAAAAAAATAAAAATTATTTAAGATCTTCCAAGTTCACGTAATCAAGATATTGAATTTGTGTCCTGTTTGAAAAATTTTCAGTTACAATCATTTTTTCGCAAGATTCATCTAAAATGCATTCAAAAATTAAATTGCTTTTGTTTCCTGTTTCAAAATCAAAAATGGTCAGATTTACAAAGAATATGCCGTTCAATTCATTTTCTGGTACAATGCTCTTTTTTTGTTTTTCCCATGTTGACAAAAAAGCAAGAAAAGCGTCTTGCTCTTCTTTGGAAAACTTATTTACAAAAGGTGCTATAGATTTGACTTTGTCCAAGTCATTATTTTTTCCTGCAAGTAACAAATTTTCAACGGCAGTACATGCTTTTCTTTCGTTTTCATTTACGCAAGAAAATAAAAGGAATAAAGATACAAACAATATAAGTATACGGTATTTTTTCATATTTTTTAAATTTTAGCTAAAAAAAAACGCAAGCCTAAAATATTTAAAGAGGCTTGCGTCTTGCGGTACATGTTTTATTTTACAACAGTACCTTTTACAGTTACATGACAAGGTGCCAAAATTGTTCCTGTGATACTTCCGATCAACATATCACCAAATGAAGCTTTTTGCTCTATAGAAACATTGATAGCTCCTGTTCCTCCGAGTCTTGCTATTTCGTCTGCAATAACTCCGGAAATCTTTGAATCTGTTGCATCTTGAGAGATGTTGAATAAAGTTGCTCCGCCTGGTGTTCCCAAGAACTTCCAAACAGTTACTCTTTTTTCAAAAGTTCCCAAATTCTGCTGTCCAACGCTACCGTAAGAGAATCCTCCGGCTGTAAAAGTTGTACATCCAACAACTGCAATAAGTACTACAAGTATTGCAAGTACACCAAAAATTTTGTTTTTCATAAATACCCCCCCCCTACTATTTTCTTTCTGTAGGGGAATATAATTTATCAGATGTTGAGAGTATATCATAGTTTTTTTTTATTAACAATAATTTTTACTGTTTTATTCAAAAAATATTTAGCCGTAACTAACTTTATGTCATATCATGTAGATTATTTTTTTTCATTGACTTTTTCACTTTTTCAATCATAATTTTATATGTATATCGTTTCATAAATTAGGAGGTTTATATGGGATCTATACGATTTTCGGTTCCCCGTGAGATTATTTACGGAGAGAATGCATTGGAGCATTTATCAACCTTAAAAGGAAAAAGAGCTGCTATTGTTACCGGTGGAAGCTCGATGAAAAAATTCGGATTTTTGGACAAAACTGTGGAATTGCTTAAAAAAGCCGGGATCGAATCCATTATTATTGATGGGGTAGAACCAAATCCGTCAGTAAAAACAGTTGTAGAAGGCGGTAAAAAAATGGCTGAATTCTCTCCTGATTGGATTGTTGCTATCGGAGGCGGTTCAGCTTTGGATGCTGCTAAAGTTATGTGGTGTTTTTACGAACATCCTTCAATTTCTTTTAAAGATATTATTCCTGTTGGAGCAATGCCTGCATTACGTACAAAGGCAAGATTAATTTGTATTCCTTCTACAAGTGGAACTGCAAGTGAAATTACCGCTTTTTCTGTTATTACGGATACGGACAACCATATAAAATATCCTATTGTTGCTGCCGATATGGTTCCTGATATTGCGATTTTGGATCCTGCATTACCTGCTTGTATGCCGCCTCATATAACGGCAAATACCGGTATGGATGTTTTTGCTCACGCAATTGAAGCTTTTGCATCAACTGCGGCAACTTCATTTACAGATCCTTATGCAATTGAAGCTTTGCGACTTGTTATTCAGTATCTTCCAAAGGCTTATGCAAATGGAAAAGATATGGAAGCACGAGCACATATGCACAACGCTTCAACATTAGCCGGTATGGCATTTACAAATGCATCTTTGGGACTTGTACACTCTCTTGCTCACAAAATCGGAGGAGAATTTGGAGTTACTCACGGTTTAGCAAATGCAATTTTGATGCCTTATATCATCGACTTTAACAGAAAATTTTCAGATAAGTATTCTCTTGCAGAAAAACGGCTTGGTGTAAAAGACATTGCAGAAGAAGTTAGAATTTTGAACAAAAAATTGAATATTCCTTCGTCTTTTAAAGATTGTACTGAAGTTGATTTCAACGAAGAAAAATTCAAAACAGTTTTGGATAGAATGAGTGAAAATGCACATGCAGATCCATGTACGCTTACAAATCCGGGAAAACCTACTCCTGCAGACGTTAAAATGATTTATGAATCCGCATATTACGGTAAAAAAATAAACTAAATCCGTTTGCAACTTTTTAAGGACTTCGTATGAAAACTGAATCTGTTTTTTTATTAAAGCAGGTTTATAGCTTTGCATACGGAGTCTTTTTTTTCTTCTTTTGCATAAATCTGATTAAAATAAAAAAATGTGTTATAGTGAAAGCATGTTGGATATTTTAGATAATGAAGAATATAAAACTGCATCTGTTGGAGAAAATTTTGACAGATTATGTAAAATCGCAAAAAAACTTAGATCTCCTGGAGGCTGCCCGTGGGATAAGGAGCAGACTCCTCAAACTTTGAGGCAACCTCTAATTGAAGAATGTTATGAGGTTGTTGACGCTATAAATCAAAAAGATTCTGATCATGTGCGTGAAGAACTTGGTGATGTTCTTTTAAATGTTGTTATGCTTTCTACGGTTTACGAAGAAAATGGAAGTTTTGATATTTCCGCTTCTTTGAGAGAAGTTTGTGAAAAAATAATACGTAGGCATCCTCATGTATGGCCTCCAAAACTTTCAGAAAATAATACGACAGAACAAAAAACTGTAGAGCATTCAAAATCAAGTAAAATAAAAACAAGTGAAGAAGTTTTAAATCAGTGGGAAATTATAAAACAAAAGATTGAAGGACGGAAAAAAAAGTGCAGTCTTGATGAAGTAAGTTACGGTCTTCCGCCTCTTTTACGTGCTCAAAAAATTCAAAAAAAAGCTGCAAAAAAAGGATTTGATTGGGATTGTACGCAACCTGTCTGGGATAAGATTTATGAAGAACTTGATGAACTAAAAGAAGCCTGCAATGCTAAAAATTTGGACAATATGGAAGAAGAATTGGGAGATGTTCTTTTTGCCGTTGTTAATTTGGCACGCAAACTTAATATAGATTCTGAATTGGCACTATCAAAAACAAATCAAAAATTTAGAAATCGTTTTGCCTTTGTTCAAGAAAAAATGGAAGAAAATGGAATTTCAATGGAGCAAAAAAATCTAAAACAGATGGATGAATTTTGGGAACTTTCAAAAATAGAGCCGGAAAAATAAATTAGCAGGATTATTGCCAGATTGCATAAATATTGGTATAATCAACCGGTACTGTTTTGTGATGCAAAATAAATTTGGAGATATTCTTATGTACTTAAAAAATGAATCATGCGAAAAAATAAAATCGGAACAAAAAGATCATGATACTGTTCTTTCGGAAAAGTTCCTCAAGACACGTCAGATTTTACTTTCCGGCGAAGTTGACAAAGAACTTGCAGAAAAAGTGGTAAAGCAATTACTGCTTCTTGAGTCGATTTCAAAAGAGCCTATTTATATTTTTATAGATTCTCCGGGCGGTGATGTTGATTCAGGTTATGCCGTTTTTGATATGATTCGTTTTATAGATGCACCTGTCATCACCGTAGGAATGGGGCTTGTCGCCAGTGCGGGAGCTTTAATTTTTCTTGCACCTCCAAAAGATAACCGTGTTGCTTTGCCGAACAGTCACTATCTTATCCACCAACCTTTAAGCGAGTTTAGAGGCGTCGCTACAGACATCCAAATTCATGCAGCAGAGTTAGAAAAATGCCGTGAAAAGATTAACCGTTTAATTTCAGAAGAAACCGGAGTTTCTTTGGAAAAAGTTAAGCAAGATACGGAACGGGATCACTGGCTTAGTGCTCAAGAAGCTGTGGAATACGGGTTGGCAGGAAAAATAGCTGCGAAACGTTCTGAATTATAGGTACTTTTATAACGTTTTGCAGACTTTCTTTTATAGGAGTGCTGTATGTCAAATAAGCAGAATTCACAGGTAACCGAACAGTTATCTATTTTATTTGAAGATGTAGTTAAGAGAATAAAAACGGAAGAAGATCCTGAAGTTTTAACTAACTATAGAAAAATATTCAGAAAGGTAGTCCCGTTGAACTTGAGAAGTTATGCGGCTGTTTATCTTGCTGCAAAGATGATTTCAAAGGGAAATCCGACTCGTTTTCAATATAAAAATTCTTCTTCAAATCAAAAAGAGAAAAATGAAAGACGGAATTTTGATGGGGAATCCTTTGAATCAAGGCAAAGAGTTAGTCCACCTGAAATACCGGAAGATCTTGCAGTTACGATTTTTATCGGCATTGGAAAGAACAGACGAGTGTTTAAAAAAGACCTTGCAGGTTTGATTGCAAATGTTTGTAATTTGGGCAGGGATAGAATCGGAACGATAAAAATTTTAGATAATTATTCTTTTGTAAGCTTGTACAAAGACGATGCGGATTCGGTAATAAAAATTTTGGACGGATATGATTATCGCGGAAGAAAACTGAATGTAAGTCATTCAAGGAAAAGAGAAGATTCTTTTGTGAATGATAGTGGTGATTCGGAAGATGTTGAGCTTAATTCCCATGATATGCAGTTTTTTTCCGAAAATAAAGATTCTGCGGTTTAAATTTTGGTATTTTAATGAACGAAATTATTTGCCTTACTGTGGGAGATTTTGCGGTTAACTCTTATTTTTTTGCTTACAAAAATAAGCTTTGCTGTGTGGATCCCGGAGCTGAAGGTGAAAATCTTGTTCATGAAATTCATAAATTGACAAAAGAATACAACCTTTTATTTGACTCGATTTTTTTAACGCACGGACATTTGGATCATGTAGGGGCTCTGCCTTTTTTAAAATCAACATTTCCGAATGTAAAAATATATGCAAATAGAAAAGAAAAAAATCATTTGGGGCAAGGGTCTAGGCAGTTTCAATATGACGACTTTTCGGTTTCAGGAATGGGCGGCTATGTAAAAAAAGTGTTGGGCGATAAAACAGATTTGCCCGATGCTGATATTTATTTTTCCGACGGGCAAATTCTTTTTGACGAATGGAAGGTTTTAGAAACACCGGGACATACAAAGGGTTCTTCTTGTCTTTACAATGAAAAACAAAAGATATTATTTTGCGGAGATACTTTGTTTTTTAATGGCTTTGGAAGAACTGATCTATTCGGCGGAGATGATAAACAGATGAGGGAAAGTTTGAAAATAATTTCAAAACTTCCTGAAGATATCTTGGTATATCCCGGTCATGGTTATTACGGTTTTGCTTTGTCGCAAACTTATACTTTTGGGTTATAAGTTTTTTAGGTTGTGGAAAATGAAAAGTTATAAAAATAAAGATCATAGAAAATTTCGGGTTTTATATTTGTTTTTTTTTATTTTGTGTGTTTTTGTTTTTATAAGTTGTACTAAAAATAAAAATTCTAAAATTGAACCCAATTATGAAAACGGGCGTGTTGCATTCCTTTTTGGCTATGGATACAATGATGAAGAGTTTGTAGAAAGGATAACACAGTTGATTTCCAATAAATTCGGCTTAGACGAAAATGGAGGTCTTGTAGTTCCCTATGTTTATCCTAAAGATTTTTATTCTAATGGAATTTCAGGTAGAATTTCAAATCTTGCCGATTATGTACTGGAGAAAAAATGCAAAGCGCTTATAACTATTGGGGCTCCTGAATTTACTCATAAAGCTTTGGCAAAAATAAAAGATGAAAATCCAAAATGTTTTATAATTTCTCTTTTTTCTCAAGACGATGTACTTGGGATTGAAGCAGATTCTGATATAGTGTTGGATTTTGTAGAAGAAGCAAAAACAGTAAAATCGGAAAATTCTGAAATGGAGCTTGCAGTAGAAGGAAATCTTCAGCACATGGATAAGATGGATCAGATTATTATCCAAACTATAAAATCAGTTGCCGGGATAAATTCTTTTACAAGACCGGATGCCGTAACTTTAAAGGTTATATCTAAAATTTTCGGTTCGGACTGGGAAGTTGCAACTTATTTGGATTCTTCAACAGGTTTAAGGGCAAAAAACCATTTTGTGCTAAAATACATAGAAAAAGCATTCCCAAAAAAAGAAAAAGTTTTGAAAAAGATTCCAAAATCGGAAAATAAATGAATAGTTTAAATTTGAATGAATCGGGCTTGATCGGTTCCGAAGTTGCAATAGAAAATTTAAAAAACATGAAAAACATTTCGGCGTTGGTTATTTCCGATTCTCACGGTGAGTATGATATTTTTTGTAAGGTAATAGATGAATTTGCAGTTAATGTTGATCTGATGATTTTTTGCGGAGATGGTCTTTGTGATTTTTTCAGATATTTTGAGGAAGCAAAAGCCAATGTAAAAATGCAGGAAAAACTTCCCCCTGTAATAGCTGTTGTAAGAGGAAATTGCGATATAGAAGATTTTTCTTTCGTAAAAGATATGTTGGTTTTTGAAGCTGCAGGCAGAAATATTCTCGTAACGCATGGACACCGCTTTTCAGTAAATTTTGGTACAGATACTTTAAGTGCAAGTGCTGCTTCGTTTGATGCCGATTTTGCTTTTTACGGACATACACATATTGTTCATTGGGAAGAAGTATCAGGAATTCTTTTATTGAATCCCGGCAGTTGTTCTTTGCCTAGAGGAAGTAAGTATAAAAGTTTTGCAGTGATAAATTTTCCGGGTCTTGTTGAACGCTATAGTTTTCAGTATTTTTGCGTAGAAAAAAACATTTTCGGTAAAGTAAGTTTTTCACCTATTAATTTTTAACGCTTTGCAGTTATCTCTAAATTCCGAAAACAAGTTTTTCAAATTCCGGAATTTTTAACGGTTTGAAATAATAATAGCCTTGAATCATATCGCATTGAGCATCTTTTAGGAATGTTACTTGGGAATCGTTTTCAATTCCTTCAGAAACCGTTTTCATATTTAATTTTTTTGCAAGATTGATTACACTTGTGATGATGGCTGTGCTTTTTGGACCTTCTGCGTTTTTGCCTGAAAAAAATCCTTTGTCAATTTTTATTGTATCTACCGGGATATCTTTTAGAATGTTTAGCGACGAATAACCTGCTCCAAAATCGTCAATTGAACATTTATAGCCAAGTTCTTTTATTTTATGAACGATTTTTGACAGGTCGGTAGCTTTTTCAAGTACTGCACTTTCTGTAATTTCCAGTTCAAGATATTTTGCAGGAACGTCATATTTTTTTCTGCGTTCTTCAAAATGATGAATGAACTTCAAATCGTTCAAATATGCCCTGCTTAAATTGATAGAAATTGTTACAGGTTCTAAACCTTTGTCAATCCATCTTCGGATCATGCTACAAATCTGTTCAAAAACAAAAAGATCAAGTTCCAAAATGAAACCGTTATTTTCAAAAATAGGAATAAAAGAATTTGGATACTCTATGCCTTTATCCTTTGACTCCCAGCGTGTTAGGGCTTCTGCTCCTAAAATACGGTTTTGTTCCAAACTAAATTTTGGCTGCAGGTATACAACGAATTCCTGGTTGTCGAGGGCTTCATGCATTCTGTTTTCTACAGCTTGTTGTTTGTTCATCAAAATCAGATCCTTTTCCCTAAAAAAATCAATTTTTAAAAAAGAATCTTTTACGCTTTTTGCGGAGGAAAGTGCAAAAAAGCTCCTTTCATAGCAAGTTAAAAAATCATAAGTTTTTTTATTTGAAGTATTTTCCTTGCCGACAGAACTGTTTTTTTTGATTGTGGAATTTTTTTGAAGGCAACTTTCCAAAAGACATACACCTGCTGTCAATGTTATAAAAAACGGCTTTTTATTTTTATTTTCAGTTATGTCATTTTTGTTTATTTGCCTTGAAATTTCTGCAAGTCTATCCGTGATACTTTGAGTTGATTTATCGTAGTACATAAGCAACTTAAAATTGTCGCCATCGGTACGAGCCGCAATTTCATTTGAATTCAGATTATTTTGAATGCAGGATAAAATATCTATGATTTTTTTATCTCCTGCAGCTCTTCCGAATTTTTGATTAAAAAGATTAAAATTGAGGATATTGATGGAAACAATTACGTATTTATTTTGCTGATTTTTATCTATGATTTTTTTCCCTTCATCAATAAACCATTGAAAATTTCCTTTGCCCGTTAATCTGTCGGTATATGCAAGATGTCGTAATTCTTCTTCATGTTTAGTGTACATCTTAAAAGTCGTGAAAAGCGAAAAAATCATTCCGCCAAAAAGTATAAAACAAAGTGAAATAAAAATAAAAGTTGTCAAAATTTGTTTTTTAGTCATCAAATTTATCGGGACAACCGAATATATAAACCATCCATTGTAATTTACCGGTGTGTAAATATTTGCACAGCGAATACCGTTAATTGAGTGTTCTATAACTTGTGTTTTTTTTGAGTCTGATATTGTTTTTAAAAAACTCAAAATTTTTTCTTCATCTTTTAGGATATAAAACAGATCGTCGAATATAGACTTTGTATAATCCGGCTCAAATGCTTCGGACTGTGTGATGTAATCTCCGTGTGTATCAATAAGCCTGATAAAAGAGTCTTCAAAAAAATTATTTGCAGTTTGTAATATTTTTTTTAAAGTATTAATAGGTTCTATTGCAATAACGATTCCGCAAATTTTTTCATTGGAAAAATACGGTGAGGCATAGACTATTATTTTTTCTCCGGTTTCAAAACTGTCCAGCGGATCTGAAACTAAAGTTTTTCCTTCCATTGCTTCTAAAAAATATTCTTTGTCGGAGATATCGTAGGTTTTACCTTTTACTCTGCATTTTCCGTTTACATCAGAAATGATAATTTCCGAAATTCCGTACAAATCTTTTAAAAAATCAACTTGGTTAAAAAATTGAACGGATGTACGATCGGGATTTTTTGATAAAAGATCCGATATTGACTCTACGAATTTTAGATTTTTGGTAATGCCTTTTTCTATAGTCCTGGCAATTTGTTTGTTAATTTCGCTTTGGTATTCTTTAAATTTTCCTCTTGAGGAAGAAATTGTTGTAAAGTAAAGTGAAAAAAGAGCTGCCAGAATTGCTACAAAACTAACTGCCATGATAAGTAACGGGATTATAAAGTAAGATTTTTTGTTTTTAAATACAATTTTTCGCAAAAATTTATCTCTTTAACATAAAAAATCAAAAACAGGAAAAAATCTTTATTTTCTCCAATTCAACAAGAACAGTATAAGTACATTTTTAAAAACATGCAAATTTTTTTTCTTAGATTTTAAAAAATTTTGAAAAAAATCTAATTTTTTTTACCTTGTAGTTTTTTTCCCCTTGCCATATTTCCGGTTTGCAGATTTAGTTTGCACTCTTAATTTGGTTGACAATTTTAGCACTTTCTCTTAGGATGAAAAACGGTCAAAGAAAAAATTGTGACAATTATCGAATTACAACGTGTAAAAAAGATTTATCAATTAGGTTCTCTTGAGGTTGAAGCTTTAAAGGGTGTAAGTTTTTCGGTTGACAAAGGCGAGTTTGTTACTATTGCCGGCCCCAGCGGAAGTGGAAAATCAACTATTTTGAATATTGTTGGGCTTATAGATATGCCCAATACCGGAAAAGTTTTTTTAAACGGAAAACCTGTATTTACAGATAAAGACCAACTGTTTTATCAAAAAACAGGTAAAATTTCAGGAAATGCAGATAGCAGAATTTGTAAAATACGTAAAAATAACATAGGTTTTATATTTCAAAGTTTTAATCTTTTGCCGGTATTAAATGTATATGAAAATATAGAATATCCGCTTCACTTGGGAATAGAAAGTGTAAAAGACATGTCAAAGCAGGAACGTAGGGAATGGATTGAATATCTTATTTCCAGAGTAGGGCTTGAAAAGTTTTTTACTCACAAACCTTCACAGCTTTCAGGAGGGCAGAGACAGCGTGTTGCAATTGCTCGTTCCCTTGTAACCAAGACTCCTATCATTCTTGCTGATGAGCCTACCGCAAATTTAGATTCAAAAACGGGAGAGAATATTCTATCTCTTATGAAAGAGATGAACAAAGAGTTCAATACGACTTTTATTTTTTCTACGCATGACCGAAAAATTATGGATATGGCAGACCGATGCATAAAAATAAAGGACGGGCAGCTTGAAAGCTGATTTTATGTTTTTCGGTACACTTAAAACACGTATTTTCATTTTTGGAAAATTTATGATATAGTTTTCTAAATTTATGAATGTAGGAGAAAATAAATGAGTTTGATTTATGGGATAAAGGATAAACCAAAACTCGGTAGTATTTTTTTGTTTGCTTTTCAGCAACTTTTGGCTGTTATGGCGGCGACTATTGCAGTCCCTGCGATTGTAGGACATGGTTTAACGGCAAGTGCCGCACTTTTTGGAGCCGGTATAGGTTCTATTGTTTACCTTTTATTTACAAAAAGTTCCAGCCCTGTTTTTTTGGGTTCATCTTTTGCTTTTATTGGTTCGATGTTTAGTGCCTTTGCAGGTGCTGCAAGTCTTGCAATCGGCTATTTGGGATTGATTATAGGAGCTTTTATGGCAGGACTTGTTTACATAATCATTGCAGTTGTAATCAAGTTTTGCGGTGTAGCTTGGATTGATAAACTTATGCCGCCGGTAATTATAGGTCCTACGGTTGCAATTATTGGGCTTTCACTTGCAGGAAATGCGATTGCCGATGTTATGAAAACAAATGTTCAGGGTGGAAGTTCTTATGTAACTCTTATCTGCGGTTTCATAACATTAGCGGTAACAATGGTATGTTCTTCTTACAGTAAGGGAATAGGAAAATTGATTCCGTTCGTGGTTGGAATTCTTGCAGGCTATGTTGCTGCTTCCATATTCGCATTAATAGGTCATATTTCCGGTTGTTCTTCTCTCATTGTAATAGACTATTCCGCTGTTACAAATTTGGACTATAAATCACTTGGAGGATATTTATCTGTACCTGATTTTGCTTTTGTAAAGGGCGGAATACAGGGGGTGAAAGATATTTCGGGAACTTATATTTTAACTCTTTTGGCAGCATACGTTCCTGTTGCTTTTGTAGTTTTTGCAGAACATATTGCCGATCACAAAAACTTATCTTCAATCGTTGGCGTTGACTTACTAAAAAAGCCCGGACTTATGAGAACTCTTTTAGGGGACGGTATAGGTTCTGTAGTTGGAGCGTTTTTTGGCGGTTGTCCGAATACAACCTATGGAGAATCAATAGGTTGTGTTGCAATTACCCGCAATGCATCTACAATTTCAATTTGGGGTTGTGCAATTCTTTGTTTGATTTTTTCTTTTATATCGCCGTTGGTTGCATTTCTTGAAACAATACCCAGCTGTGTAATGGGCGGAGTTTGTATTGCTCTTTACGGATTTATTGCGGTTTCCGGTCTAAAAATGTTTCAAAATGTTGATTTGAATAAAAACAGAAATCTTTTTGTTGCTTCTGTAATTTTCATAACAGGAGTAGGAGGAATGTCGGTTTCTTTTGGAAGAGTAACCGTTACAACAGTTGCATGTGCTTTGATTCTTGGAATTCTAACCAATCTTATGCTTTCAAAAGCTGAAGATTAGTTTCATATAAGACGTGATAAAAAGTTATACACATATGGGTATTTCTTTTTACAGTCTAAATTTGTTTTTGTGGATGTTTCGCTTATTTTTTTGCGATAACATTGCAAAAAAAGGTTTTAGGAGATGTAGTATGAGAGTAATTATTCAAAATGACTACGATAAATGTAGCAAATGGGCTGCAAATCACATTGCAGTGCGTATTAATGAATATGCACCCACTGTAAAAAAGCCTTTTGTACTAGGTTTGCCTACGGGAAGTACTCCTTTGGGCACTTACAAAGCCCTGATCGATTTGTACGAGCAAGGCAAGGTTTCTTTTGAACATGTTGTAACTTTCAACATGGATGAATATGTCGGATTGCCTGAATATCATCCTCAAAGTTATCATAGGTTTATGTGGGATAATTTTTTTAGCCACATAAATATCAAAAAGGAAAATGTCCATATTTTGAATGGAATGGCAAAGGATTTGGACTTAGAATGTGAAACCTATGAAAAATCCATTGCAGCTGTTGGAGGTATAAAACTTTTCCTTGGAGGAGTTGGTGTTGACGGACATATTGCTTTTAATGAGCCGGGATCTTCTTTAGCAAGCAGAACTCGCGTAAAAGTTCTTACAAAGGGAACAATGCGAGTGAATTCTCGTTTTTTTGACGGCGATGTTACGCAAGTTCCAAACACTGCACTGACGGTTGGAGTGGGAACTATTTGTGATGCAGAAGAAGTTATGATTTTGATTACGGGACACAATAAGGCAGTAGCTCTAAAACATGCAATTGAAGAAGGGGTAAGTCAAATGTGGACAGTAAGTGCTCTTCAAATGCACAAAAAAGCTATTATAGTTTGTGACGAAGATGCTACTGATGAAATAAAATGCGGGAGTGCAAAATATTTTAAAGACATTGAAAGTGAAAATTTAGATAATTCATTCTAAAATTTTATTGAATATCCAATCGATATTTTAAAAGCGGTATTTAAGACTTTTTTTTCGGTATTTGATATCGCTTTTTTTGTTGGCTTAGTGTTTATTTGTGTGCTTAACCAAAAATTTTTGCAGCTTATTTTTATTTTTGTATCAGTATTTATTTTTTTTAAAGAAGCAGAATCTTCATTTTCGTATTTTCCTCCGAGTTTTTCAGAAATCTCAAAGTTCAGTTTTTTTTGCGAAAAATTAAGCTTTGTATAAATATTCCAATTTTCACTTGTGAATTGTAAGTAAGAAAAATTTGAAATAAAAAAATCATTGTATTTTAAGATTGTAATCCAACAAGAAACAAGAATTTCATGAAACGGAGTAAAAAAAAATTTTGTTGTATCTATCCTGTATTTATACTTTGTACATAAATTCCAAGTAAAAAAATCCGCTTTTATACCGCACTGAAAACACTCTGAATTGCCTGCAACCATGGAAGCCCCTTCGTCGTATGAATATTTTGAGTCAAAAAGCGAGGAGAAAATAATATTACACAGATCTAATTTTATTTGTATTTTTTCGGATATACAATAATGGAGAGGTTCTTTTATAATCTTTCCGTTAAGGGTGTATAAATCATTTTGACTTAAAAACACTCTGGTAGCTGTTGTATTTTTTACATATTTTGAAAAGTTAAAATCAAGCATTGCATCAAATCTTTCGCCGGATTTAAAAATTTCAGGCTTCACAGGATCTTGCGATAAAAAAAAAGCGGAATATATCTTAAAAAAATTTCCTTTAAAATCAATTTCACCCAAAAATTTTGAAAAACGGTTTTCTAAAAAATACGGAGATTTTAAATACCAGCTTGATGAATTTTTTTCAAGATAACTTGAAGCATAACTTATTCCGAGTGAAAATTTATATTTTCCAAAGTTAAACGGAAAAATTGAACTTACAAAAATTTTACTTGTATCAATTTTTGTTGTTGCATTAAAATCGGGAGTCCAAGCAAAACAAAAATTTGGTTTAAATTGTAAAAAATTTTGCAAAGGAGGTGTGTATTTTATAAAAGTGGAAAAATTATTAACTGAATTTGCATTAATCGGGTTATTTGCCTTAAAAAAAATTGACGAAAGAAAATTCTCACTAAAACAATCAATACTTGTCCATGAAAGATTATTCATTTTAGAATTTGAACCGGAAAAACTCAAATTTCCTGTTTGAAAAACAAAGTTTTCAGTATTTTGTTTTATTGCCCAATTAACTAAAGACGGGTCAGGATGAATTTTGGTAAAAAAAATGCTTTCAATAGAGTTATTTTTTTGCACTTTTGTTTTTATATTTATTCCTATGGTATGATTTTTTTCATTGAAATCATATCTGACAGAATTTTCAGTTTTATGTGGATTTGACTCTTTTTTTTGAGTTTGTTTTGAAATTTTGGATGTTCCTGATTTTTTCGAAGAATTTTCATTGAATTTTGTTGAATCTTGGATATGCTCCGATTCTGAAAAAGCTTTTGAAAGCAACAGAAAAACCAAAAGCACAAAAATAAAAAATCGATTTTTCATACCTAATTAATAGGGCAAAAAATCGATTTTTTGATAAACTTTATAAAAAGTTTTATGAATTTTCAGCCATCTGCGTTATCTACTTTTTATTTTGCCTTTGCAGACGAATCCGTTATAAAAGTTTGTGTCTTTGTAAATTTTTCAATAGACTTAATTCTTTCTTGCCAATATTCCGCCTCGCTTTTGGTTGTGTAAGGACCTACACGTACTCTATAAAACAGTGTTCCGTTTTTATCCGAGAATGTAAAAATTTCTCCCGGAATTTTTTCTGAACTCAAGGCATTTCTTGCTTCTTCTGCATTTTTCTTGCTCGAATATGAAGAAACTTGAATCCAGTATTTTGGTTGAATCGCTGTCGTTCTAGTTGCAGTCGGAGTAGCTTTTGTCGATGTTGTTTTTTTTGCAACAGGTTTTGTAGCAGAATTCTCCGAAGTTCTATAAACTTTTTCGTCTTTTGACTGATTTTTTTTGTCTAAAGTTTGATATGAACTTGACTCTGTATTTAATTGTGAATTATTCGTAATTACAGGCTGACTTGAAGAATTTGAAATTATTCCTGTTAGGTCTATGGTTGTATTTCCATTTGTTATTATTTTTGTGTTATCGCTTAAAACTGTCAAATCTTTTACTTTTTGATAACTTTGCAAGTCTTGATTTTGTCCGTAATAATTTTGCTCCTGATCAATTGAATTTTGATTTTGAAAATTCTGAATTTGTGTACTTGAATTACCGTTTTGATTTATTCCGTGT
This sequence comes from Treponemataceae bacterium, assembly GCA_052173655.1. Classification (GTDB taxonomy): domain Bacteria; phylum Spirochaetota; class Spirochaetia; order Treponematales; family Treponemataceae; genus RGIG9060. Next base: position 219,857 of record JBQMYD010000005.1, on the reverse strand, counting down.
AAAGGTTTTAAAGTATCTACCTCAGTTGACTTGATTTCAAGCTCCGGTTGAGATGCTATCCAAATATCGTTTGTTGCTTGTGTGTTGATATTTGCAGGTTTTGAGTTTTTTGCAGGAGCATATACAATCAATGCAAAACCTACTACTGCAAGTAAAAAAAGCCCTACTGCCGCTAAAATCCATAAAGTTCGTTTTGAATCCATATACTAATTCCCCTCGTAACCAATATCGGTAAGAATTCCATGTAACTTTTTTTCAAGTTTTCTTAAAGAACCTAGGTTCCTTACCTTGTAAACATCGGCATTTAAAAAATAATATTTAGCAAATAAATTTTTTTGAGCCTTAAATCTTTGTAAAATAGCTGTAAGTTTCATTTTGTCGCGTTTTCTTGCTCTAAGGAAACGAATAAAACAAGGAGCTGTAACAAAAATGATTGCATCACAAGTTTTTATAATGGGGGTTTTGTACAAAACGGCACCGTTAAGGATAATAAGCCTACCCTTATTATTTTTTATGAATGCTTCCATCATGTTATTTACTACAGGATGAATAATTGATTCTTGGATTTTCAAATTTTCTTCATTGTCAAACACTATTCGTGCAAGTTCCCTGCGGTTTATATTACCTTTTTCATTCAAAATTTGAATTCCTTTTTTTTGCGCTTCAATATTGAAAGCCTCTAAAATGGAGTTTTTTGATATTTCTACAGCAGTGTGAGCTAATTTATCCGCATCAATTGAAACGCAGCCCATTTTTTCAAAAATGGAACATATATAATTCTTGCCTGCAGCCATAGGTCCTGTAATAGCTATAATTTTTGTTTTCAATTGACTATCCTAGTGAAATTCTCCCCAACGTTTTCCCGTTTCAACACAAACTTTTAAAGGGACATTCAATTTTATTATGTTTTCCATACATTGTTTTATATCACAGGAAACTTTTTCAGCAATTTCTTCGGGACATTCACATATCAGTTCATCATGAACCTGTAACAGCATTTTTGCATCAGGATATTTTTCTTCCAACATTGAAAAAACTTGCAACATGGCTTTTTTGACTATATCTGCAGCTGTTCCTTGAATTGGAGTATTTATTGCAACTCGCTGTGCACCGGATTTTTCGGTTTTATTGGCACTGTTTATTGCACGAATATAACGTCGGCGAGCAAAAACAGTTTCCACGTATCCTGTTTTCTCAGCTTTTTCGATTGTTTTTTTCATAAAATTTTGTACGTCCGAATATGTTGTAAAATATTGATTTATAAAATCGCTTGCCTGAGCTCTTGTAATTCCCAAAGTATTTGAAAGTCTAAAAGCACTCATTCCGTACATTACCCCAAAGTTTATTACTTTTGCCATACGTCGCATATCAGAAGTTACATTTTCGGCAGGAATCTTAAAAACCAACGATGCAGTTGCTTTGTGAACATCTGTACCTGAATTGAATGCATCACAAAGATTTTTATCTTGGGATAAATGTGCAAGAATTACCAATTCAATTTGTGAATAATCTGCACTTATCAAAACATTTCCTTGTGAAGCTGAAAAACTTTGTCTTATTCTGCGTCCGCTTTCTTCTCGTACCGGAATATTTTGCAAGTTTGGATTGCAACTGGAAAGTCTGCCGGTTGCAGTTCCTGTTTGTAAAAATGAAGTATGAAGCCTATCATTTTCGTCTGCTAAAAGAGGAAGTGCGTCTATGTAAGTTGACTGCAATTTTGCAAGTTTTCGGTATTCAAGAATTTTTGCCGGCAACGGATGAAATTTTGCCAGTTCTTCCAAAACATCTGCATCTGTTGAACCCTTTTTTGTTTTATTTGTAGGTACAAGAGACATTTCTGTAAACAAAACTTGTGCTAATTGCTTTGGAGATGCAATATTAAATTCATGGCCGACCGTATCAAAAATTTCTTTTGTTATTAGTGAAATTTGATTTGCAATTTCTTTGCCGTATTGGGCAAGTTCGCTTTTTTCTATGTGGATCCCGTTAAGTTCCATTCTTGCAAGAACGGGAATTAAAGGCATTTCCATTGTTTCAAATAGTTCAATTAGATTATTTTGTTCCAATTGAACCTTAAAAAGATTCCACAATCGGATCGTTAAATCGGAGTCTTCTGCTCCGTATTTGACGGCAGTTTCCAACGGTACATCCATAAAAGTTTTGCCTTTAGGAACAATACTTTCATAAGAAATTGTTTTTAGGTGAAGTTTTGTTTGTGCAAGTTTTTCTAATGAATTTGACTGCTTTTCACTTTGTAAAAGCCACGAAGCAATCATTGTATCTGCGATGCGGCATGAAAAATTAAATGAAGTTTTATTTTTATCCGGATCACCAAAAAATCCGTTTGAGTATAAAATCTGCAAATCGAATTTTGCATTGTGTAACACCATTGTAACTTGCGGATTAAAAAAAAGCCGAGCAAGGGCTTTAAAAGCCTGAGTCTGAGTTATGTATTCGGGTTTTGTTTCAAACAATTCTCCGTTTTTTTTGCTTTCTGCTGTTATGATTGGAATATAAAATGAATTTTTTGGAGTGTTGCACAAAGAAAATCCTGCAAGTTTTGCATTGATAATATCCAGTCCATCGGTTTCGGTATCAAAGGCTATGTAAAATCTGCCGTCTTTGTCTGGGGTATTCAAAAAATCATCGATTATCTTATTTAATTTTAATTCCTCGGTAACTGCAATATAATTTCCGCTATTTTCTGTAAGTTCTTCTTCCATGTCTTCTGTTTCTTCAATAGTGAATGTTGAGTTGCTATCGGATTTTGTACAAGTTTTGTTTTTTTGATTTGTTTTTTTTGTTTCAAATCTTTTTGCCACGGAAGGAATTCCTAATTTTAAAAGAACTTTTGCGGCTTCACCAAAGTCAGCCTTTTTAAAGTCAAAATCTTCAAGTTGAAATTCAATAGGAACATCAGAGTCTAATCTTATAAGAGTTCTGGAAAATTTAGCACTTTCAGGTTTTTCTCGTATTTTTTTTCCAACGGAACCCGGTATTTTTTCAGCATTTTCAAGAATTGAATCTAAGCAACCGTATTCATTTAAAAGTTTTACGGCAGTCTTTTCTCCAATTCCTTTTACTCCGGGAATGTTGTCTGCCGTATCTCCTACAAGGCTAAGCATATCCAACATCTTTTCAGGTTTTACGCCCCATTCTTTTTCAACTTCTTCCATACCTATAGTTATCCATGAACCTGTTTTGTCAGTTTTGATCATTTTGGTGCAATTATCTACAAGTTGCATCAAATCTTTATCACAGGAAAGTATGTGGCAGTCAAAGTCTTCTTTGCAACATCTTTTTGCAATCGTTGCTATAATATCATCTGCTTCAAAACCGTCTTTTTGTAAAATGGGAACTTTCAAAGCTTTTAAAACTTGTTCAATATATGGAATTTGGGAATGCAAATCTTCCGGCGTCTTTTGACGAGTTGCTTTGTATTCCGGATACATTTCATGGCGGAAAGTTTTTTCCTTGCTGTCCATAGCGGCAACAAGATAATCTACTTTGTTCTTTTGTATCAAAGAAAGCAGGTTGTTAAAAAAACCGTAAATTGCACTGACATTTTCGTTTTTTTCGTTTACAAGTGGGCGAGATACAAAAGCATAATATGATCGATAAATCAAACCGTAAGAATCAATGACATAAATTGTTTTCTTTTCCATGTTTTTATTTTATAGAAAATTTGTGTACAGTTCAATGTCAAATAAATCGGATTTTCTCTAACCTTGTACATCTATCATGCCTGCAGTTTGACGTTTTTGGGCATAAATCGAAAGATGATTTACATACGGATTTATTTTCGGATTATTAAGCTGGCCCAGCTTTTCTTTTATCTGTGAAAGATGTTGTTTTAATAATATTCGGTTTTTTTCGTTTTGAATGAGAACATTTTTTTGTAGATTTTCTAAATCAATTTTGAGTTGAGGAATGTCGGCTGAAAATGGAGAGTTTGCCTGTTGGTAAAGTTCTTCCATCGGTTTTATAACTTTTTGAAGATTCTCAATATTGTTTACAATTTGTTGTTCAATTTCCGTGTGTGCAGATATGCTTTCATAATTTTCATTTGAAATTTCATTTTCTTGTTTTTCAAGAACAAAAAGATATTCTTGAAATTTTGAACGCTGCATTTCAAGTAAATTTTTTAACCGTTTGAGAATTGCAACTCTTTGATCAAGTTCTTCTCTTGTAAGTTCGTTATCAGAATCTTCCATACAAAATCTCCTTAGCCACTTATGCTGATTGAAGGTCTTATTTCCGAAGCATGTGTTGTTGTCATGCTTTCTGCTTGAACCCAACTGTCTTTTAAATCGCTCATCATTTTGTGAACGGAAACTATTTTTTCCTTATTTAAGTTCATATTTGCTTCCATAAGTTCTTTATTGAAAAACACATATAAGGCTAAAAGATTTTTTGCAATATCCTGTCCTTCGGAAACATTCATATCAAGAGAAACCATCAATTCTGTAATTATTTCCTGTGCTTTTAGGATGTTTTGACTTAGTTTTTCAATATTTACCGGTTCAACTTTACCCTCATTATTGAATTTGCTTATTGCAAAACTCAGTTGTTTTACAGCTTCCTCGTAAAGCATTACGATTAGTTTGCCCTGAGTGGCGGTTTTTACTCCTGTTTGTTTGTATGCAGAAAATGCCTGCGGATATCCCATAGTTACCTCCCATTTATATGCATGTTTGTTTTTTAATGTATAAAGTACCATTTGTTTGTCGGTATTTGATAAATAAACTTTAGCCAAATTTTGTTAAATACTGAAACGGTATAATGCTTGTTGTTTTTTGTATAAAAACTAATTATTTTCAGCTTGTTTTATAAGGACGGATAAAAAATAGGTGGGAATTTTAATTTCTATCGTAAAGCGTACTTAACGATTTTAGCCAATTTGCTTTTTTTTCTGCATTTTCACCAAAAAGCATATCAGTTGACATTCTCCATTGCCAATTATGTCCGCCTTGTGTTGAAGGAATATTCATTCTGCCTTCATCTCCTACAGCAAAAATATCTTGCAACGGAATGACTGCCATCTTTGCAACGCTTGCAAAAGCTTCCCTTATAAGAAGAGGGCAAATTTGTTCATCATCAATTTTTATGTTTTCCAAATTGCCACAAAGATAGCGTTTTATAAAAGATTTTTCCTCTGAAGATGCACAATCTATGTAACCTTGCATAGTTTGGTTATCGTGAGTTCCTGTATAGACAACAAAGTTTCTGCCATATTCGTGCGGTAAAAACGCATTTTTCAAGCATCCGGATTTTTCTTCGTTTAAATCAAATGCAAATTGCAGGATTTTCATACCGGAAAGGTTAAAATCATCCCGTAATTTTTGAACTTCTTTGGTAATTAATCCTAGATCTTCTGCTATAATGGGAATTTCTCCCAATTTTTTTTTGATTTTCTTAAAAAGAGCAGAATTAGGGCCTTTTATCCATTTCCCGTTTACGGCGTTCTTTTCCCCGTAAGGAACAGCCCAATATGCTTCAAAGCCCCTAAAATGATCGATGCGAACGTAATCTGTAAGCTTTAATATAGCCTTGATTCTTTCTATCCACCATCGGTATCCGTCTTTTTTCATTTTATTCCAATCGTAAACAGGATTACCCCATAGCTGTCCGTCAGCACTAAAATAATCGGGCGGAACCCCTGCTACAAATTTAGGCTTTCCGTTTTTATGTAATTGGAATAAGTGTTGATTTGACCAAACATCACTTGAATCTTGAGCAACAAAAATCGGAATATCACCTATTATTTTTATATTTTTTTTGTTTGCATATTCTTTTAAATTTTGCCATTGAGTAAAAAAGAAAAATTGAATAGCTTTGTAAATTTCGATTTTATCTTGATTTTTATATTTAAACTCGGTTACGGCTTTGCTTTTGTAAGTTGCAAGCTCTTTTTGCCAGTCTGTACACCATGGTTTACCGTTATAAAAGTCTTTTATTGCCATAAACACTGCGTAATTTTCAAGCCAAAAAGAATTTTCTTTTTTAAATTTGCAGTATTTTACTGCCGTTAAATTTTCTTTGCTACAAACATCTTTTTTGCGGATATCGGAAAGGAATTGAGATGCTCCTATTTTTAGTAAAGGAATTTTCCGGTCTACTACGGCTCCATAATCGATAAAAGTCGAATTTTTTATGGGCTCGTTTTCTTTACACTGTTCTTCTGTAAGCCATCCGTTTTCTTTTAGTATATCCAAATCTATCAGCAAAGGATTTCCTGCAAATGTGGAAAATGAAGAATAAGGGGAATCGCCATAGCCTGTAGGTCCAATAGGAAGAATTTGCCATAAAGTTTGACCTGCTTTTTCTAGCCAGTCTACAAAATCGAAAGCATACCTTCCTATGGTACCTATACCGGATGTGCCGGGAAGCGATGTTGGATGTAGTAAAATACCGCTGGATCTCGTGTTCACTTATTTTTCAGACAAAAGCAAGGTTTTTGAATCCAATTTGAGATTTGAGCCGGAAGATTTGCCCCCATCGATTTTCAAAACGGACATTTCAATAGCATCCGGTTTTTGTTCCAAATAAATCACTGCATCCATAATTTCTGCAATTGCAGGGGTAAACATTTTGTTTACCTGGATTTCATCTGTATTGATTGAAAACCAAATTACAATATTTGCTTTTTTTGCATAATCTTTAAAAGCTTTAATTGCATCTTCATTTACCCTGTTGAAATCCATTCCGTCGATTATAAGACATTCGACATTGATTCCTCCGCTTGTAAGGGCTTTCAGGGTATCTACGATTTGCTCTCCGGAAATTATATCCTGATTAAAATTTAGAATAATTCTTTTTTGTAAAAGACTTGCTTTTACGTCATCAATATTTGGAATATTTTTCTTTTTCGTTAATTCTGCAAAAATATCTTCGTACCATGTCATTGCAGAATCCAATTGCTGATCAAAGGATACGTGTACAACCTGTTTTTCCTGTAAAAGATAGTCCATTCCGAGTTGTACTAAAACTGAAGTTTTGCCCAATCCCTTTTTTGATGTAATAGCACCAACTTGTCCGGCTTTTAATCCTCCGTTCGTTGCATTTTCAAAAAATCTAATAGGGCTTCGATCTATAAGCTCTTTATTTGTCATATTTTCCTCCGTGTTGATGTGATATTTTATAAGTAATAAAAAAAACGCCAGACCAATTTTTGCAATCCGACGTTTTTATTATACAGTACTATCCTAAAAAAGCAAAACTATTTTTTTTCAGCTTTTTTTTCTTCCTGATATTTTTTCTGTAATTCTTCGGAAACTGAATTAGGAACTTTACCGTATTTTTCAAATTCCATTGTAAATTCAGCTTTTCCCTGTGTTGAAGAACGGAGAATCGTAGAAAATCCGAACATTTCAGAAAGAGGAACTTCCGCATTAACTGTTGACTGTCCTGCATCGTCCGTTGAAGAAATAATTACTCCACGTCTTTGGTTTATAAGACCGAACATATTTCCTTGGAATTCTGTAGGCCCTGCAATTTCAACTTTCATTATAGGTTCCATAATAACAGGCTTAGCCTTTGCATAACCTTCTCTAAAAGCTCCGATAGCTGCAATTTGGAACGCATTATCATTAGAGTCTACAGGGTGATACTGACCGTCATTGATTGTACATCTTACACCCACGACTGTAGCCCCAATAAGAGAACCTTTTTCGAGTGCTTTTTTGAATCCCTTATCACAAGATGGTATAAATTCATTAGGAATTGCACCACCTTTTATTGCATCAACAAACTCGTAATCTTTGTCTGCGATAGGTTCCATAAAACCTGCAACTCTACCGTATTGACCTGAACCTCCGGTTTGCTTTTTATGAGTATAGTTAAAATCTGCTTGCTGAGTAATAGTTTCTCTGTAAGCTACTTGAGGAGCACCTGTTGTAACCTCACAGTTGTACTCACGTCTCATTCTTTCTACATATACATCAAGATGAAGCTCTCCCATACCTCTAATAATCGTTTCGTTAGATTCAGGATCTACGTATGATTGGAAAGTAGGGTCTTCTTTTGTAAATCGGTTAAGAGCCTTGCCCATTTGATCTGCAGATTTTTTGTCCTTAGGCGTAATTGATAATGAAATTACAGGATTAGGAACGAACATTGAAGTCATTGCGTAGTTTATTCCCGGTGAACAAAATGTATCGCCCGAAGCACAGTCAACTCCAAAAAGTGCTACGATATCGCCCGGTACACCTTCGTTGATATCTTCCATGCTTGCCGAGTTCATTCTAACAAGACGTCCTACTTTGAACTTCTTTCTTGCACGAGTGTTGTAAAGTTCTTCTCCTTTCTTTAAGGTACCCTGATATACACGTACATACGTCAATTGTCCGTATTGACCGTCTTCAAGTTTAAATCCTAAAGAAACACAAGGATCATTTTCGTTGCATGAAAGTTCAACAGGAGCTTCATCCTTGCTCAAGTCCAATGCAATATTTTTTACTTCTGAAGGATCAGGCAAAAATTTTACAACGCCGTCCAATAAAGGCTGGATTCCTTTGTTTTTATGAGCTGAGCCCAAAAAAACCGGAACGAACTGTTCTGAAAGAGTCCCCTTTCTAATCGCAGCGTTAATCATTTCTTCGGTAGGCTCCCCTTCAAGCATTGCTTCCATAAGTTCATCACTGAACATAGATGCAGCATCCAAAAGTTCTTCACGATATTGTTTTGCCTGATCTACAAGGTGAGAAGGAATTTCTGCAACGCGAAGTTCCGTACCGTTATCTCCTTCAAAATAGAGAGCTTTCATTGAAACAAGGTCAACAACACCTTCCAATTTATCTTCCAGTCCGATCGGAATTTCCATCATGTATGCATTAAGAGCTAATTTTTCTCTAAGCTGATTTCTAACTCTAAACGGATTTGCTCCGGTTCTATCACACTTGTTTACAAAAGCGATTCTTGGAACGTGATATCGTTTTAACTGACGGTCTACCGTTATAGACTGAGATTGAACTCCTCCTACAGAACAAAGAACTAAGATTGCTCCGTCAAGAACTCTTAAAGAGCGTTCAACTTCTACAGTAAAGTCAACGTGACCCGGTGTGTCGATTACGTTGAATGTTGTGTCTTTCCATTTTACTTGGGTTGATGCAGATTGAATTGTAATTCCTCTTTCCCTTTCCAACTCCATGTTATCCATAACAGCACCGACACCATCTTTTCCGCGAACCTCATGGATAGCGTGAATTTTGTCGCAATAAAACAAAATACGTTCTGACAGGGTGGTCTTACCTGAGTCAATGTGGGCGCTGATACCGATATTTCTCATTTTAGAAATATCCATGCTCATATGTACCTCTCAAAAATAAAATTTTTACTAGAATAGATTTCTACATTTTAACTAAATGAGGTGATATATTCAAGTAGCTTTTTTTTATGATATGTTTAACCGGATTGATTCAACATTGTACTGCTGTAATTATATTAAAACAATACAAGACCTGATAGATCCATAGAAAACATTTTGGTATTAATTTCGCGATTAGGTCTGTAATGAAATCTTAGGCTAAGATCAAACTTGGCGTTGGTGTTTGCTGCAACTCCGATATTAGGTGTTGCAGACAGAGTCAGTGCAAGGCAAAGATCGTCGTGGTAAGCTATATTACCTGAACTTATGTCCGCTTTGTATGATGCTATGTTATCAAAAAACCATGTTGAATGTGCTGTGTTAGTTGCAATGTTTCCTGTGTAACTTGCCGAAACTGAAATTCTGTTAAAATATAAGATAGTTAGCCAGTCAGGGCTTACCTGTAATTCGTAAGCAAATAACACAACATCTGCAAAAAATCTTCCAAAGTACTTTACAGATGGAAAAATCGAAGTTGATAGTGTTATAGGCAGGTTATAAGTAAAGCCGTTTTGTGATTGTATCGGAATAAGATATGGAATGGCACCTTTTAATGTAAAACTCAAGTTTTGAGAAAAAATGCTGAACATAGAAACGGATTTGTTTGTTTTAAAAGGAATTTGATTGTAGTATTGAAAATTATATAAAAAAAACATCTGTATTCCGTATTTTTCAAATGCGTTGGTTCCATGCCGTCTTAAATTTGAAAAACCGAAAATAGTACTTGAGTTTGCTAACAGTCTTGAGTCAAAATCCGTTGCAAGATTTTTATCGATGAACAAGTTCAAAAGTTTATTTTCAATTTGTGATGTAAGACATTGTTGTCCGAAAAAGAAAGAAGTTTCTTCTGCAATATTAAAAAACCATGTACTTCCTATGGGAATTTCAGATTTCAATGATACTTCATTGAATGTCTGTTTAAATCCATTTTTGTCAAAACCTATTTGAGATATCAAACGGTATTTGAATACATCGGTAGCCGTGCCTCCGGAAAGATTCAGTAAAAAACTTCCTGAATTGGAAAGTATACTGTAACCGCATGAAACTAGAATAATCGGAGATGTCCATGGCGAAGATGTAAAGTATGTTATTCCGAATGGGGCTGCATAAGATTTAGTAAAAAGTTCCGGCGTTATCTGCTGTAGCGATGCTATTGAAACCGGAAAAATTGAACCGCGTAAAGAATATTTAAAAATATTAAAGTTTTTTTCGGTAAAACTTTGCACGTTAAAAGTCGGTTCTTGTTTATTTTTGCTTTTAAGAAAATCAGGTTTTTCTAAAGCGGATGATATTGTTTCCATGTTTGTATTATCAAAGTTTTCAAACATAACTTTATGTGATTCAAAAAATTCTGCAATAAAAGCTATTTTTCCTTCGGTAATTTTTACAGGGCAATAGTAACCTCCTGAACAGTCTTTTGTAGAAAGTGTAAATATCGCTTTTTTGCCTTCATAATTAATTTTTCCGTCTCTTTGATCGAATTCAACAAAGCCGAAACGAGGCATTGAGCCCTTTTTTGTGTATGAAAAACTTAATTTTGCATTTTCACCGGTAAAACTTAAATCTCTAATTCGCATATCATCGAAAGGTAATTTTACGTGAATAAATTTTTCTTCATTTAATTCGTAGCAGCCTATAAAAAAGTTAAGTTTTTCTTTGAAAATATAATACAGATTAGTATCGTCCGAGGTTAATGAAAAAAATTGGTCTGCAAAATCCGGCGATATGTTGTTTTTTAAAGTTGTTCCGCAAATTCTTTTATATTTATTAAAATTCAATTCGTAAATTTCAAGAGTTTCTGAGTATCCTTGTTTTTTTACAGTTGCGACATATTTCCCTCCAATGACGATCGAATTTTTTATGTGTTTTTGTTTTATAACGTATTTTTGTTTTGTAAAAAGATCGAAAATCATTGAGCGATCTGTTGGATGTGCAGTTGATTCGTCCGTGTAGTTTACGGTTAAGAATCTTCCGTCTTTTGAAATTGAAATGCTTGAAATAAAGTTTGCAGTAAAAAGTTTTTTAGGTTTGCTTAGAGAATTGTCAGATTCCTTTTTGCAAAAATAAACCGAAGCATTAAACAGATCAACATAGGCAATTCCGGTTTTGCATGTAACAAGTGAAGTGTAATATGAAGTTTTATTTAAAGCCTCAGAATTGCGTTGTTGTAGCATGGGAATTTCATATTGTTTGCAAAATTCGTTCCAAGCACGTTTTTCTGAAATTCCGTATACTTTTTTAAAAACAATGTCAAAAGTAAGTCCTTTCCAGTTTATAAGATAATTCCAATACAGGGCATATTTTTGTTCTCCGTATGTTTGTCTAAGATACTTTGCAAATTCACTTCCGAACATGTAACTTATTTTTGCATAAGGATACATATCTCTGCTACCCTGTATTGAGGCATGTTTTGGAAACTTGTTTTCGATTTTTGCTTGTTTTACAATCTGCTTGCTGTATTCATCATTTAAACGCCCCTCGCCGTGTTTACTTTCTTGTGAAACGGCTGCTCCTTCAAGAATGGCTCTTGTAGTGGTTGCAATTCCCGGATAGTAGGCACTTCCCATGATATTTCTAAACTTATACCACGGAACATTGCTCGCATTCATTGTGATTGCATGTGTAAGTTCATGTTTGAAAACCATAATTAAAGATTCGCTGAAAACTGCCATATCCACGATTGGAGAAGTATCGAAAATGACAATGTGATTAAAAGGTGCATAAGAATAATATGCGTTAAAAGTATCCGTTGTAGGAACCATTACTACCGGGAAATGAAATTTATGTGGCACATTGTAATTTTCAGCTAATTCTTTGTAAATTGAATCGGCTTTTTCTGCAAGAATAAGAGCGGAAGTTCGTGATTTTTCAGAATAAATGAAGTCAAAATATTCTGTTGAAATTACTTTTAAGTTTTTTTCGCCCCACATTGCTCCCTCGTGTGCTGCTAAAAAACTTGCCGAGCTTAACGCTGTGATTACAAAAGCGAGAAAAATAAACCGTGTCCTCGAACTAAAACAAGAAACACGGTTTTTTAAAAATACTTTGTATGAATTTTTTAAAAGATAAAAGTTATGCATTTACTCTTGCGAGAAAATCCTGAATATCCTGTCTAACTTGTTGTGCACAATCGTCCAAAAGTATTTCGTGTCTGTATCCTTCATAAAGTTTGATGGAAACGTCTTCAATTCCATTTTTTTTGTAAGATTCATAAGAAGTTTTTACACCTGCACCATAGTTTCCTACCGGATCTTCGCTACCGGAAATCAAAAATATAGGCAAACTTTTAGGCGTTTTTGAAAATGTTTCAGGAGCATTGCTGTCTCTATTTAGTTCAAGTAACATCTTGTATCCGTCAAGGGAAAATAAATAACCGCAATAAGGGCTTGCGATGTAGTCGTCTACGTTTTTAGTGTTTACTGAAAGCCAATCGAACGGAGTTCTTGCAGGTTTCCAATGAGAATTGAATGCTCCGAAAGACATCTTGTCTATAAATTTGCTTTTAAAATCTTTTCCTTTGAATGCTTTAAGTATTTTTACGATAGCAAAACCGGCGGCAATGGCAGGATTTGCACTTGCTGTTCCGCATACGATAAGAGAATTCAATTCATATCCGTATTTTCCTGCATAAAGTCTTACAACAAAAGATCCCATGCTGTGCCCAAAAAGGTTTAATTTTAGGTTAGGATTTTCTTGTTTTGCGATTGAACTCATCTTGTGAGTATCTTCAACCAAGGTAATTGATTGCTTTTCATCGAGAAAAAGACCCAAATGGTCAATATCTTTTACACTGCCACCATGACCTACATGTTCATGAATGTAAACTACAAAACCTTTTTCGCACAAGAATTCTGCAAGACCTTCATAGCGTTCAGCGTATTCTGCCATTCCATGAGCGATTTGAAAAATAAATTTTGGAGTAGTTTTAGGTGAATACTTGTAATAACAAACCGAGTCAACTCCGTTTGTACTCGGAAAAAACTTTTTTTCTTTTTTCATAGCTATTGCTCCTTACTTAGTGATAGATAATTAAAATTTTACATAAAAGTTTATTCCTTATCATGCACTTGTTGCAAGATAAGGTCTTTTCAACCTATAGCTACATTTCTTTTTATGTGTTTATCTATCCTTAGTCTTATATAACAAAGAATATGTTTATTTATAATAATAACACTCACGACAAGTATACTATTGCTTTTTTTTACAGTCAACAATAAAATACAAAGATATGAAAGCGATTATTACGGTTGTCGGTTCTGACCAAAAAGGGATTATAGCAAAGGTTTCTGCTGTTCTTGCAGAAAATAGCATAAATATTGCGGATATCAGTCAAACAATTCTTTCCGGCAATTTTGTTATGATGATGATGGTAGATTTTGATAACTCTTCTATGTCTGTTGATTCTTTACGTGGAGAACTTGAGAAAATAGGAACTCAAATGGGCGTGAATATTAATGTCATGAACGAAAAAGTGTTTAGTTCCATGCACAGAATATAGAAGCTAAATAGACCAAGATTTTTTATACGTGCCTGAATAACAAAAAAATTAAGCTAAAAATCGAAGACAATGGAGTTTTCTTGTGCGTTCAAAGAAGCTCTTACATTTCCTCCGTGTTCGAGGTTGCCAAATAGTGTTTCCTCTGAAAGTGGTTCTACGAGGTATTTTTCTATTGTTCTTTCTATATTTCTGGCTCCAAATTCTTTTGAATATCCTTTTTCGACTATAAATTCATTAAAGTCAAAATTAAAATCGATTTTTATATTTTTTCTTTTGAATTTTTGCTGCAAGAGTTCAAGATTTTTTTGTACTATTAGTTTGCAGTTGTCTTTTGATAGGTGTGAAAAAGGAATTACAGCATCAAGTCTGTTTCTAAATTCCGGTGTAAAAATGTTTTCGACGGCTTCTTCTATGACTTCCGAATTTTGTGTGCGTTGACCAAAACCGATAATATCTTTGCCTATTTTATCAGCTCCTGCATTACTGGTCATAATTATAATAGTGTTTCTAAAATCAGCTTTACGACCTTGGTTATCCGTTAAAAAACCGTAGTCCATAATTTGTAATAACAAATTAAAAATATCATGATGAGCTTTTTCGATTTCATCTAAAAGTATAATGCTGTTTGGATTTCTGCGTACGTTATCTATTAAGATTCCTCCTTCTTCGTAGCCTATGTATCCCGGAGGAGAGCCTATAATTTTGCTTACTGTATGCTTTTCCTGATATTCGCTCATATCATAACGCAAAAGGGTACAAGAAAGTTCTTTTGCTAGAAGTTTTGCTAACTCTGTTTTTCCAACTCCGGTAGGACCTGCAAAAAGAAATGTTGCAATTGGTTTTTCGTGAAAAGAAAAACCTGCTTTTGATTTTTTTACGGCTTTACAAACGGTTTTTATTGCAGCATCTTGTGCAAAAAGATTAGATTTTAGCTTTGTTTCAAGATTTTTTAGATTTTCACTTTCTTTTGCAGTTATTTTTTCCAGCGGAACTTTTGCAATTTTTGACACTACAAAACGGATGTCATTTTCGTCTACAACAGTGCCGTTTAGAATTTTTTTGTAACTACCGGCTTCATCCATAATATCGATTGCCTTATCCGGAAGTTTTTTTTCTCCGATGTAGCTTGCAGAAAGTTCTACTGCGGCATTTAAAGCTTCAGGGGTGTATGAAACTTTATGAAATTCCTCGTAATATTTTTCAAGACCTTTTAGAATTTCTACAGCACTGTTTTTATCAGGTTCTTCAATATCTATTTTTTGAAATCTTCTACTTAGAGTACTGTCTTTTTGAATTATTTTTTTGTATTCTTCGTAGGTTGCAGTGCCTATGCATCGTATTTTTCCACCGGCGAATACGGGTTTTAACAAATCTGCCGCATCCAAGGAATCCGAGTTTCCGTTGCCTGCTCCCACGATTGTGTGTATTTCATCTATAAAAAGAATCGGATTTTCTTGTTTTTCTAATTCTTTGATGATTGAATTTAGTCTTTTTTCAAAATCACCTCTAAATTTTGTTCCTGCCACAATGGACCCCATGTCTAAGGCAAAAATTTGAGATTTTTTTAACTGATCCGGAACTTTTCCTAAAACGATAAGCTGTGCAAGACCTTTTGTTATTGAGGTTTTTCCTACTCCGGCATCTCCTACGTGAATCGGATTATTTTTATTCCGTCTGCATAGAATTTGTATTGTCCGGTTTATTTCATCTTCTCTGCAGATAACGCAGTCCAAAATGCCGTCTTTTGCTTGGGCTGTGAGATTTGTACAATATCGTTCCAAAACGGATTTATTTTTTGCTTTTTCAAAATTTTCTTCGCACTCGTCATCGCAAAAATCAGTTTCGTTAAACATATCATCAAAAAATTCACTCTCATTTTCTAATGAATTTTCCGTTTTGGAAGAATTTTTGCAGGCACAGCTGTTGTTTTTTAAGCTTTCCTCTCTATTTTGTGGAAATTCAAATATAGAATTAAAAAAAATATCAAGAATTGATTGAGGTGTGCCGGATAAAAGCGAATTGTTGGAGGCTACTTCTATAAGGATGCTTCTTGTTAATCCGCATTTTTTCATAAATTTATATGAAAGTGTTTTTGAGTCTTCCATGAGAGCTATCAATAAATCTGCCATATTACATATATTTTGCCGGCTGTAAACTGAAAGGCGGGCCATATTATCCATTACAGATATGTATGAAATATCTTTTATCGGATTTACAACAAGTTTTTTTGACTTTGGTAAATCTTTATCTATATGGGTACATATCAAATTCTTTAGTTCTGCAAGATTTCCATAACATTCTTCTATTAGGCTTTGTGCGGAAGGTTTTTGGAGTGCTGCATAAAGCAGATGTTCCGAGGTGATAAATTCGTGGCATTTATTTTTTGCTGTAAGATTTGCAGCTTTTAAAGTTTCTTTTAAATCTTTTGCTATTACCATACTCGCTAATTATAGCAATAAAAATGCAAAAAGAGTATACTTGGCACATGTTTTCTGTAATTTCGTGGAATGTAAACGGTATTAGAGCGGTAGAAAAAAAAGGTTTTATTAACTGGATTGAAAACTGCGGTGCTGATGTGGTTTGTCTTCAAGAAACAAAGGCAAATAAAGGGCAGCTTTCACAGTCTTTATTGCAAGCCGGCGGTTATAAGAGTTGGTTTTCATCTGCAAAAAAACCGGGCTATTCCGGAACTGCTATTTATTCAAAGATTGAGCCGGATAGCATAGATATTATGAATGATTTGCGTTTTGATGATGAAGGACGCATGATTTCAGCTGTGTTCAAAGATTTAGTAGTAATAAGTGCTTATTTTCCTAACAGTCAGGAAGGAGGAAAGCGTTTGGATTACAAAATTGATTTTAATAAGGCTATTTTAGAATACTGTAAAAAAGTTGTTGAACAGGGAAAAAATATCTTACTTTGTGGAGATTACAACGTTGCACATCAACCTATAGATTTGGCTAATCCAAAAGCGAACGAGGGAAACCCCGGATATTTTCCGCAAGAAAGAGAATGGATGAGCGAGTTTATTTCCTGCGGGTTTGTAGATACTTTTAGGCATTTTTGTCAGGAACCTGATAAATATACTTGGTGGAGTTATCGTTTTAATGCCAGAGAAAAAAATATAGGCTGGCGTATTGATTATCATTGTGTAAATCAGGCTCTTTTATACAAGGTAAAATCTTCTGTCATTTTGAGCGAAGTTATGGGATCCGATCATTGTCCTATAAAGATTCAGCTTGATATTTGAAAAGGATAAAATGACAAAATCAAAATCCAGATTTGATATTGCATTCGATACTCCGGTTGTTCTTTCTTTTGTAATCATTTTGACTTTGGCAGCTTTGCTTGAGCGTATCTTTCCTGAAATTTGTTGGTTTTTTGTATGTCCGAAAAGCTTGAATTATTCAGACGGTTTTAATTACAATCACTTTGTAGATTATTTGAGGATTTTTTTATATCCGCTAGGAGGCGGTAATTGGAATCGTTTAGCTTCAAACATAGTTTTGATTCTTTTGTTGGCTCCTAAAGTGGAATCTGTTTTTGGAAAATTAATAACATCTGTTTTGATTTTGATAACTTCCGTTACCGGGGGTGTTTTTTGCGTTTGCTTTGCTTCAAATGTGATTTACGGAACAAGCGGAATTGTATGTATGTTTTTGATTTTAGCGATTTATGTTTCAATTGATAAAAAAAACGTACCTTTTTCATTTATCTTGCTGGCTGTGATTTATTTTACAGGAGAGATAATATCGATTATTGATGAAAATTCTTTGGAGATTTTTTGTCATTTTGCCGGTGCTCTTGCAGGATCTTTTGTAGGTATATTGTCCCTTTCAATAGGAAGAAAGTAATATGAATAAAAAATTGTATTTTAAACATAAAAAATATTAAAGCATCTTAAAAGGTTTTTAATTTTGTTATTTACGGAGGAGAACATGTTTGGAAATTTTATGAACGGAATATGGGTGTATGTTTTTTTAATTGTAGGATTTATTTTTTTGATAAAAGGTGCAGATATTTTTGTTGATGGAGCAAGTTCACTTGCAAAACTTTTAAAAGTTCCTGTTATTGTAATAGGTTTGACAATAGTGGCATTTGGAACAAGTTTTCCGGAGCTTGCAGTCAGTATTACTTCTGCTATAAAGGGACAAAATGAAATTTGTGTTGGCAATGTAGTAGGTTCAAATATTTTTAACACTCTGACGGTGTTGGGGTTTTCTGCAATTTTTATGCCTGTCATCATACAAAAAAATGTTATAGCAAAAGATTTGCCGTTTAATTTTTTGTGCTCTGTAGTTTTGTTCGTACTTAGCTTTGATGTTATTCTGAATTTCGGTTCTGACAGTATGATAAAAAATTCAGTGAGTCGCTCCGACGGAATCATTCTTTTATGTTTTTTTTCAATCTATATTTTTTATGTAGTATATTACGCTGTTTCCGGACGAAAAAACTTTGAAGCCCAAACTCAAGAAGCTCTTAACTCTGAGGAAAGTGAAAAAAAAATGGGATTTTTAAAGTCCATTCTTTTTACGTTACTTGGAGGAGTAGGAATTGTTTTGGGAGGCGATATTACGGTTGATGCTGCCGGTATTATAGCAATAAGATGGGGAATGAGTGAAACCCTTGTAGGCCTTACGATTGTTGCCATCGGAACTTCTTTGCCTGAGTTGATAACTTCAATTGTTGCTGCAAAAAAAGGCGAGTGTGATTTGGCAGTAGGCAATGTGGTTGGCTCCAACATATTTAATCTGCTTTTTATTTTAGGTGTTTCTGCGGTTATTAATCCTATAGAACTTACGGATCCTAATCTATTAAAAGACATGTTGATTATGATTGTAATAAGTTTTATAATTTTTTTCGTTTGTTTGCCGTTGAAAATAAAACGCCCGCTAGGATTTTTGCTTATTTTTGTCTACGCAGGTTATTTTCTTTTCATAATTCTAAGATAAAAGCAGTTTTATTACTCGGCCGGTATTTGTAAAATTGTTTTTTATAGTTCATATTGTGAAAAATAGCTTAGTCAATTATGAAGGAGCACTATGTCAAAAATCTCTAAAAAATCGATTGTTATAGGTTTTCTTTTTTATAACTTTGTATTGTGCATTTGGGCACAACAAACAGTTTTACCTGGCATCAGTAGTGATTACATAGATAAAACTGATACAGATGAAGATTTTTATGTGTTGACGGTGGATAAGGCTGTAGAAATTGCTTTTGAATCGAATTTTTCACTTAAACAAAATAAAATTTCTATGGAACAAAGTTCAAGAAATTATAAAAGTGCATGGAATTTATTTTTACCGAACATAGGAGGCACCGTTTCTGTAAGCGAAAACGCAGGATTTGACGAAAAAGTTGCAGGTAAAGGTACTCTCAATACTCAAATTTTAGGTACTCTTGCATTAAATACGGCTTTGGGTCCTAAGATAAAATTGTTAAAAAATCAGTATCAAAACGGAATTCTTGATTATCAAGATGCGGTTAGAAAACTTGAATGCGAAGTCCGAAGTGCTTTTTATTATTTACTTTTTTTGGAAGATCAATTGAAAATGTATAAAAAAAGTTTGGATTCATACCAAGTTCAATATGATCAGACAAAAATAAAAAAAGAAAATGGGCTTGTTCCGGAATTGGATTTATTTTCAGCTCTGGTAAATCTTGAGTCTGCAAAAACGGATTTAAAAGATGCTGAAAAGACTTATATAAACGCACTTTTGGTTTTTATCAATCAAATTTGTTTTGATGTGCCGGAAGGTAAAAAAATAAAAATCGAGGGTGAATTAAAAGATTGTGATAGAATTGCGAATATGGTCATTCCAAAGGAAAAAATTTCGGAATACGTGCAAAATTGCCCTGCTGTAAGATCATTAGCTGCAAAACTGGATCAAACGCGACTTACAAGACTTCAAACTATAAATGCAGGTTTTGTTCCTACTCTTAATTTAAGTGCCGGAATTATTCCTTACACGGTTTCAAATATTCCCAATTCTTCTGCAAGTGCTTGGAGCGGAACTCTAAGTCTTTCAATTCCGATTTCAAATTATATTCCTTCTTCAAGTACATGGAATGCTGTAAAAGATTTGGATGATTCCATTGAAAAATTAAGTCTTTCCATGCAAGATACAAAGCGTACTGTAACTACTCAAGTTTATGAAATGCTTAGGAATATTGATATTTACAAGCAAACTCTTGAGGGAAATCGTATGAATGTTGAACTTGCAAAAAAAACTTTTGAAATGGCACAGGACTCCTATAATAGGGGAACAAAAGATCTTTTATATCTTGAAAAAATGGGTGCTTCTTATAAGTCTGCAGAATTAAAGCTTTCCAATCAGGAATACGTTTTGATAAAAAATGTTTATGCTTTACGTAATTTATTGGGATTGGATATGGAAGAGTCAAATACATCTATAGAAAAATAAATTTCTTTGGAGAAAATAAAATGAAAAATAAAGCGGAAAAAATAAACGATAACAAAGATGCGGAAAATAAAAAAATAAAAAAACCTTTGGGAAAAGTTTTAAAAAGAATAATTTTGGTAGTATCTGTTGTTTTAGTCGTTATAATTTTGGTTTTGATACCTTCTACAAAAAACGGTATTTTTTTTGAAAGTCCGCAAGGAGAGATTGAAAAAGTTCACTCTGTAAAATTAATGGAAATAAAAAAACAGGATTTACAGGAGTATTTAACTTTAAACGGCAATATTCAGGCAAATAACAGCATTTCTGTTTATCCTCAAATTAGCGGTAAAATTTCAAAAACCTATGTAACGTTAGGTGATTTTGTAAGAAAAAATGATAAAATTGCGGAAATAGATCCTTCAGTACCGGGAAGTATTTATTCTGCAAGTCCCGTAATCGCTTCGATTTCAGGGACGATTACTTCTTTACCGTTGGCAATAGGTACTGCAGTTAATTCAACTACTGTTATTGCTAAAATAGGAAATATAAGCGATTTACAAATCCTTGCCAATGTTGCAGAACGTGATGTTGCAGTTTTAAAATCCGGTTTGAAAGCTGAAATAAGTTTGATTGCATATGAAGGAGAGGTTTTTTCTGCAAAGGTTATTAGGGTCTCTCCGGTTCTTGATGAAACCAGCCGTTCAAAAGAAATTTATCTTGCTTTTGATAAAAATGATCCAAGAATAAATGCCGGTATGTATGCAAAAATTAAGCTGTTTACAACTGCACATAAAAACGTTATTGCAGTCCCTTTTACATCAGTTTCTACTGTAGACGGAAAATATTATGTTTTTGTTCCAAAGCAGGATAATACCGTTGAAAGAAGATCTGTAACTCTTGGAGTAAATGTTGACGGAATTACAGAGGTTGTTTCAGGATTAGATGCAGGAGAAAAAATCATAGTTACAGGTATTCAAGCTTTGGAAGAAGGTTCAAGAATAAGGGATGTTGATGCACCGGTTGATGTTGATGTGCCGGTTGATGAAGAAAGCCAAAACTCTCAGGTGGCAAAGAAAAATGATTATGAATTAAATGATACTGATAGTCCTACTGTAATAGTTAAAGATAAAAAAGTAAAACCGGTTAAGAAAAATATCAAGGAAAACACTAAGGAAAATAAAAAATGAATCTTTCAAAGAAAACCCTTGAACATCCGGTTTTAGTATTTTGTGTCTTTGCGTTGATTGTAGTTGTTGCGTGTTTCACTTTTGGTGGCATAAAAATTGATCTTATGCCTGATATGGAATTTCCGTACGTGGTTGTAATGACAAGCTACAACAATGCCGGCCCTGAAACTGTAGAAAAAAGTGTTACCGAAGTTATTGAAAGCGGACTTGTAAGTGTAAGTAATCTTAAAAAACTTTATTCATCTTCTTCGGAAGGTTCTTCGGTTATAGAATTGGAATTTAACTACGGAACGGATTTGGATTCTGCGATAAACGATGTACGCGATAAACTTGATATGGTAAAAAGCGGTTTACCCAATGGTGCAGGAACTCCTCAAATCTTCCGCTTTGATTCCAGTTCTATGCCGATCATGACACTTGCAGTAAACGGAAATAGAACCGAGGATGAGCTCAAAAAAATTGCAGACGAGATGATTGCAGATAGGCTTGAGCAGGTAAACGGAGTTGCAAAAGCAAGCGTAAAAGGTGGTAGGGACAGTGTAGTTCGCGTTGAACTTGACCAAAACCGTATGGAAGCTTACGGTCTTACCGTTTCATCTGTAGTAAATTCTATTTCCTCTCAAAATATTGAAGTCGGCGGCGGAAATGTTAGCGAAGGAACAAGAAAATACATGGTACGCACTACCGGGGAGTTTAGTTCACTTGAAGAAATAAAAGGGGCTGTTGTAGGAAATTATAACGGTTACTCTCTAAGAATTTGCGATATCGGAAAGGTTTACATGGGCTTTAATGATACTACAAGCAGTGTTTATATAAACGGAAAACCCGGTATTTACATATCAATTCAAAAACAAAGCGGTAGTAATACTGTAAATGTTTCTGATGGAGTTTACAAAAAACTGGAACAGATAAAGGAACTTCTCCCGTCAGACGTAAAAATTGAAATTATAAACGATACTTCAACTGAGGTTAGGGACACTCTTTCTGAATTGGTAAAATCAATTCTTGAAGGCTTTGTCCTTTCCGTTTTGATTTTGTTTTTTCTTTTACGTAGCGGAAAGAGTACTTTTATCATGGCAATTTCAATTCCTTTTTCGATTGTACTTACTTTGTTGATAATGAATTTAAAAGGCATCAGCCTAAACATGATTACAATGACAGGGTTGATTTTAGGACTTGGAATGGTAGTTGATGCTTCCGTAGTTGTTCTTGAAAATATCTATGTTTATAGAAATCGTGGTACTCAGGCGATTACGGCAGCTGCTATAGGAACTCAAGAGGTTCTTTCTTCCGTAGTTTCAGGAAATCTTACAACAGTCTGTGTTTTTATTCCTTTTTTGTTATTTAAGAACAGGCTTGGAATAATGGGAAATTTATTTAATGATTTGATGATAGTCATCATTATTGCTCTTTTATCTTCACTGTTTGTTGCAATATTTTTGGTTCCGATATTGGCAGGAAAATTCTTGCCCATTGATAATCGGAAAGAAACTCCTATAAAAAATAAATTTTTGGCAAAATGCGATCGTAAAGTTGAAAACGGTATTGAATGGGTTAAGTCAAAGTACAGAAAAGCTCTTCACTATGTTTTGCGTCATAGATTTGCAACCTGCATAATATCTTTTGGAATCTTAGTGTCGTCTATTCTTCTTTTTGGGCGACTGAATATAACTTTTATGTCGCATTACAACGATACCAGTGTAGGACTTAATGTTGAGCTTCCTCTTGGTACAAAACTTGAAGAAACGGAAGCTATCCTTTCCGATTTTTATAAATTTGCGGAAGAAGAAATAAAAGGAGCGGAAAAAATTATCGTTACGGTCGGAACTTCAGGAGGTTTTTCTTTTGGTGATGACAGCTCGTATAAGGGGTCTCTTACGATTTATTTACCGGATGCTTCCAAGCAAATAGATAATGCCGAAAAAGTAAAGGAAAAATTACGAGTACACTTTGACGAGTATCCTGTTGCAAATTTTACTTTCTCTCAAGGGCAAATGCAAAAAATGGGTGGAAGTGATATTGATATCGTATTTAGATGTGAGAGCCTTGCTGAAGGGTTGGCAGTTTCAAAGCAAGTAGCGGAAATTATAAAAAATAAAATTCCGCAAGTTATGGAACCTAAAATTGACTTGGAAGATGGTCTTCCTCAGGTTGAAATAAAGATTGACCGGGAACGGGCAGCGGCTTTTGGAATTTCGATAATGGCAATTGCTAACGAGATAAACTATTGTATAAATGGCAAAACTGCAACTGTATATCACAAAGACGGAAAAAGTTATTATGTAAATGTGATTTTGGAAGATGAAGACAGGGATGACATTCCGGATCTCAAAAAAATTTATGTTGCAGGAACTAAAGGTCTGTATCCGGTTTCAAATTTTGCCAGAATTGTTAGAGGTACGGGGCCTGTAACAATCAATCGTGAAGACCAAGCAAGAACAATTCACCTTACTGCAAATGTTGCAGGCGGAATGAATGCCGGCAAGGCTGAAAATTTAATAAAAGAAGCCATCGACGAAAACCTTGTTGTACCGGAAGGAATTACTATCAGCTATGAAGGTAGTTGGAAAAAAAGTATGGATACTGCAAAAATTTTTATAATGATAATAATTCTTGCCGTTATTCTTGTTTTTGGTGTTATGGCAGGAACTTATGAATCTTTTAAAAATCCTTTTATCAATATGTTTACAATGCCTTTTTTAATTGTAGGAGTGGTTTTAATTCATTTTATTACCGGACAATCTTTTAGCATGGTTTCTGCAATCGGTATCGTAATGCTTGTTGGAATAGTAGTAAACAACGGTATCATTCTTGTAGACCAAATAAATTTGCTTGTAAATAGAGGAGTTTCGCTTTTGCAGTCTTGTGAGGATGCAGGAGTAAGCAGATTAAGACCGGTTTTAATGACAACATTGACTACTATTTTGGGAATGATACCAATGGCTTTTTTTGGAGGGGACAGTGCCAGTGTAACTCAACCCATAGGTTTATGTGTAATAGGCGGTCTTACTTCGAGTACTTTAGTAACTTTGTTTATAATTCCGGTAATTTATTCCATTTTTAACAAAAATGCTGACAAAAAAGATACAAAAAAATTCCCTTCAGAATTTTTGGAACAGTTTGAAAAAGAAGATATGGAAGAAGTTCCTGCATTGGAAGATAATAAGAAAAATAAAAATCCCCAAGTAATTGAGGAGCAGCAAAAATGATCCGTGTAGAAATAATTGCAAACCAGTCAGTTTATGAGGAAATTACATCGAATTTTAATCAGCTTTTGCCCGATATGCTTTACACCGTTATTCCGTTGGTTTACGGTAAGGGAAAATCTGATTTTAAACTTGGCAATTCAACTTGGCCGGAAACTAATTTTGTCATTATTGCTTATGCTGATGACATGCTGGAAAAGAAAATAAATCAGATCGTGCGATATGTAAAATTAAAATTTTCTACTGAGGGAATAAAAATGTTTACTATGCATGATAATATTGCAAAATGATTTTTTTAAATTTTTGACCGGAGTGTTTGATGATCGCGGCTTTGTTGTGAAAAACTTCACAACAAAGCCGCTTGTTATATTGACATTTTAGCGTAAAATTTACTACTATAAAACCGGTTGTAGAATCAGCCGGGAAGTTAAAAAAAACAGTAGCCAAATTTGAAAAAGGCACAGTAAAAAGCAAAGAAAATTGAATTTTGCCGGAGGTTTTAAAATATGCAGGACTTTGAAAATCAATTCAATTCCAAAGTAACTTTTTCAAAACCTGCTAGAGAACGGCTGATAAAACTTGTAGCTCTTTTAGAGCAGCTTGAAAAAGAAAGCCGTCTTGAAAACTGTTCAAAAATGACTGTAACTTCTGCAGTTATTGAACATAGAACAGGTTGGAGCCGTGAAACAATCCGAAGAGATATTTCTCTTTTAGGTTTGCAGTGTGGTAGTTCCAGCGGCTATAAAATAGTTGAATTAAAAAATGCCATTCAAACAAAACTTAATATTTCTATGGATACAAAGTACGGATGTATCGTTGGCTTGGGAAGGCTCGGCTCTGCTTTGCTTTATTTTGAAGGCTTTAGGGAAGCTTCTTTTATCATGAAAGCCGGTTTTGATTCCAATGTAAACCGAACGGAAGTGTTGAAATCCCCTTTCCCGTTGTATCCTTTAAATAAACTTGAAAGTGTAATTAGTGCTGAAAAAATCGAATATGCAATTTTAGCGGTTCCGGAAAAGGATGCAGTTGTAACCGCAAAGCGTCTTGCAGAATGTGGCATAAAAGGAATTGTAAACTACACAATGGCTGTATTGAATTTGCCTTCAGTTCGTGTAGAAAACATTTCGATTATAGATGCACTGCATAAAGTTTCCGTAGAAATATAAAATAAAGACTGTATGATATATAAAAAAACGCTTATGCGATTTTATAAAATTTTAAAATTATATAAAAAACTGGAGAAAAAAAATGGGCAGAGTTTACAATTTTAGTGCAGGGCCTTCTTGTTTACCGGAAGAAGTGTTAGAATCTTGTGCTCAAGAGATGATGGATTGCAACGGTACGGGGCAAAGTGTTATGGAAATGAGCCACCGCTCAAAAGATTATGAACCCATCATACAAAATACGGAACGTCTTGTTAGGGAATTAATGAATATTCCTGATAACTATGCTGTTTTGTTTCTTCAAGGAGGGGCTTCCACGCAATTTGCAATGGTTCCTCTCAATCTTGCCGTTAATTTTAAAAAAGCGGCTTATATAAATACCGGAGTCTGGTCAAAAAAGGCGATTGCAGAAGCAAAAAAACTTGGAATTGAGGTTGATGTTATAGCAACAAGTGAGGCAGATTCGTTTAGTTATATTCCTAAAGTTGAAAAAATTACCGGTAGCTATGATTATGTCCATATTACAATGAACAATACAATTATGGGAACTTATTATGATTACATTCCCGATACGGATAATATTCCTTTGGTTGCCGATATTTCTTCATGTATTTTAAGTGAACCTATTGATGTAACAAAATTTGGCATACTTTATGCGGGGGCTCAAAAAAATTTGGCTCCGGCAGGAGTAACGCTGGTAATTATCCGCAAAGATTTGATTGGACAAACTCAGCTTGTTCAAACTCCTACAATGCTTACGTACAAGACACACAGCGATGAGAATTCCATGTTTAATACTCCTCCGTGCTATTCTATTTATGTGATGGGAAAGGTACTTCAATGGATAAAGGATAATGGCGGAGCTGAGGGTATGAAAAAACGTAATCGTGAAAAAGCTCGGTTGTTTTATGATTATCTTGATAAAAGTGATTTTTATCGTGCAACTGCACAAAAAGGTAGTCGTTCTATCATGAATATTCCATTCCTTACTAAGTATTCTACCGGAAAATCAGATGAAGCCGCTATTTTAAAAGAAAAAGAAATCAACGATAAATTTGTAAAAGAGGCAAGTAAAGCAGGTCTTGTGAACTTAAAAGGACATAGACTTGTAGGTGGAATGAGAGCTTCGATGTACAATGCTATGAGCTTAGATGGGGTTAAAGCTTTAATTGCCTTTATGGAAAAATTTGCGAAAGAAAATCAATAATTGCAAAAAAATAGGCAGTTAAAAATCAAATTGAACATGAAAAATAAATAAAAATAATTAAAAAAGGGACATTTGTATGTATAAAATTCAAACATTAAATAAAATTTCAGCCTGTGGTTTAAATATCTTGGATAGGGATAATTATGAAGTTGCTTCGGATATGAATAATCCTGATGCGTATTTGGTTCGCTCTGCAGATATGCATGAAATGAAAATTGGAGACACTGTAAAAGCTGTAGCAAGAGCCGGAGCAGGTACAAATAATATTCCTATAGCGGAACTTACAGAAAAAGGCATTGTAGTTTTTAATACTCCGGGAGCAAATGCAAACGCCGTAAAAGAGCTTGCAATTCTGTCTTTTTTACTTTCAAGCCGTCCTGCTATAAAGGCAAATGCATGGGTAGAAACTCTTGCCGGAAAAGGTGATGAAATTCCGGAACTGGAAGAAAAAGGAAAAAGCCAATTTGTTGGGCCTGAGCTAAAAGGTAAAATTTTGGGAGTTATAGGCTTGGGTGCTGTAGGTGCTATGGTTGCAAATCTTGCAATTCAGTTTGGAATGGAAGTAATAGGATATGATCCTTTTCTTTCAATAAAATCTGCATGGAGTCTTGACCATAATGTAAAACATGCCGAAACCCTTGATATGATTTATGCAAAAGCTGATTATATTTCACTTCATGTTCCTCAAACAAACGATACAAAGGGAATGATTAATGCATCTGCAATTAAGTCTATGAAAAAAGGTGTTAGAATTATAAATCTTGCACGTGGAGGACTTGTAAATAATGCGGATGTTCTTGCAGCAATTGACAGCGGAAAAATAGAATGTCTAGTTACGGATTTTGCCGCCGATGAATTTTTAAATCATGAAAAAATTATATGTATGCCTCATCTTGGAGCAAGTACATACGAAGCCGAAGAAAACTGTGCGGTAATGGCTGCAGAACAGTTAAAAGATTTTTTGGAATACGGAAATATCATAAACTCGGTAAATTTTCCTAAAACTTACACAGATAACCCGATTCCTTGTGGCGGAACAAGACTTTGTATAAGTCATAAAAATATTCCGGACATAATTTCAAAGTTTACGACAATTCTTGGAGAAGCAAAACTTAACATTGAAAGCTTTATAAATCAGGCAAAGGGAGATATTGCTTACAATATCATAGACGTAAATGGAATTGTAACAGATGATATTGTAAAAAAACTTGAAGATTGCGATACAGTAACAAAGGTACGTACAATCTTTGCTCAAAAATAAAAAGGATTTTCAAATTATGAAGACAATTGCCGTTTTTTTATCTGACGGATTTGAAATGATAGAAGCTTTAACTCCTGTGGATTATTTGCGTAGAGCAAAGTTGAATGTAATAACTGTAGCAGTTCCTTCTTGTGAAAAGAAAGAAACCAATATCGTGGTAAGCTCTCACAATGTGAGTATTTTTGCTGATAAGACTTTTTCAGAATATTGTTCCTCTTTTAATGAAAACTCAATTGATGCACTGATATTGCCGGGAGGACTGAAAGGATCTGAGGGGCTTTCCGAGTGTGCTCTGTTATTGCAACATATTGAAAAATGCTATGACAGTGGAAAATTCATTTGTGCAATTTGTGCAAGCCCTGCCGTTGTTTTGGGAAAAACTTCTGTCCTCGAAGGAAAAAAGTGGACTTGTTATCCAGGCATGAAAAATGAAGCACCAAGCAAGTATTCTTCTTTGTATCAGGAAAGCAGAGTCGTTGTAGACGGTAACTTAATTACAGCTTGTGCTGCCGGTGCGAGTGAAGAATTTACATTTTCTTTATTGGAAAATCTTGTCGGTTTTTCTGAAAAAGAGCAAATAGCAAAAGGTTGTTGCGTAATATAATTCTTTTTTATAAAATGGAAAGAAGATTAAAAATTCCTAAAATAGTGGAGGGAAAAATGAAATTAAACAAAATTGTTGTTGTTTTATTATGTGTTTTACTGGTTTTTGGAGTATTTTCATGTACAAAAAAGAGCAGGGTAGAAATTAAAACTGTAGAGGACCTTAAAGGTTTGAGAATCGGTGTTCAAGCAGGAACTACCGGAGAAGGTTGGTGTGCGAAAAATGTTGAAGATGTAAAGATTGTCTCTTTTAAAACTGGAATTGATGCCGCCTTGGATCTTGTAAACGGTGCTATCGATGCAATCGTTTTGGATGAACTTCCTGCAAAAGAAATAGTTGAAAAAAATCCTAAATTAACAATTGTAAAAGATAGATTTGCAAGAGAAGAATATGCTATAGCAGTAAGAAAAGGCAGTGATGAGTTATTGAAATCAATAAATGAGACAATTACAGCTATGAGAAATGATGGAAGTTATGAACAGCTTATTAACGCTTTTATGCCTGCTGACGGAAATATTGTAATTCCTGAAATTGAAAGTGAAGGGGATGGTGTATTAAAGTTGGGAACAAATTCTGCTTTTCCTCCATTTGAATACGTTGATGGACAGGAAGTTGTAGGTTTTGATATTACAATGGGACAAAAAATTGCGGCAAACTACGGAAAAAAACTTCAAGTTATTGATATGAACTTTGACAGTCTTATCGGAGCTCTTCAATCCGGTGCTATAGATTTTATTGCAGCAGGAATGTCTGTAACTGAAGATAGAAAACAAAACGTAGATTTTTCACTTCCGTATTTTGAATCAGAACAGGTAATTATTATTAAAAAATAAATTTATATCGGGATTGCCGGCTTTTTTTTATTTGCCGGCAATTTTTATTTTGGAGTCGTAAGTGTTTCATTCTTTTTATATTACCATGATAGATAAAGGCCGATGGCTTTTGATGCTTAAAGGTCTTGGAAATACGCTTCTCATTGCATTGTGTGCGGTTTTGATAGGAACCGTTCTAGGTTGTATTTTTGCTTTGATGAAAATTTCAAACAGAAAGCCTCTTCAAATTTTAGCTAATATTTATACAACTGTAATTCGTGGTATACCTCTTGCGACACAGTTAATGATTTTTTATTTTGTAGTTTTTGCTCCTCTTGGACTGAATCGTCTTTTAGTAGCAATTATTGCATATGGAATTAACTCCGGTGCATACTGTACCGAAATTTTTAGAGCAGGAATCCAAGGTGTAGACAGAGGCCAAACGGAAGCCGGGCGTTCTTTGGGTCTGGGGAAATGGAAAACTCTTTTTAAAATAGTTATTCCTCAGGCTGTAAAGGCTGTGTTACCTACATATACAAGTGAATTTATTGTTTTGATTAAAGAAACTTCCGTTGCAAGTTTTATTGCCGTAACGGATTTGACAAAATCCGGTGATATGATCCGCAATGCTACATATAATGCATGGATTCCTCTTTTGTCATGTGCGGTCATTTATTTGATTTTAACTTTAGGGCTCACAAATTTCTTTGCTTTATTGGAAAAAAGGCTGGCAAAAAGTGATAGAAGTTAAAAATTTGGATTTAAGTTTTGGGAAATTACAAGTTCTTAAAAATGTCAGTGAAAAGATCAACAAAGGGGAAAAGGTCGTAATTATAGGTCCCAGCGGTAGCGGTAAGTCAACTTTTTTACGATGTCTTAATCTTTTGGAAACACCTGACAGCGGTGAAATTTATTTTGAAGGAATAAATATTCTTGATAAAAGAACTGACATAAATAACATAAGACGAAAAATGGGAATGGTTTTTCAGCACTTTAATCTTTTTCCTCATCTTAGTGTTATGGAAAATATTATTCTTGCTCCTACAACATTAAAGATAAAGTCAAAAGCAGAAGCGGAAAAGCGTGCTATTGAGTTATTGAACATGGTTGGTCTGGCAGATAAAGAAAAGGCCTATCCTTCAACATTAAGCGGAGGCCAAAAGCAGCGTATTGCGATTGTTAGAGCTCTTGCAATGAATCCTGATGTAATGCTTTTTGATGAACCCACTTCTGCCTTAGATCCTGAAATGGTAGGAGAGGTTTTAAACGTAATGAAACAGCTTGCAGATGACGGCATGACAATGGTTGTTGTTACGCACGAGATGGGGTTTGCAAGAGAAGTTGCTGATAGAGTTTGGTTTATGAGTGAAGGTGTAATTGCAGAGCAGGGAACTCCTGATGAAATTTTTAATCATCCAAAGAGTGAGCGGTTAAAGCAGTTTTTACAAAATGTTTTGTAAAAATTTCGTGGATCAATTTGCAATATAAGCACGATATTTGAGTTATAGTATATGCTAAGTTATCGGCACGTTTTTCACGCCGGAAATCACGCTGACATAATAAAACACATTTCTCTTATGCTTGTTCTTGAAAGTATGTGCAAAAAAGATAAGCCTTTTATTGCTGTAGATTGTAATGCAGGTGCGGGGCTTTATTATCTTGACGATGAGAGAGCTTTGAAAACGGGCGAAGCTTTGAATGGTGTTTTTAAACTTTTAGATTCAAGTTCCGAATTCAAAGCGGATGACTGCATTCTTCCGGTTTCAATAGAAAAATATATTCTTTTTCTACGTCCGTACATGGAACAAAATCGTTATCCGGGTTCTCCTGAAATTATAAAAAAGTTTTTACGAGATCAGGATAGGGCAATTTTTATGGAATTGCACAATAATGAAATTGAAGTTTTGAAAAGTCATATAAAAGATAAACGTATTGGAGTTCATCATCGGAATTGTTTTGAAGGATTACAGGCTCTGACTCCGCCGGATATAAGGCGAGGATTTGTGTTTATGGATCCAAGTTACGAAATTGACGAAGATTATAAAAATGCTGCCCAATCTTTGTGTAAAGTTATGAAAAAATGGAATACCGCAGTTTTATGTCTTTGGTATCCGCTTTTAAAGAAAAAAAAAGCAAAACAGGAAATTATGAATGATGAAATTTGCTCAAAAGCCGGTGAATACGGTATGGATTATTTTTCATGCGAACTATTGGTTGATTTGCCATGTAAAGAAAGCGGTCTTTACGGCAGCGGTATGCTTTTTGTAAATCCGCCTTGGAAACTGAAAGAAAATTTACAGGATGCAGTTTTTTATCTTGAAAGAGTATTGAAAACTAATTTTTAAAAAATCAGTCTAAAATTATTTTTTGTAATTTGATTTTTGAGTCCATAGTTGCCGCTGCCGCTGCGTAACCTGATGTTTCTAAAAAATTCAAATAAAACAAGTTAAAATTTTTATTTTCCATTTCGTCAATTATATCAATTTTATCAATTATATTGATTCTATCAATTACGGAAAAACTTTTTAGCGCTACGGTCAATCCCGTTCCTTTCGCTTTTAATAAACTCTCTTTTAAAACCCATATTTTGTAAAATTCAGTATTTAGAAGGGAGGATTTACCTTTTGAAAAACTTTTTAGATGATTTACTTCTTGAGGATGAAAAAAGCGTTCAGCAAATTTTATATTTGATTTTTTTATTTTTTCAACATCGCAACCTACCGGATTTTCTGAAATTGCACATAAAACAAAATTTCCCGAATGGCTTAAATTAAAATGTAACGGGTAGTTTTTGGATTGAGGCTTGCCGTGTTCGGAACAACTTGCTTCAAAAGCTATTGTATTTTCAGAAAATTCTGTATCAACAAGGGGAAATGCTTTACACAAAAGCGACCATGCCGCTACAGATCTTATTTTATCTTCTTGTAATTTGTAAGAATCCGATTTTTCTTTTCGGAATTGAGGAAGTTTTTTATAATAAAAAGAAAAAGTGTCATTGTTTTTTAAATTTTCAGTGTTTGCATAAAAAATATGTGTGCACTCAATATTTTTCATTTTATTTCCTCAATATGTTTTCCTGTTTTTACAGATTTTTCTAAAATCCGATACTTGCCAAGTTTTCCCAGCGTTGATATTTTTCTTCTAAACTTTTATTGAGCTGTGAATATTCGTTATCAGCTTGGGATATTTGTGTGTAAGAGGCATTTTCAGAGCTCATCAAAGCTTCTAAAATTTTTTTTCGTTCTTCCATTTTTAAAATATCAATTTCCAGTTGTTCAAATTCTTTTTGTTCTTTAAATGACAGCTTTCGAGGTTTTTGATTTTTTTCACTAAAGTTTTGGCTTTTTACATTTTTAGATTCATTTTCTTTTTTATCTTTATTGGTTTGAGATTTTTTTTCTTTTATGAAATCAAGATAAGCACTGCATTTGCCTTCATACCTTGAAATTGTTCCGTCTGTTTCGATTACAAAAAGAGAATCTACGATTTTATCCATAAAGTAGCGATCATGGCTTACAAGTAAGAGGCAACCGCTAAATTCATTTAAAAAAGATTCCAAAATAGACATTGTAAAAATATCGAAGTCATTTGTGGGTTCATCCATAATAAAAAAATTAGGATTACTCATTAAAAGATTTACAAGGTAAAGTCTTTTTCGCTCTCCGCCACTTAGTGTTGATACCGGAGAGTATTGTATTTTTCCTTCAAATCCGAATTGATCCAAAAGCTGTCCTGCTGAATATGTTTTACCACTGTTAAGCGTGATGTTTTCAGAAGTTTGTTTTATGTAATCAATCACATTTTGACTTGTTTTTTCAAAAACAGGATTTTGTTCGTAATATGCAATTTTTGTGTTTTTCCCGACAGTAACAGTTCCCGTGTCAGGTTGAATTTTTCCTGTTATTATGTTTAAAAGTGTGGATTTTCCACTTCCGTTGTTACCGAAAATTCCGATTTTATCTCCCTTGTTAAATGAGAATGAAATATCTTTCAGTTTTGCATACTTTTTCCCGATATTCTCAAGTTCAAGTATTTTTCCGCCGAGTCTGCCATTTTTTGTTTCAAAAGAAAAGTTTTTTTCGTCGATCTTTTTTTGTTCGGAAAAATCAATATGATTTTTTGAAAGTTTTTCGATATTTTGTATTCGTGCTTTTGCCTTTGTTCCTCTGGCACAAGGACCTCTGATAAGCCAGTCTTTTTCAATACGTAAAAAAGCTCCCATTCGTCTGTCAGTATTTTTTTCAATTTCAAGTTCTATTTCTTTTTTTTCAAGGTAGGAAGAATAATTACCCTGATATGATTTTAAGGTTTGTCTGTCCAGTTCGTAAATATTGTTGCATACGGCATCCAAAAAATAACGGTCATGAGTTACCATTAATACTGCTCTATCCGTACACGTAAGATAGTTTTGGAGAATATTTATTGTTGAAATATCCAAATGGTTTGTTGGCTCATCCAGTAGTAAAAGTTTTGTATCTTCTACCATAACTTGTGCCAATGCAACTTTTTTTGCCATGCCTCCGCTTAATTCACCCATTTTTTGAGTAAAATCTAAAATTCCCAAGTCTGTAAGAATTTTTTTTACAGAATTTTCATAGCTCCATAGGTCTCTTTTATCCATTTCAAAACATATATTTTCAAATTCATTTTTTAGTGAAGATGGAATGTTTTTGCCATCATAATTTTCAAATTTTGAACATATTTCTTCATATTTTTTTATTTGAGAAAGCTTTGAACTGTTACTTTTAAAAATATGATCTAAAATCGTGTCATTTGGGTTGAAGTTTGGAGTTTGGGGTAAAAATGAAACACTGTTATCATTTATTACGATTTTTCCATCCATGGCTGCAAGGTTTCCTGAAATTATGGAAAGCAATGTGGATTTTCCGCTTCCATTTTTACCTATTATGGCGGCTTTTTCCCCTTCGTTTAAACCAAAACTTACGTTTTTAAAAAGAGGTTTTTCTCGTCCGTATTGGGTAACTTCATGTAAGGATAAAACATTCATTGAGAAACTATATCAAAAAATCTGATAAACCGCTACAATGTTTATGTTGAGGCAATATTATGTTCGGTAGTTTTATGGCTGTTTTGCAGCAAGTAGTGATTTTATATCTATTGATTGCGGTCGGTTTTATATGCGGAAAAACAAAAATGTTTTCAAAAGAAAGCATAAAGAATTTGAGTAATTTTGTTCTGTTTTTTGTAACACCTTGTTTAACGGTAACAGCTTTTAATCGTGATTTTAACAGAGAGATGTTTAGAGGTCTTTTAATTACTTTTATTGCTGCTATAGGTGTTCATATTTTTAATATCATCA
Source organism: Treponemataceae bacterium (assembly GCA_052173655.1). Lineage (GTDB taxonomy): Bacteria > Spirochaetota > Spirochaetia > Treponematales > Treponemataceae > RGIG9060. The sequence goes on along the minus strand of JBQMYD010000005.1, from coordinate 184,831 downwards.
TGGCACATATTTGTATTCACGAAAAAAATGAAAATCGTGAAAAAGTTTTGCGTTTTGCAGCTGTTTTTTCAAATTGCGGTTTTATGGCTATCCCTTTACAACAATCGCTTTTAGGTGATGATGCTGTTTTTTACAGCGGTGCGTATATTGGAATTTTCAATGTTGTAAGTTGGACTTATGGGGCTGTTATGATGAGCAAAGAACGCAATGTCAGTCTTTCACATGAAGATCGTTCAAAACAAATAAAGCTTTATGCAAAAAAATGTTTTTTGAATCCGGGTGTAATTGGAGTTGTCGCAGGGCTTTTTGTTTTCTTTTTGCCGATCCAACTTCCTAAAATTATCGCATCTCCTATTGCAAGTCTTGCAGCATTGAATACTCCTGTTCCCATGGTAATAATCGGTTTTTATCTTTCAGAAATCACAAATTTTGAAGTTTTAAAAAAATTTTATTTTTGGCTGAATATGTTATTAAGACTTATTGTTTCTCCGCTTTGTTTTATTGCAGTTTTGTATTTTTTAGGTATTAAAGGTATGGTTTTTGAAGTGTTGGCAATAGCTTCTTGTACTCCGGTTGCCGCTAATACTGTGATGTTTTCAACTCTTTTTAATCGTGATACGGTTCTTGCAAGCGAGCTTGTTTCAATCAGTACTTTATTTTCGATTATCACAATGCCTATAATAGTTACACTTATGCTGACTCTTGCCTAGACAAAATAAAAATAAATTACAAAATTTTATTTCTACATATTTAATAACTTTGTATCACCTATTGCTATAAAAATGTTTGTGCACTACAATTTTGACAGTAATTATAGGAAAGTAAACATGGCAGATATATCATATGAAAGACAGAGAATAGTTAGTTCAAGTTCTCTTGATACAAAAAATTGTTTAAGCATCTGGCATACATTTAGATATTTGCAGGATAATTCTACTGAATGCTTCCAAAAGCTAAAATGCGACGGGATTGAATTTAAAAAGCTGGGTGCAATGTGGGTTTTTACAAAAACAAGGATAAAGTTTTTTAAAATTCCTTTTTGGATGGATAAAATTGTTTTGAAGACATTTCCTTCCTTGAATTCCGGAATCAGAACCAATGTTTCTACCGAATATAGGGACGAAAAAGGTGAATTGCTGATAGCCGCAAATCAAGAAATGTGTGTTCTTGATATTGAAAAACATCGTCCTGTAAAGTTGACTACTTTGCCTTATCCGTCTGAAGGGTTTCCAACGCCTGTTTTTACGGAAAATTTTGAAAAATTTGAATTGCCTCCTGAAAGTTATCAATGTGTTTACAAACAAAAGGTTCTTTCGCAAATGCTTGATATGAACTTTCACCTTAACAATACCGAGTATGTACGCCTTTCGATGAATTGTTTTGATAATGATTTTCTTGTAACTCATCAGCCTGATACACTGGAAGTTCACTATATTGCAGAATCCCAAGAAGGAAAAATGCTTTCGATTTGTAAAGCGGAAAAAAACGGAAAATTCTTCTTTAAGATATATCAAGAGGACAAAATCGTTTTTGAAATGATGATAAGTTTTAAATAGTTTTTTGTGTTATGTTATTCGTTTCGGTATTGATTTCTATATAAGAAGGCAGACTGTCGCCTTTTGGAAATGTGATCGAACCCGGATTTAAAAATATATAACCGTTTTCTTCTTCAAAAATCGGAATATGAGTGTGTCCGCTTATTACGATCGATTGGAAATTTTCATCATGCGGAGAAACGAAGTCCGAAAGGTTTTTTCGGCTATATTTTTCAAGATGCCCGTGATGAATAAAAAATCTCATTCCGATTGAATTATTTTTTGATGAAGGAACTACAAGCTGTGCGTAATCGCCCAAAATAGGAAACGACAAAAGCATTTGATCTACTTCCGAGTCGCAGTTTCCTCTGATTCCTAAAATTTTACGGCTGTATGTGTTTAAGATTTTTATGCATTTTTGAGGATCGTAGCCTACAGGAATGCCGTTTCTAGGTCCATAATTTATGTAGTCGCCACAAATAATCATCATGTCAAATTTTTCATTTTCAAAAATTTCAATTATTTTTTCTAATGGAGCTGCCGCTCCGTGAATATCGCTAAAAACAAGTATTTTCATGTGAGTTATTATATCACATCTTTCAAATTTTTGCTTGAGATTATATGTTGTTGATGTTAAAATGAGGCATGACCGATATAGAGATAGTTCAAAAAAATAACATGGAAAAGATATCTTCAATAGCCGGAAAACTCGCTTTATCTGAGGAAGATCTTGAGCTTTATGGGCAGTACAAAGCAAAGATTTCTTTTTCAAAACTGAAAGAATTGCAAAATTTGCCTAACAGGGGAAAACTTATTCTTGTTACTGCCATTACACCTACTCCTGCAGGAGAGGGAAAGTCTACTATTTCCATCGGTCTTGCAGATGCCGTTAATAAAATAGGAAAAAAAGCCGTTCTTGCTCTTAGAGAACCAAGTCTTGGTCCTTGTTTTGGTGTAAAAGGTGGAGCCTGTGGCGGTGGATATGCACAAATTGTTCCTATGGAAGATATCAATTTGCATTTTACCGGTGATATTCACGCAGTTTCTATTTCTACCAATTTGATTGCAAGTTTGATCGATAATTCTATTCATCAAGGAAATCCTCTTGGAATTGATCCAAGGACTGTCAGCTGGAAAAGATGTGTAGATCTTAACGATAGAGTTTTAAGAAAGACTGTTGTAGGGCTTGGAGGAAAAACGGATGGAATTCCTCGTGAGCAGGAGTTTTCGATATCGGTTGCTTCCGAGATTATGGCTATACTGTGTCTGTCAAAAGATATTCCTGAGTTAAAAAAACGCATTGATAATATAGTTGTCGGTTATACGTATGACAAGCGTATGGTAAAGTTTTCAGAATTCGGCTGTACAGGAGCTGTGGCTGCCTTGTTAAAAGATGCTGTTAAGCCGAATTTAGTTCAGACTTTGGAAAAAAATCCGGTTTTTGTTCATGGAGGGCCTTTTGCAAATATCGCTCATGGCTGTAACAGTATTAATGCAACAAATTGTGCTCTAAAACTTTCAGACTATGTTATTACGGAAGCAGGTTTTGCTGCAGATTTGGGAGCTGAAAAATTTTTGGATATAAAATGTCGTTCAGCCGGTATTGTTCCGAGTGCAGTTGTAATTGTTGCAACAATTAGGGCGTTAAAAATGCATGGCGGAGTTGCAAAATCCAATTTGAGCACTGAAAACATTGAAGCTCTCATAAAGGGAATTGAAAACTTAAAAATCCACATTCAAAATATGCAAGAGTTTGGCTTACCGGTTGTGGTTGCCGTAAATAAGTTTGTTACGGATAGTAAAAAAGAACTGGAAACTCTGATAGAACAAGTAGAAAAATGCGGAGTAAGCATAAAAATCAGTGATTGCTGGGGTAAAGGAGGAGAAGGGGCTAAGGAGCTTGCTTTTGAGGTTGTAAGAATTTGTAATGAAGAAAAGCCTGATTTTAAGTTTCTGTATCCTCTTGAGTTAGGATTAAAAGAAAAAATAGAAATTCTTGCAAAAAAAATTTATCGTGCCGGCTCTGTGGAATTCAGTTCAACGGCTATAAAAAAATTAGATTCTTTTACTAAGGCAGGTTACGGTAATTTGCCTATTTGTACCGCAAAAACACAAAATTCAATTTCTCATGACAGTTCGTTATTTGGAGCTCCCAAGGATTATGTCTTTCCTGTAAGGGATGTGCAACTTTATGCCGGAGCCGGTTTTGTGGTTGCTTTAAGCGGAGATATTATGACAATGCCGGGACTGCCTAAAGTTCCTGCTGCATTCAATATTGATGTAGATGAAAATGGAGTTATTTCCGGTCTGTTCTAAAATATTATTTAGCTTTTTGGAGAATGCTAGGGATAAATAATATGAAAAAAATTTTTATGTGCAAAATTTTTGTAAAAAGATTTTTTGGTTCGGTTTTATTTTTGATTTTTTTCCTGTTTTTTGCTTCTTGTAGCCATGAAATTGGCGGAATTTGCCGCATCAATGATGAAGTTGTTGGGGACGGCACCCTGGTAATGATTTACATGGCAGGTGCAAATAATCTTTCTTCTGAAGTTATTAGAGATATAAATAGAATGGAATTGGGGCTTTTCCATGCAAATGAGCTGACAAAACTAAATTTAAAAGTTGTTGTTCTTGCAGATCAATTTAATGAAGACAGTAAAGCTTATTGGCCGGGTTGCAGGCTTTATGAGATTACGCCGGGTTCTTCCTATCTTATTACCTCAAAGCTTATAAATACGGCTTCAAACTCAAAGGGGCCTTGGCGTATGTATGCCGATCAGGAAGAAGATATGGGAAATATCAAAACGCTTGAAAACTTTATTTTATGGGCAAGAGAAACTTATCCTTATTATTCAAAACATGCTCTGATCTTGTGGAATCACGGAAATGGAATTTGGAGCGATTATAATTACAAATCTAGGGGAGTTTGCAATGATGAAGAATCCGGAACTACAAAAGAAAGTATAGATAATCTTTTGTATGTAGGTGAAATTTCCGAACTTCTTGAAAAATATTATCATAAAAATAATAAACTTGAATTTTTAGGTTTTGATGCCTGCCTTATGGGAATGTATGAAGTAGCTTATCAATTTAGGAATTGTGTAAAATATATGACAGCCAGTCCCGCTGCAGAATATGGAGGGTGGGATTTTTCTTATATTTTTTCTACTGAAAGTTCTTTTAAAAACGGTGCAGATTTCGCCTTGAATGCGGTTGACGGGTACAAAATTTTACGAGGCGGTGCAGATAGATGTACGATTACCGCTTTTGATTTATCTCATATTGAAGAATTAAAATCAGCAATAGATGAACTTGCTTATGCTTTAGCCTCAGATTACAATAGCAGTACTTTTCCTTGGGATACCAAAAGTTTGAGCAAAATTGACAGACAAAAAAATATAATCGAAAAATTGAAAAACGAGGCACAGTTTTTTAATCCCGTAAGGAATTCTTTATATCTTTCACATTTTCCATATTATGATTTAGGAACAATTGTTGATATTTTAATGAATGGGAATCAAAAAGTTTCAAATACTGTTGTTTTTGCACCCGGTACTGTAAGTTGTGCCTCTAACGTAAAAAATGAGCTTTACAAAGTAATTATGAAAACATGGCTTTGTACTGCATACGGAAATAAATACGGTAAAGGTATTTATTACGGAATGTCGATTTTTAATTCTTCAAAAACGTATTACAACGGCAGACATTCTTTTTATTCGGATGAACTATATACTACAGGATCTATTTTCGGGTACGGAAGAATTGCAGCTGCAAATAAAAATTTAAAACCTATGGAATTTAATAATGCAAAAAGAAGATTTGAGGGTGCTGATGTCGTAGATACTTGGAAAGAACTGATGGAATTTTGGTACAGCACAAGTCCTTCATATTGATTTTAAAAATGCTTAATTTATTCTATACAATATGATGCTCTGCTTGTTTCCGTTTCAAAAACATCAATTCGGTAGAGCTTTTCTTTATCAGTAGTGTTATTTATTTTGTCCGAATTTTCAAGTTCAAGATATAGTTTGTCAAAAATATATTTTGCAATGCGTTCGGCACTTGGATTTTGTTCAAATAAATGTATATCGTTAAGGTTTGTATGATCAAGCTCGGTGCAAATTTTTCGTAATGCATTTTTTAATATCCCAAAATCCAAAAGCATTCCGCCATTATCAAGTTTTTTCCCTTTTGCATAGGCGTAAATTTTATAATTATGACCATGGAGATTTTCGCATTTACCGTGATAATCTTGTAAAAAATGTGCGGCAGAAAAATCTGCTTCTACCCGTATTTTAAACATCGCGTTTCCTTTTTTTTATAGCTATACTATAATCTTACACTAATATTTTCTTTTATCAGTTGTTCTTTTATTGAACTTACCGTATATTTTTTTGAATGTACCATACTTGCAATGAGGGCTGCATCTGCTTTTCCTTTTTTTAAAACATCAACTAAGTGTTCTACTGTTCCTGCTCCTCCGCTTGCAATTATCGGAACGCTTACTTTTTCTGCTATAGTGCGGGTAAGATTAATTTCATAACCTTCCTTTGTACCGTCTGCATCAATTGAATTAATAACTATTTCTCCGCAGCCCAGTTCTACGGCTTTACAAGCCCACTCAAGTGCATCAAGATTTGCTGCAAGTCTTCCTCCATTTATGTAAACTCCGTATCCGCTGGGCATGCCAGGATCTCGTGCGGCATCCATTCCCAGAACAATGCATTGACTGCCAAAAATTTTTGCACCTTCTTTTATAAGATTGGGATTCTTTACTGCCTGACTGTTTAGGCTTATTTTTTCTGCTCCTGCAAGTATCGTTGAGCGTATATCTTCAATTGTACCGATTCCTCCACCTACACAAAATGGAATAAAAATTCGTTTTGCGACATTGCTTATTAAATCAAGAATTGGACCTCGCCCTTGTGTGGATGCCATGATATCGTAAAAAAACAATTCATCTACGCCTTGTCTGTAATACTCTTCTGCCATTTCCACAGGATCTCCTATGTCAACATTATTTAAAAATTTTATACCTTTTGTTGTTCTTCCGTCCTTTACGTCAAGACATACTACTATTCTTTTTTTTAACATTTTGAATTTCCTTTAGTTTTTATTGAAGTAGACTCATCAAAATTTTGTTCGGTAAAAGTCGGCTTTGCAGGATTCTGTTCATTTTCAGTTTTTTTTATCAAATTTTTTTCTACGTAAATTGAACTCTCATTTGTGTAAGGCAAATCACAAAAGTTTTTTAAAAGTTTCAGTCCAACTTTCCCTGATTTTTCAGGATGAAATTGAAAAGCGTAAATGTTATCTTTTTTTATTACTGAAGGAACTTTTATGCCATAATTGCAATGTGCAAGTACAATGCTTTCATCTTTCGGCTGTATAACGTATGAATGAACAAAGTAAAAGTTTGAATTATTTGGAATTCCGTTAAAGATGATATCATGTTTTTTACCTGTAGAAGAATTTTCAAAGTCTATGTCATTCCAGCCCATATGTGGAACTTTGAGTTGCTTGTCGTTTTCCTTTAAGAATAAATTATCAAAATGAACAATACTTCCTTTTAAAAGTCCCAGGCACTTAACATTTCCTTCTTGTGAGTGCTCAAAAATTATTTGTGAGCCCAAACAGATTCCCAGAATATATTTACCCGAAGAGGAAAAATTTTTTAAAAATTTATCACAGTCGTTTTTTTTGAGCTGTTCCATTGCATATTTTGCTTCACCTACGCCCGGAAATATTATTTTTTCTGCATTGATTAATTTTGCAGGGTCTTTTGAAATAAAATAATCTATGTCCAAAAACTTTAAAGCCCTTTCAACGCTTTTTATATTGCCGGCATTGTAATCTATAATTCCAATCATGTTTTCATTCTACAAAATGCATAAGAACAAGGCAATATTTATCCTAAAAAAAAACGTCAACCATGTAAAAAAAACAAGGTTGACGTTTTTTTGGAAGTTTATTATGTTTTGTTTTTTAAATTATTTTGCAAACCTTTCACCGAAAGATCGGCATTTTCCTTTTGCAATATCATCCGGAGCATCGTATACGATAAGTCCTTCTTCAAATAAATCTGCACCATCGTCTTTTGCTCTTTGCTGCCAAAGTTGCATCCATTCGCCGTCTGCCCACTGATACGAACCGAACAATGCTATCTTTCTTCCGCCGAGTTTGCTTTCGATTGATGCGAAAAACGGTTCAAATTCATCCGGTTCCAGTTCTTCACTGCCCATTGCAGGACATCCTAATGCAAGTTTATCATAGTCGTCAATATTTCCGTTTCCGAATTCTGAAACTGTAAATAAAGAAACTTCTGCACCTCCGGCTTTTAAACCTTCAACGATAGATTCCGCCATAGTTTGTGTATTTCCGGTTCCACTCCAATAAATAACGGCAACTTTTGCCATACATACCCTCCTTATAAGGTAAAATAATTTGCTAAGCACTGAGCAAATCGTTCAGACCCAAGCCTTTTTCTATCTGCAAAGCAAAACGCTTTTTGCATTCAGTATAAAGATTAAAAATTTTAATTGCATTTTCAGCATTTGAATATACTTTCCAATAACCTGCAACCAGATATCCTTTCCCATCATTTTTACAATATTCTAAAACATCATAAACAGGATATCCTAAAAAAATTCCTATTTCATGAGGAAAAAGTCTGCTGTTTTTACATGTGCACGAATTTTGAGCTTTGCACATCTTTTTTGAAAGACAGTGAAGCATTTTTTCCGGTGTTAAAAATTTTTCATAACCAAAAAAATCCAAAGCAGATAAAACTTCTTTGTCGGAAAGAAGCTTTTGCATTGAGTTTTTGTTATAAAGTAAAATTTGAGCTTTAGTTTTGCATCTGCAAAGTACTTTTAGTGAAAACCCTTTTTTTTCCAGTAATTTTTTGTATAAAGGTATTCTTTTAAAATCCTTGCAAGAAACCGCAACTAAGTTTGACGGCTTAACTCCTGCAAAACATGGAGCACATGATAAAACTATATCTTTTTGAACATTTAGAATATCAAGCACACTTACTTAAAACATATTTTGCCTTTTATGTCAATAGTTAGCATAAACTAACTAAAAATAACCTTACTTTTTTTGAATTTTTCATTTTTTTCGTGAAAAACAACTGTGTTATTGCAAGTGCTGTTCCACAGTAGCTTGAATTTATATGCAAGATTATGTAGAATTTAAAGAACGGAAAGAGTTGTATGAATATTTTTCAGGTAATTTTGGTAAGTATTTCGGTTTTAAAGCAGCCAATGGTAATCTTAGTTGCTGTCATCGTGATATTGTACTTAAATTTTATGATTTATGTTGAAAAATACAGAAAAAGGCCTCCTCGTCCTAAAAGACGCAGAAAAGTTGAAGTTCCGCAAGAAGCCCCTAAAGAAAATGTAGAGCAACCTGAGGAATCGCTTGATTCTGAATAAGAAATAACTGTCTTTTCTTCAAAAAGCGTATTAGCAGTTCCAATGCACTTTATTATTTTTGCTTGTATAATTTAATTCTGTATCTTTTTTTTCATTCCTATTTTGTTTTTCCAAGGAAAGTTGCAAGTATAAATTTTATTTTGAGCAAAAAGGGAAGTAAGAATTATTCCCGCATCCTTAAATTCCCAGATTCTTTGCAGCCCTTTTTTTTCTCGTAACTGATTCAGCATTTTTTGAATTTCTTGTTCCAAATTATTGTACTCGTAAAATTTGTTGTTTTTCCTTATAAAATCCGAGCACAGTTGCTCATCTTCAGAATAGTTTAATGCTCTTTTTTCGCAATTGTCGCAACCGGAACAAACACATTTTTCACCTCCGAGAGCATCTAACAAGATTTGTCGGCGACATTCTGTAGTTTCTGCAAAATTTGCTAAAACTCTTTCACGGCTGTTTTCAGGATATTTTAGTGCGTTATAAAGATTTTCTTTGCTCCACAATAAATATGATTGAGCCGTAGAACCGTCTCTGCCTCCTCTACCTGCTTCTTGAATAAAACTTTCTGCTGTAGGACTGGGATCCAAATGAATTACCGTTTTTATATTTTTTTTATCTACTCCCATTCCAAAAGCACAGGTAGAGCACAATATAGCATCGCTTTTAGGAAAGAACCACTGCTCAATTTTAGTTTTTTCATTTCTTTCAAGCCCTGCGTGATAAAATTTAACTTTGTCGTAACCGAAATGTTCTGCAAATGTTCTTGAAAGATTTTCAGCTCGTTTTCGAGTTGAGCAAAAAACAATTAAAGGTTTTTCGCATTTTTCAGCATATTCTAAGGCGGTTTTTTCTTTTGCCTCACACTTTATTACGTTATAAATTATATTTGGGCGATCGGAATCACTGCGTACTAAGTGTGCATTGCTGTCAAAAAGTATCTGAGATATTCGTTGCAAAACTTTGGGTGAAGCTGTTGCTGTAAAAGCTGTAACGACCGGGTTTCCTAATTTTTTTATTACGTTTCCCAAAGTAGTATAAGCAGGTCTAAAACTGTCTCCCCATTCGGAAACGCAATGAGCTTCATCAATTGCAATGTGCTGAATTCCTATTTTTGCAAGGCGTTCAAGAAGCTCGGTTGACTGTAAAACTTCAGGATTTGCAAGAATTATTTTTGCTCCGTTTTTTATTTTTTCAAAATTATCTTCTCTTTCTTGTAAAGTTTGCCCTCCACGAAAAACAACGGAAGATAATCCGCCTTCATTCATTCTTCTTTCTTGATCGTTCATAAGTGCAAGAAGCGGATATAAAATCAAGGTCGCTCCTTTTAACATTAGGGCAGGAACCAAAAAACACATGGATTTTCCTGCCCCCGTAGGCAATAATACTATTTGCCTTGCACGCATGTTACCGTCTTGATCATAAATTATGTCATCAAGTTCATTTTTACTTATCAATCCCTGTTCAAGTTTTTTTTCTAGGGAAAGATTTTGTTCTTGGGCATTTACCGCATCTAAAATATTTGCAATTACAAGACGCTGCCAAGGGTAAAGATATTTTATGCCAAAAGCTTTACAAGCTGCTTGTTGGATAAAATCAGTTTCTTCATAAAAATCCTGACCGGTGCAATTTATTTTGTTAGTACAATTTATTTCCATACATATCAATTATATTAAAAAAAATATAATTTTGATGAAAAATGCGAATAAAAATTATTGTTCCATAATTGTTATTTCTACACGTCTGTTACGTGCCATTCCGCTTGTGCTGTAATTTGGAGCAATAGGTTTTTTAGAACCGAATCCTTGTGTAAATATATGTTGTGCATCTTTTACATCGCTTTCTACAAAAAATGCTGCTACAGAATTTGCTCTTTCTTCTGAAAGCCGTTGACAGCTTTCTTCGCTGCCGGCTCTTGCAGTGTGCCCGCTTACCAACAAATCGTTATTTGGGAATGCTTCAAGAATTTTTGCAATTTTTCTAAGTTTTACAATTTCGCTTTTTTCCAACACGGCAGAATCGGCTTTGAACTGGATATTTTCGATACTTATTGTAATTCCTTTTTCATCGCTATTTACGGCTGTATTTTCAATTCCTAACTTTTCAATTTGTTCTTGAACTTTAGCTATCGTTTCTTTATTGGTTATTTGTTCAATTTCATCAATTTCAGCTTTTGCTTTTCCTTTAAAGACAATGGAGCGACCTTTTAAAGTTTCAATTTCTATTCTAAAATTTTCATCGTAAAATTGAATGAGTCCTTTTTCATTGTCCCAATATAAAGTTTGATTTGAAAATCCTCTAGTTACGATAGGATAATCATTTATATTTTCATTTTCTGCCAAGTTTTGAGGAATAGGATTATTGTATAAAAGCTGGTAACTAACTTTTATAACGTAAAAAAGTTTTCCGTTTTGTTCAAAAGTTCCCTGATATGTATATTTTGCATTAAAAGGTACTTTAAATGGTTTTTCAATGTTAAAATTTTGCCGTAAATCATGAGTTTCGTGTCCTTGATATTCCCATGTTTCTCCGGGACTTAATTCCTTATCCGGAAATACAGGAACATCTCTTACTACAGGCATAAAATATTCGTCGGAAATGGAATAAGCTCCGTTTTTATATCTGGTAAAAATACTTTCGTATTCTTCTCCCCAGTTGTACACTGCATTTGAGACACCTATTGATTTTTCCGTTGTCATAAAGTGTGCTTCATGAACTGCACTCCCGTCAGAATTTGTCTGTGTAACTTTGACTGAAATTCTGTTTACGATTTGTGTTTTATGGTGCAGGTTTCCGTCAATAAAAACATCTTCGTCAATAGTTGAAAGGATTCTGTAAGCATCTCCTGTTGAATATTGAAATTCAAATTTTTCAGCAAAAATAGGTAGTGAAATTGATAATGCAATCGCTAATATAATCCAAAGTTGTTTTTTTTTCATAGAAAAACCCCCTGCTTTACTATATAATCTTACCACGAGGAATGCTAAATTGGAAGTTTTGAATTCAGTCTTTATTATATGTGGCGGTGAATTATGTACGTTTTCGGAACAAATGGAGTTTGCCTTAAAAGAATGTAATACCGTTATCGCTTGCGACGGAGGTTTTGATGCTGCCACTTTAATGGGAATAAAACCTGATATTCTTATAGGCGATATGGATTCAATTCAGAGCGAAGAAGCAAAAATTTCATCCGATGTAAAAATAATAAAACTGCCTAAAGAAAAAGATGATACCGACACCATGTTTGCAATAAAATATGCAATCGAAAAAGGTGCAAAAAAAATAGTTCTCAGTTGTTGCTTTGGGTTACGTTTAGATCATACATTTGCAAATTTGCAATCTTTATTGTATGCTGCAAAATCCGGGTGCCAGGTTTTGGCTTTTGGAAAAAATACTGTATTACACGTGCTTTGCGGCACTAATTCAGGATGTAAAAATTTTATTGAACTTCCGTACAGAGAAGATGCATATTTTTCTGTTTTTTCCGCAGGTGAAATTTGTACCGGAGTTAATATTAAAGGTGCAAAATACAATATTGATAATGTCCAATTAACTTCGTTTTTTCCTATTGGAATAAGCAACCAATGGGTAAAACCCCAAGTGCAAGAGTGTTCCCAAACTGATGTAAAGAATTTTTCACAAAATGTCCACATTTCATTAAAAAGCGGTTTTCTTTTTGTGATGGAAATTTTTAATATTTGATTTTTTAAGTAAAAATAGGATTTAAAAATTTTACTCGGTAAATCGTATTTTTTGCCAAAAAAGATTGTATTTTTCTAAATCGACTCCCAAATCATTTTTCAGTTCGCATAAGTCCATTTGAGTCGCCTCATACATCGGTTTTGTAGTTCGATATTGTTCAGCCTTAGGATTTACAGTGCAAGGAAATTTAAAAAAATCTAAAAACTCGGCATAAATTTCAGGGCGATGAATAAAGTTAATAAATTCCATTGCCAAATCTGAATGCTTTGAGTTTTTTAAAATACACATAGAATCCAAATAACACGGACCGCCTTCAGTAGGAATAAAAAAATCTATCTGGTTCCAATCTTTTTCGGGAACTTCCCCAAAGATAACTTCTGCGTATCCTTGGCAAATCCAAAAATCTCCCTGTGCAAAAGCTTTTCCGAAGCCTTCCGCATCAAATTTAACTAAATTCGGTTTCCATTCGTTTATTACAAGATTGGAAGCACTTTGTAACAGTTCATAATCGGTTGTGTTTACTGAATGTCCTTGGAAAGCTAAGGCATCTCCTATAACTTCCCTCATATCATCCATCATGCACATTTTTTGGCTAAGATCTTTTCTTGCAAATATGTCCCAACTTTTTTGATATTCTTGTACTTTTGTTTTATTTACGGCAATGCCGGCTGCACCTAGGTAATACGGAACAGAATACTTCATTTGAGGGTCATATATGGCTCTTTCAAGTACTGAGGGTGCTATATTTTCTTTATTCGTAAATTTTTCCAGATCAAGTTCTTTAAGCATTTCAAGTTTTATCATAATTGAAACATAATCTTGAGATGGAATTACTATATCGTAACCGTTTGCTCCTGCTTTAAGTTTTGCAAACATTTCTTCGTTGCTTGCATAACTGTCAGTCTTTACTTTTACCGCAAATTCCTGTTCAAATTTTGCAATGACAGAGTCGGGGGTGTAGTATGTCCAATTGAAAAGATAAAGTGTTTTTCCGTCATCTTTTGAACAGCCGGTAAAGAATGAAAGAATAAAAAATAATGCAGTAAAAAAAAGTGTAACAAAAAAAGAATGTAAAATTCTTTTTAATGAAAAAATGGAAAATTTTTTAATTGCCATACCGGTCTCCTCAAAAGTCGTTTTTTATTAAAACAACATTTTTTTATGCTCATGTACATTATTTTCAAAAGGAAACATGCTGAGCGTATTATAATATTCCTGTTGACTTTCTGCAAGCGTTGTTCTTCCATAGATGTTCGCTATGCTACAAAAACAATAATCCTCATTAATAGTTAAGATTAACTTGCAGCTGCTATGTTTTTTAAAAATCTTCTTAGCACAAAAGCAATAATTGCAGTACTTATTACCATCAAAAGTGAAAGTGCATTTATCACCGGAGAGACACCGAAGCGAATCATCGAATAAATATATAGAGGCAGAGTTGTTGAACCCGGTCCTGAAACAAAAAAAGTTATAACAAAATCTTCCAAAGACATTGTTGCCGCAATCAAAAATCCGCTTAAAATTCCGGGGAAAATTGCAGGAATTACAACTTTTACCATTGTTTGTTTTTCAGTTGCACCTAAATCTCTGCTGGCTTCGACTATTGAATAATCAAAATCATCAAGGCGTGCCAGTACCATAAGAAATACAAAAGGAATACAAAAAGTCGTGTGAGCTATAAAAACTGTAGTCAGACCGAGCGGTATTTGATGTCCAAAAAATTTTATTCCTGAAAAGAAAATCAGCATGGAAATACCCATAATTACTTCAGGGATAATCATGGGCAAAAAAGTTACGGTTTGGATAAATTTTTTACCCTTAAATTTATACCAGCTTACACCTATGGCGGCAGAAGATCCTAAAATAGTTGAAAAAGTTGCTGCAAACAGAGCAACAAGAAGGCTGTTTCCCAAGGCAGCCCAAAGATTTCCTGAGTGAAATAAAAGTTCTTTATACCAGTGCAAAGAAAATTCTGTAAATTCTGCACCCTTATTTGCGTTAAACGAAAAAACAAAGATTACGATTAACGGGAAGAATAAAAAGATAAGAGTTAGCAGCAAAACTGCACTTGAAAACGAAAATTTTTGATTTTTTTGTAAAGCTCTTCTAGCATGTCTTGCAGATTCTGAAGTTACTTTTTTTTGTTTTACCGTTTTTGCTAAAAGTTTTATGCTGGAATGGTGTACTTTTTTCATTAGCGTTTTTCCTGTTTTTTCTCAAGCTTCATGGAAGCTTCTTTTTTTCCGCTGACGGTAACAAGCATTACTCCTGCAGTACTTATAATCGTAATTATTATTGAAAAAGCTGCAGCCAAGGGCCAGTTTCTTGTTTTTGTAACTTGATCTACAATGATGTTTCCAAGCATGTATGAGCCCTTTCCTCCCACTAAAAGAGGAACCGTATAGGTTCCGAAAATCGGAATAAACGTAAAAATTATGGCTGTAAGAATTCCGCTTTTTACACTTGGAAGTAAAACTTTTCTAACGGCACTTAATTTTTTGCAACCTAAATCCCTTGCCGCCTCTAAAAGTGAAAAGTCAAATTTATCGATTGACGTAAAAATCGGCAAAATTGCATAAGGCAAATACATGTAAACCGAAACTAAAATTACGGCTTTTTTGTTATAAAGTAACGATATAGGAGTATCAATAAGCCCTATATTCATTAAAAGTGAGTTTACAATTCCGTCACTTGAAAAAATAGACATCCATGCAAAAATTCTTATAAGCGAATTTGTCCAAAACGGAATTATAATTAAAAGCAAAAACAATGTTTGATGTCGGCTTTTTGCCATAGCATAACCACAAGGGAATGCTATCACTATTGTAATTACCGTTGAAAAAAGTGAAATCCATATGGTTCGCCACAATACAATACCGTAGTTTTTGTTGAACATCTGTTTGTATGCATCAAAACTTAATTTCCATTCAATTCCACCGTAAAGACCTTTTTGTAAGAAACTGTAAATTAAAATAATGATAAGTGGAATTACAAAGAAAATTATAAACCAAATTCCCATAGGCCATGAGTAAAAAACGCCCTTATTAGGAGCAGATTTTGTTTCCAATTTATTTTTTACACTTTTCATTTTGTTATATCCTCAACGATATACCCGTCATTTGCACTCCACGAAACGTATACGTTGTCTTTCCATATAATTTCAGGCCCGTCGTCAAGGTAATTTGTATGTTGTTTGTAAACTCCTATCAAAGTATTGTTTTCAAGCCGTACATAAAATTTGGATTGAAAACCGGAATAAATCGGTTCTTCAACTACACCTTTAAATATGTTTATATCACTTCGGGAGGTTTGAGGCGGCTCCAACGTAATACGGATTTTTTCAGGACGAACAGTAAAGCAAACTTTTTGACCCACGGCAGTTTCTTCAAAATCCGTTACTTTTATTTTAGCAGCTAATTCAGGAATATCTAATGTTACCATAAATTCAGGAGCTCTGTTTACAGCTTGATACGGTTCGCATTTTTCAACGGTAGCAATGTAACTGTTTGTTTCTCCTATAAATTTAGCAACAAATTCAGTTGCAGGATTTTCGTAAATTTCAAAAGGAGTTCCTACTTGAAGAACATTTCCCTTATTCATTACTGCGATACGATCACTTACGCTCAAGGCTTCAGTTTGATCATGGGTAACGTAAATAAAAGTAATACCTATTTTGTCGTGGAGTTTGTCCAATTCAATTAAAAGATTTGAACGAAGTTTTGCATCCAAGGCAGAAAGAGGTTCATCAAGCAAAAGTATACTCGGTTCATTGATTAACGCTCTTGCAATAGCAACTCTTTGTTTTTGTCCACCCGAAAGCTGATTTGGATGTTTTTCCATTTGTCCATCCAGCTGTACAAGATTAAGGTATTCTTTTACTTTTGCATCTATTATGTTTTTGTTTGTTTTTTTTAGTTTAAGAGGAAAAGCTACATTTTCGTAAATATTCATATGTGGAAAAAGTGCATAACTTTGAAAAATCGTATTTGTATGACGTTTGTTAGGGGGTAAAGATAAAATGTTTTTGCCGTCAAAGAGAACTGAGCCGGAATCCGGAAATTCAAACCCTGCTATAATTCTTAAAAGTGTAGTTTTGCCACATCCTGACGGACCTAGCAGTGAAAAAAATTCTCCCTGGTTGATTGTAAAATTTACAGAGTCCAAAGCATGAAAATCTCCAAAATCTTTTGAAACCTGCTGAATATCTACGGAACTTCCTTTCACTGTAGAGCCTCCAAAAATAAAATAACTAAGTATTTATTATAATTTTTTTTATGATTTGTCTATATTATTACGATAAATAAATGATGAAATTTTTAAAAACAAATAAAATAATTATTATTTTTCTCTTTTCGGCGTTTTTTATTACGAGTGCTTTTGCTTCACCATTGGGCAAAAAACTAACACCCAATGAAGATGAAAAAACAAAGTTCCATTTTTTCGGTTTAAAAATGGGTATGGGTACTTCGATCGTTTTTTACGAAGATACTGCCATATTAAATTTGACAGGTACTGATTTTTTGCGTGAAAGCAGTACTCGTTTTATTTTAAACAGTGAACTTGAAGGCGTGTTTTTTCTTAATGACTATCTTTCAATCGATTCCGGAGCTATGTTGTGGTTTGATTATTTTAAAAACCGTGGAAATTCTATGTTTTTGTTGAATTATGATTTTTTTATAGGTTTTAGAATATACCCTATGCTTAAAGGTTTTTGTTTTGGAATTGATTACATTACAGGCTCTTACAACAATTTTTTACAGTATTCTACGGCAAAAACTAACAGTCAGGGAAATTGGTCAAACGGTTTTAGAATCATAGCTGAATATAACTTTATGGAAAATAGAATAGGTTGGACTCCGGCTGTAGGAGCATACTGGCAAAATATGAGATGTATCGGCGGCTACAACAACATTCTTGCACTTTACTTTAAGGCATGTCTAAGATAAGCAGTCTTTTTTAAGGTGAATTTAGGAACTCTATACGGAAAGTATCTCGCTTATTCTTTGCAGACCGTTTAACGTAAGGCTTTTATCTATTTTATCAAAAACTTTTGTAAGAGGTTCCAGCACGCTGTTAAGGCCTCCGGTTGCAACTACTTTTATTTCTTTTTTTTCCACGCCGGCTTTTTTTTGCAAATCTAATTTCATTTTATCTACAAGACTTTCAACCAGACCTTTGTAACCGAAAATTATTCCCGCTTGAATAGAATGAATAGTATTTGTTCCCAATGAATCTTTTGGAACTTCCAACGGAACGGAAGGCAATTGAGCTGTGTTTGTAAAAAGAGCGTTAATTGAAGTTTTTATACCCGGAACGATTGCAACTCCTTGAATTTGTCCTTTGCCATCTACAGCTGTAAAAGTGAGAGCTGTTCCAAAATCAGTTATAATACAAGGACACCTGTACTGACAAAAAGCCTGAACCGCATTGGCAACAATGTCTGTTCCTATTTCATTCACAGCACTGGCAGGAACTTTTATCGGAAGTTTATCGTAAATTGCAGGGCCTACCAAAACAGGTTTTTTTCCTATGATTTTTTCAATTAGATTGATAAAGGGGCCAATTAAAAGCGGAACTACAGAGCTTAAAATTCCATCTGAAATGCCTGAAGTATCTATTTCAGAATCTCTAAAAAATGAACGCAAAATTGAGCTGTATTCATCGGCAGTTCTTGCACTGTCAGAATGGATTCTCCACTCTTGGGCTATTTTATTTCCATCGAATAAGGCTACAACAATATTTGTATTTCCTATATCTATAACTAAAAGCAATTTACTATTTCTCCCGATTTGTGTAGTATACCATATATGGAAAATCTAATACAACCTAGACTTTTAAAAGGCTTTCGCGATTTTTTACCCGAAGATGAAATTCAACGTTCCGTTCTTGAAGAAAAATTAACATATGCTTTTCGTTCCTACGGTTTTGTTCCCATTGATACTCCGGCTCTTGAGTACTCTGAAATTCTTTTGCGAAAAAGTAACGGAGAAACCGAAAAGCAAGTATTCCGTTTTGATGACAATGGGGGAAGGGACGTTTCTCTTAGGTTTGATTTAACAGTGCCTTTCGCACGTTTTGTGGCAGAACACAAAGATGTGCTTTATTTTCCATTCAAGCGATATCATATTGCAAAAGTATGGAGAGGAGAAAAACCTCAGGCAGGTCGTTATCGCGAATTTGTGCAATGTGATTTTGACATGGTAGGAACTGACAGTTCTGCAAGTGATTTTGAAATTCTAAGTTTGATGAAATATGCCTTAAATGCAATAGGTATTAAAAATTTTACGATTAGAATGAATCATAGAGGTATTTTTAATGCATTTCTTGCAAAACTGGAACTTTTTCAAAAAAGCGAAGATATCCTTAGAATAGTCGATAAGCTTGCAAAAATCGGGACAAACGAAGTTGTAAAACTTCTTGATGAAGTTACGCAGAGTTCCGAAAAATCTTCCGATATTTTAAAATTTATAGGAGGAGATAAGGACTTTGATTCTACTTTGAATTTGATGGCACAAATGGCAGGAAAAGAGGCTGAAAGTGCCGTTTGCCGTATGAAAGAAATTTATCAAATGATGAAAGATTGCGGTATAGATTCTGTATATGTTCTTGATCCGTCAATAACACGTGGTCTTGATTATTATACGGGTGTAGTTTATGAAACATTTTTGAACGATTTACCTTCTATCGGTTCGATTTGTTCCGGTGGGCGTTACGATAATCTTGCAGGCCTTTACATGAAAGATAAAATAAGCGGAGTAGGATCTTCAATAGGACTTGATAGGCTCATTGCTGCTATGGAACAACTGGAACTTTCAAACAAAAGGAAAAGTTTTGTAGATGTTGAAATTTTTTGTCAAAGTGAAAATCTAAAAACAGAATATCAAGTTTTGGCATGCAAATTTCGTTCCCTTGGTGTTTCGGCAGAAGTATTCCCGGATGTAAAAAAAATTGCTCAACAATATGCCGTTACCGACAGGAAAGGTATAAACTGGGGAATTCTTATGACAGATGAAGATTATAAGGACAAAAAGTTTATTCTAAAAAATCTCGTAACCAGACAGCAGTATGAAATTTCTTCGGTAGAAGATGCCGTGAAAAAGATTATCAATTCTTAATTAAATTTTTTGAATAATTTTCCGCTTGTAATTTGTTGTTGCAAATGTATAAATTTTGTTCTTCCGTCCAACCGCTTTCAAGCATTAGCCATATGACCTGTTCTTTTTCAGAATTCATACATATGCGTTTTCCCATTACGATTTGAATGTCGCCTTTTCTGCCGTTGCTTGAAGTTTTTGCATTATTGTCCGGTTCAATTTTGTATACAACATAGGGAGTTGTTACAACAGCCCACTTTTCATTAATGCTTTTTTGTTTTGCTTTTTCAATATTGATCGTTTTGTGATTTAAAAAACAGCCTGAAAAAGTTGTAAGAAAGAGTAATAAACATGTTATAAAAAAAAATTTAGACTTCATCATTTTTTTTGTCCAAAAAACCGTAGTATTTTTTTATCTGTGCTAAAATTTTTAAATCGGAATCTACAAAATCAAGCATTTCAATTTTATCAAAACTAACCCAATCCGTTTCTGTGTGTTCGCTAAGTGTAAATTTTCCGTCATGTGGAATGGAAAAGTCTACAGAATAGGCATAAAGTTCTATTTTATTTCCATTATGAAAAAAAAATTCTTTTGCAATACAATCGCCAACTTCAATTTGTATTGCGAATTCTTCTTCAAATTCCCTTTTCAGTGCAGTTTTGTTGTCTTCATCATTATCTGCTTTACCTCCGGGAAATTCCCAGCGGTTTGCCATTTGACCTTTATTTATTCTTTTTGCAATAAAAACTTTGCCGTCTTTTATGCAAATTCCGGCAACAGATCGTTTTGCCATTATAAAATTACCACCTTTGGAAACAAAAAGTGCAGCAAACTTGATGCTAAACATAAAATTCCGATATATAGATTGTTCTTTTCAAAAAAAATCTGCAATTTGTGAATTTTTTTACTCTTTTCTTCCGTTATCTCAATTGTTTTCTTTTGCATAAAATAATCAAAAAGCAAAGAAGCACCACCTAAAATTCCGGTTGCCGATGGAAGTAAATCACCTATAAAAAATGGTGAACCCGGATAATAGCTAAAAAGTGTAATTACACACACAAAACAGACTGCAATCCCGCAAATCAATTTGAAAAAAGAATTATTCATGTAAGTAAAAAATTTATATTCTTCTTGCGTTTTTTTACTAAAAATTAATGCCAACCCTGTTATAAGATTTGCCGCTACCGATAAAAAATAAAATTGCATCATAGGTCATCTCTCCTCAATTTTGCAGTTTAAATTAATTTCCGTATTATTCGTAATATCGGTTATTTTAGCTGTAATTTTTATTATATCATGATTTTCAAAAGTTGTTCTAAAAACAAGATTGTCAGCTTCAATTTTTGAAAAATTCCTTGAGTCCAAAATTTGATTATCCTTATCAATAGGACTGATTGTAATGTTTATATTGTTTTCACTTTCTCTGCTCATTTTTAGCGAAACAAAAATTCTGTCTTCGTAGGAGAATGCTTTCAGTTCAAAATTCGTATCGCCCAAACTTCCTTCATTACTTTTTTTCCCGAATAGATAAATTCCTATAAAGATTACTAAAACCGAAATCATGACAAAAAGTATTATTCTGTTGGCTTTTGTGCTTACAAGGCATTTAAAAAAACCTCTGGGAGCTTTAGGCCCTGTTCCGTTATAAAAATCCTGAACCTGTTTAGGAGCTTCTTGCAACCGTTTCTTTCGATCGTAGTGAAATACAAGTTCTCCGTTTGAAAAGTCCTTTTCGTTAAATTTTTCATTTTCGGACATGATTAATTCCTTATAAGGCTGTCTGTACGCCACCATACGACATCTGTTTTTTCGTTGTTAGCAATGAGGGCAGAAATTATTCCGGAATTTGAAAGACAAAAATCCATATAGATGGTTTGCTTTACGTTATAACTTATATGTCGTTTTATTATTTTTTGTCCATTTGCTTGAATTATTTGAATTACAAAACCTGTTTCATCCGGAATTGCAAAGAAAAAATATTTTGAATCCGTTGTTCCAAGAAAATTGAACGGAGTTTTGTATATTAATTTACTAAAACGGTCTACAACAACATCCTCGTAAGGAGGAATTTCCATAGATTTTTCAAATTCTTCGGTCTCTATATTAAAACAGTGAAGTAAAGTTTGGAAATATTCTATGCCTGACTGAATGTTTGATTCTTCATCTACATAGATTTTATGATAATCTGTTTTTATATACAATTTCGGTTGTGAAAGATCAGGAACGATTTTATCGATTGTTACAAATGACTCATTTTCCGGTTTAGGTATAAAATCCCAACGAATTGGAATTGTCCATTTTAAAAAACCTTTTTTGTTAAACCAAAAAACAATGTGCTCTTTTTTTAAAATGCAAACCACAACTAATTCATCATTTTTTGTGGTAAAAATATTTTTTATGTAAGGGAAAGGGGTGCCTCCCGGTCCTTCTTGCCCTATGTAGTCTATAAGAGTTCCGTCGTTTGAAAATCTTAAAACTACGTCTTTTAGTGCCAGATTATGTTCAGAATCTTTTTCTTGATTTTCAGGAGAAACCTGTTCTACTACATAAATATTTTTGTGTGAATCAACTGTAAAATTTTCTATTTTGTTGAATTTATAAGTCTGAGAAATCTGAGTTGAATTTCTGATTGGAAAACTTCCATCTTCATCTTCCGAATTTTTTGTATCCGTAATTTTTTTTGCAAAAGAAGGGGGCGGATTTGTTTCCGGATTATAGATAACGCAAATTAAATCTCCGTAAAAATTAAATTGCATTATTTTTTTTGCAAAATCATCGCTTATAAAAAAAAATCCGTCTTTCATGATTATCTTAGTATTTACGGGGCCTGCTTCTTTTAAAAAAAACAAATTAAGCTCGTCTTCAAAATTTCCGTAATTCAAAGAGAAAAGTTTTTCTTCCGGTATTGCAATCATGCTTTTTTGTTCATTGCAACCTGATAAATTTGCCGACAAAACAAAACCGGTAAGGATGATTGTAAAAAATAAAATCGAATATTTTTTTTGATTTTTCATATCCTGTTCACGATTATATATTATTTTTTTGTTATGTACAAACGGAATGACATCGGCTTTATAATTTAAATTGCCAATTAAGTTGCCAAAATGTGTGTTTATCTATATATTTAAAGAACATTCTGAGTATATTAGAGGCATGGAAAAATCATGTTAGATAAAATCTTAACCATATTTTTCGGATCAAAACGAGACCGAGACGTAAAACAGTTGCTTCCGACTGTTGCAAAAATAAACGAAAAAGAAGAATGGGCAAAGTCCCTTGAGCCCCAAGATTTTCCTAAACAAACGGAAGTTTTCAAAGAACAGTTAAAGGCAGGAAAAAAACTTGATGATTTGATTCCTGAAGCTTTTGCTCTTGCAAGGGAAGCTGCTTTCAGAGTTTTAGGAGAACGTGCGTATGACGTTCAGTTAATGGGTTCTTTGGTTTTAAATTCCGGACGAATTACCGAAATGAAAACGGGTGAAGGAAAAACTTTGATGTGCGTAGCTGCGGCTTATCTTAACAGCCTTACGGGAGAGGGCGTGCACATTGTAACTGTAAACGATTATCTTGCCGAACGTGATGCGGATTGGATGTCAAATGTTTTTAATTATCTTGGAGTGAGCGTTGGAAAAATTCTTTCAAATATGGATAATGAAGCTCGCCGTGAAGCATATGCAAAAGATATTACATACGGTACGAATAATGAATTCGGTTTTGATTATCTTCGTGACAACATGTGTGTAGATTTACGTGAAAAAGTTCAAAGAGGTTTTTCATTTTGTATCGTAGACGAAATTGACTCAATTTTAATTGATGAAGCAAGAACTCCGCTTATAATTTCGGGGCAGGGAGAAGATGATACTTCAAAGTTTTTTGAAGTTGATAAATACGTAGGACAACTTACAGAAGTTATAAAAGATGAAAAAACCGGCGACTATCCTGATGAAACACAAGGACAGGAAGTTATAGGCGACTACAAAATCGATGAAAAGGCAAAGAGAATTTCTTTTACTGATGAAGGTTTGCTCAAAATTGAAGCAATTTTACAGCGTCATAATATTATTGAAGGCAGCCTTTTTAATGAGGAAAATTTTGAGTACGTTCACTATTTTACTCAGGCACTTAGAGCACACGTTTTGTATCATATTGACGTTGACTACGTTGTACAAGACAGGCAAGTTCAGATTGTAGATGAATTTACGGGGCGAATTCTTGAAGGACGTCGCTACGGAGACGGATTGCATCAGGCAATAGAAGCAAAAGAACATATCAGAATAGCACAGCGTAACCGTACAATGGCAACGATTACTTTTCAGAATTTTTTCCGAATGTACAAAAAATTGTCCGGTATGACAGGTACTGCGGAAACGGAAGCTGTGGAATTCAATAAAATTTACGGTTTGGATGTAGTTGTTATCCCTACAAACAAGCCTGTTGCCCGCATAGACGAACAGGATGAGGTTTATGCAACGGAACAGGAAAAGTGGGAAGCTATTGCCAAAGAAATTCAGGAGGTCCACAAAAAGGGTCAACCTATTCTTGTAGGTACAATCTCCATAGAAAAATCCGAATTGCTTTCAAAACTTTTGATAAAAAAAGGAATTCGACATGAGATTTTAAACGCAAAAAATCATGCTCGTGAGGCACTAATAATTGCAGAAGCAGGAGCAAAAGGCTCTGTTACAATTGCTACAAATATGGCAGGTCGAGGTACAGATATAAAACTTGGCGGTAATCCTGAATTCAGAGCACAGAAAAGGGCTGGAACTAATGCTTCTCCTGAACAGTTTGAAATTGCACTAAAAACCGAAAAAGAATTATGGAAAAAAGATTATGAGCAGGTAAAGGAACTGGGTGGACTTTACATAATCGGTACGGAACGGCATGAAAGCCGCCGAATTGATAATCAGCTTCGCGGTCGAGCCGGAAGGCAAGGAGATCCGGGGCGATCGAAGTTTTATATTTCTATGGACGATGATCTTATGCGTTTATTCGGCGGTGATAGAATGAAGCTTATGATGGGGCGGCTTGGAATGCCTAACGGAGAGCCTATTTATCATCCATGGCTTACAAAGGGCATTGAAAAGGCTCAAACCAAGGTTGAAGAACGCAACTTTGAAATACGAAAACACCTCCTTGATTACGATGATGTTCTAAACGAGCAGCGTAATTTTATTTACAATCAACGTGATGATATTCTTCGTGATGAACGATTAAAAGATCGTGTAATTACTACTGCAAATGAAACTATTGAAGAGTTCATTGAAGAATACAAACATTCTTTTAGGCGTAATAGTGAACTGGCCTTTGGTACACTTTGTGATAAAATCAAAAAGACGTTTGGAATTTTGCTTCCCGGCGATATTGATAAGGAAAATATTTCCCAAAGTATCATGGACATAATGAATAAGGATCTTCTTGAAAAAGAATTACTTGCAGGAAACCTTAATTTGAATATGTTTATACGTTATCAATATATTCAGGAAATCGACAAAAAATGGCTGGATCATCTTGAAACTCTTGAAAGTTTACGTGAAGCGGTTTATCTTCGTTCCTACGGAAGTAAAAATCCTCTTACGGAATACAAAATAGACGGATTCAATATTTTTTATGATATGCTGGATTCCATTCGAATTGAAATTGCAAGCCGTGTATTTCGTGTAAAAGTTCAAACCAGTGATGAAGCAAATCAACGCCGTGCAGGAACAAGGGTTAAAATGAATGCTCAGCATAGCTGTTCCGGAACTTTTGACGGAGCGAATGCCAGAGCAAGGGCAGCTTCCGGTGCTATGGCAAATAAACGACAGGTAGAAAATGTTCAAGTTGTTAGAACAACCCCGAAAGTCGGCAGAAACGATCCGTGTCCTTGTGGAAGCGGAAAAAAATATAAACAGTGTTGTGGAAGATGATCATTGCACATTGATACGCTTTTTGTCTTAAGGAGATATTTATGATTTCTATAATTGTAGGATTGATTTTAGTTGCTTTTACGGTTTTTGCCTGTCTTCCTGCCGGATTGAATTGGGGGAACGATATTTTAGCCTTTTTAAAAGGATTTGCTCCGGTTTTAACGGCATTTGTAGGACTGATTTCGCTTTTAATCGGAATTTCTGATGTTAAGGACAAAATGGAAGCAAAAAAGGAAGAACGTGAGGCTCAGGCTTCAGAAGATGCGGAAAAAGTAAAAGAAGGCGTAAAGTCTGATGACTCTGAAAAATCCGAGTAACTTGACACATACCCATAAAAAATTATATCATTAAATCCCGTATATCTGCGTCAAAAGTGGAGCTTTTGACATGAGGCATGCATAGGTTTTGCTCGCTTTTGCACTGCCTGTTGAAGAAAATTCTCGATGCTGAGGAAAATTCTTCTTAAAAAAATATTTTAAGGTATATTACATGAAAACTATTTATGTAAACAATCCAGTAAAAAACTGGTACGTTATTGATGCAGCCGGTAAACAATTGGGACGAGTTGCTGCAAAAGCTGCTTCCGTTTTACGCGGAAAAAATAAGACTGCTTTCGCTCCTCATCAGGATTGCGGTGATTATGTTATTATCATAAATGCTGCAAAAGTTGCCGTTACAGGTAACAAGGAAAGTGACAAAGTTTATTACAAGCATACAGGTTTTGTCGGTGGAATGAAATCTTGTACATTTGAAAAAAAGATTGAAAGACATCCTGAAGATCCTATCGTGATTGCCGTAAAAGGAATGCTTCCTAAAGGGCCGTTGGGACGCCGAATGTTGTCGAATTTGAAAGTATATGCCGGGGATGAGTACAAGCAGTCGGCACAAAATCCTCAAGTTTTGGATGTATAAGGTAGGAGTCTGATATGGTAAAAAATATTGCTATTGGAACGGGACGAAGAAAAACTGCTGTTGCACGTGTTTTTGTCCGAGAAGGTTCCGGAAAAATTGTTATAAATGGAAAAGATGTAAATGATTATTTTGCAACACCCGAGCAGGTTCAGGTTGTTCGTCAGCCGTTGATGGTAACTTCTTCGGAAAATAAATATGATATTCTAATAAATGTTATAGGTGGGGGGCTTAATGGTCAGGCAGGGGCTTGTCTTCATGGAATTTCCAGAGCTCTTACGCAAGTTGATCAAGATAACTATGCTTCTCTTAAAGCTAATGGATATCTTACAAGAGACTCTCGTATGGTTGAGCGAAAGAAGTTCGGTCAAAAAGCTGCTCGTCGAAGATTCCAGTTCAGCAAACGATAATTCGATTTTTTTATGCATGAATCTCAAACTGTTACGCAAGATTTGTGCCTGAAGCTGGAATTTACTATAAAATCTATAGAAGAAACCTCTGTGGAGTGTTATAAAATAACTTCGTCTACAGGGGTTGCTTTTTTTGCTCGTCAAATTTATTTACAAACGCTTGTTTTAGATAGACTTTACTCAGGCTGTGTTTTGCTTCCGGCACATATCGAAGAACTTGAAAATTCTACAATAATTGTTGCTTGTGAAAGCTGTGCATTAAATTATTTGAATCGCAGTGAGCATTCAAGATTTTTACTTTCACAAAAACTTTACAAAAAAGGATATGAGAAATATGCTGTTGAAATTTCTTTAGATTACCTTGAAAGCAAAAATTTACTTTCGGATTACAGATTTTCTCTGGCGTGGCTTAGAGAACGTCGTATAAAAAATCCTGAAGGCAGAGTTAAATTGTATGGGGAACTTTTAAAACGCGGAGTAGATTGCAGTACAGCTGATAATGCACTTGATGAGTTTTTTATTGAGTTTTCTGAAGAAGAATTTGCACAAAAAGCATATAGAAAACTTTTTAGACAAGGATTTTCAAATGATAAAATCATTGAAAAGTTATATAAAAAAGGTTTTTCAAGTAAATTAATAAAAAATCTCTTTTAATTTTTTAATTATATGATATAATTACCTCATTCGTCATTTTGGAGATTTGTATGCCAAAAGATTCGTCAAAGGTTAAAGTATACTCCGCACTTGAAGTTGCAAATATTTGCGGAGTTGTTAATCAGACTGTTATAAATTGGATAAAAAAGGGTTATTTGTCTGCATTCTCTACGCCAGGCAGCCAGTATAGAGTATATCAGGATGATTTGATAGCATTCATGAATTCTCGAAATATGAGAGTTCCTTTTCAGCTTTTGGAAGAAAATGAGAAAAATAAGTCTCGTTTTTTTACGATTCTTGTAGTGGAAAGCGAAATAGGTTTGAATAATGTCATGGCTAATTATTTAACAAATGAGTTTGAAGGGCACAATGTTGTTCAAGTTTTTGATAGCTTTGAAGCAGGAGTTTTTCTTGCTGCAAAGAAAGCCGATATCGTTCTTTTTGATTTTAGTATTCCGGGAATGAATGGCTTTGATTTATGTAAAAAAATATTCAATAACGAAGATTTTGGAAAACCTAAAATTGTAGCAATTACTGCAAGTCGTGATGATGAAGCCGATGAAAAAATAAGAGCTTTGGGTGTAAAACATTTACTAAAAAAGCCTTTAAATTTAACCGATTTACATAAAGTTTTTGCGACATTGTTGAAATAGTTGAAATAAGTGCAAAATTTGGATATAGAAAAAGTACAGGTAAATCATTCAAGAGTGAAAAAAAATATTTTTTCACTCTTGTTTTTTATTCTGCTTTGTAAATGAAAGCAGGATATCTTAATGTAGAAGAAAAATACTTTTCTGCAATGCGGCTTTCTGCAGATCTACCGACAGAATTTGACATTAAGTTAAATATATTTTCATAAAATTTTTTTTCTCGTTCATAAGAAAATTCAGTGAATGTAATTTTTCCTTTTTCATCCAAAAAATCGGAAAATTCATTTTTAAAGTCTTCATAACTTGAGATTTCATCAATTAGTCCTGCATTTTTTGCTTGGTTTGCAGTATAAATTCTACCATCTGCCAAATTTTTTGTTTTTTCAATTGACAATTTTCGGCTTTCTGCAACAATTTCAACAAATTGTTCATAGCATTCATCTGCAATTGACTGCATGATATCCTTTTGTTCTTTTGTAATGGGACTGTTAATGTTGCCCATGTTTTTGTTTCGCCCTGCGGTTATGGTTGTCATTTTTATTCCATGTTTTTCCATCAGTTCGGATATATCTATACTTTCGCCGGCAATGACTCCTATTGAACCTGCCAGAGTGTTTCTATTTGCTCCTATTTTTTCTGCACTGCAAGATATATAGTAGGCTCCGCTAGCTGCAAGAGGTCCAAAATATGCCCATATCGGCTTATTATTTTTGTAATCCATTAAGGCAAGGTAGGCTTCGTCCGATTCATAAACTGCTCCTCCGGGAGAATCTACAAAAAGCATTATGCCTACATTTTTTGAATCATTTTTTAAAGTTTCGATTGTATCCAAAAGCCATTGTTGATTATAATAATCGTTTTCTTTATCGATTTCTCCTGTGATAAACAATTCTGCTACGTATTTTCCTGTACCGTGATTTGGAATTTTTTTATTTTTATGATTCGAAGAAGAATTCCCCTGTGCAAAGGCAGTGATGATCTGTACGATTCCTAAAATTAGGACAACTGCAATTATAACTATCAATACTGCCAATCCTGATTTTTTTGTAGATTTTTTCTCTACGTTTTCTTTTTTTTCTTTGTAAATATTGTTTACCTTATTTTCGCTTTCATTTTTGTTTTCAAAATTTTCGTCCATTTTAAAAGCTCCTTTTATTTTTCATTGTTTAGTTCTTGAACAGTGATTCTATTGCGCTCAATTGCGTTTTTCATTAGAAATTTGTATGCATAGGTATTTGAAAGGCTGATGTACGGAATAAGCCAAAAAATTCCTATTCCTGCAGAAAGTAGTGCAAGAATAAACCAGCCTATAAAACTTAGCTGCATTACAAAATAATCTGCTTTGTAGCCTTTCATAATTTTTTGACTCATTTTTAATGCCGTACGCACAGAAACATTGGGATTTTCTGCAAGAATATAAAAAGCTTGCGAATAAGAGATGGCTTTTATAATTCCCGGGATAAAAAAGAGTAATGACCATAAGAACACAAAAAGGCTAACCCAAAGCATTTCAAGAATTCCTTTTGCCCAAAGTGTAAGAGCATCTGTAAAGTCTGAAAAGTGAATTTCATCGGACTGCGACATGTACAAGTAAAATTTTGACGTTGCAATTTGAATTATGCCTGCTATGGCAATTCCTATAATTGAAAGGGAAAATGAAAACCAGTTAAATTTTTCCGAATCTTTCAATTTTTCAAGTTGAAAACTAAAGTTTCCGTCTTTTGCTTGGAAATCAATTCCGGATGCTTTAAAAGAATCAATGATTTCATTTAAATTTAATACCATTACAATTGAAAAACAAAGTAAAGATACGAGGACAGGAATCGTCCAAGACTTTTTCAGCCGTTTTTTTGCAAGACTTTTAAAGTCTGCTCTGTCAAATAAATCAGAATTATTCATCGAGGTTATAAAAAACTCCTTGTTTTGTAAAATCTATAAAACCGTCTTTTGATGGGTTTATTGAAGAAAAATTATCTCCGTAGTGACAAAGGTACATTTTGTTTTTAATTGACTGCGGAAGGGTTGTAAGTTGATTGTAGCTGGCATGAACTCCGTCTTCATAAAATTGGCAGTCATGAAAAATATATTCAATTGAAGGGTATTTTAGCAACATTTCGTCCAAGAGAGATTTGTCAAACTGGGAATCGGTTGTAAAAAGCAGACGATCATCAATTAGAATTCCAAAGGAGAGTACTGCTTTTTTCCAACTTTCAACTCGTTCCGGTAAATGAGCTGTCCTAAAAATTTTTGCATTAATACTGCCTATGTTTGTTTCAAAAATATGCCGACCGGATTTTGAAATTTTTTTAGGCTTTATTTGTTCAAAATAATCGTCAAAAGTTAAAAGTTTTTTTCGGCTTGAATAGGCACATCCGCCTTTTAAAGACTCGTTCCACAAAAGTTTTTTGTATGCATTTGTTATTATGAATTTTGGGCGTATTTTTGTACAAAACCTTGCAGTTAGGGCAACTTCTTCAAGCCCGCCAATGTGATCTGCATGTGAATGCGATACAAAGAAATTTCTAACATCTTGAATATTTAACCCGTAGTTATGCAATGCCATAGAACAAAGAGTTCCGCAGTCAATAAGAAGGTGATCTTCATTTTTTATAATTAAAATATTAGTTTGATAATATTTTTTTGAAAATGCACTTCCGGTTCCTATGAAAAAAACAGAAAGACCTGAATTATTTGCAAGTTCCAAAGGCGAAGCTAAGTCAACTATTCTCATATTTCAAATATAGCATATTCTACATATTTTGGCAAAATATAAAACGAAGTATATTCAGAAATAAGTAAAAAGATTTTACGGAATGTATTTTTTTTCGATTATTACCATTTTTTTGCAAGCTTGTTGTATTGAACTAAAAATTCCAATGGAAGTACATGCTATAATTGCACAACCCATTAGTTCACTGTCAGGACAGTTTGTTACGCTGAGTTCTGTAAAAAGTTTACAAGCTTTGTATTGCATCCAATGTCGGTTTTTTGTTTGTCCTCCTGAACAGATAACGGTGCATGATTTGTTTTTTTTATTTTCAATATGATTCTTTTCAAAACGTGCCTGCTCAAAGATAAAGTTGTAAGCGTTTTGTAAGTCTTTTACAAGAGATTCCAGTGTTGAATTTTGTTCATCATTTTGTTTTGATGTAAAATCGTATTTCGTATTCAAAATATTGCCAAGTCTAATTCCGCTGTCATTTATAATTACGCTTTTGTTCCATAGATTCTCAATTACAGAAGGAAGTATTCGTATATTGTTTGTATTTTTTTTGTCAAAAATAATTTTGTTGTTATCGGAACACAAATTTATGCCTTCACTGGAACCTGCTCTATCACATATCCTGCCTGATTCAACAGTTCCCGTTCCAATCAATGCTGTGATAAAATCCGGGCCTCCGCAAAAAACAGGAATTTGACTGTCGGTTTTTATACCTAAATCGAATAGAATTGTTTTTTTTAGACATCCTGCATTATGACCGACTGGTACAAAGTGCGGTAAAAGTTTAGGATCAATTTTGTAAGTGCAAAGTAAATCGTTGTTCCAGTATGCTTGCGAAAATCTGTTTTCCGGCAAAATAGTTACATCATTTTCTGTAAGTTCATAAATCAAATATTCCGGGCCACTGATAATTTTAAAAGAAGATTCAAAAATTTTAGGATAATCATTTTTGAATTGAATTAATCTTGGAATAAAAATTGATTTTGTTTTATCCGTATTTGTTTTTGAAAGTACAGGAGAATTCCACATATACGTAAAAGTAGCGTTTGTTTTTGAATTAATCGCTACAAGAGTAGGTCCGTTACCGCTTATGCAGACAGATGAGATAATGACGGCATTCTTTTTTAGCATTTTTTTTGAAGCAAAAATAAAACTTTCCAACCATATTTTTGAAATATTTTGCGGAGTAATATCAGTTTTATTAAAAACAATTCTTTCGGTATTTAAAACAGACCCGTCCTCGCCTATAAGACCTGCTTTTAGCGAAGACGTTCCTATATCAGCACAGAGAATATAGCTATTCGTGTTTTACCAACTTTTCAATAATGTTCCGGTTGTCAAGTAAATCACTCAAAGATTGATTATGGTGTAAACGTGCAATTACATTGGCAAATAATCCGCTGACATTGGTATTGATATACCATTCACATTCAAGAAGTTCTTCATGATGAACTGCATTTGTCCCTATGATTCTGAAAAAAAGACCTTTTTTATACGCTTCATTGAATTGTTCAATTGCATTACCTGTAAAAAAAGGAAGACTGATTGCTGCAATGACCTTTGTAGCTCCCTGTTCTTTGAGAAACTCCATAGCTTTAAGGAGTGTCCCTCCCGTTCCAAGCATATCATCTGCTAAAAAAACAATCTTATCTTTTACATCGCCCAAAATTTTTACGGATTTTATATTTGTTGCTTTTGCATTTTGGCTTACAAGTGAATAATCTCGCTCTTTGTAAATCATTGCAAGAGGTCTTTTCAGTCCGGTTGCATAGAATTTGTTTCTGTCGATGGCACCCGTATCCGGAGAAACAACTACCAAGTCATCACCGTTAGGCCCTAAGTCAATTAAATTTGAAAGTTCTCTGATGATCTGATAGCTTGCGTGTAGATTCTCCAAATTTGCAGTACAAAACGAGTTTTCAATTTCACGCGAATGAATATCGAGGGTTATAATACGCTTCACACCCATGTTTTCATAAATGTGTCCAAGCAGACTTGCAGTAAGACCTTCGCGCCCCTTTTTTTTGTGCTGTCGGCTATATGGATAAACAGGAAGTACCAAAGTGATATCTCTTACACCTGCCTGTCTTACAGCGTCAATCGTAACCAGTAACGACATTACGTGATCGTTTACCGAAAGAGAAAGTTTGTTTTTTCCTCCGTTTAACTCCAGAACTTGATGATTTTCCACATCTTGCACAATAAAAATATCTTTACCGCGTATGCAGTCTTTTATTTCGGTTTTAAATTCCCCGTTCATAAAATAAGTGAACTCGGCATTTACGAGGAATTCCGGAACTCTATAATTATTTACGTTTCCTTTTATGCAAAGATCCGATGTATTCATGTCGTTAAGAAGATTTGCTTTTTGAACAAATATTTCTTTTTCCATGTCATATCGTTTTGAAATTACATCCCGTTTTAAATTAAAACGATGTTTGTACATATGTTTTAAGTGTACAATAATTTCTTCTGCAAATTTCTTTCCGCCCGGACAGGCAACGATTCCAAGATTGGCTGGTTCACAATAAGGCATTGTTATTTCCTATCAGATTATTATAGCTCGATTTTAGCATTTTAAATATTACAAGTCAAGTTGACAAAGCTAGTCAAAAACGGAAAATTTATGTAAAGTTTGCTGTTTTTTTTAATATGGTAGAAAGTGTTGATACCGTTTTGCAAAGTAATTGACTTACTTTATTTTTTAGTTCAAGCTATAAATAAATTGTGGCTCTGATTGAAAGCCCCTGATTTACTCAAAATTGTAAAAAATATTTTAGCTAAGAAATAAATCTGTATGAATAAATGCAAAGCAAATTATTAAATCTTTGTACTTTGAAAATTGCTGTTTTGAAAATTGTTGAAAACTTTCCTGTTAAAATAAACATATAGGAGATTTATTTATGATAGTTTTAAAAGAACAAATTGATATTCCGGCTCCGTTTGAAAAACTTTGCCAATGGGCAGATAATTTTGAAACAGAATTTGTAAAATGGAGCCCTTATCATCTTGAATGCGAACTTTTTGACGGAGGCGTAAAAAAAGGAGATAGGGTGCGTTTTTACGAAATTGTTATGGGACTTGATTACGATGTTACCGGAACAATTGTTGAAAGTGAGCGGGATAATGACAGGTTTCGTTTTGTATTTGAAACCGCTAAAAGAATGGCTATAATTACATTTGAAGGTATGCGCACGGAACAAGGGTGCCGCTTTTCTCATACGGAGGCATTCGGTTTGCAGACACCTGTTATTGGAACTATTATTAATTTTCTCATATTCAATGTCATTTTTAGAAAAAAAGCAAACTGGCAGCTGATACGTGATGACATGATTTTGGATAATCGTTTATTATCCGATATTTTAACAAAAGAAATTTATCCGGAACGTATTTCGATAGAAGACTTGAAAAAAGGGAAAATATAAGAAAGTTGCTGTTTCGGAGTATAAAGCTTTCGCAGATATTCAGTTTTTATCTTTTGGTTTTTCAAAGTCTTTTGAAAAACTGTAAGTTTGTTGATCAAAAATTCTAAAATTTTTTATGATAGGTTTATAACCGAAGTGTTCAAATCTGATTCGATAAAAACCTTTTTCTAAAGCCAAAACGTTATTTGATTTTTCAAATTCGTATTTTTCATCATTGATGTAAATTTTCTGCGGAAAAGGATTTATATAAAATTGTATAAAACCTTTACTTTGGATTGTATCAAGTTTTATTTCATAAGACTGAAATTCTTCCCATGTTACTTCAAGTCGGAATTCTTTTGTGTGAAAATTCCTTTTTTCGGCTCTTATTTTATACGAACCCGGAAAAAGTTTTATGTCTTTTTGAGGAAGCATTCCAATTTCTTCATTGTTGATAAATATTTTTACGTCTTTCAGTTCCGACCAAAATGAAACTGTCGGAATTTTTCCCGAGGCAAGCATAAAAACATTAACAAGAACACAAAGTATCAAAGACAAAAAATATTTTTTTTCTTTTAAAGCTATAAAAAACACAGACCTTATTTTACACTGTGTTCCTGTAACTGTCTACGCAGTTTTTTGTTGTACGGGTAATTACTCAATATCAAAATAAATTTTTTTCAAACTTTTTTATAAGATTATTACCTGCAAAGCTGAAATAATCATTTAGCGAAATTATAATGTGATCCAAAGTAGGAATTCCAAGAATTTTTCCGCCTTTGACAAGTCTTCCTGTAAGTTCTAAGTCTTCTCTGGAAGGTGTTACGTTACCGGAAGGATGATTATGAACAAAAATTACGGCAGCTCCTTGATCTTTGAGAACTTGAGTAAAAACTTCTCTAGGTTGGATTTGTGCACTGTTTGAAGCTCCTTTTGAAATTTCTCGTAAAGTTATGATTTCACCTGCGGCATTTAATGTTATGCAGATAAAATATTCAACATTTTCAAGTGCATAATGTCTTACCATAGGAATTACGTCTGCAGGCTCTTTTATACATTTTTTGCTTTGAGAACAAAGTCTTTTTCCAAGTTCCATACATGCACAAATAGTACTTGCCTTTGATTTACCCATTCCTTTTATTGTACATAGATGGGAAAATAAATCTTCGGAATTTCTAAATTCAAGTACGTCCAAGACTTCTTCGGCAAGTTGCTCTATCGGGCAACCTTTTACCCCGGAGCCTAAAATTAACATCAAAAGTTCATGGTTGGTTATTTTTTTGATTCCCATTTCAAAAAATTTTTCTCTAACCATTGGCTGATTTTCTCTACGTCTGATATGATAAATTGTTTTACATTGAATATTTTTCATAACTTAATTATTGTGTAAAAAATTAAAAATCTTGTAAAAAAAATATAAAAAAAGTATAATTTAAAGATGAATAAGTTTTACCGAATAAAAAAGATATTTTATTCTGCCTTGCTTTTCTTTGCCGTTTTTTTTATAGGCTCGTGTATGACCATAACGATTGAATGGCAAAATCCTAATCCCGATTTTAAACAAAATTATCAGGTTTGTTCGCTTTCTATAGATACTTACGGAGTTAAGGGTGAGGATGCTTTATATAATTTTTTTTTAGATCGCAATCCGGATGTGAATAAACAAAAGTTAAAAAGAATGGTAAGGTATTATGTTGAAGAAGCTAAAGCGGAAGGTATTAATTCAGATGTAGCTTTTGTACAAATGTGTCTTGAAACAGGTTTTTTACGCTTTGGAAATCTTGTTTCGGCTAAAATGAATAATTTTTGCGGACTTGGTTCCATAAACGAAAAAAATCGAGGTTTAAGTTTTAAAACAGAAAGGCTTGGAGTAAAGGCTCATGTCCAACATTTACATGCTTATGGAACTACAAGAACATTAAATGGAAAATTGATCGATAGCCGCTATAAATATGTAAATCCTAAGGGTAAAGCTCCTACTGTTTATGAGCTTTCCGGTACATGGGCTTCTGACAAATCTTACGGGAAAAAATTGGCAAATCTTTTGGAAGAACTTTCAGCTTATTAGATTTTTTAGGAAAATCATCAATACAATGAATGCAAAAACGGAAAATTTAACAATCGAGCATAAAAAAATAGCTTCTCTTACGGGAATGAGATTTATCATGGTTATGATAGTATTGATTTCTCATCTCGGTTTTTTTATTAATACAGGTAGAGTAGGGTATTTTTTTACAAAGTATTTTTTGAACAATGCAACTTTAGCCGTAAATTTTTTCTTTTTGCTTTCGGGTTTTGGTATGATGCTTTCAAGTCTTAAAAAAACTTCTCAACAGCAAGCAAAAGCTCCCTCGTTTTTGCAAAGCATAAAATTTGGAATCAACCATGTAAAAAAAATTTATCCGGTTTACATCTTAACTTTGATAGCCGGTTTTGTATGGAATTTTGTAAATACGCTTTTGACAGGATGTTCTTTAAAATCCGTACTACACTTTTTAAAATATGAATTTATAAAACTTGCTGTAAATATTCCTCTTTTGCAAACTGCAACGGGTAGTAGTTTTTTTACTCATGAATTTAACGGTGTTGCATGGTTTTTATCTGCTTTATTTTGTGTATACCTGATTTGCCCGTTGCTGATTTTTTTATACAAAAAAATTTCACGTACTTTCGTAGATATTTTGTTAATTTTATTTAACATATTGGCTATTGCAGTTTTTATGAAATTTTTTGGAGCAAGACAGTTTTGTATAAAAGGTATTCCTATTGATGTTTTGATTTGGGAAAGTCCGTACTTAAGGGTTTTTTATGTTTTTGCGGGTATGAATGCTGCCATGATTTTTACCAGATTGAAAGAAAAAATAGTAAATCCCGGGTATTTTTATTCAAGTTTTTTTGAAATTTTTATAACTTTTATTTTTATTATTTACTTTGCTAAAAGAAAATTTATTCCTCACGGTAGTTATAAATATTTTATAGATATAATTTTATGTGCAGTTTTTATTTTGATTTTTGCATTCGATAAGGGAATTTTTTCAAAAATTCTAGGGGGGGGGTATTTCAAAAATTAGGAAATATGTCAATGTATATTTTTTTGTTGCACGGACAAATTACGATTTACCTTTCCAATATTGCAAGTAAAATTTTTGAGCATAGTCTTTATAGTGCAATTGCACAGGCGGCTGTTGTAATTATTTTAACATTTGTTCTATCTTACTTGATTAATGCAAAAGCTACAAAGCAAACAATCTTAAAATAAAAGAATATGGCATGTAATATATGAACTCCGACAATTCGTTCTATGGCGGAGTTCATA
This sequence comes from Treponemataceae bacterium, assembly GCA_052173655.1. Taxonomy (GTDB): domain Bacteria; phylum Spirochaetota; class Spirochaetia; order Treponematales; family Treponemataceae; genus RGIG9060. The sequence goes on along the minus strand of JBQMYD010000005.1, from coordinate 147,098 downwards.
ACTAGCCTATCGTTGTTCCAAAAAAATCTTTGTCATTTAAAATATTTTCGATGTTTTCTATATTCTTTCCTCCGGCACAGATAACTTTTATACCTGATTCTTCAGCTTTTGCACTTGCAATAGGATCAAACGGACAGTTTTTTCCGGGCACCCATTCATTTCCTACCATTTTTCTAAACTCTTTCCAACTGATTGTGTCTAAGGGTTTTGCATTTGGATTTTTCTTAGGATCGTCGGTGTAAACTTTTTCAATATTTGAAAGATTTACTACAGTTTTTGCCCCAAAATTTTGTGCTAAAATTACTGCGTCAGTATCGGTAGAAAAGCCCGGTTTCCATCCTGAAGCAATCATAACTTTACCTGTAAACTCTTTTGCACAACTTGGATCGTAAACAACGTCCTGTGTGCAAAGAGTTCCGAATGCTGCTTTTAAAAGCTGTGCATTAAGTCTTGTAGCTGTAATTCCAATCCAGTCAGCTTGATTATTATCATAAATTTCTTCCCCGGCTATTGTTTTATACGCATTTTGGTAAATTCTTGCAGGGCCACCTCCGCCTACAACGCAGATTAATTTTCTTTGATCGTCAGCTTTTAACCAATCTTTTACCAATTCAACAAATTTTTTCAAAAAATCAGTATCCGGAAATTCAGGAACTACAATTGAACCTCCAACAGATAAAACTTTTATCATAACAAAACTCCCTTAACTATAATGCTAAAAAGCAAATTGTATTAATATACGTTAGAAACTTCTATATCATTCCAAACGGCATTATATGATTTTACATCCAACGATGATTCTTCCCAAATCGATTGCATTGCATAAGTTTTTTTTCTATATGCAGTAGAATTTTTTATATTAGTACTTTTTACGTTATTCCACCCTCTTGAAAAAGCAACTCTGTGGGAATCCAAAGAACCGAAATAAAAATCATTAGGATTTTCTATTTCTTCTTTTCCATGATACGAAAAGTCGGAACCCAAAACAACGTCAACGGGTATCCAACCAAATTCTTCTATGTAAAATTCAGCCCACCAGTGATTATGTGTTTTGTTCTGACTGTCAATATAAATTCCGCTGGAAACTACGCATGGAATTTTTGCATTCCGGCATAAGGCACAAAATAAAACGGTTATTTCGTATGGATCTCCTATCCCGGAAGCTATAATTTCTGAGATTTCAATTTCTTCGCTACGAAGATTCTCAAGTATTTGCATTTCTTTTGTAAGGTAATTATATATTGTTCTTGCCGTATCATAAGGATTTGAATATCTTTCATAAAGATGTTTTCCTAAATTATGTACATTTTCATCATTTGCAGGTATTACTTCATCTGCTTTTAAATAATCTGCAAAAATTTTGTTTGTCTGTGATGAATAGGGCTTGATTTTATTTTTATCTATGGATGTAGAAATTGCATATACCGGAATAAGATGCAAAACTTCTACATAAAACTTGTTTTTTTGTTTTGAAGTTAGAGTTGTTTGATAAACTGCCGTATTCATATAATTTGCAGTAATCGGTTCTATAGATGAAAAGGGAGTTTCAATATTTCTTTGAGTAGTTGTTTTTGGAGGAATTGGAAATCTCAAAAATACATCGTTTGTTCCCTTAAACTCGTTAGCACTAACTTCTGCACTGACTTTTAAAAGATAAGTAACTTTTTGTGAAAAACTTTTTGTTCCCGGCATATTTTTAATTTCCAGATTGTATTCGTTACTTTGTCCCTGACTTGTTGTTACAAAAAATTTGCCGGATTTTACTCCGTCCGGAATTCTTACACGTATTTCCTGGTTACTCCAAAAATCGTAATAAGTTTCATTTTCGTCGCAACTAATAAATTTCATATCGTCGTCTTCATCGGATAAAATTGAAAAATATACTTTTGAATCATTGCGTAAAGGCCCGAAGTTTCTTCCGGTTACGGTTATTAAATTTCCTATTGAACAAATTTTTTCTTCAATGGTGGAAATATAGGGGAGTGTATAACTTGAATCATTTTTTACTACAATTGGAACTAACTGACGATTTGTAAAATTAACCGGCTTTGTTTTTCCGTTTGATGTAACAACATGCAAAAGTCCGTCCTGTACGTTGACCGGCAATTGAAGTTGAATATTTGAGTCTGACCATGAAATATAGTGGCTTGCAGTAATTCTGTTTCCTGCAATTTCAACGTAGCTGTCGTTTATTTTTGAACCGAAATGCTTTCCAAAAATATATACAATATCACCCGGATTTGCTACTTGCGGAGTTACAGCTTCAAGTTCGGGTTTTTTTCTTGCGCTACATGTAATTATAAGGACAATTCCTACTGCTACAAAAAAAACGATTACAAACGAAACAAAACGGACCAAAAAATATTTTCTGAGCAGGTACGATAATTTTTCAACAAAATTCAAAATTAAAATCCTAAAAACCGGAATGTCCTGTATTATACAAATTATTTTTGTTATTGTACATATTCGGTAAAGCTACAAAATCCGGTTTTTGTTGATTTTGTTTTGGATAAAAAATATTTTCGCGAGATTTTTTTGCCTCTTTTGCTATTATATTTTCAAGTTCGATATTCTGTAAATTTTCAGCAGAAGTTAAAAGTGAATCATCTATTGTATACGGAAACGGAATAGACAGATTTTCTGAAGTGAAAGGGCTTTGAATGCCAAAATCTTTATAAGCGTCTGCAAATTTGTCCTGTGTATGATTTAAAAATATGGTTTCAAATGAAAGAAAAATTATAAAAACTGCAAAAGCTGCTGCAACTGTTGTTAACTTGCTTAAAAATTGTGGATTTATTTGTGAATATTTTGCAATTTGTTTGCATTTCAATAAAGTCTCTATTTTTTCGTAACCTTTGACAACGGTACTTTCCGAGAGCCATATTTCTTTGTTGTCTTCTCTCAAAACTTTGTGTATGATCTGTAATTTTTTAAGTTCTTTATCGCACTTTTTACAAGAATTCACGTGCTCAAGATATTCATTCTTTAATTCAAGCGGAAGTTCTCCGTCTATATAAGCTGAATGAACATCAAAATCAGGGCAAATATGCATTATCTACTCCTATAATCTTTGCAAGTTGTTCTCGAGCTCTAAAAACCCGTATTTTTACATTTCCCTCAGTTATTCCAAGAATACGTCCGATTTCTTTATAATTAAGATCAGCGTATTCACGCAAAATCAAAATCGTTTTTAATTTTTCCGGAAGTTGATTTAATGCCTCCAAAATTTGTGATTTAGTTTCCTCTTTAAGCAATTCTTCCTCACTAGAAGTTTGCCTTTTGTTGCCTTCATGTAAGACCTTTTCATATGCAGTTCGTTCTCGATTTTTCCGTTTTGCGTAGTTCAAAGAAGCATTTTTTACAACACGGATTAACCAAAACTTAGCATCATCTGAGGAAGGAAATGCCAAATGTTTCTCATTCATCTTAATAAAAGAATCTTGAACCAAATCCTCAGCAGCTTCTGCGTCGTTTACGATCCGATAAGAAATTTTGAACAACAATTGTATGTTTTCGTTATAGATTTTCTTAAAATCTTTCGGATTATCAGCACGCAGTTCAACTTTAGCTTTATCGTCCCGTAACAACATTGTCCCTTCCCATTAACTCAAACAATAAAAATCGAAAAAAGTTACAACTTTATTCGTATCTCCAATCTATTCGTATTTCCAAGTAGTCCCCTGTGGCGTATCTATGATGATAATTCCTTTTGCTTTTAGCTCATTGCGAATTTCATCTGCTTTACCGTAATTTTTTTCTTTTTTTGCCTGATTTCGTTCCATAATCATTTTTTCGATTTCCGGGTCTGAATTTTGAGTATTGCCTATCTGCTTTTCGGCGTTTTTTTGCGTTTCAAGAGCAATTTTTCTGGCTTCGTTTATTATTGAAAGCGAAAAAACTTGGTCGAAATTTTCTATCAAAGCGATTTTTTCGATATCAGGGATATTTTCGTTTTTTATTACTTTGTTTAATATTGAAAGTGCCTTTGGAGTTGCAAGATCTTTTTCCAGTGCGGATTTAAATTCTTCCAGTGAATCCAAGGCATTTTTGTCGGATATTTTACATAATTGAACTGTTGAATCGATGTAAGGCGTTTTTTCAATTATTTTTGAAACTTTTTGATTAAGTGCAAGTCTTGATGATCTTGCTCCGTCCATTGCTTCCCATGAAAAAATAAGTTGTTTTCTATAGTGTCCGCCTAAAAGAAAATATCTGTAATCTAACGGATCGTACCCCTTGTCTTTTAGGGAGCAGCCTTTTTCTGTAGGAAGTTTTGCCTGTAGTGTTATAAAATTTCCGTTGGACTTTGACATTTTCCCCCCGTCAAGAATCAAAAATTCATTATGAAGCCAATAATTTACCCATGGCCCATTAGCAGTTTCGTTTTTGTCAAAACTTCCTTCACTTTGGGCAATTTCGTTCGTGTGATGAACAGGGACATGGTCTATGCCTCCTGTGTGTATGTCAAAATGTTTACCCAGATATTTCATGCTCATGGCTGAACATTCAATATGCCAACCCGGATAACCTTTGCCCCAAGGGGAATCCCAAGTCATAGCCTGATCTTCAAATTTTGATTTTGTAAACCAAAGTACAAAGTCTTCCGGATTTCGTTTGTTTTTATCTATGACAGAAAGAGCTCTTTTCCCTGCACCTTCTTTTAGCTGTTCAAGATTTAAATTTGCAAGTTTTCCGTAGTTTTCGTAAGTTGAAATGTCATAGTAAAGATTACCGCCTGCTGTATAAGTATGACCATTTTTTTCAATTTGCTTTATTAGATCTATCATTTCTTGAATATGCTCCGTTGCCTTGCAAATAACATCCGGATGTCTAATGTTTAGAGCATCAATATCTTTCATAAAAGCTTGTGTATAAAAATTTGCAATTTCAAGTACGCTTTGATGACGTTCTGCTGCCGATTTTACCATCTTATCTTCACCATCATCGCCATCTCCGCTTAAATGACCGACGTCAGTGATGTTCATTACATGTTTTACTTCGTAACCTAAAAAAGATAATGTTTTGTCGAGAATGTCCAAAAAAACATAAGCACGCAGGTTGCCTATGTGAGCGTAATTATAAACCGTAGGTCCGCAACCGTAAAAACCGGCCTTGCCTTTTTCAATAGGTTTGAATTCTTCAATTTTGCGACCCATTGTGTTGTAAAGCATTAGTGCCATAGGATACCTCGATTTTTGTTTTACATTATAGTATAATTTGTACATGAATAATTCAAGTGTAATACTGAAAAACATGGATATTGAACTTAAAATTAATGAACCGCTTTGTGAGCGTACAACTTTTAAAGTTGGAGGCAAGGCAAGTCTTTTTGCAATTCCAAAAAACAAAAATGAATTGAGGCTACTCTTTATTGAAGCAAAAAGACAAAATTTGCAAACTTTTATTTTGGGAGGCGGTTCAAATATAGTTGTAGCAGACAAAGGTATTGATAAGCTTGTAATTTCTACTGAAAAATTAAATTCCATTTCTTTTGTTAAAAACGAGCAGTGGGGCACTTTTTATCTTTATTGCGAGGCAGGATGTTCAATTAAACAAATCAGTGAATTTTGTATACTTAATTCTTTTGAAGGTTTTGAAAATTTTTCAGGACTTCCGGGATCTATAGGTGGTGCTTCTTTTATGAATGCCAGATGTTACAATATTTCTTTAAGTGATATTGTTTATACAGTCGAGTATTTGGATTCAAATTTTGAATTTTCAACTTATTCTTTTTGTGAAAAAGATTGGGGATACAAAAAATCACCTTTTCAAAAAATGATTGCAGAAGGAACGTGTCTTGCAATAACTAGCGTATGTATAAAATTAAAAACCGGGAATTCTAAGCAAATCGAGCAAAGGTGTAAAGAATTTATTTCCGATAGAGAAAATAAAGGTCATTTTAAATTTTATTCTGCAGGAAGTTTTTTTAAAAATAATCATGATTTTGGAAAGCCGACCGGGAAAATAATAGAAGAAAGCGGTTTGAGAGGTCTTCAAGTTGGAGGTGCCAGAGTTGCAGATTGGCACGGAAATTTTATTATAAATACGGGGAATGCTACAGAGTCAGATATAAGGGAGCTTGCTTATCAAATACAAAAAAAAGTAAAGAAAGATACCGGTTTTTCGCTTGAGTGTGAAGTTATTTTTACCGATGATCAATAAGGACGGCAGTTTTGGGCGTACTATTATTTTAATTGACAATTGATATTTTGAAATTTATAATGTTGTCAGTAGTAGGTAGGGTGTAAATTGTTACAGTTGTCTTTCGTAAATTTTAAAAAAGGCTCGTATATTTTGGTAGAGGGAAAACCGTATACGGATCGTTTTTATATAATTCAAGTTGGAAAAGTACAGTGTTTTAAATCTACAGATATCGGGGCTCAGACTAATGCTGTTCTTGGCCCGGGAGATTTTATAGGTGTAATTCCTTGTATGGCAGGACAAAGTCAAATTGAAAATGTAATTGCACTTACCGATGTTGTTGTAATTGCTGTAAAGCGAGAGCAATATACGGAACTTATAAAAAACAATACTCCTGTTGCAATGAAGATTATCCGTACTTTTGCCGAAAGGATGAGGTTTTTAAACGAAACTCTTACAAAGCTTACTTTAAAGAGCAATATTGTAGTTTCTCCGGAAACTCTTTTTAATATCGCGGCTTATTATGAAAAAGCCGGAAAATTTAGTATTGCAACTTATGGATATTATCAGTATTTAAAGAATTGTCCTAACGGAGCGAAGCTTCCTGCTGCAAAAAAACATTTTGTGGTGTTAAAACCGCATTCAAAGGCTGTTTATTTTGAGACTAGCGAAGACCCTGTGCGAATATATCCTAAAGACACTATGATTTTTTCAGAATGTCAATCCGGCAATGATATGTTTATAATTCAGAACGGCGAAGTTACTATTACAAAATTTGTTGATGATAATGAGGTTGTTCTTGCTATTCTAAAAAAAGGTGATTTTTTTGGCGAAATGGCTCTTCTTGAAAATAAACCTCGATCTGCCAGTGCTATAGCTCACACGGATTGTAAATTGATGACTGTCAACAGGCAGAACTTTAATCAGATGGTTTCTACGCAGCCTCAAATGATTGCTCGTCTTACAAATACATTTGCAAATCGTCTTTGGGTAATGAATCGCCAATTAGAAAATACACAAATAAAAGATCCTGTTAATAAACTTTTGGATATGCTTGCTTTGCAAATTGAAAAAAACAAATCACAAGGTTCAACCGGAAATACGTGGCAATTTGATATAACTCCTCAAGAACTTGCTCACATGTGTGGAATTCCAAAAGAGCAGCAATATGGAATTATTCAAATGTTTATTACAAATTCATATATCAAGTTGGTCGATAACAAAATTTTAGTTAAAGACATAAATGCTTTGATAGATTTTGCAGCTTATGCCCGTAACCAGAATCATTAAGTCTTTATCAATTTGTATTTTTATTTCTTTTTTTATTTGTGCTTTTTCGTTTGCACAGGAGTTACCCTCAGGATATCAGGATATAAAACTTGGAATGAATGTAAATCAAGTTAAAGAAATTTTAAAAAAGAATTCAATTTTTGGGTACAGGGGAGATAGAGATGTTTCTCTTTTACCCACAGAAGAACGAGTTTTGATAGAAACTTTAGGAAGTTCTTTTTTGGATCGCTGTTGGTTTCAATTTTACGAAGATAAGCTTTATGCAATTACTTTGAATATAAATACTCAAAGAATGGATTATTATTCCATGTTTAAGACTTTTACAGAAAAATATGGGGAGCCTAAAAGTCTTAATCCGAAAAAATCCGAATGGAACGATGGAAAAGTTCTCTTTATTTTGGAAAAAGATCTTTGTGTAAAATATATTGATTATACGGTTTATAATCTTTTAATCGATAAGGATGAAAAATTGAAGTCTACAGAAAGTTATTTAAGAGAGAATTTTTTAAAAAGTTTTTAAGGTAAAAATCGTATAAAATAAAATCATAGGGAAAATAAAAAACTTCAGTCATGAAAAACAATAACAAAAAATATATAAAAAATACCGTTTTTAAGTTCTTTTTGCTCATTTTTTTATTTTTATTTTTTTGTTCTGTCTGTACCGGTTGTTCGCAATTTTTGCAAAAAAAAACGCTTACAATTAAAACAAGTTCAGGAACTGTTGTAACACTTGTTGCGGAAATGGCTTTGACTGAGCAACAACAACAGCACGGTTTTATGGGACGAAAAAAAATCCCGCAGGGGACGGGTATGCTGTTTCCTTTTAAACACGATATTATAGCTCGTTTTTGGATGAAAAATACACCTTCTCCTCTTTCGATTGCTTACATTGACTACAAAGGGCAAATTCGTGATATTTTTGACATGCAACCTTATACACTTGCAGAAACAGTAAGTACCTGTTATGTGCGTTATGCTTTGGAAGTTCCTCAAGGATGGTTTGAGAACTCCGGAATTTCAAAAGGCGATTATCTTTTGTTGGATTTTTAGTTCTATTCCAAAGCTTGTAAATTTGATTTTTAAGTCTATAGGTTTTTTAAAGTCTCTTTTGCCAGAACATCTTTAGGATCTATTTCCAAAACAATCTGAAAATACTTTTTTGCTTGTTCGGTGTTACCGCTTTTTATTTCAAGAAAACCTAAATTTGAAATTATTTTAGTATTTTCACTATCCGTATTCAAAGCCTGAATCAGATATTTTTTTGCTTCGTCGAGTTGCCCCAGTTCCATGCAACAAATTGCAATTTCATTAAAAGTGTCTACATTGTCGGCACCGCATTCAATAGCTTGTAGAAATGAATCTTTACCGTCTTGCCAGCGTTCAAGCCTTCTTAATGCCCAGCCTAGCATAAACCATGCATTCCATACTTTAGGATTTTTTTGCAAAAATTCTTTTATTTTTTCAAGCCCTTTTTCTTCTTCGCCGTTTTTAATAAATTCATAAGCACTTTTAAAAAGTTCATCTTCAAGATTACATCTGTTAATATCGTTGATTATTTCTTGTGCCCGGTCTCTTTTGTATCTTTCGTTATCTGAAAGTTCTTTTTTATTGTCATTTTGTGTTAATGTAAGATAAGTATCAAAACAGCTTTTTCCGCGAGAATAATTTTTTTGCTTCAAAAAGAAAAATCCACCGTTAAAAAAAGCATCAGGTAACGGAGGTTCTGCTGACATGGCTTTTTTGTAGTATTCAAATGCTATACTGTCATAAGCGTCAGCATCTTCAAAAAGACCCGAACGTTTGTAACTTTCTGCTCGTTGATCAAAAAACAGTGCAGAGTTTAGAGTAATAGCGATGTCTTCCGGATCAAGCCCTTGTAGTGCCGTAAAAATTTGTTCCGCTATATCCCAATCTTCATTTTTTGCCTTGAGAATTGCAGCTTCAGTTAATTCTACTTTAATTTTCGGTTTTAAGGAGTTTACCAAACTTCTGTAATATTGAATGTGTTGATTTTTTCTGTCATATGCAAGTACATTTAGAATACCTGCAATTATCATCTCTGATGAAAGTGTTTTAGCATCAAAATCTTTGCATTCAACGTTTTCGCATTGAACAGGCAGAGGAATTGTTGTGTCGATAGGAAAAGAGCCTTTAGCAAGCGTATAGCCTTCCGGTACGGTAATAAAAAATACGGATTCCAGAGGATTCTTCGTGTCCATGAAAATTCCCTAGTTGGTATTAGAATTGTTGTTAAACATAGTCTTACGTAAATTTGTAAGATAATTATTTATGTGCATTTTGTAAGACATAGGAACTGCATTTTCATGATACTTTATACTTGCCGAAACAATATCTTTGCGATCCCCTACATTTTCGGTTCTGACAATCTTGCCGGGAACATTTAAAATCTCACGCGGATCTTCAAAATCAAAGCGTACGATACAGTCCTTATCTTTGATAAATGCTGCAAGTCCTTTTAACACTACTTGAGAACCGGAAAAAGAAATATCTCTAAGAATGCAGTTTCTTGGAACTCCCTGCACTTGAACAATAGTTTCAAGGCGTAAAAGACCTACTTTTTGTCTTGTTTCTTCACCCAAAATAATGCGTTCTTCCTTCCGTCTTACGGCATTTACATTTGCTTCAAGCAAGGTGCCCAGCATTTCTATCAAGTCATCCGGTGGACGCTGTGTAAAGGTTAAGGTAATAATTGCCAACTCATTTGAATTCATATAGGATTGAATATCCGTAACTCTTGCAGATATAAAAAAAGATATCGGTTGCATTCCCGGTTGTACAAAACAATAACGAACGGATACCGTAGATTTATCTTTTATTTCCTGAATTGCAGAATAAGCTCCCCCCGATTTGGTTCCGAGGATAATCTTTGCGTTGATCATTGAAGAAGAATTTATGATACACGGCCACTGCGAACCAAGACACCTTATGTAAACCTGACGAGGATCCAGATGAATAGAGCGAATTATCTCTTTTGTGAATGTTACTTCCGTTTCCCGGTACATTTCATAGTAATCAGTAAGTTGCTTGCTTGTAGTCACACCCATATCCCAATTGTATTTTATAACCTATGATTCGTCAACTAAAAACACCCCGAAAGTTCCATTTCTAAAACTCAATTCAAGGTGTTCTTAACAATTATCAACTAATGTATTAGTTATCAAAACAAAAAATTAGTTACCCTTCTGCTTCTTTTTTAAAAGCTTTCTTTGAAGAGTTTTATTTTTACGATTTTGAATCGTTGAAGGTTTTTCATAATATTCGCGTTTTTTAAATTCACGGATAATACCTTCTTTTTCAACCATACGCTTAAAACGTTTGATTGCTTTTTCGAGGTTCTCAGGATCGTCTACGAGAATCGTTGCCATATGTGTTTCACCTCCTTCGGTCTTTCCGTAACAGTTGTCTTAGTATCTCAAAATTTTTGATTTACGTCAATGGAAATCAGAGCAATGCCTTGAGCCGCGCGGCTTTATTTTGCACTCGGATCATTCTCTTGGCGTTCTTTATTACATTCCATTATGAACTTTGTGTAGTGAGCTTCAAGAGTTTGATGAGGGCCGGGCAAGTTCATACGTTTTCTTACGGCTGCATCATCCCTTCGTATTGAATAAAGTTGATAAAATGTTCTGTAATCCTCGTCATTGCAAGAAGGGATTTTTTCTCCCAAAAGGTTTGCAACTTCATCGCGGTTTACTGCCGTTATGCCTTTTTCCTTTAAGATTTTTTTTATTTTTTGAATTTTCTCGTATGAAATTCCAAAAAGATATTCTTCCATTGCAGCTGAAACATCTGAATCTCCCAAGCGTGATGATATAAAACGTCTCCACTGTTCATCCATTTCAATTGAAAGAAGAAGCAGCTCGCTGGTTCCTACCATTGTCCCGAAAGCAGGAGCAATTTTTCTTCTAGCTTTCCATACGGCATTTAAAACGGGTGCGATATCTTCAACTTTTTGGTCTGTTCTGTGTTCCCAAAGAATTAAAAGGGAATAGGCTATTTCACGGCGTATATCAATACTTAGTGATGTGTCATCCAAAAGACTAAGGTAAACGTCTTCCGCCATAAGTGTAAACAGTATATTAAGACAGTTGTTGTTTATTTTGTTTGAAACTTCCGGCGGAAAACCGTGCATTTTTGCCACGCGTGTTAAGGCTGCAAATGAATGGAATTTTGCTACAAGAAAACCTTTTCCAAGTGTTGCTTTTGTAGGCAGATGAAGCATTTTATCTCCATCTCTGTGTTCCAAAAGGGACTCTGCAAGTGTATGTTGTGTTTGTACTTCGTCATTAAATGTCCATCTACGTAAAAGTGAAGGAAAATGAGAAATGTCTTTAGCAAGTTCTCTGCCTATTTCAACATGGTGTTCAATATTTTGTACGACTTCAGGAGCTGTTTTTTTCAGAGCATGAGAACAGTATTTTATCAATTCAGTTTCTGTTGGAGTAAGAAGAATTATGTCTGTGGAAAACGGATTTTCTCCTTTAGAGTCATAAAATTCCTCAATATCCACTGTTTCAAATTTTTTGATCTTTTTAATTTTGTTTTTAGTTTTCATTTTCTTAGTTTTCATTATGCAACTCATCTTAAAAACTCTCTACAAAGATTATACTATACAATTCCATAATAAAAAACTAAAAAATTATAAAAAATTTTTTAAAAAGCATGTCTAATAAATCTTTTTTTGCCGACAATAGATCTATGAGAAAGTTTATATTTAAATTGATTTTATTTGCTTTAAGTGCCGGTTCTTTTGCATTCGATTTATCCATAACTTCTTCCGATTTGAAAATTGTAAAAGATAAAGATAGTGGTTACCACGTTTATGTGCTTAAAAAAAAGGATATAGAATCCGTTTTGCTTACTGAAACTTCAAAAGATCCGAACGGCGATATTGACAACTATGCCTACAGGGCAAAGGAATGGAATTCATTTAACGGTGATGAAAAACGCATTCTTAATGGGAAATTTTTGGAATCTGAATATTCAAAATTTTGTATTGTAGATTCTACTACAGAATATATTGAAGGAATTGGAAATTGTTTTCACTTGTATTTGCCGGAAACAATGGTTTACGGTTATCCTTGGACTCGCAATGGTGAAGTTAATTTAAAAAAAGGAACTTTCATAAATTTTAGGACTTATTCTTTGCCGTATGCAGATTATGATGGAGAGTTTAAAGATAATCCTTTTATGTTGAACTTTAAGCCGATTAGAAAAATTAGTCCAAAAAAAGTCGAATCTAAAAAGGAATCGGAAATTGAATATAAAGCGGAAACTGAAATTGAATCAAAAATTATTCCTGAACCCGAGATTTTAGTTGAGACTGAAAATTCATTAGAAGAAATTGAGATTGAGAGCGAGCCTGTTTTGTCAGAAAATTACAATGCAGAAGCGGCTGCAAGTTTTGAAGAGTTAGGTGAAAAATCTTTGATTTCTCATGGTCCTGAAAGTTTAATTGACGATATAATGGAATCTCTATTAGATTTGAAAGAAGATAAGGCTTGCGATGTAGTCTTTGCAATTGATGCTACAGGTAGTATGAAAGATGACGTGGATAAACTTCGTTCGGAATTGATTCCAAAGATGGAAAGAGAACTTTCAGAATATGCCGATATACGATTGGGACTTTTGCTCTATAGAGATTACGGAGATAATTTTAGGTATAAAAGCCTTCCTGTAAAAATGTTTCCTTTTACAGCTGATTTTAAAGTATTCAAAAAAAATCTTGATGCTTTTACTATCAGAGGAAATGAGGGTGGAGACATCCCCGAAGCTGTTTACGAGGCTTTGTACGGTTCAATAAAATATTACGACTGGCGAGATTCTTCCCAAAAGAAAATCATTTTGATAGGAGATGCACAACCGCACCCTAAGCCTAGGGGAAGGGTTATTTGTACAAAGGAAATTGTACTAAAAATGTCAGAAGAAAAAAATATTCACATTGATACCATTATAGTGCCGGACAAAATGGAAGAATAAAGCTATTCATTTTTTTTCTTGTTGTTTTTTATTTTCTTGGCTTTTTTGTCTTTGTATGCTTGTATTTTATCCAGATCTAAATTTGCAAGCTTTAAGTATTGTGCCGGCAGTGAGTTATCGCCGTAACTGTAGTACGACACAACTCTATCAAGGTAAGGCTTTGCTTCTTTGTAATTTTTCTGTTTTATATAAATATGACCTATTTCAAATTCAGCACCGATAAGAACCTCTATGTTTGTTCCGTAGCGTTCAATTATTGCATTGTAGTATTTTTCTGCACCTTTAAAGTTTTGCACGGCTTCACAGTCGTAGGCACTTTTTTTTAGTCCCTCTAAGCTCATATCGGCTGGAATCTCTTTAGGGATTGAAGTGCAGCAAATTGTAAAAAATACCGGTGCCGTAACCAGGCAGAATGTTAAGGTTTTTATCAGTGCTTTTTTCATTTTAGTACCACTTATCGTATGATTCATCTTTTGAAGGAAGATTTTGTTGTAAATCATGTATGAATTCTTCTGCATCACCCATGTCATCATACATGTCACAATAATCTATGCTGCGTCTGGTTACTGTAAAATATTTATGGATTTTTTCTTCACCAAGTTTCTTTTTCCATTTACCTGCAGCACATCGTACTCTTAAATAAAATTGATCGCTTGTTTCTCCTACTGTGGTTACCATTTTACAGTGGATACAATTTGCACAGTAAATTTTGTTACTTGCCAGAGAGTTGTTTTCGTTTTCGTAAGATACAAAATTCGTCATTTGCTTCTCCTTTTACTTTTTGCTATTTAGTATCGGTGTTTTTCCAAAAAACTTAACGCAGACTTTTAGTTTTTTGCCGCATATAGTAATATATAATATACACTTTTTTGATGGGGAGTTCAATGATGTTAGGTTTTTGTAATGATGAAGATGAAAAGTTAAAATGGCACGAAAATAGTCAAAAAACGGTTTTATCTACAAGAGTTTTTGACGTAACGGAACGGAATTCAACAGCTTATGACGGAAAAACAAACGGAACTTATATCGTGTGTAATGCTCCCGATTGGGTGATAGTGATTCCGGTAAAAGAAATGAATTTTTTAATGGTAAAACAATGGCGGCATGGTGAAAAAAAATTAAGCTTGGAATTTCCGGGAGGGGTAGTTGAGCCTGATGAAGAACCTGAACATGCAGCTTTACGTGAGCTTTTGGAAGAAACCGGATGTAAACCTAAAAAAATGACAAAGCTTGGATTTTATAATCCCAATCCGGCACTTTTTTCAAATCATGTTCATGTATTCCTTGCAGAAGATTTGGAAATGACAGATGAGCAAAATTTGGACAAAGATGAATTTTTAGACTATCTTGAAATTCCTCAAAACGAAGTTTTAAACGCTATGGGAACTCAAGATGTTTTTCATGCTCTAATGGCAAGTGCTCTTTGTCTTTTTGTTAAAAATAAAAATTCAAATATGCTGATTTAATTTTTTTATATTATTAACAATTGCTATGAATTTGTGATAAAATGACGATGATTCTTATGTTTGGGAGTTTTTCATGAAATTTATTGACGGCGGAGTTACTTCTCCTATAGGTTTTTTTGCAAATGGAGTTCTTTCCGGAATAAAACAGGGCAGAAAAAAAGAAGATACAGCTCTCATTTATTCTGAAAAATTATGTAAGGTTGCAGGTGTTTTTACGCAAAATAAAGTTCAAGCAGAGCCTGTAAAACTTACAAAACTGCGTATAAAACGCAAAAGAGCAAGGGCCGTTATCGCAAATTCGGGAAATGCAAATGCTTGTACAGGAGAAGAAGGGGCTTGTAATGCCGTTAGAATGACACGAGCTTTGGCACAGGCACTTTCATCTTCTTCTAAAATAGATTCTAAAGTAGATGAAGATGACGTTCTTGTTTGTTCTACAGGAGTAATAGGGCAACAGATAAATGTTGCCTGCATTGAAAATCATGTTACAGAACTTGTAGACGGATTAGGCAAAGATGAACATAAAAAGGCTGCAAGGGCAATTATGACTACTGATACAAAGAGTAAAGAGTGTGCGGTGGAAACGGAAATAGGCGGTAAAAAAGTCAGAATAGGTACAATGGCTAAAGGTTCCGGAATGATTCACATCAACATGGGTACTATGCTCGGTTTTATTACTACCGACTGTGCAATCAGTGCCGAAATGCTTGACAAGGCTTTGCGTGAAACGGTTCTTGTAACTTATAACTGCATAAGTGTTGACGGGGATACTTCTACGAATGATACTCTTTTAATTCTTGCTAATGGAATGGCGGAAAATCCTGAAATAAACTGTGAGGATAAAAATTATAAAATTTTTGTAGAAGCTTTAAATGTTTTGAATACTGAAATGGCACGAAAAATTGCAGGTGATGGTGAAGGTGCAACTCGTTTGATAGAATGCAACGTAAAAGGGGCTGTTGACGTCCAAACTGCCAGAACCCTTGCAAAAACGGTAATTTCTTCAAGTCTTGTAAAGGCTGCATTTTTCGGAAAAGATGCAAACTGGGGAAGAATCTTGTGTGCTATGGGATACTCCGGAGTTTTTTTTACTCCGGAAAAAACTTCTGTTTCATTTTTAAGTTGTAAAAATGAAACAGAAGTTGCCGAAATGAATTGCGGTTGCAAAACTTCTGCTTCAGATAAAGATTTGCATGTAAGTTCTGATATGAACGAAATAAAAGTTTTTGATTGCGGCGTTCCTTTAGACTTTGACGAAAATAAAGCTAAATCTATTTTGAGTTCCGATGAAGTAAAAATCATTATTACACTTGAAGACGGAAATGCTGAGGGAACTGCTTGGGGGTGTGATTTAACGTATGATTATGTAAAAATTAATGGGGATTACAGAACATGATTGAAGATAAAACAAACTTTAATGCAGAACAATGGTCTTTAGTACTTGCAGAAGCTTTGCCATATTTTAAGCAATGGTGCGGAAAAGTTGTAGTTGTAAAATACGGTGGGAATGCCATGCTTAATGAAGAATTAAAGCAAGCCGTTATGGAAGATATTGTGCTTTTGAATACGATAGGAATAAAGGTTGTGCTTGTTCACGGTGGTGGTCCTGAAATTAATCATATGCTGGAACGACTTGGAAAAGAAAGCAAATTTGTAAACGGTTTACGGTATACGGATAAAGAAACCATGGAGGTTGTTCAAATGGTTCTTGCCGGAAAATTAAACAAAGATATTGTAGGAATTCTTACACAAAAGGGTGGAAAAGCCGTAGGAATTTGCGGTGTAGATTCCGGATTGTTAAGAGCAAAAAAAATTTCAAAAGATGGAACCGACTTGGGGTTTGTAGGTGAAATAACTGAAGTAAATCCTGAAATAATAAATGTTCTTTTGGATAATGATTTTATTCCGGTTATTTCTACAGTGGCTTTGGGAGAACAGGACGATATGAGCCGTTATAACATTAATGCTGATACAGCTGCCGCAAAAATTGCAGTTGCATTAAAGGCTGAAAAATTTTTGCAATTAACGAATGTTCCCGGAGTTTTGCTAAATGTAAATGATCCTTCAACTCTTGTAAAAAGGGTTGCAAGGGAGGCTATCCCTTCAATGATAGCAACAGGAGTTATTTCAAGCGGAATGATACCTAAAATCGAATGTTGCCTTGAAGCTTTAAGCGGAGGGGTTTGCAGAACTCATATTATTGACGGGAGAGTTCCTCATTCGCTTTTGATAGAAATGTTTTCCGACAAAGGTGTTGGAACAATGCTTACATAAATTTAAGCTAAAATTTTAACAGGTGCTGAAATTAAAAAAAAAGGAATTTTTTATGGCAGGAAATATTACAAATAATTTTGGAAGTTTTGATGTTGTTTTTGAAAAAGGACAGGGAGCTACCCTTTATGACATAAACGGAAAAAAATACATTGATTTTTTGGCAGGAATTGCAGTCAACTGTTTGGGGCATAATCATCCTAATTATGTGAAAGCAGTTTGCGATCAGGTAAAAAAACAAATTCATATTTCAAATTACTACAATTCTGACATCGGATTAAAGTATTCAAAAGCTTTACTGGCAGCTTCGGGGTTTGAAAAAGTTTTTTTTGCAAATTCCGGAGCAGAAGCTAATGAGTGTGCTGTAAAGCTTGCACGAAAATATGGATATCTAAACGGCAGTTGTGAGCGTAAAACAATCGTGAGTTTGGAAAAATCGTTTCATGGGAGAACTTTGGCTTCCTTGACTGCTACTGGACAGGATTTTTTTCATCCTGAATGTTTTGCACCCTATCCTCAAGGATTTAAGTATATAAAGGCAGGCGACTACCAAGCATTAAAATGTTTTGATAAAACTGTTTGTGCTTTTATGCTGGAGTGTATTCAAGGAGAAGGTGGAGTAAATCTTATCGATAAAGATTGGGCTTTATCTGCGGTAAAAGAAGCAAGAGATGCAGGTGCTATAATAATTGCAGATGAAGTGCAAACCGGATTCGGTAGAACCGGACATCTTTTTGCAAGTCAGTGGCTGGGAATCGATCCTGACGTTATTACCGTTGCAAAAGGAATTGCCGGCGGTATTCCTATGGGAGCATGTCTTTACAAAGGCAAAGCCGACGTTTTTTTATCCGGAGATCATCAATCTACTTTTGGTGGAAATCCTTTGGCATGTACCGGAGCAATGGCTGTTCTTGCGGAATTGGAAAAGCCCGGTTTTCTTTCTCGTGTAGAAAGGGCCGGAGAGAAAATTTGCTCTACAATATCAGCTTGGAAATTGCCTTGCGTAAAAGAAATTAGGGGCAAAGGTTTAATGATCGGAGTTGATATCACTTTTTGTGCAGCCGATGTGCAAAAAAAATGTCTTGAACAAGGGCTTTGCTGTTCAACTGCCGGAAAAAATACGTTAAGATTTTTACCACCTCTTGTGATCAACGATAACGAGCTTGAAGAGGGACTTGAAATTTTAAAAAGCGTACTGACTGATTTTGTACATTAAAAAAGCATCTGTGCCGTTGAAAGCTAACCGATAAAAGATTTTAAAACTTTCCTTCCATTGCAAGTTTCACTGCATTATAAGCACCGTCATACACACCATTTTTATTGTTTATAAGAATATGTTTGCAAAACATTTGCATTAAATCTTGTTCATGGATTAAAAGGTTCATTGTGCGGTGCATACTCGTTAGGCTGGAAGTTTCTATGGTTCCGTCACCGATTTCAGAGCCTCTAATGGCACCCCAAGCTTCATGTTTTCCTACTCGTTGAATAAATAATTTTGGAACAGGATAGTAACTCAATTCACTAGGTTTTGTTACCATTACATCACTTATCCTCATAAGAACGTTGGTGGCATAAATTGCCGCATAAAAATTTTCATGAAGAAAAATATGTATGCCATGTTCATCACGAGTTCTGGCATTTTCTACAAATTGTCTGGTTTCTTCCCATGAACTGTGAAAAACATATTCTATTTTTTCTCTGTCGAGTATTTTTTTTAGATCAGCCCATCTTCCCTTATGGTCTCCCATATTAATGAAAAGTGCAGCTTTTTTTTCTTTTATGGCAGCATTACAATGTTTTGAAATATCGGCAAAACGTAAAACTTGTGCCCCTGCTCCTCCCATGGTAAGCAAAAATCTTCGAGGTTTTCCGTCTTTCATTCTTTTTAGCCTAAAATCACAGTCTTGTTCAATATTTGAAACTATTTCATGGTCAATGTAGTGTCCTACTTCCCAAATTTTATCTTCCGGAAGACAATATCGCAAATTTCCGTTTTCTCCCATTGAAATAAAAGCCCTGTAGCCTGTGTATGCAGATGGGGATTGAACTGTGTGATTGCTTCCTTCTACCAGCCAAAAAGCAAGAGGATAATTATCGGGAATTATATTTACAACGTTTTTCATGCCGGCTTCTACGGCTCCGTTCCCAACCCAAGGATGAGTTGATAAAATCGGCATATTTTGAGGAATTTCATGAAAAAGAGGAGCAAAAATTTGGCTTACATGTTTATTTCGCAATGATGAAGATAGATGTCTGCCTCCTTCAGAAGTAAGATTTTCCCAAACATGCTTGTTAAACAATTTGCTTACTTGAGAAATTCTTGAGCCTAAGTTGTACCAATTTTCCATATCTTTTATGGTTTTAGTTGCGGAAGTCTCAGGAAAAGCGAGTAAGTCAAGCCAGTAAGGGTTGTAGCCAAAATGCTTTGCGGCACTGGCAAGTGCAAGACTCATCCTGCAATGTCCGAATCCCATTCGGATTGTTCCTATGACTATACCTTTTTCCTGTATTATAGGCTGAGTTTCCGAATTTCCGTCTGCAAAAGAACCGGGTGAACAAATTATTTTTTCATTGTGATTTTCGACTATATGGCGGATTCCAAAGTCATTGCAGTTTTCAAGACTTGAAATTGTAGTTAATTTAGGAAAATCCTTAGGATTAAATTTGTATTTTCTTGCGTAGTGTTTATAAACAAATTTTCCGGAATTTGCTTTTCTTCCCTTTATTTCATTTTTGAACATTGTAGAAGTGCCCATACTGATATCTCCGTTGCGAATTATATATTTTTTCTTTACAAAATGCAAATCTATTTCATGATAATAGTTTTTTTTGCAAGAAAAGAAGCTTCCTCTTTGTCATGCGTTACATAAATAGCCGTATATTTAAAACGCTTTTGATGTTCGGCAAGTTCTACTCGTAAGTTTAATCTTAAATCTTGATCCAAAGCTGAAAGAGGTTCATCAAATAAAATAAGATTTGGTTTTACTGCCAAGGTTCTGGCAAGTGCTGTGCGTTGTTTTTCTCCGCCGGAAAGCGTGTCGGGCTTTCGTTTTGCAAGATTTTCAAGAGAAAAAAGTTTTATCCAATGAGAGGCTTCCTTTCGTGCATTTTTTTTGGAAAGACCTGATGCAACCAGTCCGTATCCTATATTATCCTCTACCGAAAGATGTGGAAAAAGAGCGTAGTCTTGAAAAACCATTCCAATTCCGCGTTTGTGAGGAACAACATCTGTGATGTCATTTTTGCATAAAAAAATTTTTCCGGAATTCGGTTTAATTAAACCGCTTATCATTTTTAAGATTGTAGATTTTCCGCAACCTGAAGGCCCTAATAAAGCCAAAGTATCTCCATGTGCCAGGGAAAATGAAATTTGAATTTTTTTTGTATCAAAAACTTTTACAATGTTATCGACATGTAAAAAAGGTTCAGTATTTATAAAATTATCTTTCATGATCTTTCCTCCAAAAAGAATACGGAAGATGAAATTGCAGCTAAAATTACTGCAACTGCAGCACTTTCTGAAAATCTGTAAGCGGCTGCGAGTCTGAAAACCAATAAAGAAAGATTTTCAAATCCCGGAATTGACAAAACCAGCGGTAAAGTTGCATCTCCAGCACTTATTGCAAAAGCAAAAGCAAAGGCGATAAGACATTCCTTTGCAATAAGCGGAATTATTATTAAAAAATAATTTGTATACGGTGTTGAAACGAGTTTTGCAGCATTTATAATTTGAGTTGGAATTCTGTTAATTGCAATTTGAATTTGCGGTAAAACAAAAGGCCAAGTTAAAGCTGATTGGGCAAAAATCAATACAAAAACAGAGCCTTTGTGCATAATCATTGACCAGCCGAAACTTAATGCAAGCGGTGAAATAACCAAAGGCATAATTTCCAAAAAATTTAATTTATTTGTTTTAAATATTTTTAAATAAGAATATGCCAGACATGTAATTAAAGAAATCAAAGCACTTATAGAGCTGACTGTTATAGTTGTGAGTAAGGCTCTCCAAAAAGAAGCTCTTGAAAAAATCAAACTCCAAGCTTTAAGCGAAAAATAATATTGCTGAGAATAATTTATGCTAAAAAATGAACGGACAATTATTGAAAATAAAGGGGCACATAAAAAAAATACAATTAAAAAAATTGTAATTGAAAAACTGAGTTTTTCTGCGAAGCCCTTTATTTTTTTTCGTTTTCGCTCCGGTTTTAAATTGCCGGTTTGCAGTTGCATTTTTTTTTGAACATGCAGATAAAGTAATACAAGTACAGAACTGATACAAATTTCAAATAAAATAATAATTGTGCTGTATTCTACTTGATTCCCACTTCTGATAGCTTGGAATAATTCAACTTCTAAAACGGAAACTCCGACTTTTCCGAAAAGTAAAACTATAACAAAACTGAAAAAGCAATATAAAAAAATAACGGTAAAAGAAGCAAGTACGGACGGCAATAAGACAGGAAAAATAATTGTTCTAAAAATTCTAAAGGTTTTGGCTCCTAAAAGTTTTGCAGCCATTTGTTCATCTTCATTAAGAAGCGACCATCTTTGCGATATTGTTCTCATTGCGATGGGAAAATTATAAAAAGCTTGTGTAATAATCAAGCCCCAAAATGAATATAAAAAACTTGGCAGTGGATTTTTTAAGTTAAAAAAATGTGTAATTTTTGAATTCAGAAAACCGTTTTTTCCGAAAAAAATAATGAATGACAGAGCGATTATTACGGAAGGAACTGCAAGCGGAATTCCTGCAAGGCTTAATAAAAATTTTCTGCCCCAAAAAGAACGATTTGCACAAAAAAAAGCGGCAGAAAACCCTATAATAACTGCTAACAAAGATGAAAGACTTGCTTGTAAACAGGTAAATCCTGCCGATTTTAGTAATCGTAAAAAAAATTGAAAATTTATGATTTTTTTTGCTTCTTGTTCCCCTGAAAAATTCATGTTTGCAATGGGCAAAAATGATGCAACGAGGGGGACAAAAAACAAAAGCAAAACCGAAACAAAAACGGCTTTTCCTATTTGTGCAAAAATGACAAAAGTCGTTTTTGTTTTTATTTCAGTTTTTTCCATATTTTTTTTAACTATTTTGCCAGCTGATTAAAAAGCTCTGTCAAATCTTTATTGTCCGATTTATAAGGGAGTGTCTTTTTAGGCATTGGAACTTTTCCGAAAGATTCCGGTAAAGCGGTTTTTTCTGCAGCCGGATACATCCATTGTCCTTCAGGAATTAAAGTCTGAGCGGTTTCTGAAATCATAAAATCGATAAAGGCTTTTCCACCTTTGCTGTTTGCCGCATTTTTTACCAACGCTAAGTATTCTATTTGCATTACATGCCCATCTGAAAATTCCAATGCTTGAAATCTTGAGGTCTTATCATACTGAATATGATATGCCATGCTGGTCGTGTAGCTTATTACCAAAGGAGCTTCTCCTGAAGTGAAAAGTCCGTAACCTGTACTCCAATTCGGACTCATAGTCAAAATCGAAGGTTTTATTCGTTTCCAGTAGTCCAAGTATTTTTCTTTATAAACAGCTTGTGTCCATGAAAAAAATCCCATACCGGGTGTGCTGGTTCTGGGATCCATCAATACAACCGCTTGTTTGTATTCTGGCTTTGCCAAATCTTCAAGACAAGATGGAGGTGTAATTTTTGACTTTGTATCAAAAATAATTG
Source organism: Treponemataceae bacterium (assembly GCA_052173655.1). GTDB lineage: Bacteria > Spirochaetota > Spirochaetia > Treponematales > Treponemataceae > RGIG9060. Next base: position 124,253 of record JBQMYD010000005.1, on the reverse strand, counting down.
CAAAGTATCCCCAATCAAAAGGAGTTAATGCCTCATCGTATTGCGAGGTCAAGTTTTTTACCAAAATATTCTTTGCATTTTTCGGTCTGTAATTTTCAATCACTCCGGACTGTACAGCTTGTTTTGCAAGATGATTATCTATACCAAGTAAAACATCTGCATAAGGTTTGTTTTTTTCATGAATAGCTTTGGACAAAATTTCTTGTCCATCCGAGCATGTTACAAATACCACTTTGTAACCGGTTTGTTCTTCAAACAGTTTAGCAACCTTCGGCCCCATTCCCCATTCAGCTGTAAATGAGTCGTAGGTGTATACAACAACTGTTTTTGAAGAGTTTTTTCTTGCTCCGAATGCAAAAAGAGTTACATTCATTGCCAGAACGACAACAAAAAGGACATAAAAACGATAGTATTTCATATTCCCTCCGCCGGCATTATCCGGATCAGGTCTAAGACGCTCATACGAGCATCTTTGTGGGTATTATCTCAGCCTCTTACAGCACCCCAACACTTTATTCTATCAAATGTACTTTAAGGATACAAGCGGTATGAAAAAATAGTAATTTCTTACTATTCATTTTCCTGTAACAATGTGCTCAAATGTTTTCTTGTAGTTTGTACTACGTTCAAGATTGTGCTTGTGTCGCTTAATGAATTATTAATTCTTCCAAGAGAAGATACCCCGTCTTGAATTGTTGAGTTTTGTTCCTTTATTGAAGATGATATTTCACTTAAAAAAGTTCCTGATTTTTTCAGTTTTGTGGAATTATCATCGAATGCATCAAGTATATTCATAAAGGCATTTTGAAATTTTAAAAACATGCTAATGAATAAAGACATGCTTTTATTAATTTCAGAAACGGCCCCTGTCAATTCTGCAAGTTTTTCTTCGATTTTTTTTGTTGAATTTCCGGTATTAGTAGCTAACGTGCGAACTTCATTTGCAATAATCCTAAAGCCTCTTCCTACCTGTCCGGCTCTTGCAGCTTCTATTGAAGCGTTGATTGCAAGAATTCCGGTTTTTGTAGAAATATCTTTGATTTCAGAAAGCATTCCTTCAACTTCATGTGTTCTTTCTTTTAGAATTTCAAATGCGGAAGCCGCATTTTGTGCATTTTTTGAAGCATTTTCAATTTCTTCTACACGGTTGTGTATATTATTTTGAATTTTTTCACTATTCAACAAAACATCTTCAAGCACTTCGTCAATTAACTCGGTATTTGAAGCTGTTGATAGACTCTTTTTTTGGATTTCTGAAAAAACTGCAAAAATCATATTGAATTGTTCCTGCAACTGCTGCATAGAATCGGATATAAGTTCAAAGGAATCTGTTGTAATAAAGTCTAATACAAAACTTTTGTTGTAACTTACTACTATTTTGTTTACCAAATCGGAAAAATTATTTACGATGTTTTCTTTTTCATTCATTGTTTGCTCCGATTTTTAAAAAAGTTTTTCAATAATGTCGATGCCGCATTGCAAATTTGAAATCCAATTTAGAAAATTGTTTACGTTTTCTCCTTTGTAAATCGCTCCGTGTTGTGGTGCTATCATGCTGGGGTTTAGTCTTCTTACATACTCCGCCCAATATCTTACAATTTTGTTTGATGTCATGTAGCGAGAATGGAAGCCCTCGATAAAAGGTATATGTTTGCTAAAATCTCCAACAAAATCGGTTTCATTATCTTCATCAAAAACAGCAGCTCCAATGTCTCCGCTGAATAAAATTCTTGAACGTTCATCGTACAAACCGAAATTTCCCGGCGAGTGCATAAAATGCGATGGAATACATTGCATTTTTGCACCGGAAGGAAGAGAAATGCTCATTCCCTTGTCCGGAATGGATGTAATTCTTGAAATATCCACGATACCAAAGTGAGGTACAAAACGAACCCACAGTGATGAGATATAAACTTTTGCATTTGTAATGCCCAGCCATAAAGCAATTCCCGAAGATACGTCCGGGTCTTGGTGTGAAAAAAAGATAGTATCTATTTTGTCTACAGATATAAACTGACTTACGGCAGTAACTACTTTAGCAAATAAATGAACTCCTCCCGGATCCAGTAAAACACCCCTGCCATTATCAATTATAAGATATTGCATGGTTTGAACTGCACCCTTTCTGTATTTTTCTTCTGAACCGAGCCAAATGAATTTGTGTTCTTTATCTTCATATAGAATTTTTCCTATAATGGTTTCTTCGTTTTCCATAAGATTTACCCCTTTTAAAATATAATACGGCAATTCTAATTTTTTAGAAAGTACTTAGTTCATTATTTTGATTCATTTTTTTCTAATTTTCTAAGTTGATAATTGCTATAAAATCGATACAAAATATTTTTACATTATGTTTAAATTTTATCAGTATTGTTTACATGTTAAAAATATTTTTTTATAATGAATCCGTAAAAATATTGGATAAAAATATTAATTTGCAGTTGCAAATAATCTATCGGTAAGGGGTGAAAAATGACTTTAGAAAAAGTTAATTACAAAAATTGGGTTCCAAAACAAATGATAATTGTGTGTTGTGTACTTTCTTTGCTTTGTTCGGTTTGTGCTGTCTTGTTTGGAATATTATTTACATCTGTGGCACTCTATGTTGTTGTAGTTTTGCTTAGTTTGATGTTTTTGTTTTTTCTATCAATTTCAATATGGAGTATCTTGGCATACAAGGCTTTTTCCTATGACGGGAAAAAACAGATTTCAAAAAAAATTATTCAAGGGGTTGCTTCTTATGTTACAGTTCCGAATGGAGGCAAAGCTCTTGATGTAGGTTGCGGAAGCGGAGCTCTTACGATTGCATGTGCAAAGAAAAATCCGCAGGGTACTATAGTTGGAGTTGACAGATGGGGTAAAGAATATTCTTCTTTCAGTAAAAATCTTTGTGAAAAAAATGCCGCTTTAGAGGGGGTAACAAATGTTTCGTTTGAAAAAGGAGATGCCGTAAAGCTTGAATTTGAAGATGAAACTTTTGATGCGGTTACAAGCAACTATGTATATCACAATGTAGTTTCTGTCGATAAACAAAAATTATTGTGGAAACTCTGCGAGTCTTAAAAAAAGGTGGAACATTTGTTATTCACGATTTAATGTCTCCTTCAAGATACGGTGATATGAATTGCTTTGTTGAAAACTTAAAAAAGCAAGGGTATGAAAAAGTTGAACTTATAAATACTGCACAAGGGCTTTTTATAACACAAAAAGATGCAAAACTTCTTTTACTTTCGGGTTCCATGCTTTTGATCGGTAAAAAGTAACTTTTATTTTTGTTATTGAAAAAAAATTTGCAAAGTGAGATAATCGGGAAATACAGGAGGGGCTGATATGGCTAAACTGCAAGGAGCTTTTACGGCTCTTGTTACACCGATGTTTGCAAATGGAGAAGTTGATTACGAAGGCTGGCGTAAATTAATTCGTATTCAGCTTGAAAGTGGAATAGACGGGCTTGTTCCGTTGGGAACTACCGGAGAAACTCCCACTTTGGAAGAAGATTCTGAAGAAATCGAATTGATAAAAATCGTTATTTCCGAAGTAAAGTCATATAGAGAAAAACTTGCACTTCAAGGGACCCCTAAACGAATTCCTGTAATTTTGGGTGCAAGTTCAAACTATACTGTAGATGCCGTTCAATATGTTCAAAGGGCAAAGGATATGGGAGCAGACTACGCTTTGGTTGTAACTCCTTACTACAACAAGCCTTCCGATGAAGGGATTTTTAGGCATTTTGAAGCGGTTTCTAAAATTGGAATTCCTATCATTGTATACAACATTCAAGGCAGAACCGGAAAAAATATCGAAACTTCTTTACTTGAGCGTATTGCAGAACTTCCAAATATTGCAGGCGTAAAGGAAGCGAGTGGGAATATAAGCCAGATGATGGATGTAATTTCCGTTATTTGCAGTAAAAATAAAGATTTTTCAGTTTTATGTGGGGATGACAGTCTTACTCTTCCACTTATTGCTGCCGGAGGAGACGGCGTTATTTCTGTAGTTTCAAATTTGGCTCCATCTATTATTGCTCAAATGGTTTCAAAGGCTTTGTCGGGAGATATCGAAGGTGCTAGAAAAATTCATTACAGACTTTTACCTTTTTTTAAGGCAGCCTTTGTAGACGGAAATCCTACTTCTATAAAATATGCAATGAATTTAAAAGGTTTGCCGGCGGGCGGACTTAGGCTTCCATTGGTTGAAGTTACCGATGAAGCAAAGAAAATAATTGAAAAAGCTCTTAAAGAGTGCAATTTGTAAAAAATATTACTTCAATAATTTGGAGGCATTATGTCGGAAAAAATTAAAGTTGGTGTTTTAGGGGCAACCGGAATGGTTGGGCAAAGATATATCAAACTTTTGGAAAATCATCCTTGGTTTGAAGTTACTTACGTAGCTGCCAGTCCAAGAAGTGCCGGTAAGCTTTATAAAGATGCTGTAAGTTCGCGTTGGCTTATTGGTTCTGATATTCCTTCAGGGGTGGCAAATCTTACTGTTCAAGATGCAAATGATGTAAATCTTGCAGTAGGAAAATGTAAATTTGTTTTTAGTGCTTTGGAAATGGGCAAAGATGAAATAAAAGTCTTAGAATCAGCCTATGCTGCTAAAGGAATTCCTGTAGTTTCAAATGCCAGTGCAAACAGATGGACAGAGGATGTGCCGATGCTGATTCCTGAAATAAATTATGCTCATCTTGATGTTATTGGCGAACAAAAAAAACATAGGGGTTGGGATAAGGGTTTCATTGCTGTAAAACCGAATTGTTCTTTGCAAACATATATGATGCCGATTTTTGCATTACAACAGGCAGGCTATCCCGTAAAAAGAATGATTGTAACGACTTTACAGGCAACCAGCGGTGCAGGTTATCCGGGTGTTGCCTCGTTCGACATGATAGATAATATTGTTCCTTTTATCGGTGGTGAAGAAGAAAAAACTGAAAAAGAGTGTTTAAAAATTTTAGGTTCGGTAAAGAACGGAAAAATCGAAAATGCTACACTGCCACAGGTTTCATCGACTTGTACAAGAGTTCCTGTAATCGATGGGCATACAGCTTGTATTTCGCTTGAATTTGATTTGCCGGAAAATAAAAAACCTACTGTTGAACAAATAGAAAAAGTTTGGGAAGATTTTTCTTCAGTTCCCCAAGAATTGAATTTGCCTAGTGCACCTGTTCATCCTATTGTTGTTCGTCATGAGGAAAATAGACCTCAACCTCGCCGTGATCGTGAAACTGAAAAAGGTATGGCTTGCGTGATAGGCAGGCTCAGAAACTGCAATGTTTTTGATGTAAAATTCGTGGCTTTAAGCCATAATACAAAACGAGGTGCTGCTATGGGCGGCATACTAAATGCAGAGCTTCTAAAGGCAAAGGGTTTTTTTGATAATCTGTAATAGGAATAGGATTTTTATAATCCGTTGCTAGATAGCTCCTGTAATCAAAGCGTAAGCTACTGAACCCTCTTTCGGAATGGCAGGTAGTTCCGTTTTTTTAAACCAGCGAGCATCTTCAATCTCGCCTTCCTGTATGGTTATTTTTCCGGATTTATAGTCGGCTTTAAATGCTATCATTAATTGATCCGGGAAAGGCCAAGCCTGGCTTGTGATGTATCTGATGTTTTCGATTTCTATTCCAACTTCTTCTTTTATTTCACGGATAACAGCTTGTTCTGCACTTTCTCCGGCTTCGATAAAACCTGCAAGGCAAGTGTAAACATCGTTGTTACGTTCAACATGACGGGCAAGTAGAATTTCATCGCCTTTTTCAACCAATACAATCATAGCAGGGGTTACGCTTGGATATAATTTTGAACTGCATTTTGGACAGGTGCGTGCAGTTTCAAATTTATCATCTTTCATTAACGTGCCGCACTTTGAACAATATCTGCGTTTTTTTCTCCATTTTAGAATTGAATGAGCTCTAGCCGCACATCTGACTTGAGTTTTTTCCGAATTTTGTTTTTCAAATAAAGAGCGTATTGAAATCCACTTACAGCCTGCAGGTGCAGGACAATCGTCTTCAAGTGCAATGGCAGTATACTGATATTCGGGTTCTCCAAACCAGTCTATCACAACTTGATGTTCAAAGCACTTTTTTACAACCTTATCTGAAGGTAGTTCCAATTCATCAGAATTAACAACTAAAACTGAGTAATTACAAAAAATGTAGTGCAACGGCATTAGTTCGCTTTGTAAATTTGTTATCATCGGCATAAGTATATGTTAGCACGACAATTTTGAATTTGTAAAGAAAACTTTGGAAAAAATCCGCTAAAAAAAAACAGACAAATCCTGATTATCTTTTTATAAATTAAAGAGAAAATTTTTATTTTTTTGTACATCTAAGTAGATGCTGCTATGTAGTGCTTTTTATCCGTCCTGAAACAACATATAGGTTTTCAGTTTCGATTATATGCAGGATATGTGCGTATTCTTCAAAGATTTTTGCCAAATCTTTTGCCAATGGTAAAGATTCTGAAACTAAAGAAGCTTTTTCCATGTGGTGTTTATTGATCGATTCACTGTTTCCTGCATGAGCAATCGTTAAAATTCCTTCCGGACAAAGATAAGAGCATAGTGCTCTAAGAGATTCTCTTACTTCTCCTAAATGAGGAAAAGCGTTGAACACTATGCATCTATCGGCTTTTGGAATGTCAATCTTTGAATCTATTATATCGGCACATATGACTTTTATGCGTTCATCTGTAAATTTTTTTGCAGCATGTTCACACATTTTTTCCGATATGTCTACGGCTGTAATTGAAGAAACATTGCGTTCAATACAGTACGGAAATAAAACTCCGGTACCGCAGGCAACGTCCAAAACGGAACAGCCGGATTTTATATCCGCATAGTCTAAGATTTTTTCTATGACTTCCGTATTTGATTTTCTTCCTTCATCCCAATTGTCTGCACGATTGTTAAAAAATTCTTTAACTTTTTCTTTGTCCATAATTGTACTTCCTTAAAACAATTAAAAATAACGAAAGCAGATCGTTTTTTTTGTTTAATAGCGTTTTGGAATCAGTTTAGATTTTTCCAATGCAAAAACGATAGCAGGAATTAAAGCCAATTGAATTATAATTCCCGGAAACGATTTTACAAAATAAGCTGTTGTCCAAGCTGCCATAGAGTACTTACCGTGTGCGAAAATCAATGCACTTAGCACCCCGGCAACAACACGTCCCAAAAGCATGGAACATACAAGGCTTACGTAAAGGTCAGTAAAGATATTTTTTGTGCGGATAATTTTGAATAATATACCGCTTGCCAGGCCATATACTGCCAGTTCACACAGCATTTTAGGTAAGTATGCTATAGGCGGCATTCCCGTTAATAAACTGGACAATAGCGGTCCTGCAAGAGCACAAGCAAGCCCAAAAGGCCAGCCGCAGATTAAGCCGCATAAAAATACGGGAATATGCATGGGTAAGAAAACACTTCCTCCACCCGGAATAGCATGAAAAGCCATAGGAAGCACAACACAAAGTGCTATACATACGGCAGCAAAGACAGTTCTTTTTATAAAAGACATAATCTCCTCCTGTTTAATTGTAGTGCAAAATAATTATTGTACACTTTTTTTATAATTTAGCTGTATTACCGTTTTACAGCTTTAATTCCTTACCGGCAAAATTTTACATAGCAGTCAAAAAAAAAGTACTGCAATTGTACAAAACATAAGCGAAAAAATCATAACAACGTAATCGTACACAGATTTTTTTTCTGATGGAATTTTTCGGTTTCTCTCTCCTTTATATCCTCTTGATTCCATAGCTGTTGCTAATTCGTCTGCCCTTTGAAACGATGCCAAAAAAACAGGCAAAATCAGAGGAATAACATTCTTTGCATTATATGAAAATATTTTTTTATATGAAAATTCAGTGCGTATCTTTTGTGCTCTGATGATTTTTTCAGCTTCGTCGAGTATTATCGGTATAAATTGAACTGCTATATTTATCATAAGAGCAAAAGTTTCAATTGGAATTTTAAAAATACGTAACGGATACAAGAATCGGCAAAAAGCATCAGTTATTTTTTTTGGAGCTGTAGTCGTATGTATAATTAAGGATAGTAATACAATATCTATAATGCGGCATGAAATTTTTAATCCTTGTAAAATTCCATCTTGAGTGATATTGATAATTCCAAAATGCCAAATAGTTCTATTTCCCCCAAAAAAAAGTGCATTCAGTACAAAAATCATGCATAAAAATATCAATATGTTTTTTAAACTTTTAAGCAAAAGTTTTACAGATGTGTTTGAAAGAAAAATCAAAATGAATATGGGGATTAATAAAACTGCAAAACCGATTAGTGTTTTTGTGCAAACAGCTGATACTATAAACAAAATTTCGAATATAATTTTTGTTTGTGCAGTTAATTTGTGAACAAAAGAATTTCCGCCGTAAAATGTTCCGATGTGTACGTAATTCATAGCTGTTTTTCCTTTTCTTTTATGCGAGAGAAAACTTCATCAAACAGTTTTTTATACCGTATTTGTGCTGTTATATTTATTCCTCTGGCTGCAAAGGATTGTACGATTTTTACAGGGCTTGACGGTTCTATTCCGCTTTCTTGCAATAAATTTGAATCTGTAAAAATTTTGTATGGTGTCCCGATTTTCACGATACGACCGTTTTTAAATACGGCTATACGTGTACAATATTCTGCAAGACAATCCGGGGAATGCGAAATCATAACAATAGTTTTTCCCTGCTTATTTACATTTTTTATGTATTGTAGGATATTTTTACACGAGGCGGGATCTAACCCTGCTGTAGGTTCGTCAAGTAAAAGTATATCAGGTTCGGATACCAAAACTCCTGCAATTGCAACTTTTCGTTTTTCTCCTCCTGATAATGAATATGGAAAGCGTTGTGAAAAAATTTCCGGCGGTAAACCTGCCCGGTTCATTGCACTGTAAACTTTTTCCTTTATTTGTTGTGGATTAAGTTTATATTTTTTTAGTCCGAATGCAATATCTGAAAAAACCGTTGACTCAAAAAGCTGATGTTCAGGATATTGAAATATAAATCCGATTTTGCATTTAGCAGTATTTTTTTCAAGGCTGTTTTCAGTTTGTTTATATTCGATAATTCCCTTATCTTGTTTTATAAAACCTGCAATGCAATTTAAAAAAGTCGTTTTTCCGCTTCCGGTTGTTCCCATAATTCCCAAAAATTCGCCTTTTTTTATTTGTATGCTGACGTTTTGTAGTGCTTTTGTTTCAAATTCGCTGTTTTTTAAGTATGAAAAAGAAATGTCTTTTACATCAATGTGCATAGCATCTCCGTCAATTCTTCTTCATTTAAGGGGCAATTCTTCAGTACGATACCTTTTTTCTTTAGATCAAGGTAAAATTTTACGCTTAACGGAGGTTCCAATCCGGCTGAATTCATTATTTTATTGTCCTGAAAAATATCATGTGGTTTACCGTCTGCAATAATTCTGCCTTCCTTAAAAACTACGATTCTGTCGGCAAACGCTGCTTCTTTCATAGAATGTGTAATTATGATGAGAGTTTTGTTTCTTTTACGGTGTAAACTTAAAATTAAATCCATGACATTTTTTTTCCCCTGAGGATCAAGCATAGAGGTTGATTCGTCAAAAATGATAATTTGAGGATTTATTACCAGTATTCCTGCAATTGCAAGTTTTTGTTTTTGTCCGCCGGAGAGCATAAAAGTTGATTTTTTTTCATAACCGGCTAATCCTATTTGCTCTAAAGCATTTTTTACCAAATGCGGAATTTCTTCTGCCGGCCAATCATAATTTTCAAGTGCAAATGAAGTATCTTCTTCAATAAGCGGAGAAACAAATTGATTTTCCGGATTTTGAAATATCATACCGCAATGTTTATGCAGTTCCCATAAATGCTTGTGATCACTTAAATCAAAACCTGCAACATTTAGTTTTCCTTGTTGCAGTTTTAAAAGTCCGTTAAAAAGCCTTGCAAAAGTTGTCTTACCGCTTCCGTTGCAACCGACAAAAGCAATCAGCTCTCCTTTTTTTGCAGAAAAACTTACGTCTTTTACAGCCGGAAAGTTGCTTTCATCAGAGTATGAGTAGGTTATATTTTCGGCTTGTATAGTTTGTTCTGTCATTTATTTTATTGCATGTTTTGAGTTGAATTAACCTAGATTATAAAACGCTTTTTGCAATTTGTCCATTAAATTTTTATGACTTTACTTTTGCACGTTTTAATTTTTTTTACAAGATTTTTTTATTGCACTTCTTCAGGTTTGAGGGCTTCTACTATAAATTCTTCCGGAATTTTGCATGGTCTACCGTCTTTATTGATACAAGCCCAATCTACTGTTGCTTGAATGCAAACAGTTCCGTCTTCTTTTTTTATAGTTTGACTAAAACTTCCTTGTATTGTTTTCAGTTTTATACTTTTAGTTTCTACGATAAGTTTGTCATTTAGCAAAGCCGGAGCTTTGTAATGAATATCTACATGTGTTACAACGGAAAAATAGCCTGCTTCAAAAAAGTCTTTGTAGCGGAAGCCTACTTTATTTAAATAATCCATGCGGGCATATTCCAAATAATTTTGATAAACTGAATTATTTACATGGTTGTAAGAATCAAGTTCATACGGACGTACGATAATTTGAGTTGTTATTGTCATTTTTATTCCTCTTTGTTCATAATTATAACATAAATTGAAATATTTTTTTCATCTTCTTGAAGATAGCGGCGATTTAGTGCTATAGTCAAGCTTATGAAAGTTGCAATTTTTTTCGGATCTTCATCCGATACGGAAACAATGAAGAAAGCTGGTGCTGTTCTTAAAGATTTTGGCGTTGAATATGACGCATGGATTTTGTCTGCTCATCGTAGTGCTGAACTTTTAAAGCAGACTGTAGCAAAAGTCGAATCCGAAGGCTATGAAGTTATCATTGCCGGAGCGGGATTGGCAGCTCATCTTCCGGGCGTAATTGCTTCCATGACGGTGTTGCCTGTTATTGGAGTTCCTCTGGAGTGTCTTTCAATAGATCTAAAAGGCAGAACTTCTAACGGATTGGGCGGTACGGATGCTCTTTTTTCGATTGTTCAAATGCCTAAACAAATTCCTGTGGCAACGGTTGGAATAAACAATGCGGCAAACGCAGCATATCTTGCTGTTGAGATTCTTGCAATAAAGTATCCTCATTTAAAGGAAAAATTGCTTAAATTCAGAGAACTGCTTACACTTGATGCAGAGCGTTCTTATATAGTTGATTTATAGAATTTTATAAAAGAAAGAGGAAAAATATGATTGATTACAGACAGTCCGGTGTTGACATAGAAGAAGGTTATAAAGCCGTAGGTAAATATAAGGTAAGTGCAAAACGTACACAAATTCCCGGAGTTTTAAACGGATTAGGCAGTTTTGCCGGAATGTTTGAGGTTCCTGCCGGAATGAAAAATCCTGTTATGGTAAGTGGCACTGACGGAGTAGGTACTAAACTTGATATAGCGTTTGCAATGAAAAAATACGATACGGTTGGTATTGATTGTGTTGCAATGAGCGTAAATGACATACTTTGCACAGGAGCAAGACCTCTTTATTTTCTTGATTATATTGCTTGTGGAAAATTGGACAGCGATATTGCTTCAGATCTTGTAAAAGGTGTTGCAGACGGTTGTGTGGATTCAAATTGTGCTCTTCTGGGCGGTGAAACAGCTGAAATGCCCGGTTTTTATGAAATAGGAAAGTACGATATTGCAGGATTCGGGGTTGGAATTGTTGAAAAAGAGCATATCATTACAGGAAAGAACATAGAGGAAAATGATGTTCTTATAGGACTTTCATCTACCGGAGTTCATTCAAATGGATTCAGTCTTGTCAGAAAACTTGTAAATGACTATCAAACGCCTTTTTGTGGTTCAACTATCGGTGAAACCTTGTTAAAACCTACAGGAATTTATGTAAGACCGGTTCTTTCTGTGCTTGAAAAATTCCGTTCAAGTGTGCATGGAATGGTTCATATTACCGGCGGAGGTTTTTATGAGAATATTCCGCGAATGTTTGTTGAACCGGAGAATGAGGCCGGTGAAAAAGGAAAAGGTAAAAAACAGCTTATTTCGGTTATAAAAAAAGGTAGCTGGGAGATTCTGCCTATTTTTGAAGAACTTGAAAGGCGTGGAGCTGATCCGTGCAAAATGTTTAATACTTTTAACATGGGAATAGGTTTTGTTTTAGCCTGTGATGCGAACAAGGCAAACGATATAATTCTTGAATTTGAAAACTTTTTCAAAAATGATAAAAATACCTATTACGAAAAAATCAATGCTTTCAAAATAGGTTATGTTGAAAGGGCAAAAAACGAAGTAAAAACTCAAAGTGATTCTGTTTTATTTTGCGATTCGTAAGCGGAGCCAAAAATGAAAAAGCTTAATATTGCAGTTTTGGTAAGCGGTGGCGGTACAAACCTGCAATCGTTAATTGATACTCAAAAAAAAGAGGGAATAAATTGCCCTTATAATATTGTTGTTGTAATTTCCGGTACAAAAAAAGCATTTGCTCTTGAAAGGGCAAAGCAAGCGGGAATTCTAACATATATTGCAAGTCCTTTTGAAGTAATGGGATCTTCAATTGCTCAAAATTCTTCGATAGAACAAAAACGCATTTCAACAAGCAATAGAATTCTTGAGATATGTATTGAACATAAAGTTGATGCCATAGTTCTTGCAGGATATTTGTCGGTTTTAACAGGAAAAATTTTAGATAGATACTCAAACCGTATTATAAATCTTCATCCATCACTTTTGCCGAAATTCGGTGGAATAGGTATGTGGGGTGAAAAAGTTCATCAAGAAGTTATTGCATCCGGAGAAAAAGAAAGTGGTTGTACTGTTCATTTTGTAGATGCAGGCTGTGATACCGGAAAAATTTTGCTACAAAAAAAGGTTGAAGTCTTACCAAATGATACTCCGGAAACTCTTTACAATCGCATAGCTCCTGAAGAACATAAGGCTATAGTTGAAGGCGTAAAAATGCTGGTAAAAATGCTGGATAATCAGGCTAAATGAAAATCTTTTTGAACTTTTAATGCTTGCCGTGTTTTTTAGCGGATTTTTTAAAATCATCATAGATTTTTTTGCAAAAATCGTTTTTTTACCTTTTTACCTTCTCTGTATATAAGTTGCTTTAGGTACCAAAGTTATTTCTACGCGGCGGTTTTTAGCTCTTCCTTCTTCAGTAGAATTATCTTCAACAGGAATTGTTCCTCCGTAGCCTTTGTATGTAAAAATGTTTTTGTTCATTCCGCGTTTTACAAACTCATTGATTACTGTTTTTGCTCTTTCTACTGAAAGATTCATTTCTCCGATAGGTTTTCCAACGCTGGCAGTGTGTCCTTCAATCAAAATCGAAAATTCATTTTCCGATGTAATTTTTAAAAGTTCTTCAAAAACTAAATCTAAACGTTCTTTTTCTTCCGGTAGCAGTTCACTGGAATCTGCCATGAATTTTAAATCTTGTATAGAAATTTGAATGCCTTTGTAGGTTTCTGTTACCTTCAATTTTGGAACTTTTCTTTCGTAAAAGAAATTTTCAGTATCTCGGTATACAACATAAAAACTTTCATTTTTTTCCGGGGCGGAAACTGCATAAATCAGTTGCGGTTTATCTAAAAGTATAACTACTTTACCTTGTCGCAAAAGTTCCTTGTTTTCAGCAACAGAAAGAATTTTTAAGGCATCTTTTTCTGAAATTACAGGGTCTGTTCGATTGTTTCCGAAAATCTTTTTTGCCGTAATTCTTAGAGGATCCGTTCCTATTCGGTCTTCGTAAAGATTTTCATTGGTTGAATAATGATAACTTACAACTCCCATCGATTTTGCAATTTTGCTTTCTTCCATGTTTTTTTCGTAAACTAAATCCATATTTTCGTTCCATATTTTTGGAAAAAAACACGGATTTCCCTTTGATGAAACAAATTCTCCTTGAACCGGTAAAAGTCCGCGTGCGTCTATAATTATTCCGGTGTATACTCTGCTTGAAATTTTTTTAATAGTTTGTTTTGAACTGTATGGAACCGAATGCTTTATAAGTGAAGCTGATACTTCGTTTAACTTTATTTCATGATTTACCGTAATGCAATCTCTTTCATTTACGTAGTAAGGAGGTGTTTTTTTTGAATCTTCAACTATGCTTGTTATTTGTTCCATAGATATGCTTTCTTGAAAAACTTTATCTCCCAGTTTTTTGTCCGAATCTACCGAAAGCGAAAGTAAAGGATCCTTTATCAAGACAGGAATTTTTGTGTTTAAAATCGATTGTGCGGCACTTCTTCCTGCCGGAAGTCTTATACCGCTTTTGTTTACATCCAAGTCAATTGTTGATTCAAACGTTTTTTTTGTCCAGTCAACTATACTTTGAGAGCTTGCTTCTTGTGTAAACACCGGAAATGTACAGAGCGTTATAAAAAGAAAAATCCATAAATTTTTTTTCACTTTCATCCTCGTTATCATTTTTTCTTTTGATTTTTTTGCGGTGCAGAATTTTTTGGTTCTGTACTTTGTTTTGCTGTATCTTTCAGTATCGGAACTTTTATGATATCGCCTTTATGTAAAAAATCTGTTATTTCCATATTGTTTTCACTTGCTAAAAGTTCTACCTGGACATTGTATTGCAATGCAATCCCGTATAACGTGTCCTTTTCGTTTACCGTATATGTACCGGAAAAATCAATTTTTTCGTTAACTATTTTGTGGTTGTAAACTCCTACATCTTTTATTGCAGGAATCATCAAATTTTGTCCTATTTTTATAGTAGTATTTTTTAGTTTATTTATTTTTTGAATATCTTCAACTTCAATCCCGTAATGAAGTGAAAGTGCATAAAGAGAATCTCCTGATTTTACCGTATATATATGGTATTTTATAAGTGGCATTGATGTTTTTAAAAGCTGTTCAACCGTGTTTTTGGTTCCTTCTGGTAACCTTAAAACGTATTTCATGTCGGGAGGGGTTACTTGATAAGTCAACGAAGGATTGTAATAAAATAAACGTTCTTTTGAAATTTCAGTTTTCTCTGCTAAAACCTGTAAATCAACAGCTTTTTTTACCTCAATAGTGTCAAAACTTCGGCTTTCATCAGATTGTTCGTAAGGTTCTTCAAAATTTAATCCATACAGTTCTTTGTTTTCTAACATCATAGACACTGCAATAAACTTTGGAACGTAATTTTTTGTTTCCGATTTTAAATAACCGTGATCACATAAAAACCAAAAATCCTTTACACCGCTTGCTTTTACAGCTCTGTTGACGGCTCCTAAGCCGCAATTATAAGCAGCAAGTGACAGTTCCCAGTTTCCAAAAAAATCGTAATTTTCTTTCAGTTTTTTTATGGCGGCATCGGTACTCAACCAAGGATCAATTCTTTCGTCCATCCAGCTGTTAATTCTTAAGCCGAAAGGGGAAACACTGTTTTTCATAAATTGCCAAAGACCCCTTGCTCCGGATTTTGAAAGAGCATTTATTCTATAGCCGCTTTCAATAACGGGTAAATATTGCAGACACAAAGGCATTTGTGCATTTTCTAAAGCCTGTTTTACGTATCCTCTGTATGCAAGAGAATTATTCATTATTGCATTTAAATATTTTTTACTGTATTCGTTTTTATACTGTCCGATAAATTTTTGCGTAAGCGGATGGTTTAAGGCTTCTTTCGAAAATTCAATATCTAAACTTTTTGTTTCGATTTTTATTTCTTCATTTTTTGTTTCGATATTTTCAGTTGAAAAAATATTCTCAGTTTTCTGATTTTGCGATGAATCATTTTGTTCTTCCAAATTATTTTCTTCCGATGGGCTTTTATCAGAATTTTGTGTAAGTTCTGTCAGGTTTGTTGTTTTAGTATCTGAAAAAGAAGCAAAGCAGATAAAAGCTTCAAATGCGATTGTAACTAAAAATACCGAAAAAAATTTTATTTTTTTATACGGCTTTATATTTATTAATTTTTTCATCATAATTTTTCACCAAAATATATTCCGGCCCATTCCCAACGACCGTGAATTTCCGGGTCTATAGGGAAATTTACTTTTCTAAAATACAAATACCAAACATTAATGTATTGGCTCCAACCTGTAGTTCTAAGATAAGCTTCTGTAGAGTTTGAGCTTTCATCCAACTGTGAGTTACATTTAATTCTGTTGCCTTTCATGTAATCATGCATGGAAAAGTTTTTTTGACTGTTGGTGTCCAATTCTTCCTGCTTCCATGACATTGCAAAAAAGTTTACCTTTGAACGGTACCTATCCAGCTGAGTATAACTGTATCTTGAAATTGCATTTTTTACAGCATTTTCTAATTCTTCAAGGCTTTCAAATGTCCAATCTTTAGGGGAATTGTTAAAGTCAACAAGTCTTCGTGCTTGATTGTAAGCATCCGGAATTCCTGCTATTTGAATAGTAGAAGCGTTCGGGCGTTCCAAAAAAAGTGAATAAGTTTTTAGAGATTGTTCCCAATCGCCTATTTTTTCATATTCAAGTGCAAGTCTTACATACAGTTCCGTGATATTTGCCTGATCCGAAAATCTTGAAATAAGCTGGTTAAAATAAAAAATTCTGTTGTCTGCATTAGTGCTTATTTGAATAAGATTTTGCAAGCATAAAACGTGTATAGATTTTCCTTTTACGATTAAATCGCCATAGTTTTGAATTATTCTGTCGAAGTAATATTCAGCTATAATGTCAGCATTTTCTTGCATATAAGTATAAGCGGTAAGTAAAAGCCAATATGCATTGTACGGATTGTCAGGATTTTTCTCTACAAAGTCGGTTAAAAAAAGAATAAGTCCGTAATTGTCGTTTTCCGCTCTGTAAGAATCTGCAATTTGGTTTATAATGGAAAAAGTTGCTTCATCTTTGTTGTTTTTTTCAGATAGCAGTGTAAAAAGTTGCCCTTTTGAAGAAATAGCTCTATCCTTATTTTGACAACCGGTAAAAATTGGAAGTAAAAATAAAATATATACACAAAACGCAAAAAATGTTAGTTTATAAGGATACAACATGCTAACATTTTACAT
The DNA here is from genome assembly GCA_052173655.1 of Treponemataceae bacterium. GTDB lineage: Bacteria > Spirochaetota > Spirochaetia > Treponematales > Treponemataceae > RGIG9060. Next base: position 107,239 of record JBQMYD010000005.1, on the reverse strand, counting down.
TATGATAGGGGGATTTTCAACTATGAAGACAAAATTTGACAAGAGCAAAGCAAACTTAAGAATAAATATTGCATTTGTTGTAGGCTTAGCGTTGATTTTTTTCGGTGTTATGATACTTCTTTGGTATTTTAGCAAAAATTCCCATAGTCCTATTATTTTAAGAGGAATTATAACTTTTGTAATAGGCTCGATAGTTTTGTACATTGAAATGGCAACTTCAAAGCGTACTTGGTTTTTGTATCTTTCGAGCTTGGCTTTAATATATTCTGTGGTTTTGATTTTTATGGACACAGGTTTTTTGCCTTGGAAATTTTCTAACGTGTGGCCTATTTTGATGATAATAGCCGGAGTTATTTTGTTTCCATTTTGTGCATACCGAAACGGAAGATTAAAAGCCGTGTATGTAGTTCCGGGGGTTGTAATAATTATTTTTGGAATTGTTTTTATGTTGTTTTCCCTAAATATAATACAGGATAAGCTTAACGTTGTTGCTTCAAAATTTTGGCCTTTACTTTTAATTGTATTTGGAATTGTTTTAATTGTTATTTATTGCTGGCAGCAGTTCAATATAAAACGCGGAACTCCTGAAAAAGCAATTGATGAAAGTGCTGACGAGGATACGAGTGAATAAAAGAGGTTGCAAGTGAACAAAAAAAGTTACCTGATTTTATTTCCGGTTTCTTTAATATTAATAGTGTTCTCTTTTTGTTGTAAATCCGTACCCCGTGAATCTGCCGATACGGCAAGCAACGGTGCAGAAGGTTCTTTAGTTTCTTTGGGTAGTGGTGAAAAACTTTCAATTCCGGGCGGACGCATGGCAGACTCTGCATTTTCTTCAATTGATTATGAAATTGTCAGACAGGTCGAAATAGGTACTGTAAAATCTTTAAAATCAGCACTTGCTTCTTTACATCAAGCCGATCAAAATTATACGGCTGAACAGGCTATACTTATGAACATAATTTCAATGCTGATGCAGGTTTTGTATCCGCAGGAAAAAATTTCATGGCCTATACCGGATGCTTTGTCCGATGAACTTTATATGCCTATTCTTGCCAGTGTTGAAAAAGGAATTTATGATTTTAATTCCGGTAATAAAGATTTTTTTTCATTAATGATGCCCTCTTTGGTGTTGCTGACAGCTCCTGCTGTCAAAAATTATTATAAGGAAGCAGAAGTTAGCTTGAATAAGGCTTTACAAAAAAATTCTTCTTCGTTTGTAGGATATTTTTTACGAGGGCTTCTTTCTTATCGCATGAAAAATTTTGAAAATGCTTTAGCATTTTTTCAAAAAGCTTACGAAATAGATGAAAGTTACGGAACTTTGAATAAATATTATGCGGATATTCTTATAAAACTTGGGAAAAATGATCTTGCAGCCGAGCTTACAGGAAAACTCCTTGATTCTGATCCTACAAATATTGAATGGCTAAAAATTTCGGCGTATTCTTGTATAAACAGGGGCGACTGGGAAAAGGCGGAGCCTTATATTATGAGAGCTTTGCAGCAGCAACCGGATAATCCTGAGTTCATTCTTTTGCGTGCAAAAATTCTAATGTCAAAAGGTGAATATCTTAATGTTTCTTCTCTTTTAGATGTTTATGCCAGAACAAACAGTACTTCAAAGGATTATCTTTTACTTAGGGCAACTTTGCAAAGAGATTGGAATAAAAACCTTTCTTCTGCAGCGGCTACGATTACTGAAGCTATAAATTTATATCCGCATGATGTGGATGTAATGCTTTTTCTTGTAAGCCTTATGGTGAATTCATCTCAAAAAATTTCCAATAGAAATAGCGGGGAAATTCTTGAAGAAATTCTTGAAAAAGATCCTAATAACGTTCAAGCTCAAAAATTGAAAGTAATTCTTTTGTCTAACTCTGAACAATGGAATGAGGCTTATCAGTTGAGTTCTGTGATTGTAAAAGCCGATGATTGTCCTGAAGATTTAATTTTGATGTATATAAAAATATGTCTAAAGTTAAATAAAGCACAAGAAGTAAGAAAAATTCTGCCTACACTGAATAAAATTTCCACCGATAAGTCTGTTTACGATTTGGTAGTAATACAGGTTCTAATCCTTGAAGACAATAAGAGTGAAGCTTTAAGACAAATAAATGCAGCCCTTACAAAAGACTACGGAAACAATGTAAAAAGTTCTTTCTATTACGAAAAAGCCAGAATTTCTTCGGACGGGGAACAAAAATTGGCATCTTTAAGGGCAAGTTTAACTTTAAATCCTAGAAATTTTGATTCACTTTTTGCTCTATACGAGTATTATTTTTCCCGCAAAGACTACAGAAAAAGCCAATATTATTTAAAACAGACCGTCGCCTTGAATCCTCAAAATCAAAAATTGATTGAACTTTCTTCTCAAATTGAAAAGTTACTAAACGCTAACTAAAATTTTATCTGCAAAACATAAAAATCTTGACCTTGTGAATATATAAATGTTATTCTTACGAAAGTATTAATTTTTTTAAGGATGGCTAAATTTATGATTAATTTACTTCTTCAATTATCGCGTCAGCAGAGTGCCGGACAAAATGGTAATATTTTGATGACAATAGTTCCTTTTGTTTTGATTTTTGTTATTTTTTATTTCTTTTTGATTCGACCACAGAATAAAAAACAAAAAGAAACCGATAGAATGCTCAATGCATTGAAAAAGGGCGATAAAGTTATTACAGTGGGCGGAATTCACGGAACCGTTACTTCCGTAAAAGAAAATACGGTTGTAATCCGTGTTGATGATAACTGCAAAATTGAAGTAAATAGAACTGCAATTTCTAATGTAATTGGCGATAAGCCTGTTGAAGAACCGAAAAAAGAAGAAAAAAAAGGTTTGTTTTCAATATTCAAGAAAGAAGAAAAACGGGATACAGCTTCTGCAAAAGAAAAATCTGTAGAAACAAAAGAATCTGATTCCAATGCGGAACCAAAATCCGCAGAACCGGAAACTAAAGAAGAAAATAAATAGTTTGCTCTAAAAAAGGGGATCACTAATGAAAAAGAGAAATCGTCTCCTTATCGTTATTTTAGTGATAGTTGCCTGCTTTTCGTTCTTGTGGCCGTCGATTTCCTGGTATGGTTTAACTCCTAAAGAAGAAAAAGCTCTTGTAACCAGTTCGCTAGAAAAGATAAAGGATTTTTCCAGAATTCAGGCAGGGGAAGATGTTGTCAAACTTGAAGCAATGACAAGAGATAATCCTGATGCAGATTTGCCGGATGAGTATAAATATCTTATAAAAATTGCTCGAAAAAACTACAAAAGCTACGGCAAAAAAATGCCAAAGGATGTCAATTTAAAAAACATTCTTTCAGGATTTTCAAATGAAGCTGAGTTGCTTGGAGCTATTGAAGCTCGTTATCGTGACGGTATTTTAAAAAATAAAAAGAAATATGCCAATTCTGTAAAACTTGGTTTGGACTTGTCCGGAGGAATGAACATTATCGTAAAGGCTGATTTAGATGCAGTTGCAGCGTCAGCCGGGGAAGGTCTTTCCAACGATGAGCTAAAAATTTTTAAAGAAGAAGCAATGGTGCAGGCTATAGATACACTTTCAAGTCGTATCGATAAATTTGGTCTTACAAATCCTGTAATAAGAAAACAGGGTGATGATAGGATTTATATCGAAATTCCCGGGGCTGCAGAATCGGATTCCATCAGTTCCATTATCATGGGTAAGGGAATTTTAAATTTTCGCTTGGTAGACTCGGAGGCAACTGGTGCTTTTAATGCGTATTATCAGGCAAATCCTGCAAGAACATTTACAGCTAACGGAGATTTGTTAAATCCTTCTATTATTCCTCAAGATTGTGAAGTTATGGGGCTTTATACAAAAGACGATTACGGACTTGATGAGAGAATCGGATATCTTGTTGTAAAAAAAGAAATTTCACTTGAAGGTAAGCACATTAAATCTGCTGAAATCGGAACTGATAATTTTACCGGGCGTCCTCAGGTAAATTTTACCCTTGACAGCGAAGGTGCGGATATTTTTGCAAAATTTACCGGAGAGCATACAGGAGAGCAGTTGTCCATTATAAGTGATAACAAGGTAAAATCTTACGCTACGATTACGGAAGCAATTACCGGCGGAAGGGTTGCAATCAATGGTTTTGGACTCGAAGAAGCTCAAAATCTAAAAAAAGTTTTGCAAACTGCATGGTTAAATGTTCCGCTTTCAATTGAAAGTCAACAGGTAATAGGTGCTTCCATGGGCGAAAAAGCCATCAAAGAAGGCTTGTTTGCAATTCTCGGTGGTCTTATCGTAATTATGATTTTTATGCTTATTTGGTATAAGGGGGCCGGAATCAATGCTGTTGTAGCTCAAATCTTGAACCTGTATTTTATTTTCAGTATTCTTTCTGCTTTCAATCTTACGCTTACTCTTCCGTCTATTGCAGGTATGATACTTACTATAGGTATGGCAGTTGATGCTAATGTAATTGTTTTTGAACGAATAAAGGAAGAATTAAGGCTCAAAAAAGGAAGAATTGCCGCTGTTGCAGCCGGATTTGACAGAGCTTTTTGGGCAATCATGGACGGAAATATTACAACTTTCATAGCGGCAATATTCCTTTCACAGCTTGGTACCGGTTCAATTCAAGGTTTTGCGGTTTCTCTTGCGATCGGTGTTGTTTCCTCCGTTTTCACTGCACTTTTTGTTTCAAGACTTATTTTTGATTTTGGAACAGAACAGATGAAAAAAGAAAACGTGAGCATTGCTTGGAGGTTGAAATAATGAAAACAGTAATAAGATTCAGTAAAGGATTTATTTTTGCTTCAGTTCTTTCAATTCTTTTAATAGCTTGCGGAATTTTTGCAATATGTGTAAAGGGAATAAATTTCGGTTTGGAATTCAAATCGGGTATGCTTGAAGAAATAAAAGTTGCTCCTGCTGAAATTGCTTTGAGTTACAGCGGAACTGCTGATGCCCAAGTGCAAATTTCCTCATCTGCTGTAAGTATTGTTGTCAGCGGTATAGGTGAACAAAATAATACGTATGAATTTATGTACTTGAATTATCCTACTGTGTCTGATATGGTCGACGGATTTAATACTGTTCCTAACTTAAAGGCAAAGTTGTTAACCGACGGGACTAAAAGTGCTGAAGGCTTGCTTTTAAATACTCAAGAATCTTCGCACATAGGAAAAAATGCTTTATATCTTCACCTTGTAGACAAAAGTAAAGTTGTTATTTCTGCCGACGGAATGAGAGAGCTTCTTTCAGAGTTGGGAGATGTTCAGGTTAAGATGATTGGTTCGGAACTTGATGACTCATTTCAAATTAGAGTTGGTGATGACGGTACTGATCCTGAAATCAGCAAAAAAATTCAGGAAAAAATATCTGAAGTCATGGCAAAAGAGTTTGGTGATGAAAATTATGTTGTAGTAAAAACTGATTTTATCGGTTCAAAGTTTTCCGGAAGTCTTATAAGGTCTTCTGTCATACTTGTTATTGCAACCTTAGTTCTAATTTGGATTTATGCTGCCATAAGGTTTAAGTGGAATTATGCACTTGCTTCTGTTGCAGGAGTTATGCACGATGCTTTGATTCTTATTTCGTTTATAACTTGGGCCCAAATTGAATTTGATTCTCTGACAATTGCGGCAATTTTGACCATAGTCGGTTATTCAATTAATAATACGATTGTTGTTTTGGATCGAATACGGGAAAATTCAAAAATACTTAAAGTGAATTCTGTAAAAGAACTGTGGGATATTTCAAATACTGAAATGCTTTCTCGTTCTTTGATTACAACTATAACAACAATGCTTGCAGCTCTTTCATTGTTCATTTTTACTACCGGAAGTATGCAGCGTTTTGCATTGTGTATGATTGTAGGTCTTGTAAGCGGTTTTTATTCTTCAATTTGGATTGCAGGTTCGGTTTTGGCTGTAACAAAAAGAAAATACAAAAATTCTCCGGAAGAAAAAGCTAAAGTTGCAAAACAAACTGAGAAATAACCAATAAGTAAGATTAAATTTTTAACTATTAAAGTAGTTAAAAAAAATGACCGGAGTTTTGTGGAAAGTCATGAACTCCGGTTTTTTTTTGTGGGGGAAAATGAGCCAGCCGAAACTTTTTAGCATGATTGATAAAGCCGTTTTTGAATATAACCTTATTGAAAACGGAGATAAAATTCTAATCGGTGCCAGCGGAGGGAAAGATTCTACTGCATTGGTGGAATATTTTGTTTGTAGGAAAAAACAAAATCGTGAACAGTTTGATTTTACAGCCTTGCATATTGCTTCTGATTTTAGTGAACCGCTTGATTACCGGTTGGTGAAGTTGTTTAATTCTTGGCAAGTAGAGCCGAAGGTTATTCAAGTTGATATTTTAGGCAGACTTAAAGAAGGTAAAAAAATGAACTGTTATTGGTGCTCTACACAACGTCGAAGTGAATTGAACAATTACGCAATAGAGCACGGATATAACAAAATCGCTTTGGGGCATCACATGGATGATATTTTGGAAACTCTTTTAATGAATGTTCTTTCAAAGGGGCAAATGTCAACCATGATTCCAAGATTAAAATACGAAAAATATCCGGTAACCGTGATAAGACCTTTGTGTTTCGCAGATGAAAATTCCATAATAGAACATGCAAACAATTCCGGATATATTTCAGTAACATGTACTTGTGATTACCAGAATAATTCATACAGAAAAAAAGCTCGTAGCCGTCTTGATTCTCTTACCGCAGGTTCTTCTGCGGAAAAACGCAAACTTTTTGAATCCCTTAGAAATATAAAAACAGATTATCTACCTTAGTTTTTATTTTATTCTTTCTTCGATGAATTTAAGTTTTAGATCTTTTAAATTTTCAGTAATCGAAACTTTATAAATGTGAGGATTTAAAATCCTTTGATACGAAGAATCCAATGTTTTTAGCTGCGAAAGTAGGATTTCTCTTGCTTTTTTTAGCTGTTCGTTATTAGAAAGCCTTTTCTCCAATCTTTTCCCGTTTTCAATTCGTTTTTTTAACAAAAGTTCTGCTTTACTTGGCGAAAATTGAAACTGTCTAAAGTCCATCGATGGATGAAAAAAACGGTATTCTTTTTCAGCTTCGATTGTTTCATCTTGGAGAGCAACTATATCTGCTTTCATCATTCCGTTTTCATCGTAAATTCTCCAAAGATTTTTAATTCCGGGGTTTGTTGTTTTTTCAGGATTGTCAGAAAATTTCATGGCAGGTTTCATTTCGCCTTCCATCGAGTAGCTTCGGGCTGCAAGTTTGTAAACTCCTGTAAGACTGGATTCGCTGCCACCGGTTACCATGTGAGTTCCCACTCCCCAGCTGTCTATCGGCGTTCCGTCTGCGATCAATTGATCTATTATTTCTTCAGTCAGTTCATTTGAAACCGCAATTTTTGCCTGCGGAAAACCGGCTTTATCAAGCAACTTTCTGCATTCTGTCGAAAGATACTGAATATCTCCGGAATCAAGTCTCACTCCAAAATTGTATCCTTGTTCAACGAGCTTTGCTCCTACTTTTATTGCATTTTTTATACCGGAATTCAAGGTGTCGTAAGTGTCTATAAGAAAAATACTGTTGTAAGGGTAAAGTTTTGCATAAGCTTCAAAGGCTTCAAGCTCTGTGTTAAATGACATAATCCAAGAATGTGCCATAGTTCCCAAAGCCGGAATTCCGAATTCTTTTGCGGCAAGAACATTGCTGGTTCCTGCTGCCATACCGATGTATGCTGCCCTACTGGCACTCATTCCTCCGTCCGGGCCTTGAGCTCGCCGTAAACCGAATTCCATAATTGAACCGTTATTGGAGGCAAGATAAACTCGTACTGATTTAGTTGCGATCAATGTTTGAAAATTTACATGATTTAGAACTAAATCTTCTATTATCTGTGCTTCAATAAGATTTGCATGAATTCTTATTAAAGGTTCATTCGGAAAAACAATTGAGCCTTCATCAACGCAATATACATCACCTGAAAATTTAAATGTTTTTAGATAATCTAAAAAGTTTTGCTCAAAACATCCGCACGATTTTAAATATTCAATATCTTCTTCGGAAAAAGTAAAATCCATCAGAGCATCTATGAACGGCTCGACTCCGGCACATACCGAAAACCCCGCATTAAAAGGATTGCGTCTGAAAAACATATCAAAAACGGCAGGAAAATTCATATTATTTTTCCAATATCCTTGAGCCATAGTTAATTCATAAAAATCTGTAAACAAAGCACTTGTTTTTGTTTCGTATTTTTGCACCTTTTCCCCCAAATCGGACGGTAAAACTTTTACCTGTTATTATATTTTATTTGTCGTGTACAGTACCGTTTTATTATAACCCAAAATTCCATAATTAGTAAATGCAAAAAAAATGACGATGAAATACCGAAAAATAGGTTTTGTGCCGATAATCAGAATATGTCGAATACTACAAAACTTTTAGCAGGTCAAATTTACGGCGGCTTTCGCGTACTTTCAGTCGAAAATATGGAAGACTACAATTCACTCGGTATTTTTTTGCAGCACGAAAAGAGCGGAATGCAAATTTTTCATATGTTGAATGATGATCAGGAGAATTTATTTTCATTCGGTTTTAAGACACCTTCGGAAAACTCAAGCGGTGTTGCTCATATTGTAGAACATTCTGTTTTGTGTGGCTCAAAACATTTTCCTTTAAAAGATCCTTTTATCAGACTTGCAAACCAGAGTTTAAAAACTTTTTTAAATGCAATGACATTCCCTGATAAAACAGTGTACCCTGCTTCTTCCGTTGCAGAACAAGATTATTTTAATCTTATGGCAGTCTACGGTGATGCCGTATTTTTTCCGCTGCTCAGCAAGAATACGTTTTTGCAGGAAGGACACAGGTTTGAATTGAACAAAAAAGGCGGTTTGGACATTCAAGGCGTTGTTTATAATGAAATGAAAGGCTCTTATTCAAGTTTTGAAAGTGTAGTGCAAGATAAAATTGTAAGTCAATTATTTGCAGATTCTTCTTATCGTTATGATTCCGGTGGTGATCCGGTGGAAATTCCTGAATTGACGTACGAGCAATTTTTAGCTTTTCATAAAAAGTATTATCATCCTGCAAATTGTTATATATTTTTGTACGGCAATATTTCTACTGAAAAACAAATTGATTTTATAAATGAAAAATTTTTGAGCAATTTTGACTTTGACATCAAGGATAAAAATGACTTTGATTATTCATCTCTTTCAAATCTTACTTTTTCGAAAGGATTTGAAAAAAGAACTTCAAAAGTTCTTTCAGGCCCTTTTATTCAAAAAAATTGCAAAAAAGATGATGTTACGGTTTCATGGAATATGGGGGAAGCCTGCAACTGTGAAAATTATTTGAATGCTGTTTTACTTGCAGAAATTCTTATAGGTCATAACGGTTCACCTTTAAATAAAGCATTAGTTGACTGCAATCTTGGAGAAGATATTTCTCCCAATTGCGGACTTGAAACTGATTTACGCTACATAGTTTTTACCTGTGGTCTACGCGGAGTGAAAAAAGGTTGCAATGAAAAAGTTGTGCAGGTGATTTTTGATGTTCTTAAAAATCTTGTTGAAAACGGAATAAATAAGGACGATTTAGAAGCTGCGATTTTAAGTATTGATTTTAATAATAGGGAAATAGTCCGTTCGCACGGACCTTATTCTCTTGTTTTAATGCAAAGGGCTTACAGGACTTGGCTTAACGGAAAAACCCCTTTTGAAGGTGTAATGAATTATCAATATTTTTCCGTAATAAAAGAAAAAATTAAAAAAAATCCACAATACATTCAAGAGCTTTTAAAAGAGTTTTTGATAAACAATAAAGATTGTCTTTGTCTTACAATGCAACATAAAAAAGATTTTAATAAACGTAACGATTTTGCGTTAAGAAAAAAAATAAAATCTTTAAAAAAATCAAAAACAAGGTCAGAGTGGAAAAATTTTCTTTTTCAAGTTGCCGAAGAACAAAAAAGATTAAATAAACATCAAATGGAAAATGATGATGAACAAAAACATAAACTTTTGCCGCATATAAGGCCATGCGAGCTTGTTCTGCCACAGGAAAACGAAAATCTGAAGGAAGAAATTTTGGAAGGCGTAAAAGTTTTTTCTTCCGAACAAAGTGTAAATGGAATTACATATATACAACTTTGTTTTCCGGTTGACTGCCTCAATGTACAGGATTTTCCGTATTTGAATCATTTTGCAAGCTGTATTACAAATGTAGGTTTTAACGGAATGGATTGGGCTAAAAGTGCAAGTTGTCTTGCAAAAGTTATAGGCGGTTTTAATGCAAATCTTTTTAATTCCAGTGTAACCGAGCACCTTTTGCAAAAAGCCTCTTGCAAAGATTTAAATGATGATGATTTATGTGAAAAACTTTATGAATATGATCCGTGTTGTGGTCGGATTTTTTTGATGTTAAAAATAAAGGTATTAAATGAAAAACTTGAAGAAGGGCTTTCTTTGTTTTTTGATCTTTTGCAAACCGTAGATTTTAAAGATTTGCCCAGAATAAGAGATTTAACAATTGAAAATAAAAATGATTTAAAATCAAGCATTATTCCTACGGGGCATGATTATGCAGTAAGTAGAAGTTGTTGCACTTTGACCAGATCAAAAGCGATAGACGAAATTTTTAACGGATTTTGTCAGCTTTATACGATTTTGGAAATAGAAAAAGAAAATACCCAAGTTACTGCTTCCAGATTACAAAGACTTAAAAACGAAATTTTTAATTCAGGTTTTATTATCAATATCGTAAGCGATAAACAAGGAAATGAAGCGGCTAAGGAATATCTTAAAAAACAAATAAAAAAGTTTTCAGATAGCGGTTTTTATACCGGAAAATTAAAAAAACCTTCTATGATCGGCGATGAACAAATTTTTGAACTTACAAAAATTGAAGGTGATAATTCCAAATTTGAATATTACATTGCAAATACGCAAGTAGGTTTTGCTGCAAGATCTTTTTGCTGTAATAAATTTGGTACAAAGCAAAATGTTTTGGAAGGAATTTACGGACACTATCTTTCAAATAATATTTTGTGGGATAAAATCCGAACCGCAGGTGGGGCATACGGAATTTTTGCTTACACCGATCCAATCGAAGGTATCTTTTCTTTGGTTTCGTTTAGAGATCCGGATCCTTTTAGAAGTGTGCAAGTTTTTGAGCAAACTTTGGAAAAAGAGTTTAATACGCAAATATCGCAAGAAGAATTCGAACGTCTTATAACAGGTTGTTTCAGTAAAGAAATTCAACCCAGATCGCCTGCTGCAAAAGGTGCTATAGCCTTTATACGTAGAATTTGCGGCATCACAAAAGAAGAAAGAGTTAAAAAACTAAACTACCTGTTATCTGCAAATTTAAATGAACTTAACGACACGCGAAAAGATTTTAGTGCCAGAATAAAACAAGCGAATTCTGCAATTATTTTCACAAAAACAAAAGAAAACCCTAGCAAAATAATTGATTTATGTTTATAATCATGCAGTTAGGTTTTTTTATAAAATATTTGAGAGGGATTACTTTTTATGGATGAAAAATTTTCAGAATGTGCGGGAAAACTGAGAAAGTTGGTTTCTGATATCCAAGGAGCTCCTTATCCCGGTAAAGTTAATGATGAATTGTATTTAATTTGGTACGAACATGTTCAGCAGCATGCTATGGACTGTTTTGAGTTTTTGGATGAGAATTTTCCCAGTGAATCTTCGGAAATCGAAGATGCCGTAAGAAAAATTACTTGATAGTTTTTTTTACGACTGCATGTGCCGCCGGTTTTTTCCGGTGGTATTTTTTTTACAAATATAAAATTAATTAAAGTTTATAAATAATTTTTCTAATAATTGAATAAGCGTTGTTTGTGGGGTTTTATATGGGCTTACAATCGAAAAATCGTAAAAAAAATAGATTAATGCTAAATGGTTTTGCAAAGAAAAACGGTTTTGATTTATGGCGCCATAGTTTTTCTGCATACAGCAAAAAAAGCGGTGAAGTAAGACAATTTTTTATTGAATACTATATCGTAAATCCGGGAATTTCTCCAAAAATTGTAAATTTTAATAAACCCTGCTTTTTAATGGTAAAAGCAGGATGTTGGGGAAAAGGCGGCAAGCAATTTCATAAATTTTTTCCCATTGACTCTTTGTATATAGACAAGAAATCTTTGAACATTCGTGTTGAAAACTTTTTATTGACCGAAAATGAACTTTTTGGGAGCATTAATGTACCTCTTTCAATGACAAAACTTCATCCGGAATACCTTTCTTCACAAGGTTCTATGGCATGGAAAATAAAACTTGAAAAAAAAATAAATTTTGAGCCTAAAAAGCTCAAACGTAATCCGCAAAATTATTGGTATGTGTGCGGAGCAAAGACTATTTACGGCGGGAATCTACTCTTAGATGCTGAAGAATTTGTAATTATTCCACAAAAATCTTTTGGACATGCGGATAAAATTTGGGGCAAAGATTTTTCAAATCCGTTTTTTTCTCTTTCAAGTTGCAATTTAAACTCTGTGATTTCAGGTCGTTATCTTTCAGGTTCATGTTTTGATATCGGAGGAACAACGGTTAATGGAAAGGAAAAATCATTGCAGGTTTATCTTCTTCATCAAAATCAATACTATGTTTTTTCAATTTCAAATTGTTTTTCTCGTACTAAAATACATTACGATTTTTTTGAAAATTCTGAAATTTGCCGTTGGACTGTAACTGCCGAAAATTCCAAAAATTTTTTGGATGTAGATGTTTTTTGTAAAAAATCCGAGATGATAAAAAAGAAATATCTGAATCCAAGAGGAACTGTAAGTTTTGATTCTTTTTGGTCAGGCGGAAACGGAACCGGAGAAATCAGACTTTACAAAAAAGTAAACAAGGATTTGGAGATAGTAGAGCAGGCTCGTATTGAAAATTGCATTTGCGAATATGCAGCTGATTTTTAGTTTTGATTTAGTTTTTCTTTAATTTGCCTTTTTTAATCAAATTTACTATTTTGTTTTCAAGAGGTATAGTATGAATTACGATAAATTTACATTAAAAACTCAACAAGCTATTCAAGAGGCAAATTCCATTGCACAAAAAGCTGATCACAGTGAGATAGGAACGGAACATTTACTGTTGGCGTTGTTGCAGCAGGAAGACGGTATGATTCCACCTCTTGTAAAAAGAATCGGAGCGGATTTACAAATCTTAATTTCTCAGGTAAAAGAACTTCTTTCTCATTATCCTAGAATTTCGTCCAATGCTCAGATAAGTTTTTCTGCACAACTTCAAAAAATTATTGCAAAAGCCGAGAACGAAGTTGAAAATCTAAAAGATGAATACCTTTCTACAGAACACCTTTTTCTTGCACTAAGTTCGGAAAGCGGGAAAGTAAGCGAACTTTTAAAGAAAAACGGAATTACTCGAAAACAAATTCTTGATGCTTTAAAATCCATAAGGGGAAATCAAAGAGTTACAAGTCAAGATCCTGAAAGCACAATGCAGTCCCTTGAAAAATATTGTCGCGATTTAACTGCACTTGCACAACAGGACAAAATAGATCCTGTAATCGGACGTGATGAGGAAATAAGACGGGTTATGCAGGTTATAAGCAGGCGTACAAAAAATAATCCTGTTTTGATAGGAGAACCCGGTGTCGGAAAAACTGCCATTGTAGAAGGGCTTGCAAGGCGAATTGTTACAGGCGATGTTCCCGACAGTCTAAAAGATAAAAGACTTTTGTGTCTTGATTTAGGCTCTCTTGTTGCCGGAGCAAAATTCAGGGGCGAATTTGAGGAGAGGTTAAAAGCCGTTATTCAAGAAGTTCAAAAAAGTGAAGGCAGAATAATACTTTTTATTGATGAACTTCATACCTTAGTTGGAGCCGGAGCAAGTGAAGGTTCAATGGATGCAAGTAATATGCTGAAACCTGCTCTTGCACGAGGAGAACTGCATGTGATAGGTGCTACAACTTTGGATGAATACAGAAAATACATTGAAAAAGATTCCGCACTCGAAAGAAGGTTTCAACAGATTTATTGCAGTGAACCTGGTATAGAGGATGCCATTGCCATTCTTAGAGGACTTAGGGATAAATATGAAATTCATCATGGAGTACGAATAAATGACGAAGCACTTGTTGAAGCCGTGATTTTAAGTAACCGTTACATTACAAACAGATTTTTACCGGATAAAGCAATTGATCTTGTTGATGAAGCTGCAAGCCGCATAAAAATTGAAATTGAAAGTCAGCCTACAGAACTTGATCAAATTGAACGCAAACTTTTACAGCTTTCTATAGAAAAGCAATCTTTAAGTAAGGAAGATGACAGAGCTAGTATAGAAAGACTGGAAAAACTTGAAAAAGAAATTTCGGAAATAACTCAAAAACGTGATACAATGAAACTTCGGTGGCAAAATGAAAAGTCTGAAATAAATAAAAGCCGCACGCTAAAAGAAAAACTTGAGCAAGCAAAAATCGACATGGAAAAATTCAGTCGAGAAGGTAATTTGGAAAAAGCTGCCGAATACAAGTACGGGATTATTCCTGCGTTAGAAAAAGAGCTTTCAGATGCGGTGCAACAAGATAAATCAAAAGAAAAAAGCAATGCAAAAACAAATCCCCTTTTACGCACTGAAGTTACCGAAGAAGACATTGCAAAAGTTGTTTCAACTTGGACAGGAATTCCTGTAAGTAAAATGATGGCAAGTGAGGCAAAAAAATATCTTGAACTTGAAAAAGTTTTACATGAAAGAGTAATCGGGCAAAATAAAGCCGTTTCAGCTGTAAGCGATGCAATCAGACGTAACAGGGCAGGCTTGAGTGATGAAAACAAACCTTTAGGCAGTTTCCTTTTTATAGGACCGACCGGAGTTGGAAAAACCGAGCTTGCAAAAACTTTAGCAGACTTTTTATTTGACGATGAAAAATCTTTGACACGTATCGATATGAGTGAGTACATGGAAAAGTTCAGTGTATCGCGTCTTATAGGGGCTCCACCGGGCTATGTAGGCTACGATGAGGGAGGACAACTTACAGAATCTGTAAGAAGAAGACCGTACAGTGTAGTGCTTTTTGATGAAATTGAAAAAGCTCACCCGGATGTTTTTAATATTTTGTTGCAGGTTTTGGATGACGGCAGGCTTACCGATAGTCAAGGAAGAATAGTTGATTTTAAAAATACCATAATTATTATGACAAGTAACTTGGGGTCAAATTTGATTTTGGAAGCGGAAACGCAAGAAAAACTTGAGTTACTGAGACCTCAAATCGATGAAATGCTTAAACAAAGTTTTCGTCCTGAATTTATAAACCGAATTGATGAAATAATTACTTTTAGCCGTTTGGACAAAGATTGTATTTCTCAAATCGTAAAAAATCAGTTGGAAAGAGTTGCAAACCGCCTTGAAGCTCGCCGTATAAAATTGATTTTTGAAAATTCTTGTGTGGATTTTCTTACGCAAGCAGGATACGATCCTCTTTTCGGTGCAAGGCCTGTAAAACGAGCGATTCAAACTTACTTGGAAAATCCTTTGGCAAAAGAACTTTTCAGTGGAAAATACGAGGAAAATTGCACGATAAAAGTAAGCTGTGAAAAAGATTCAAACGTATTAAGTTTTTGGAAAGTGTAAAAACATAAGGATTTAAAAAAAATAAAATAAAAATATAAAATTTTAAATTTTTATTTGACAAATTCTTGCCGGGGAGCTTATAATACTTGCAGGTTATGGTGGGCATAGCCAAAAAGCTGTATATGATCGAATAAAGTACTGTGATATTTAAGGAGGTAAGTATGAAAAAGATTGGAATGCTTGCAGTCGCACTTTTTGCCTTAATTCTTGTAGGTTGTCCGGGTATTGTTGAAAACGACTTTACAAAAAAAGGTGATGATAATACGGGTTTTATAAATAAAATAAGAGCTCATAAGGTACCTAAAAATTATAAAATTCTTTCTTCGGCTCCCGATGTTTATGTTCATTCGCGTTTGGGTTACAACGGAGGAAAGAAGGGCCCTATTACAATTACAAAAGGTGTGCTGGAGCATAAAAGCGGAAGAAAACAAAAAGTTTATGTTGTAGGATTATCCGGAACCGAAATGAAAGATGCTGAAGGTAAAGATTTGAACTGGCAGGCAACAGGAGTTAATACCGACTTGGCATCAGGAACCAATAAAGAAACTTGGTATGCAATAGCTGTGTGTAAGGCTATCTATGAGGATGAAGGTATTCCGTACGGTTCAAGTATAATTTTAACAGGACACAGTCTTGGAGGAATGACTGCTCAGCAGGTTGCTGCCAGTTCTGTAATACATGCAAATTATGATCTTGTTGCAACTTTAACATTCGGTTCGCCTCCGGTTGTTTCAGACAGACAGGCGATATTACCGAAACGATTTGCAGATGTAAGCGATCTTGTTCCTAAATCAAGTCAGGAATACATACTCGGTACTTCAGGAGAGAACAGATCGATTGATATTAACGGAGGCTATGGCTCTGATAAGCTGAAAGCTCACAGTGAATCTTATCTTAGAAAAGATTTATTGGGCAAATACGATGTACTTGGTGTAGAAGATGGAGGAGCAAGGATAATTCTTGATATGGATACTCTAAGGTACTTCCATGCTCCTGATTTACACTAGAATACAGTTTGGATATAGTTAGTAGATATTTTGTCCGTTTTTTAAGGAGAATATAAATGAAATATAATTTTTTTACTAAGATATTTGTTTTAATTTTGGCAGTTTCTTTTATTGCATGTTTTACAGGTTGCCCTAACCTTGCCGGGGTGGGTGGTAAGATTGTAGATCCAAACAAAAAAAAGCCAAATGTCAACACTCATAATAAGGGGAATTTGCAAGAGAATGAGGAGGAAGATGATTACAACTTCGGTGTTACAGAAAATGACCTTAAAGATCCTGAAAAGGCAAAGCCTAAACCTGAGTTTGTTCTGGTAAAGGCAGGAACTTTTGAGATGGGTTGTAATCAAGGGAATGGTAGTAAGTGGTGGAGTTCCGTTCATACTGTAACCCTCACTCGCGATTTCTTAATTTGTTCGCATGAAGTAACTCATGCCGAGTACAAGGCAATGGGTGGAAAAGTTAATTCCGGCAGTCAAAAATCTGACCTCGGAGGAAAAAATCTTGACAGACTTCCTATAGATTATGTTTCTTGGTTCGATGCTATCGTATATTGTAACAGACGTTCCGTAGCGGAAGGTTTTACTCCTTGTTATACCTGTAACGGAAAAATAGATGTAGATGAGTGGGGTTATACACCTGACAACGGAAATAATCATAGCGGTACCATTGACTGTAATTTTGATGCTGACGGATACAGATTGCCTACCGAGGCTGAGTGGGAGTATGCTGCACGTGCAGGAAGTTCCGTGACAGATTATATTTTTGTAAGCGGTAAAGAAGAAAATTGTGATTCATATTCCGGAGAATTAGGTAAGTACGGTTGGTTTTACAAAAACTCTGAAAGTAGATTTCATGACGTTCAAATGTTAAGACCTAATGCTTGGGGTTTGTATGACATGAGCGGAAACGTAATGGAATGGTGTTATGACAAATGGGAAAGCAATTTGGGAAGAAATGCAGTTACAGATCCCGGTATTGGACCTGTGAACGCAAACGGAAGTGTTTATAGAACTATACGCAGCGGATACTGCAACAGGTACATAAAGGATTGCTCTGTAACCAGCAGAACCTACATGCAAGAAGGTTATCGCTACTGGTCAGGTGGGGGAAGCATCTACGTTGGACTACGTGTTGTACGCACTTTAAAATAGAGTCAAATTAGGCTAGAATGAATTTTGCTGTCCGGTTGTTTGCCGGACAGCATTTTTTTTGTATAACTGTATAAGCTTATGGTTCTAAGCACATATAAAGTTTTTAAAATCTGATTTTTTTGCTTTTGCTTCCGTACATTTCCATTCTAAGTTCTTTTATGGATTGGTCTGCAAGATAATCATCAAACATCATCATTCTGTCTATAACGCCGCCGGGTGTAATTTCTATGATTCTGTTTGCTATTGATGATATAAACTCGTGGTCATGACTTGAAAAAAGAACAACTCCCGGAAATGCAATCAAGCCCTCATTCAATGCTTGGATTGCTTCAAGGTCAAGATGATTTGTAGGATCATCCAATGTAAGGATATTTGCTCCGGAAAGCATTAATTTTGAAAGCATGCATCTGACCTTTTCTCCTCCGGAAAGTACTTTTACTTTTTTTAGTGATTCATCACCGGTAAAAAGCATACGACCCAAAAAGCCTCTTACATAAGCATCATCTTGTTCTTTTGAATACTGCTTTAGCCATTCTGTAATGTTATAGTCATTTGCAAAATAACCGGAATTATCACGTGGCAGGTATGTGTGGCTTGTAGTTTGTCCCCAAACGTATTCGCCACTGTCGGCTTTTTTTTCTTCGTTAATTATGTCAAAAAGTGCAGATATTGAATTATATTCAATTCCGACAAATGCAATTTTGTCGGTTCGATTTATGGTAAGGCTAAAATCTTTAAGTAGGCTATTTCCGTCTGCATCGGTGTAATTGAGTTTACGAATTTCAAGAACGTTGTTTCCTATATCGCGATCCGGTTTAAAATTTACGTACGGGAACTTTCTTGTGGAAACCGGTAAATCTTCAACGCTTTGAGCTAATTTATCATAAACTTTTTTTCGGCTTGTTGCCTGTTTTGATTTTGCCGCATTTGAACTGAATCTTAAAATAAATTCTTTTAAGTCTTTCATTTTATCTTCAGCTTTTTTTTGCTGTTCTTTTGCTTGCCTTTGTAAAACTTGAGTCATTTGGTACCAAAAATCGTAATTTCCTGCAAATTGTGTAATTTTTCCATAGTCAATGTCGCAAATGTAAGTACACACCGCATTCAAAAAGTGTCTGTCGTGGCTTACAACGATAACCGTGTTCGGAAAGTCCATAAGGAATTCTTCAAGCCAATTTATTGATTCCAAGTCCAAACCGTTTGTAGGCTCGTCCAAAAGCAAAATATCAGGTTCTCCAAAAATCGCTTGAGCGAGTAAAACCCGTACTTTTTGGCTTTCATCAAGTTCGTTCATCATTTTGTCATGAAATTCTTCTTCAAGCCCAAGTCCGCTAAGCATTTGTTCTATTTGATTTTCGGCTTCCCAACCGCCGAGTTCTGAAAATTCTCCCTCAAGCTCTGCGGCTTTGTTTCCGTCTTCTTCAGTAAAATTTTCTTTTGCATAAATTTCGTCTTTTTCTTTTGAAACTTCGTACAGTTTTGGGAATCCCATCAAAACCGTATCTTTTACCGAATATTCGTCAAATGCAAAGTGATCCTGTTTTAAAACAGCCATTCGCTCTCCGGTTGAAATGCTGATAGTTCCCGTGTCGTGTTCAAGTTCCCCGGAAAGAACTTTTAGAAATGTTGATTTTCCTGCTCCGTTGGCTCCTGTAATTCCGTAGCAATTCCCGTTTGTAAATTTTAGATTTACGTCCTTAAAAAGAGGTTTTTGACCGAAACGTACACTTACGTCGCTGACTGTAATCATTTACTTCTCCTATTTTTTCCAAACGCTGCTTTTAACGTCTTTGTTATTCGCTCTAAAAATCCGAGTTTTTTTGCTTTGTATTCCTTTTTTATTTGGGAATCTTTGCTTCTAAATTCGTTTTTGTTCTTTCCGTTTGTAGTATTTTTGTTGTTTAATTCATTTTTTTTGTTTTTAAACATATTTTGTTTGTTGTTTTTTCTGCCGTTTTTATTTTTATAGCCGTTTTGTTTTGTATTATCGTCTTTATAAGCAGAATTGTTGTACTTCTTTTTGTAAAATTCCATTCGTTGTTCAAAAGAAAGATTTTCAAGATTTTCTTGTTCTTTTTTTTCATATTTTTGTTTAAAGTTTTTGCCGGAACCTTTTTTGTAATCTCTTGTATAAGATTTTTTGTAGTCGGTTTTTGAAGTTCTTTTTGAATTTTTTTCGATTTTGTTGTAGCGGCTTTTTTTCCGACTTTCTTCTTCGTCTTCGCGGTAAGTATTAAGTTTTATATAGATTCCTTCGCTTTTGTCTTTTACCATTTGTTCTTCATATGCTACTGTTGCAGGAATTTGTGTGTCAATGTAGCGTTCAATTGAAGGAAGATTGTACACGTCCTGTTCGCTACAAAAAGTGTATGCAGTTCCTGTTTTGCCTGCTCGTGCGGTTCTTCCTATTCTGTGTACGTAATTTTCAGCTTCGTTTGGAAGATCAAAATTTACGACCATTGCCAAATTGTCGACATCAATTCCTCTTGCAGCTACGTCAGTTGCTACCAAGCATTTTAGAGAACCGCTTTTAAAAGAATTTAAAACTTGAAGTCTTTTTGATTGAGGCAGATCTCCTATGATGAATTCACTTTCAATTCCGTTGAGTTTTAAACGTTTTGAAACAAGCTCGCAACTTTTTTTTGTATTGCAAAAAATGATAAGACTTTCAGGATTTTCGTTTTTTATTATTCCTAATAAAAGATTCATTTTTTCACCGCTTGCAACATGAAAAAGTTGTTGTGAAATTTCGTCAACAGTTATATTTTCAGATTTTATTTCTATCTCTTTTGCTTCAACTGTGTATTCCCATGCAAGATTTTTTACGTAAGTATTTAACGTTGCACTAAAAAGCATGGTCTGCCTTTTTTCCGATTTAGGCAAAAACTTAAGTAGTTTGCGTAAATCCGGATAAAAGCCCATGTCAAACATTCTGTCAGCTTCGTCTAATACTAAAAAAGCGATATTTGATAAATCTAAAATTTTTTGTTCTTGCAAGTCTATAATGCGCCCGGGGGTTCCTACAATAATGTCAATATTTTTTTTCAAACTTTCAGTTTGTCTGCCGTATCCGACTCCTCCGTAAAAGCAAGCAGATTTTATTTTTGAACGGCAGGCAAGTTTTTTTGCTTCTTCTTCAACTTGAACTGCAAGTTCTCTGGTAGGAACCATGATCAATGCTTTTTTATCTTTTACTTCTTCACGTGATAGAATTTGTTGGATTATTGCAATTAAAAATGCGGCTGTTTTGCCGGTTCCCGTCTGCGACTGAACGTATAAATCTGTACCGTCAAGTGCTCCTTTTAAAACCTGCTCTTGTACAGGTGTGCAATCTACATAGCCTGCATTTTCAATTCCTTGCAGTAAGTCGCTGTGAAAATTAAATTCCGTAAATTTCATCAATATACCTTAAAAATACCTTAAAATTTGTTTTTATAATTTTGAAAGCCAGTATAGCATAAATAAAATTTTGTTTGTAGTGTAAGAATGATGGATTTTGATTTTGTGTAAAAAAAACAAATTTTAAAAAATGTTCCTAAAAATATATTGAAAAAGGCGGATTTTTTTTTATTTTCAATGATGCCCGCGACAGTGCGGTCCAACTCTCGTAGAAAAGTGAATTCCGTGAAACAGTATTTTTACTAAAGAAAAAGGATTTGTTTTTCAAATACGGTCCCTACGGGAGTTGAACCCGTCTTTCGACCTTGAGAGGGTCACGTCCTAGCCGATAGACGAAGGGACCTTTTTTTTTAGCGGAAAACCGCAAAAAAGCCGAACGTCCGGACGGCTTAGTTCCCCAAGGAGGACTCGAACCCCCACAATCAGAACCAGAATCTGAGGTGCTACCATTACACAATCGGGGAATGGAAAACTAGCTAAGGCTATCACTTGAAAAAAAATTTGTCAAGTGTCATTTTTCCGTTATCAACGTATCATTTTTTTTGTGTGCGATAAAAGAGTTTTTGAAGTTCAACTAACTTAAAATTTTCAAAAAATTAAAGGATGAGGGGTTGTCTCCTTGTGAGGATATACTTTCCAAAAGCTTGACAAGTACTATTTTTTAGTTTAAATTCAGCGTAGAATAGTTTTTGGGGGATGCACCGGTTTCGACGGGTGTGGTTCGGATCTTAAACTGCAGGTAAGTTTGCCGGTACTTTGAACAGGCAAAAAAATAATTGCAAACAACAGCAATTACAACAACTACGCATACGCTGCGTAATTGCGGAACTCAAGGTGCTCTGCTCCGTGCCTCTTGATGTTCTGTTACTAACCGGGGCTTGCTTTTTGTGATTTCCGTTTTGCAAAAAGGACTTTTTATCGGAATACGGTGCCGACTCTTGTAGTACTGCCAACGGCACCCGACAATCAACTCGTACTACTAAACCTGTAGACGTTTTCGGTTCACACATTCGGACGGGAGTTCGACTCTCCCCATCTCCATTTTTTATTTATGAAGTTTTTATCGTCTCTTTTTAAAATTGCATTTCCCATTATTTTGCAGAACTTTCTTTCTTCCTTTGTTAATTTGTTGGATACCATTATGGTAGGTCAGCTAGGTTATCTGGAAATTGCATCGGTCGGCTTGGCAAATCAAATTTTCTTTATTTTAGTAATTGTGCTTTTTGGAACTGTAAGCGGTGGCTCTATTTTTATAAGTCAATTTTGGGGTAAGAAAAATCTTGCAGGAATTCATATGACAATGGGCATAATATTTATACTTGCAAGTTTTGTTTCCGTTTTATTTTTTTGTGCAGCTCTTTTTTTCCCCGAATTTTGTCTTTCGATTTATTCAAATGACAAAGATGTTATAAGGCAAGGTTCTGAATATTTAAAAGCCATTGCTCCAAGTTATATTTTTACGGGAATTGGTTTAGCTTTTTCGCAAGCTGAACGCAGTACGGAGCGAGTAAAGTTGCCTTTGATTGCTACGGGAAGTTCTGTAATTATAAATGCGGTTTTAAATTATCTTTTAATTTTCGGTGTAAAATTTGACGGAATTACAGATGTACAAGGTGTTGTATTGATTCCTCCTATGGGTATTGTAGGGGCAGCTATTGCAACTGATATTGCACGTGTCGTAGAGTTTATTATTCTTGTTGCTGTTCCATTTATTCGTAAATATGAAATTGCTGCTGGCTTAAAAAAATACTTTTCGATTCAAACGGATTTTCTTCCAAGATACATAAAAGTTTGTTTGCCTGTTTTGGTTAATGAAATTTTATGGGGATTTGGAACGTCGATGCAAAGTTCTGTTTATGCTCACTCCGGTACTTCGGTTATTGCTGCGTTCAATATAACTTCTACAATTGCAAATTTGGTTTGGACTTTTTTTATTGGTTGCGGATGTGCAGCTGCAATAATAATCGGTAAAAAAATTGGTGAATCCAATCATGATGAAGCTCGTTATCTTGCAAAAAAAATATCTGCTTTTATGGCGGTAATGGGCTTTTGCCTTGGCTTACTACTTATTCCGCTTTCTTTTTGTTTAAGTTTTATGTTTAAGGTGGAAATGCAGGTTTTAAAAATGGCACAAATTTTTTTGTTTATGACAGCAATTTTGTATCCGTTTTGTGCCTTTAATATGTGCATGATTGTAGGTATTTGTCGCTCAGGAGCTGATACTCTTTTCGGAATGTTTATTGATGTGGGGTTTTTGTGGTTATTTTGTCTTCCTATGGGTTTTTGTGCGGTAAATTTTTGGAATGCACCTTTTTGGTTAATTTTTATTTTTTTACGCTTTGATGATATACTGAAAACCGGTTTCGGGCTTTTTAGACTTTTTAGCGGAAAATGGCTCAAAGATGTTACTGTAAATACCTCAACGTAATAAGATATTTAAAATTCATTTGTCATAAAGATTGCGTAGTGTTTTCTTACTAAAGAAAAGCTTTTGCACTTTTGTTAATTTAAAGTAACGAGCTTTCAAATTCTAAGGATCTAAGTTTATGTTCAGAAGCGTGGTCTATTAAAAAAAATAAAAAATCGTGGAGTTGTCTTGTGCTTGAATAATGGAGAGGACAATTTCGAGCTTGTTTTGGTGAAAGAAAAGTTATAGTTTGCAAAAAAGCTATGGCTTCCTGTGATAGAAAAAATATTCCGTTACAATTATGTGAATTTTCCGAAATATTTAAAGTCTGTGCACATTCACTACACAAAAAACCGTTTTCAGCAACACTGAAAATACCGTTTGTATCCAAGCCTTCATCGCAGGAATTGCAACATTTGCAATCTGCCTGCAGTCCCATCAAATCAAGGTACCGCCAAATAAATCTTAGAACACCGATTCTGCATTCATCTTCGCTGCTTGTACATATTCCGTCAAAAAATCCGTTTGCAAGTTTCCAACAGCGTTCAAATTCTCCGCATGCTTCGGTTTTTATTATCAGTTCTGAGGCAAAGGATACACACCAATTTTTATACGGATTTTCCCTAATTTCGCTGTGAAATTTTAAAACTTCAAAATCTGTTATTTTATTTGAATTTTTTTGTTTGTCTTTGTATATCCATAAAGTTCCACAGTGGGCAGGGGAAACTAAAGAGCGTAATTTACTTTTTGGGCCTCCGTACAAAATTGCATCAAAGACGCCTTTTTCTTTGCTCAAAAAAGTTACTATTCTATTGTTTTCTCCGAATTTACGGACGTTTAAAACCATGGCTTCAAGCCGGCAATTCCTTTCCATATTTTTTACTTTAGCAACAAGCTCAAAAATAGGCAAGAAAATAAGATTTTTTTAAAAGCAGGATTTTACTTTTTATTTGATGACTTTATAAAAAAAGCTATGTTGAAAATTCCGTAAAAAAAGTTTATTATTGAAAGAATATTTTTTATTTATAGAGGCACAATTCATGAAAGCTATCGAATTGGAAAAAGCTTACAATCCAAAAGATTTTGAAGAAAGAATTTATAATGAATGGGAAAAGAACGGCGAATTTAAGCCTTGCAGCGACAAAGGGAAAAAATCAAAGTCTAAATATACAGTGGTCATTCCACCTCCGAATGTAACCGGTGTTTTGCATATGGGACACGGTTTGAACAATACTCTTCAGGATATTGTTGTACGTTATCATAGAATGAAAGGTGAAGATACTCTTTGGCTTCCGGGAACCGACCATGCAGGAATTGCAACACAAAATGTAGTTGAAAGACGTCTAAAAAAAGAAGGCTTGCGTCGTCAGGATTTAGGTAGGGAGAAATTTCTTGAACGTACATGGGAAGTAAAAAAAGAACACCATGATATTATTGAAAGGCAGCAAAAAAAATTAGGAAACAGTGTTGATTGGGGTAGGGAGCGATTCACGTTGGATGAAGGGCTTTCGGACGCTGTTCGTGATGTATTTGTAACTCTTTATGAACGCGATTTAATTTATAGAGGGCATTATCTTGTAAACTGGTGTCCAAGTTGCGGAACTGCTTTGGCTGATGATGAGGTTGAGCACGAGGATACTCCGGGTGCAATGTATCATATGTATTATGAAATCTGCGATAAAGACGGAAATCCCGATTCTATTCCTTGTGTAACGCTTGAAGACGGAACTGTATTTTCAGGCGGTTCAAAAATAGAGATTGCTACGACTCGTCCTGAAACTCTTTTTGGTGATACAGCGGTAGCAGTTCATCCGGATGACCCTCGTTACTTTGCACTGCAAAAAAAGTTTGTAAAGCTGGCTCTTACCGATAAAATAATTCCGGTAGTTGCTGATTCTTATGTTGAACGCAGCTTTGGAACAGGTGTTGTAAAAATAACTCCTGCACACGATCCTAATGACTGGGAGGTTGGAAAAAGACATGATCTTCCTGTGATAAATATACTTACACCTTCGGGAAATTTAAATGATGAAGTTCCGGAAAAGTACAGAGGTCTGTCTTGTAAAGAAGCTCGAAATGTTGTTGTTTCCGATCTTGAAAGTGCAGGTTTATTTAAAGCCGAAGAAAAAATTACACACCCGGTAGGTCATTGTTATCGATGCCATACGGTGGTTGAACCGTATCTTTCCGATCAATGGTTTGTTAGAATGAAACCCTTGGCTGATAAAGCTTTAAAAGCTTGGCGTGACGGGCAGGTTGTGTTTTATCCTAAAAAGTGGGAAAACACTTATTCGCACTGGATGGAAAATATACGAGATTGGTGTATAAGTCGTCAGCTTTGGTGGGGGCACAGAATTCCTGTATGGTACTGCCAAGAATGTGGGAAAATGATCGTAAGTCGCAAAGAAGTTACCTGTTGCCCGGAATGTAAAGCTACATCCGATAAGCTAAAACAAGATCCTGATGTTCTTGATACATGGTTCAGTTCTTGGCTTTGGCCTTTCAGTACATTAGGTTGGCCTGAAAATACAAAAGATTTTGAAAATTTTTATCCTACAACAGCTCTGGTTACTGCATACGACATAATTTTCTTTTGGGTAAGCCGAATGATTATGGCTGGTCTTGAATTTACAGGAAAAGTTCCGTTCCGTGATATATATATCCATGGTCTTGTTCGTGATAAACAGGGACGAAAAATGAGTAAATCACTTGGGAACGGTCTTGATCCGCTGGAAATAATCAATGAATACGGTGCAGATGCACTAAAATATACACTAAGCTTTATGTGTGCTCAAGGTCAAGATGTTCTTATTGACAAGGATTCGTTCAAACTTGGTAGTCGTTTTTGTAATAAGATTTGGAATGCAAGTCGTTATCTTTTGGGGAATCTTGAAGACAGAAATATTGTTACTGTTACCGATGATATGCTTTCTGAATTGGATAAATGGATTTACGGAAGATTAAATCACTGTATAAAAACTGTTCGCAATGCCTTGGACAATTATCGTTATAATGATGGAGCTCAGGCTTTATATGAATTTTTTTGGACAGAATTTTGCGATTGGTATGTTGAAGCTACAAAAATTTCATTTTGGAACGGAGATAACAATGAAAAAGATAGGGCGACTTCTGTACTTTTGAACTTGCTTGAAGAATCTTTACGACTTCTTCATCCTTATCTTCCTTTTGTTACCGAAGAAATTTATGCAAAACTTCCTTTAAAGCAAATTGTTGAAAGTAGAAAAAAAGCTTTGGATGCAAAAATTGTTTCTACCTGCACATATGAAGGAATGCTTATTTGTGCCGTATATCCTGAAGTAAACGAAGAACGCTTTGATCCGAAAATTGCAGCACGTCTTGGGTCTTTGCAAGAACTTGTAAGCCAAATCAGAGCTTTGCGTTCTGAGTGCGGAATTGATCCTGCAAGTAAGATAAGTATAAATGTTATAGTTGCTTCCGGTTCCGCTTCTGAAGTTTGTACAGAAAAAACAGATCTTATAAAACTTTTAGCCGGAGTAAAAGAAGTTACGTTTGTTAGCGAAAAACCTTCAAACGCTATAGGAACTGTAGGTAAGGATTTTGAAGCTTTTATTCTTGTAGATGAATCTATTAACAAAGAACAACTTACAGCAAGATTTAACAAAGAAATTGCAGCTGAAAGTGCGTTTGTCAGCAAGGTTAATGCAAAGCTTTCGGGGAAATTTGCACAAAATGCCCCAAAAGAAATCGTAGAAGCCGAAAAAGTAAAGAGGGATGATGCACAGCGAAAAATTGACAAGCTAAAGTCCTATCTTGAAAGGCTTTAATTTTTCAGGAGAAACAAGGGGCAATTTATGAAAAAGCATTATGTTATGAATGTTGAAAAACCTGTAAAGATGGATAATCAGCGAATGTTGCAGTTAAAAAGTATTTTTCTTGCTCCTTATATGCAGCTTGCTACAGTTTTAATTGGCAAAGCAAGACATGCAGGGGGAAATATGTTCCGTCACCAGATGGATACCCTTGCTATATTGATTGACTACGGATATGTAGACAGTGTGCTTTTAAAAGCTTCTGTTGTTCACGATACTATAGAGGATATTCCGGATTTTGATCAAAATTTAATTATAAATGTAGATGATGAGGGGCCTGAAGTTTTTAAACTTGTTATGGAAGTTACAAAACGTAAGGGTGAAGAAAAAAAAGACTTTTTAAAACGCATAATCAACGAGGGTAGCCAAAAAGCAAAAATTCTAAAGTGTGCCGATCGTATAAGTAATATGATCAGTCTAGGGTTTGTTACCGACATTGATTTTATTGCTCGCTATTGTGATGAAACCGAGTTTTTTATTTTACCCATAGCTCTCGAAGTAGATTATAATATGTATCTGGAACTTATCAATCTTATTGTAACTCGCCGAAAATTTCTTGAAGAATCCGGCTATGTAAAAAAAACAGTTCCAATGTAAATTTTGTTTCATTGTGTAATTTTTCACAGCTGATAGCACTTCCAAACTTGACAATTATCCTTAATACTTTTATATTTAAACCAACGATATTAATAAAACTGATAGGAGATCCATAAATTATGATCAAATTAGGTATTAACGGTTTTGGCCGAATTGGGCGGATGGTTTTCCGTGCCGCTGTAGAAAATTTTGCAAAGGAAATTCAAGTTGTAGGTATTAATGACCTTCTTGATCCTGACTATCTTGCTTACATGTTGAAATATGATTCTGTACATGGGCCTTTTGCAGGCGATGTAAAAGTTGACGGAAATACGATGATCGTAAACGGAAATAAAATCCGCCTTACGGCAGAAATGGATCCTGCAAATCTTAAATGGAATGAAGTTGGTGCAGATATTGTTGTTGAATCAACAGGATTCTTTTTAACCGATGAACTTGCTCGCAAACATATTACAGCCGGAGCTAAGAAAGTTATCATGTCAGCTCCTTCAAAAGATTCTACACCAATGTTTGTATATGGCGTAAATGACAGTACATATGCAGGACAAGAAATTATTTCAAATGCATCTTGTACAACAAACTGTTTGGCTCCAATTTCAAAAGTTTTAGATAAGGAATTTGGAATCAAACGAGGTCTTATGACTACAATTCACGCAGCTACAGCTACTCAAAAAACTGTAGACGGTCCTTCAAAAAAGGATTGGCGAGGAGGACGAGGAATTTTGGAAAACATGATTCCTTCTTCAACCGGAGCTGCTAAGGCTGTAGGAAAGGTTCTTCCACAATTGAACGGAAAATTGACAGGTATGTCAGTCAGAGTTCCTACTTCAGACGTTTCTTTTGTTGATTTGACTTGTGAACTTAACAAGGAAACTTCATACGAGGAAATCTGTGCAGCTATGAAAAAGTACTCTGAAGGAGAATTAAAAGGTGTTCTCGGCTATACCGAAGATGCTGTAGTTTCAACTGATTTTAGAAGTGATGCCAGAACTTCAATTTTTGATGCAAAAGCAGGAATTATGCTTGACTCTACATTTGTAAAAGTTTGTGCTTGGTATGACAACGAATGGGGTTACTCAAATAAAGTTTGTGAAATGGCTCGCGTAATTTCCAAATAATAGTTTTTTGCCTTTTTTTACCTGCTTTAATTGCTGATTTTGCTAAAATGCGGATTGGCTGACTAGCAGGTGTTGGACAATAAACAAAAATAAAAACCGCTTTGTTTTATTTAGAGGCGGTTTTTTTATTTTTGGTTAAATTATGTGCAACATATTGAAATTATGCGTCTTGATTTTTTTTTGAGAATTTGCTAGTTTTTTACACACCAAGTTTTTAAAGAGGTTAGTTGATGATTTTTCCCTTGAAACAATTGATTGAATTTGAAGATAATATTTATGAGATTACAAGTGCTGCAAGCAGAAGAGCCTTTCAGCTTTCAAAGGTAAGTGACGAACAGGTCGAAGATAATCAAGGTAAAGTTGTTTCTCTTGCTGCAAAGCAAGTTTTTACAAACGAAGTTGAATACAGAATTGAACAGGAATAAATGAGCTGTTTTCAAGGCAAAATTCCTGTATTGGTTATTTTTGCTCCGACAGCGTCAGGAAAAACCGAAGTAGTGGGGCACTTGTTTAGCGACAATGTGCCTTCTTTTTTTGCCGGAAAGGCGGAGATAATTAATTGCGATTCCATGCAAGTTTACCGTCGCTTAAATATAGGAACTGCAAAGCCGGAAAAGAATTTTTTAGAACATCTGCCACATCATTTAATAGACATTTGCGAACCTTGTGAAACTTTCGGTTCCGGATGTTTTTTGGAATCTTGTGATGAACTTTGCAAAAAAATTACGGAAAAAGGAAAGTTGCCTGTAATTTGCGGTGGCTCTTCATTTTACATAAAAAATTTTATTTTCGGTTCTCCTCCAACACCTAAATCTGATGAAAAAATCCGTAACAAAATTTTATCCCGTATGGAAACTGAGGGAAATCATTCCTTATATGAAGAATTAAAAAAAGTTGATCCGCTTTATGCTTTAAAAATTCATGAAAACGATAAAACTCGCATAGGACGGGCTTTAGAAGTCTTTTATTCTTCCGGAAAGCCTTTAAGCGATTTTTTGCTTTCTTGTTCGGGACGGGAAGAATATGAATTTTGTACGATATATCTATACAGAAACAGAGAGGACTTGTATTCCAGAATAAATCGTCGTGTTTTAAATATGTTTGATTCCGGTCTTGTTCTTGAAGTAAAAGATTTGCTACAAGGAAATTGTGGTGAAAAACTTTCTATAAATTCTGCGTGTATGAGGGGTATCGGGTATAATGAGTTTTTTACTTGTGGCGAAGATCCTCTTGAAATGTTCAGACTGTCGGATCAAAATTCTGATTTTATACAAACTGATCGCTACCTTGTGTGGCTGAGTGAAGTAAAAAGACAAATACAACGAAACAGCAGAAATTATGCAAAAAAACAAATAACTTTTTTTGAAAAAATTATTAATCTTCCCGGAAATCCTGCATGTGTTAATGTAATTTGTGCTGATGATTTTGAAAAAATAGAAAACACTGTAAAAGAATTTTACTCTTAATTTTTTTTGAATGTTGCTTAAAGCTTAATTCGATTAATTCATAGATTTTCAAATGTAAAAACAGCCTTTTTCCAGGCAAAATCTTTCCCCTTGACTAAATTAAGCCTTTCATTCATAATAAGTGCAACTTTGATTTAGGAGTGCTATTGTGCCTTGTGGGAAAAAGAGAAAGCGACAAAAAATTGCAACACATAAGCGAAAAAAGAAGCTTAGACGAAATCGGCATAAGAGTAAGTAACTGTGCCAATGATGGGCCACGAAGTTTGGTTTTTGCCGTTTTCGTGGTCTTTTTTTTATCTTTAATGAATCGGAGTTTTTTACGTTAATTTCTGATATTCATTCTCCAAACGATATAAAAGATCTCTCATGTAAGGAAGTTGTAGAACTTGCAAAGGACATAAGAAAAGAAATCATCAGTGTTGTAGGAGATAACGGGGGCCATCTTTCAAGCAATCTGGGGGTTGTTGAATTAACTTTGGCTTTGCACAGAGTTTTTGACAGTCCTAAGGATGCTATTATTTGGGATGTCAGTCATCAATGCTATACTCACAAGATTATAACCGGACGCTATGGGCAATTTAAAACTTTAAGGCAAAAAGACGGAATTTCAGGTTTTACCCGTCATGAAGAAAGTGAACATGATTTTTTTGACTGCGGACATTCTTCCTGTTCTATTTCTCAAGCTTTGGGTTTGATTACTTCTCGGAAAATGCAGGGAATTGAGGGAAAGGTTATTGCTGTTATAGGGGACGGAGCTCTTAC
Source organism: Treponemataceae bacterium (assembly GCA_052173655.1). Classification (GTDB taxonomy): domain Bacteria; phylum Spirochaetota; class Spirochaetia; order Treponematales; family Treponemataceae; genus RGIG9060. The sequence goes on along the minus strand of JBQMYD010000005.1, from coordinate 75,885 downwards.
CGGCGGAATGGCTTTTGAGGCTCTTTCGCACGGTGGACAAATTGCAAAGGATTTGATAGTAGTTCTTAATGATAATCAAATGTCTATAGGAAGAAATACAGGTGCCATTTCAAAACATCTTTCAAATATTGCAATGTCGGTAGGTTATCAATCTTTACGATACAAGATAAATAAATTTTTAGAAAAATTCCCGTCTCAATATAGATTTTTTTCAAAGTTTATTTACAGGCTGAAACGAGGTATTAAAGGAGTTTTCTTTTCAAATAATCTTTTTGTCGAGTTGGGTTTTGAGTATGTAGGTCCTCTTGACGGCCATAATATCAGTGAGTTGGAAAGATTTTTTAAGCGTGTAAAAAAAATTGACAGACCTGTTGTTGTTCATTGCATAACAAAAAAAGGAAAGGGATATAGTCCTGCGGAAAATGATCCGATAAAATTTCACGGGATAGGGCCTTTTGAAATTTCTGACGGTTCGGTAGAAAAATCAGATACTTTAAGTTTTACGGAAAGTTTTTCAAACAGTCTTTTGGAAATTGCAGAGAAAGTTCCTAAAGTAGTTGCCATTACAGCTGCCATGACAAAAGGAACCGGTTTGACTGAGTTTGCACATCGTTATCCTCAGCGATTTTTTGATGTCGGAATTGCCGAACAACATGCAGTAACATTTGCAGGAGGTCTTGCGGTAGGTGGAATGAAGCCTATTGTTGCAATTTATTCGACTTTTATGCAAAGGGCTTTTGATCAATTGGTTGAAGATATAGCTTTGCAGACCGTTCCTGCGGTTTTTGTTTTAGATAGAAGTGGGCCGGTTTGTGCTGACGGTGCAACACATCAGGGGGTTTTTGATATTTCAATGCTTCGTCCTGTTCCGAATTTAAGTCTGTTAGCACCTGCAAGTTCTGTAGAACTTAATCTTTCGCTAAAGTGGGCTGTAGAACAAAATCTTCCGGTTGTTATACGCTACCCAAAAGCTAACTGTCCTCCCGAAATTGAAGAATTTTCTTTCCCTATAGAAATAGGAAGAGGTGTACTGATAAGACAAAAATTTGAGGCAGATAAAAACTCTCGTATGCTTTTTGTATGTACAGGAGGAATTTATCCTGAAGTTTATGAGTCTGTAAAAATGCTTTATCAAAAAACAAAAGATGAAGGACAGAAAAATCAAGGTGTCCTTTGCGACATTTATAATCTGAGGTTCTTAAAACCTTTAGATAAAGAGTATTTTCTTGAAATTGTTAAAGATTATGATTATATAGTTTTTGTTGAAGACGGAATCAGAATAGGCGGTATAGGAACGTATCTTGAATCTTTGTTGCAAAGAACTTATACGGGTAAAAAAACTGCGGTTTGCGGTTTTCCGAATCGTTTTATAATTCAGGGAACTCGTGAAGAAATTCTTGAACATTCGCATCTTTGTGCAGATTATCTTGCAAAAAAAATGGTTCGCCTTAGGGGATAAAAATGCAAAAAAAAACGATTTACTTAAAAGATCGTCTTTATTCAACCTGTAATTGTTGTTTTGTAATGGGGGTTGTGAATGCTACCGAAGATTCTTTTTATGAAAAAAGCAGAATAATCAAAACCAAAGCTGCAACAGAAAAAATCTTAAAAATGATGGAACAGGGAGCTGACATTATAGATTTGGGTGCTGAAAGCTCAAGACCCGGAGCTGATTATGTCAGTGCACAAATTGAAATTGAAAGACTTGTTCCCATAATAGAGGAAGTACGAAAATATGATAAAAATATTCCCATTTCAGTGGATACACGAAAAAAATCTGTAATGGAGCAGTGTTTTTTTGCAGGAGCCGATATTTTAAACGATATTTCAGCACTTGAAGATGATCCTCAGATGGCAGATTTTGTTGCAAAAACAAAAATTCCGGTTATTCTGATGCATAAACGCGGAATTCCATGTGAAATGCAAAAAAATACGGATTATTCAGATGTCATAGAAGAAGTAACTTCCTACCTTTATTCAAGAGCTGATTATGCTGTTTCAAAAGGTATAGAAAAAAATAAAATTATTTTTGATGTTGGAATAGGTTTTGGAAAAGATTTGAAATCCAATTTGCAATTAGTTCGTAACTGCGTTAGAATTACTAAAGGATATGAAAAGGGTGAAAATCTATCTCTTTTGGCACTTTCCAGAAAAACAATGATTGGACAGTTGACCGGAAAAGATGTAGAAGATAGACTTGCCGGAACCCTTGCAGCATATTCTTATGCAATTCTTAACGGATGCGACATTGTTCGTGTACATGATGTTGATAAAACTGTTGATGTTGTAAAAGTTTTAACGGAGCTGATTAATGAATAGTTTTGACAAAATTTTAGAAATTTATAATATAGTCAAACCGTTTTTGGATATTGCAGCTATGTCGTTTTTACTTTACAAAGGCTATGAACTGCTTATTAGAACTCAAGGTCTGCAAATCATTAGAGCTGTAGTTATTTTTGGCATTGCCTTTGTAGTTGCACTTTTGCTTGATTTAACAACAATGCTTTGGATTTTAAAAATGATTGCTCCGGGTATTATTATAGGTTTTTCCATTGTTTTTCAACCGGAATTAAGAAAAATGATATTAAAGTTAGGGCAGGGTGATTGGTTTAAAAGTAGTAATAGAGCTAAGCATAGCTATGTTGATTCTGTTCTTATTGCAGCAGAAATGCTTTCAAATCAAAAACGAGGCATGTTGGCAGTTTTTGTGCGTTCAAATTCCTTAAAAGAGCAGATAGATACGGGGACTCCGATAAATGCTGAATTAAGTTCTGCTTTAATAGTTACAATTTTTGGACATGATACGCCCTTACATGACGGTGCCGTTATTATCCAAGGCGGTCGTTTGATATCTGCCGGATGTTTTTTACCATTGTCCGAGAATTTTGATATAAAAAAGACTTTTGGAACACGGCATAGAGCAGCATTAGGACTTTCTGAAGAAACGGATGCTATAATTCTTGTAGTTTCAGAGGAATCTGGTGCTATGAGTATCGCCTTTGAGGGGCAGCTTTACTACGATTTGACACGTGAGCAACTGGTAGAAGAACTTGAATCACACTTAAAAATTTCTTCAAAAGATTCTATTGCAGGGGATTTTGAAAATGAAAAAAAATGAAAAAAAAAGATCCGGCAAATTTATAAAAAATCTTACTGAAAATTGGCCTGCAAAAATAGTATGTGTTTTGCTTGCAGTTCTTTTGTACATGCTTTGCAGAATTTCTACGCTGGATAAACATGCTTTTGCTATTCCCTTAGAAGTTCAAAATACCGGGAATCTTTTGTACACTAATTCTTTGCCTAAATATGTAAGGGTTACAGTTAGAGGAGAGTCTGCAAGTGTAGCGTTAATGCAGGAAAAAGATTTTGCAGCTTTTGTTGACTTGAGCAGTTACGTAGAAGATGGGCTTTATAAGGTTCCTATTCAACTTCAACTTTCAGAAAGTGCAACTATGATAGATCCTCTTGAAGTCCAGGTTTCCCCTGATGCGATTTCGTTAAAATTGGAGCGAAAGACAACAGGTTTGTGTGAAGCCAGGGCAAAATTGGTGGGAAATTGTGCAAAAGGTTTTGAAGTTTCTTCATATTCAATTTCTCCGGATAAGGTGCAGATTACAGGAGTTTCTTCACAAGTTATCGGAACCGGCTTTTTGGAAACTTCTCCGATCAATATTGCTAATAAAAATGAAAGTTTTTCTCAAAAAGTAAAAGCTGTGAATCAAAATAAAATGCTTTCAATTACGGGGCAAAATGAATTTACTGTGTCTGTAAAAATTTCTCCTGTAAAAGATAACTTTAAAATTGAAAACGAAAAAATATATTTTATGGGTTTGAATCCTTCTTTTTCGGTAGAGAATTCACAGATCTCGTATGTGATCACTTTGACGGGGAATCAAAATGATTTGGAACAGTTTGCTTTGATTGAAGATTTGGTTTATGTAGATTGCTCTGATATTCAAAAAACCGGTATGTATACTTTGCCTCTTATGATAAAGGCTTCTGAAAAAGAAAAAGTAGAAAAAATAGAACCTGAAACGGTTAATATCAAAATTATTCCTCATACGGAAGAAAATGACGAAAAAGTAAAAAATAAGGATGACAAAAATGCCTAGAATTCAAAAAAAATCTACAGGAAAAGTTCTTGCAGTAACATTTTATACAAAACAAAAAATGGAATGTCCGGCTTGTCACAAACAGTTTCCTCGTGAGGAATTGCTTTCAGGAGGCGGAAGGCTTATCGCAGGTGATTTAACTGATGAACTTCACAGAACTTATCAACCTTCTGCTCGTTATGGAACAATTTATCCTTTAATTTATTCTGTGGGTGTATGCCCTTATTGTTTTACAGCTCTTTTTTGGAATGATATGCTTCAACTTAATGATATGGAAATTGCCGATATACTTTTTTCTACTCAAAAAGAAAGGATTGATGCTGTAAAAACAATTTTTCCACACTTCAATTTTTCCAAAAATAGAACTCTTTTAGAAGGTTGTGCATCGTATTATTTGGCACTTTTATGTTATGACAAAATGCCGCCGGAATATTCTCCTACCATACGAAAAGCTCAAATTTGCCTTAGGCTTGCATGGCTTTGTGATGATATGGATAAGCTTTTACCGGGCAGAAATTATGATTATGTAAAAACAGTTTTTTATAGGAAAGCCTTGTTTTTTTATCAAGAAGCTTTAAATCTTGAAATGGAACATAAAGAAAGTATTTCTGAAATAGGTACTATGGGGCCGGATTTGGATAAAAATTACGGTTATGACGGTGTTGTTTACTTGTCTTGTCTTTTAGAGTATAAGTACGGTCAGACGGAAGATATAAATGCAAGGTTAAAAAAATTGGAATCTTGTAAGCATTCCATTGCACGGATCTTCGGTTTAGGAAAATCCAGTAAATCAAAACCCGGACCTCTTTTGGAACATTCCAGGATTTTGTACGACAATTTAACTAAAATTCTCAAAGAATCTCAAACTGTCGGAATTAGTCTTGAAGATGATGATTAAGGAAAAATCGATAAGTGCGTAATATTCTTATTACAGTTTCCTATTCCGGAACGAATTTTTGCGGTTGGCAAAGACAGGGTGGATGTGAAAGTCATCCTGTTGCTATGAGAACTGTTCAAGGAGAAATTGAAAAAGTCCTTGAAAAAATTCATAAATGTGGTACAGCCGTTCAAGGTTCCGGTAGGACGGATTCGGGAGTTCATGCAGTGGGGCAGACTGCAACTTTTTTTTCTCCTGTAGATAGCATGGACGTAAGCCGTTATATTCCTGCAATGAATTCCCTTTTACCTTTTGATATCAGAATTTTGAATGCCTGTGAAGTTCCTATGAGTTTTAATGCACGTTCAAATGCTACGTCCAGAACTTACAGATATTTTATTAATTGTAAACCGACCCCTTTTGCTCATGAAATGCCTTATTGCTGGGCTATAAGAAGAATTCCTGATATTGAAAAACTGAATTATATGGCCGACTGCTTAAAGGGTGAAATCGATTGTTCATCTTTTTCTGCAGTGGGGGATTCAAGCAATTCAAAATGCCGTTTTTTATTTGATGCACATTTTTTTTGGAATAAGGGTGAAGAAAATCAGGTTCTTGTTTTTGAAATTTCGGCAAATGCATTCTTATGGAAGATGGTTCGCTCCATAACAGGTTCCTTAATTGAATTTGAAGGGAAAAATTATGATTCGGATTATTTTTTTCAGGTTCTAAAATCAAAAGATCGTAGTAAAGCCGGAATAACAGCTCCTCCTCAGGGACTTTTTTTATGGAAAGTATCATACGAGGGAAAGCGGGTACATCCTTAAAAAAATATTCAAACAAAATTGTAAAATTATTGTTATTATTCCTTTGATGAAAATTTTGCAATCATTTTTTGTAAAACATCCAGAGCCTGTTCTTTTGACAATTCTTTTTGCACTTCATGGTATTCTACAAGGTTTGAAGGAATTTCATCTAAAAACGGACTGGGCACACATTCTACTACAGTTTGCATTTTTCTTCTTTTTTGACATGAAGAAATAAAGAGTTTATCTCTGGCACGTGTTATTGCAACATAAAAAAGACGTCTTTCTTCTTCAATGTTGTTAGGATCTTCTTCAATACATCTTGCGTGAGGAATTATACCTTCTTCGCAGCCTGCTATAAATACAATTGGAAACTCCAAACCTTTTGAAGCATGGATTGTCATAAGATTAACTTTCCCTTTCAGTTCTCCATCATCTCCGTCATCTCTTGAAAGGAGTGTAATTCTGTTAAGATATGCAAAAAGTCCGGAATCAAAATTATCAGGATTATTCTCCCATGTTTCTATAGAATTAATAAAGTGTTCTACATTCATAAATTTAAATCTAGCGGCTTTTTCATTTTTTGAATACTCGCTGATCAAATAATCTATGTAGTTTATTTGTTCCACCATTGCCCTGACTTTTTTTGCAAGATTTTTTCCGCCTCCCCCCAGAAGTGAAGTTCTTTGAGTTTCAATTAAATCAAAAAAACTTTGTAAATCTTCTTTTGTTTTTTCGTTTAAAGTCGTATTGTCAGCTTTTATAAGCTGTGTAATAGCTTTCCATAAAGAACAATGACTTTTATTTGCTATGTTATTTATTTCTTCTATGGTTTTTCTGCCGATACTCCTTCGTGGCGTATTTATAATTCTAAGCAGATTTATATCATCATCATGATTTGCAATTACGCGAAGATAGCTGACTATATCTTTTATTTCTTTACGCTGAAAAAAGCTCGTGCCTCCGCTTACCGTGTAAGGTATGTTCGCCTGTAAAAAAGCTTCTTCTACGGCACGTGTTAAAGTATTTGCTCTTATTAAAACGCAAAACTCATCGTATTTGCGGTTTTCATTCATTGCAATTCCTTGTATGTTTTCCGCAATAAAATCCGCTTCGGCACTTTCATTTTCCGGCATAAAAATTTCAATAGGTTTTCCGCTTCCTTTGTCTGACCAAAGTGATTTATCTTTTCTGTTCGTGTTATGAGAAATTACACCGTTAGCGGCAGCAAGAATCGTTCCTGTAGAACGATAATTTTGTTCCAATCTTATTTCCTTTACGTTATGAAAATCTCTTTCAAAATTCAAGATATTTTCATAATTTGCTCCACGCCAGCTGTAAATAGACTGATCATCATCGCCTACAACCGCTACATTTTTGTTTGCCAAAAGATGCATAAATTCATACTGTTGCATACTTGTGTCTTGAAATTCATCAACCATGATGTATTTGTAACGGTTGCGGTATTTTTCAAGTACATCAGGATGTTCATGGAAAAGTTTTATGGGCAAAGTTATAAGATCGTCAAAATCTACTGCGTTGTAAAGTTTTAACCCTGCTTGATATTCTTCGTAAAGTTTTTTGTACATATCGTTATTACTTTTCCAAGTCCAACGTCCGATTTTTATGTTTGAAATGAGGTTTGAAATTTTGAAAACATCCAATGCTTCTGAAGTGAATCCGAGCTCTTTTCCCGTTTCTTTGATAAGTTGAGCCTTGTCAACTTCATCGTAAATTGAAAAATTTTCACGCCAGCCTAATTTTTCAATATCTTGCCGTAAAATTTTTACACCGAATGCATGAAAAGTTGAAACCGTCAAATTTTGAAGTTTTTTGCCGGTCAATTCTTTTACCCTATACTCCATTTCTTTTGCAGCTTTGTTTGTAAATGTTAAGGCAAGCACTGCACTTTGAGGAATTCCGCTGTCAAGCATGTGTGCTATTCTATATGTAATTACACGAGTTTTTCCGCTACCGGCTCCTGCAATGATTAAAAGAGGACCTTCCAGAGTTGTAACAGCTTCGTATTGTTCTTTGTTGAGTTCATTTTTTAAAAAATCAAGTTGCATTAAATGGAATTTTATCATAAAGAAGTTTTTGGTGGAATAGATTTGCTTGCTTTTGACTTTTTTCTTTGCTCATTTTTCTTACTGATGATATACTTTTTTGGGGAGAAAGAATGACGGAAAAGGTTTTTGAGTTTTTAAAAAAGCATAATTTTACAGCTTCAAATTACGATATTGAAAAAATCAGTAAAGAATTGCTTGATGATATGAAATTAGGTTTAGAAAAAGAGCGGAAAGCGAATAATCCTAAAAATTCTTTTCAAGATATGATTCCTACATGGATGTTTTTACACGAACAAAGCGTAAAAAACGAAAATGTAATTGTAATTGATGCCGGAGGAACAAATTTTCGCTCATGTCTTGTTTCCTTTGACTGCGAAGGAAATCCTGAAATTTCGGATTTTGAAAAAACTTCCATGCCGGGAGTCAAACGTGAATTCGGCAAAAAAGAATTTTTTGATCAAATTGCGTTGAATCTTGAACATTTGAAAAATAAATCAAAACGTATAGCTTTTTGTTTTTCTTATCCGATGAAAATTACTCCTGACGGAGAAGGAACCGTTATTGAATTTGCAAAAGAAATAAAAGCAAGTCAAGTTGTTGGAAGCAAGCTGGGAGAAGAATTGTGTAAATCTCTTATGGAATGTGGCTGGGAAAAACCTGAAAAAGTCGTACTTTTAAATGATACTGCAGCCGCTCTTTTAGCGGGGAAATTTTCAGCTGCAAATGGAAAAAATTATTCTTCGTATGTCGGTTTTATTCTTGGAACAGGAATAAATGCCGCATATGTTGAATGGGACTCTATCCCGAAAATTACTAAAGATGAATCCGTTTTTTGTAAAAACTTAAATCATTCAGGTGAGGGGCAGATAGTTGTTTGCGAAGCCGGAAGATTTGGAAATGTAAAACAAAGTGATTTTGATGTACAATTGGACAGGACTTCTCTTTGTCCGGGTATGTTCATTATGGAAAAGCAATGCTCCGGTGCATATTTAGGAAATCTTTGCCTTATAGCCTTAAAAAAGGCTATAGATTGTAATTTTTTTAATGAAAAGTCTTTTTGCGAGCAAAGTTTTTTGCAGTTAAAAAACAGAATTGAAAATCTGGAAAAACTTGATTTAGTCGATGTGGATAAATTTTTATACTATCCGGATTCAAAAACAAATTTTTTGTCAGACATAAAGTTGAGTACGGAGCAAAAACTGCTTATATATGAAATTTTTGATGCATTTATAGATAGGAGTGCAAAACTTTCTGCAGGGATCGTTGCTTCAAATGTTTTAAAGTCAAAAAGTAAAAAATGCAATAACTCTGCTTTGAACCCTGTTTGTATTTCCTGCGACGGAACAACTTTTTTAAAAACGCATAAACTTAGAGAACGCTTTACTCATTATCTTTATGATTTTCTTACGGAAAAACACGGAATTCATTTTGAAATAGTAGCTATTGAAAATCCTATTACAATAGGGACTGCTATGGCATCTTTTTAGTGTAGAAAGTCTTTAAGTCTTGTAAAAATACGGCATCTGTATTAAAATTGGACAAAATGTCGTTGGGAGCAAAAAATGGCAGGCGGAGTGGGAAAAACAATCGGAAAAACAATCGTATTACTAATTTTATTGATAATTTTGATTTTTGCAGGACTTTTGTGGTTTGACTACCTTGGTATAATTCAGGCAAAAACAATTTTTAAACCGGTTTATAAGCTTTTCAACCTAAAAACCCAAACTTCAGTTTCAATAAATTCTGCTGATGCAAATGTTATGGCTGATCTTGACGATGATAGACTTGAAAAACGGCTTGAATCAGTTTTTCTTAGAGAGCAGGAACTTGATAAAAGACAGTCGGATATAGAAAAAAAAGAAGCTCAAAACCTTCAAATTTCGCAAGAACTTGAAGACCTGAAAAAAAATCAAGAAGAACGTGAAAAAACATTCAACAAAAACGTAAAAAAGTACGATGATAGAGAAGTAAACATTGTGCAAAATGCAAAAAATTTGAACAGTATGCCGCCTGCCAGTGCAGTTGCGATTCTTAATGCAATGGATGATCAAGAAGTTATTGATACATTGCGTAAAGTTGAGGAACTGGCTGCTGAAAGCGGTAGTGCTTCTCAAGTTTCATATTGGCTTTCGCTTATGCCGGCAGACAGAGTTGCTGTTTTACAGCGTAAAATGGTGAGTAAACCGACCGGTATAGAATAGTATTTCCACGGTGTTTACTGATCGGAGGTATTATGCAAGCAATGAACCTTCGTTTTGATCAGGCGGTAAACACTTCACAAAAAACCGTCAGTGGTTATGTTCATGGATTGGACTCAATCAATCAAAGCGACTATTCATTCAAAGCTGCCTTGGAACATGCACAAAAAGAACTTAGTTCGAGTGATGTTCAAAAGACGGCAAAAGACGCCACGGATGGAACAAAATCGGAAAGTACGGAGTTTTCACAAAAAAATGAAGATTATGTCTTAAAAGATGTCATTAAAGATGAAAATTGTCAGGATTTAAATCAAAATAAAATTGAACTTTGCGATTCTCAGTTAGATTATTTAGAAGCAAATCCCGATGAACTTTTGGCACTTGATTTTTTTGAAGATCCTCAAGGACTTTTTGAAAAAACATTTTGTGAAGAACAAAATTTTTATCTGTTTAAAAATGAGATGAACGACGAAAGTTTGTTGGAGTTGGAACATCTTGTTGAACTTGCCGAAAATAATGCTAAAAATATTTGTGAAAAAAATGTTTTGGAAGATGTAGTTTCTTTTGGAGATATCAAAGATTTTAATCTTGAAAAATCAAGTGAAGAAGACACAGAAAATGCTGCCTTGTATTCAATTACGGGATCTTATGTTTCTGTAAAAACTGATTCTGCTTTCGGAGCGGATCCTGAAATCGGAGAAAATACAAAAAGCAAATCTTTAAAAACTTCAAAATCGAAAGAAAAAACTTTGATAACAGTTGAGGATCGGCGTTCTGTGAATTTAAACAGTAAAAATTCCGAAAAATTTGTAACCAAAATTGAAAAATTGAGCGACAACAATGTTCAAATGACAATGTCTTTAACTTCAAAATTACAAGACAATATAGAATTTAAAGGCATAAATTCCGGATCTGTTGAAGGTTCTGATATGTCAAAGTTTTCTCAGATGCTTGGACAGCAAATTCAATCAAATTCGATAGATTTTGTAAAAGCAGGAAACCTTATTCTTAGGGATAATAACAAAGGAACAATTAATCTTGTTCTCCATCCTGAAGATTTAGGTAACGTAAAAATTCAGCTTGAAGTCAGCGATAAGCTCATTGCAGGAAAAATCGTTGTTGCAACAAAAGAGGCTTACGATGCTTTTAATGAAAACATGAACTCTTTAAAGCAGGCTTTTTCCGAAAGCGGTTTTGATACCGGAAATTTTGATTTGTCATGGTCAGGACAAGACGGTCAAAATCAACGTGAAGAAAAAAATCTTTACGGTACTGTGTATCAAAATAATATTCCCGAAGTTGCTGAAGAATACTATGATAGCGAATATTTGCAGAATAGTTATGTTTACGGATCTTCAACACTGAATGTTATTGCATAAAACTTCAGTAAAAATTGCCAAAAAAAACACAAAAGTTTTTTTTGAGAATTCCGATATTGAAAGAGAGCAGGATAAAAACTTTTATTAAGAGGTGAAAAATGAATTTTAATGCCACTATGAGTAGTGCTGAAAAATTTCAAACTGAAAATGCTGTAAATGCGTTTAATAAGACATTAACTGTAAATGGACGCACAACAAGTAATGAATTGGGAAAAGATGATTTTCTGAAATTGCTTTTAGCTCAGCTTGCAAATCAAGACCCTACCAGTCCTATGAAAGATGCTGAGTTTATTGCACAAATGGCACAGTTTTCATCTCTGGAGCAAATAACAAATATGAGTGTGGAATTCGGTAAAATGGCTGAAATGCTGAATTCATCGGAAGCTGTTTCAACTATAGGAAGGGTTGTAGAAATTGAAGATGGAGAAAATCTTGTTTCCGGTGTTGTAGAAGGTGCTTCAAGAGGAAATTCTCCGCAGGTTCAGGTAAACGGCATGTTGTACGACATGAATAAAATTAAACGCGTGTACGCTAATTAAAGGCAGGGATATATATTATGATGAGATCACTTTATTCCGGTGTGTCCGGAATGCAAAACCACCAAACAAGACTTGATGTTATAGGTAATAACATTGCAAACGTAAATACGACAGGTTTTAAAAGAGGTCGTGTTAATTTTCAGGACATGATTTCGCAACAGATGTCCGGAGCTGCAAAACCTACTGAAGAAGTGGGTGGAGTAAACCCTAAAGAAGTAGGATTGGGGGTAAGTATTGCTTCAATCGATACAATCTTTACTCAGGGAAATTTGCAATCAACCGGAGTTTCTACCGATGTTGCAATTCAAGGAAACGGATTTTTTGTTATGCAAAACGGTGAAAAAACTTATTATACAAGAGCCGGAAATTTTGGTATTGATAAAAACGGAACTCTTGTAAATCCTGCTAACGGAATGCGTGTTCAAGGTTGGATGGCAAAAGAGGTGAATGGTCAAATGATTTTACAGACTTCTGCAAGTCCTGAAGATTTAGTGATTCCTGTAGGTTCTAAAGACCCTGCAAAGGCAACCCAAAATATCAATTTTGCGTGTAACCTTAACAAAAATACTCCGGAAATTCTTGAAGGAGCAAGTCCTGAAGATATCCTAAAAGGAACTTGGGCTACAGAAATGAAAATTTATGACAGCTTCGGAAATACTCATATGTTGAGTGTTGATTTTACCAGAGTTCCCGGAAATCCAAATCAGTGGCGTGCTGTTGTATCTGTAGATCCTGAAAATGCTGATGTAACACAAACAAGGGTAGGACTTAACACTACAGACGGAATGGAAAATTCGTTTCTAGTTAATTTTGACAATACCGGAACACTGCTAAGTGTAACAGATTCAGTGGGAAATGTAACAAATCCTGAAGGAGATATTATTATACAAACTTCTTTTACGGTAATAGGTGCAAATCCTGATGAAAACGGTAATCCTACAAGACAGACTATGAATATTAATCTTGGTACGATCGGAAGTCAAAAAAATACTGTAACTCAAAGTGCTTCAAGCAGTTCTACAAAGGCTTTTTCTCAAGACGGATACACAATGGGATATCTTGACAATTTTAAAATTGATTCAAGCGGAATTATAACCGGAGTTTATTCAAACGGAACCAATCGAACAATTGGGCAAATTGCTCTTGCAACTTTCACAAATCAGGGTGGACTTGAAAAAGCGGGCGATAATACCTACGTTCAATCAAACAACTCCGGGATGGCAAACATCGGAACATCCGGTATTGCAGGCAAAGGTTCAATGCTTGCAGGCTCGCTTGAGATGTCTAACGTTGATTTAACAGAACAGTTTACAGACATGATTACAACACAGCGAGGATTTCAGGCAAGTTCAAAAACAATTCAAACAGCGGATACTTTACTTGATACTGTAATGAGTTTGAAACGCTAATTTGGCTGATAATTGGAATTTTTAATTTATAAAATACTAAAGGGACTGACTAAAATTTAATTTTTAGCAGTTCCTTTATTTTTGCTTTGATGCTTAAAACTAAGCCATTACATCATATAAATTTACTTTAAAATTTATTAACTTGTTGTAAGATAGACGGTAATGTTTAAAAAGTAAACTTTTTTTATACACACTGTTTTTTCTTATCTTTTTTGTTAATTTTTTCTAAACCTTTAATCTCCTTGTTCCGACAAAATAATAGGGTTTTATTTCAAAACTACTTGACGTCCATTGAATTACCGTAGAAAATGTATTGATGATAAAAGTCATGCGTTTAGATGGTAAGGAATATTGGATTAATCCTCATCAAATAGAATACATTGAATTAAATCCTGATGTAACTTTGACCATGCTTTCGGGTAAGAAACTTGTAATAAGAAATTCCCCGGAGGATGTTATCGATAAAATTGTCGATTATAGACGTAGAATAGGTGCTTTTAAGAACGAATTGTAGATATTCGATTTTGGGAGGGATTTTGTGGACATAGCAACAATTATTGGATTTGTAGGCGGTGTAGCCTGTGTTATAATGTCGGTTTTGACGTCAGGAGGACATCTTAGCGGTATTATAGATATTCCGTCTTTTATCTTCGTTATCATAGGTTCTTTCTTTGCTTTGTTTATTGCCTATCCTTTGTCTTCGGTTATAGGTATTTTTAAAATTATTCCAAGAACATTTAAAATTCCCGATTTTGGAGAAAAAACATTGGTTCAAGATATGGTAACTCTTTCTGAAAAAGCACGTCGCGAGGGTATCCTTGCTTTGGAAGAAGGTCTTGAAGATTTGTCAGATGATTTTATGAAATCCGGACTTCGTCTTGTGGTTGACGGAACGGACGGTATCATAATTCGTAATATTTTAACAAGTGAATTAAATCAAATGGAAGGAAGACACTTAGGCTGGATTAACATTTTGGTTATGTGGGCAGGTCTTGCTCCCGGATTTGGTATGATGGGTACTGTAATCGGTCTTATCGGTATGTTGAATAACCTTGAAGATAAATCTTCATTGGGACCTAACATGGCTGTTGCTTTGATTACGACTTTGTACGGTTCTTTGATTGCAAACATGATTATGACTCCTTTATCTACAAAATTAACGGATCAGAACTCAAGAGAAATTCAAACAAAAGAGATGATAATTGAGGGAGTTCTTTCGATTCAGGCAGGTGATAACCCGCGTATTCTTGCAATGAAGCTTTTGACTTATCTTGATCCGAAATCAAGGAAAGCAATTGAATCTGATGTTCTTAAGGATTAAACGGTACTAAAATGGGAAAAAAAGAACCGCAGAAGCCTTCAAAGGCTTGGATGGATACTTATGGTGATATGATTACTCTCATGCTTTGCTTCTTTGTAATGCTTTATAATCCGTCTGATAGCGATCCTGTTGAAATGTCTCAGTTAATGGCTTCCCTTCAAACAGATAGTTCGGGAGGCGGACAGTCTGCGGTTTCAGGAAGACTTGCTGATTTAGGTAACAGTATTAATACTTTGCCGTCTATCGAAAAAGGAAAAAGTCTCGGACTTGCAAAGAAAAAGGCTGTAAGTCTTTTTGCTCCCGACATAAAATCTACAAGAATAACGCTTTCAAGTGATGAAAGAGGTTTGGTAATTACATTGGCTTCGGATGCTTTTTTTGCCGAAGGTAGTGCTGAATTGAATATTGAAGAAACAAGAGAAACTTTACTTAGAATTTCTCAATTTTTAACGAGTGCTGATGTACGCAATAGAAAATTTCGTATAGAAGGTCATACGGATTCTGTTCAAGTTTCTTCAGAAAAATGGCCAAGTAATTGGGAGCTTTCTTCTGCAAGAGCTATTAATGTTTTGCATTATTTAGCAGATTTTGGAATAAATGAAAATCAGTTTTCCGTTGCAGGTTATGCAGATACGCAGCCTCGTCATTCAAATGACACACCTGATGGCAGGGCATATAACAGGCGTGTGGATATAATTATTCTAGACGAGGGGCATTTTTAATGATATACTCTAGGAAGGGGGATGGTGTAAAATGGCAGATGTAGATACAAGCCTTGATGACGGCGATTTGGGAGATGGTGCTTCAGTCGGAAAAAAGAAAGGTAAGGGACTGGGCGGAATTTTGCCCAAGATTTTAAAATGGGTTGGTATCGGAATCGGTGGAGTAATTTTAATAGTTACCGTTGTTTTTGTTACTATGAAAATTATGATGAAAAATAATAATACCGGTGTAGCTGTACAGACTTCTCCGGAGTACCAAACAAAACGTGAAACATTGTCATGGTATACATCGTTGGGTACGATAAAAACAAAAACCTGCGATGAAGTTTCTGCCAGTGTTGTTGCTGAAGTTGTTTTAGGTTATAAGCTTGATGATAAAGCGACATCTACGGAAATTACGCAGCGTCAGATAGAAATAAAAGACTTTTTACGCCGTTATTTTACCGCTAAAACCATTGCAGAGTTAAAACCTCAAAACGAAGCAAAACTTCAAATGGAAATTAGAAATTCAATTAATGATGATATATTAAGTAATTCAAGAATTAAAGAGGTAAAATTTTTGACCTTGGACGTTCTTGAACAATAAAAAAAGGTGAATGAATGAATGAAGTTCTTTCGCAGGATGAGATAGATCAGCTTCTTCAAGCTATCAGTTCAGGAGATAGTGAAGAAGTTGATTATAAAAGTACAATAACAGATACTCGCAAGATAAAAGTTTATGACTTTAAGCGTCCGGATAAATTCTCAAAAGAACAGATACGTACGGTTTCCATTATGCATGAAACTTTTGCACGATTAACTACAACAAGTCTTTCAGCACAGCTTCGCAGTATGGTTCATGTACACGTAGCCTCAGTAGATCAGCTTACTTACGAGGAGTTCATTCGTTCAATTCCAACCCCTACGACTCTTGCCGTAATCAATATGGATCCGTTAAAGGGAAATGCTATTTTGGAAATTGATCCGGCTATTACCTTTTCTGTCATAGATCGATTGTTCGGAGGTACAGGGCAAAGTTCTAAAGTTCAGCGGGATTTAACTGATATTGAGCAATCAGTAATGGAAGGTATTATAGTACGAATTCTTGCCAATTTGAGAGAAGCTTGGACTCAAGTAATTGATTTAAGACCTCGATTGGGACAAATAGAAACCAATCCGCAGTTTGCTCAAATTGTTCCTCCAAACGAAATGGTTGTTCTTGTTACTTTGGAAACGAAAGTAGGCGAAGAAGAAGGAATGATGAACTTTTGTATTCCTTATCTTACTATAGAGCCGATTATTTCAAAACTTTCTTCTCAATTTTGGTTTTCTTCCGTAAGAAGAAGTTCTACAACCCAGTATCTTGGAATTTTAAAAGAAAAGCTTTCCAATGTAGAAATGGATGTTGTTGCCGAAATTGGGACTATTGCATTGCCTATTCAAGATGTTTTAAATCTTAGAGTTGGGGATGTTGTTCAATTGACCGATGTAAAAGTCGGTTCCCCTCTTATACTAAATGTTGGAAATCAAAAGAAATTTTTTTGCCAGCCGGGAGTTATAGGTAAAAAAATGGCAGTTCAGGTTGTAGGTAAGATTACCGCTCCTGAAAACGAAGAATTTGAAGAATTATCGGCTGAAGGAGATGAATCGTATGAGTGATGGTGCAATTTCACAGGCAGAAATAGATGCTTTATTGTCTGGAGTAGATTCAGTAGATTTGGGAGAAGGAAGCGTTTCTTCAGTTGTTTCTTCTGATCTGGATTTATCATTTTTAAAAGATTTTGCAAATAAAAATTCTACAACTCTAAGCGCCAGTTTGGGCACTATGACGGGAGAATCTATTTTGGTTGGCGAACCGACTATGGAAACTACTTCCCGTGATGGAGTAATGAAGATTTTTCCGGAAATGGTGGTTTCCATTTCTTCCGATTTTAATGAAGGTCTTTTTGGTGAACATTTATTTTTACTTTCTGAAGAGTTTACCCAAAAATTGGTAGGAGTGATAAATAAAGAAGAAGCTCCTGCAATAGATGACATGACTCTTTCCGTTGTTTCTGAGGTTGTTTCTCAACATACCGGAAGTGAAATTACGGCTTTAAGTGCTACCGGAAAGTTTCCCGGCTTGACTTGTAGTCCTGCAGAACCTCAGCATATTCCAAAGGCAATGGTAAAATTTCCACAGGGAAATTTTGTTCTTTTTTCTTATCCGGTAACGATTGGTGAAAATAATTTTACACTTTGGGAAGTTGTAGCTGAAGAAGTTGCAAAAGGTGCTATCATGGCTTTTGGCGGAGGGCAAATACAGCCTGATCCGAGTTTTTCAAAAGACGGTGGAGTGAATGCAGGAATGAATGCAATGAGCGGAATGAATCCTCAGATGATGGGTGGAATGAATGCAATGAGCGGAATGAATCCTCAAATGATGGGCGGAATGAATGCTATGAGCGAAATGAATCCTCAGATG
Organism: Treponemataceae bacterium; assembly: GCA_052173655.1. Taxonomy (GTDB): domain Bacteria; phylum Spirochaetota; class Spirochaetia; order Treponematales; family Treponemataceae; genus RGIG9060. The sequence continues at coordinate 58,010 of JBQMYD010000005.1, read as the reverse complement.
ATGGGTGGAATGAATGCAATGAGCGGAATGAATCCTCAGATGATGGGCGGAATGAATGCTATGCAGGGGATGTCTGTTCCTAATGTTCAAAACGTGTCATATCCTAATCTTCAGGCAGGTTATGCATCTTCTGAACAGGGCAATATAGGTCTTATTATGGACGTTCTTATGGAAATGACCGTAGAACTTGGTAGGACTAAAAAAGAGGTAAAAGAAATTCTTGGAATGGGAGAAGGTACGATTATCGAGCTTGATAAGCTTGCCGGTGAACCTGTAGATATTCTTGTAAATCATAAAAAAATTGCAAAGGGAGAGGTTGTTGTTATTGACGAAAACTTTGGAGTTCGTGTAACTGAAATCTTGTCGCCTCAAGAGAGGCTTCCTGAAGGTCAATAAATAAAAATTTCTTTGGGGTGGGGGAAATTATTACGAATAACTCAATTTTAAAAAAGATTTTAGCTTTTCTTTCCGTTATCATGGTTGTTTTTTGTTTTTCTTTATTTGCACAGGAAATTCCGAGTAGAAATTCTGTAAATACAACGGCAAATGATTCTCCGGAAAATTTGTCTTTGTTGCAACAACAGGAAAACGAAGCCTTTAAGGGGATGTTTTCAGATAAAAAATCTTCTGACAATGCAGAAAAAAATAAAAATCCGAGTACTTTTTGGCTATTTTTTAGAACAATTTTTGTTTTAATTCTGGTGGTAATAGTTATTTGGGCTATTTTTAAGTTTGTAAAAAAAACTACCGGAAATAACGGTAGTGAAAACGATCCTTATATAAAAAAAGTCGCTTCACTTAATTTGTCTGCCGGAAAATCAGTGCAGGTTATTACGATTCAAAATCATTGTTATGTTCTTGGCGTTGCAGATGATTCTGTGGGTTTGATCGATATTCTTGAATATGAAAAAGATAAAGATAAAGATTTGATTGATGCTATGAATTTTCATAAAGATTCTCAGCCATCCGAGAAAGTTAAGGATTTTGCTTCAATTCTTGCAAGTGTTATGGGAATAAAGAAAAAGGATTTTCAAACTGCTTCAAAAGAAAGTGTACTAAATTTGAAGTCTCAAGTAGAAAGGCTCAAAAAAAATTCTGTAGAAAACGAAAAGAGAGAAAATGATGAGGTCTAAAAAATTTACAAAAGAAAAAAAACTTTTATTCGTTTTTTTGTTTTTTACGCTCTTTTTTTCTGTTGGGCTTTATGCACAAAATTCTTTAGGAAGAGGAACTGCTCAGATGCCCGGCAGAGTGAACGGGATTGATGTGCCTATCGTGGATTTATCCATAACGCAGCCGGCTACCGGAAAAGAAGTTGCATTTTCTGTGCAATTAATGTTGCTTCTTACTGTTCTTTCTTTGGCTCCAAGTATATTAATTCTTTTAACGTGTTTTTTGCGTTTTTCAATAGTTTTGGATTTTATAAAACGTGCTTTATCTTTGCAACAGGTTCCTCCTACTACGGTTTTAAATGGAATTGCATTTTTTATGACTGTTTTTGTAATGTGGCCAACTTTTACTCAGATTTATAACAATTCATTTAAGCCTATGTCTGACGGACAAATAGGTTTGAATGAGGCTATTGTTCAAGCGGAAGCTCCGTTGCGTGTTTGGATGTTTCAACAGCTTGACGGTGATGAGGCGGGGATTGCAACGTTTATGGGAATTGCTAAGATGAAGGCTCCTCGTAATCCTTCCGATGTTCCTACTTATGTTTTAATTCCTGCATATATTTTACATGAATTAACTGCAGCTTTTAAAATAGGTGTTTTGTTATACATTCCGTTTATTGTAATTGATATGGTTGTTGCCAGTATACTGATGTCTATGGGTATGATTATGCTCCCTCCGGTTCAAATTTCAATGCCATTTAAACTTATGGTTTTTATTTTAGTTGACGGCTGGAATTTGTTGACTCAGCAACTTTTTATTTCTATCGGTTCTGGCGGTTTGTAAAAAGTGAAACAATGAGGTGTAAATTATGACAATTGGAGATATTGTATATTTAATACAAAATGGAATTTTTCAAGTTTTAAAAATGGCACTGCCGGTCTTGCTTGCAGCTCTTATAGTGGGTTTGGTTATTGCTATTTTGCAGGCTGTAACTTCAATTCAGGAGCAGACTCTTACGTTTGTTCCAAAAATTCTTACTATACTCCTTGTGATTGCATTGCTTGGTTCTTTTATGTTTTCTTCGCTGAGAGATTATACAATACGGATTTTTCAGATGATTGGAAGAATGTAGCATGAGATTTTAAAAGGCGTAGAGAATGTTAAATATTATTTTACTGAATGCACCTTTGTATTTGTTAGCAGCTGCAAGATGTTTTACAATGCTGCTTACTCTTCCGCTTTTTTCCATGCGTTCTGTTTCCAGGGTTGCAAAAATAGCTTTGGCAGGTTTTATGGCGTTTTTGGTTTTTCCTACCGCATATGGAACTCAATGGCAGTATGAAGAGTACTCTGTTGCCAAAGATATTTTTTCCGGAGCTTTTTCTTTGCAATATATAGCTCTTTTGGCAGGAGAAGGGCTTATAGGTCTTATAATAGGCTTTTATATTTCAATTATATTTGCCTCTTTTAGCAGTGCAGGTCAATTTTTTTCGTTTCAAATGGGATTTTCAGCAGCGGAAGCCTATGATGCTTTAAGTCAAATTGAAAACCCTCTTATGGGGCAATATTTAAATCTTGTCGCAATGCTGGTATTTTTAACAAATCATGGATTTCAAAAACTTTTTTTATTAGGGGTTTTGGAAAGTTTTGATTCTATGAACGCTTTTTCTCTTGTTTACTACAAGGGAAATTTTATGACGTTTTTGTTAAAAGGCTTATCAGAGCTTTTTTTGGACGGGATGATGATAGCTTTTCCTCTTGTTGGAACGCTTTTTTTGATTTCTGTAACTATGGGGCTTCTTTCCAAGGCTGCGCCGCAAATGAATTTGCTTTCGGAAGGATTGCCTATTACGATTTTGGTTTCATTTTTGGTTTTAAATATTTTGATGCCGGTTTTAATTGATTTTTTTGAAATTGCTTTTGATGCTGCATTTTTCAATTTAAATGCGCTGTTTTCTTCGGTTCAAAGATGAATAATTTGAAGGGCGGAAGATAAGTATGAGTGCAAAAGATTTGGATTTACAATGGTTTGCGGCAGAAGATGAGGGGCGAACAGAAGATGCTACCGAACATAAGCTTGAGGAAGCAAGAAAAGAGGGAAAAGTTGCAAAAAGTCAGGAAATTCCCGGAGCCTTGGTTCTTCTTTTGCCGGTCATAACATTAGTCATTCTTGCACCTTGGATTTTTAAAAATATTTTAGAAATTATCCGTTTTTACTTTACTCAATGCGGTAAAGCTGATTTGGAAGATCCTGCTTTAGCTGCAGTTTTTTTTACTTATTTTTTAAAAATTTTTATTCCAATTGCAGTTGTTGGAATAGTTGCCGCCCTTTCCGGGAATTTAATTCAAACACGAGGCTTTCTTTTTTCTACAAAGCCGATTCAACCCAAGTTTTCAAATATAGTTCCAAGATTCGGAAAATATTTTAAAAAAACACTCTTTTCAAGAGAAGGGGCTTTTAACGTAATAAAGCAAATTTTAAAAGTTGCAATTATATTTTTCTTAGCTTTTATGATTATAAGGAACGATTTAACTAATATTTTGCTGTTGCTAAAAGTAAACCTTTATTCGGGTTTTAAATTTGTGGCAAAAAAAGCTGCATTGCTTTTAATTGCAGCGGCGGTAATTTTCCTTATAATTTCCATTCCGGATTATGTTATTCAAAGAATGCAATTTAAAGAGCAGATGAAGATGACAAAACAAGAAGTCAAAGAGGAATTTAAACAGTTGGAAGGAGATCCGTTGGTAAAAAGTCGGCTAAGGCAAATGATGAGACAGCTTTTATATCAAAATTTACCTAAGGCAGTTTCCGAAGCTGATGTTGTTATTACAAACCCTACTCACTATGCGGTTGCAGTAAAATATGATTCAAATGTGAATCAAGCTCCAATGGTAAATGCAAAAGGAGCTGACGAAACAGCTGTAAGAATTAAAAAATTGGCAAAAGAAAATAATGTAGAAATTGTAGAGAATAAACTTCTTGCACGGGAACTATATACGAAAGTTGAAATTGGTGATATAATACCGGAAGAGTATTATCAGGCAATGTCTATAATTCTTGCTAAGGTATATTCTTTGAAAAAAAATAAGCGATAAGTCATAATGGGTGGGGACTCGTGGCTGAAAGTACAGGAACTCGTTTTAATTTTAAAAATTTTGATTTTAAAAATTCCACAAATGCAGCAGTAGCGGTTATTGTTGTTGTAGTTGTGCTTCTCATTATTTTGCCGTTACCGACTCCTATTTTGGATTTTTTAATGGCATGTAATCTGCTGCTTTCTGTTTTGATCTTGCTTACAACTTTGTTTGTTTCAAAATCAGTAGACTTTTCTACATTTCCAACGATACTTCTTGTTTCTACGGTATTTGGGCTTGCTTTGAATGTAGCTTCTACGCGGTTAATTCTTGGAGATGGTGCAAATTTTAACGGAAAAATGGTAACTGCATTCGGAACGTTTGTTGTAGGAGGAGCGGAAGATCGCACCGGTATAATTATTGGGCTTATCATATTTATTATTTTAATTGTTGTTCAGGTAGCTGTAATTACAAAGGGTGCAACAAGAATTGCCGAAGTTCAGGCAAGATTTACTTTGGATGCAATGCCTAATAAAATGATGGCAATTGATGCTGAATTCAATGCAGGAACAATTACAGATGAGGAAGCAAAGAGGCGTAAGGTGGATTTGCAATCTGAAGTCGATTTTTATTCTTCAATGGACGGAGCTTCAAAGTTTATTTCAGGTTCGGTAAAGGCCGGAATTTTTATTACGGTTATAAACCTTTTGGGTGGAATTATAATCGGTAAAATAAAAAGTGAGGCGGATGTTTTTGCAACTTACACACGTTTTACTGTAGGAGACGGTTTGCTTTCTCAAGTTCCGTCTTTGTTAATATCTGTTGCTACAGGTCTTATTGTTACACGTTCTGCAAGTGACGGTAAGTCTACTTTGGGTGATGATGTAAAAAAAGATTTTACCCAAAACGCAATTATTTATTACATTGCAGGTGGAACTCTTATAATTCTTGGTGTGCTACCAGGATTCCCTTGGTATATTCTTATTCCTATGGGTGCTTTGTTGAACTACTTCGGTTGGCGGCTTTCAAAAATTAAGAAAAAAACTGAATCCACAAAAATTGAGCAGGAAAAGAAAAAAAGTGAAAAAAACTCATCTCCGGTTTCTGTCAGTCCTGTTGTTCCTTTGGATCCTCTTTCTCTTGAATTGGGGTATGGAATAATTCCTCTTTTGGATGAAGAAAAAGGTGGAGATTTAAAAGAACGTATAGGAAGAATTAGGAGTGAACTCGGTCTTGAATTGGGGCTTGTAGTGCCTCCTATCAGAATGATCGATAACATTAATCTTGAACCGAGCGAATACAGTTTTAAAATAAAAGGTGTTCCTGTAGGTTCTGCAAAAGTAAAGATGAACTGGTATATGTGTATGAATACCGGCGGTGTTACTGAGGAGATCCCGGGTGAGCCGACTTCCGATCCTGCTTTTGGTTTGCCTGCTATTTGGATTACTTCTGAAAATTGCGAAAAAGCAGAAAGAGCAGGCTATGCGGTTATAGATCCTCCTACCATTATAGCGACTCACTTGACGGAAATGATTAGAAAAAATGCTTCAGAGATTTTAGGACGTCAAGAAGTAAAATCAATTCTTGATGAGTTGCAAAAGACTTATCCTGCTGTTGTTGAAGAAGTTAATAAAAAATTTGAAATAGGGGAAATACAAAAAGTTTTACAAGGTTTGCTTAGGGAGCAGGTTTCAATTAGAAATATGGTTGCTATCCTTGAAACAATGTCAGATTATGCTGCGTTTACAAAAACAGCTTCAATACTTGTTGAAAAGGTCAGACAGAGACTTGGTAAACAAATTTGTCTTCAATATGCTGATGAACAAAATAGAATTCATGTATTGACCGTAGAGCCTTCTTTTATTCAGAGACTTGTTCAGGCTCCTAAGTATGATACACCTTCCGGACCGGTTGCAGTTCTTGAACCGGTTGAACATCGAAAATGGATAAGTTCTTTAAGTAGTTATATTGTTTCTATGCAAGATAAGGGGTATGTACCTGTAATTTTATGTCCCGAAGAAGCCAGAATTTTAATAAAAACTGCTACTCAGCAGGAAATGCCGACTTTGGTTGTTCTTTCTGTACCCGAAATTGATAAAGAAATAAAATTGGAATCATTAGGAGAAATAAATGTTGGATTATAGGGATATAAGCTGTGTATTATCTGTAACCGGAGATACAGAGATGGATTGTGTAAGACAAATTCAAGAAAAACATAGCCTTTCATATAGTATTAAAAACACTAGAAAAACCAAAATAAAAAAAGGTTTTTTAGGACTTTTAAAGTGCGACGGATACGAAATGGAATATGTTTTAACGCGTTCTCCAAATCCTGCGAACATGATTTCCGGATATGATTCGGTTTTTTCAAATAAAGTTGCAAATCCGGTTACTCAAAGTGTTAATCAGGAACTTGATTTTGAAAAAGAAAAAAAGAAAATCATAAAAAATTCCGGATATGAAAAAGATATACAAATAAAAGAAATTAGCGATAATGTAAATTATCTAAAAGAAATGATAGAAAATTCAAAAATTTCAAGTCTTCAAGAGCATCCTTCAATTACAAAGATAAAAAAAATTCTGGAAGATAATGAATTTTCTTCTTCATACATAAGCAAAATTTCTGACAGATTAAGAAAGGAATTTTCTTTAGATGAATTAAATGATTTTGATTCCGTTCAAAATGCTGTACTAAAATTTATAGGGCAGACAATTTCAATTGACAAAAATATTTCGGATTCTCAACCTAAAATAATAGTTTTAATAGGGCCTACAGGAGTGGGAAAAACTACAACTGTTGCAAAATTGGCTGCAAATCTAAAATATTCGGAAAATGTAGATAATCCAAAACGAGTAAGAATGATTACTGCAGATTACTTTAGAATCGGAGCAAAAGAACAGATTGAAACTTATGGGAATATTCTGAATGTTCCTGTAAGCCTTGTTGAAAAAAATGAAGACTTAATTCGTATCATTGAGGCTAATATAAAAGTAGACGAATATATTATTGTAGATACTATCGGATTTAGCCCGAAAGATTATGAAAATATAGCAAAGATGAAATGTCTTTTGGAGTTGAATAAGTATTCTGTAAAAACTTGTCTTTGTTTTACAGGTTCTACAAAAGAAGCTGATATAAAAAATATTATGCAGCAATATGAAATTTTTGATTATAAATCCGTTATCGTTACAAAATTTGATGAAACAAACTGTGTCGGAAATGTGATTTCAGCTTGTTCTGAAAAAAATAAAAATATAGCGTTTTTAACAACAGGACAAAAAGTGCCTCGTTGCATAGAAAAGGCGTCTGTGGTTAGATTTTTAGTTGAGCTTTCAGGTTTTATTGTAGATCGTGAAAGTTTAGAAGAAGAATTTGGGAAATTGGAACCCATTTTCAACATAGATTGAAGAACGGAGAAAGTGAATGGAAGACCAGGCTTCTGAATTACGCATGATGATGCAAAAAAGAATGGAAAATACAATAAATGAGTCTCAATATGTAAAGGCTGTGAATCATAAAACAAGAATTATTGCAATTACGAGCGGAAAAGGCGGTGTCGGAAAAACAAACATTGCGGTCAATATGGCAATTATGTATGCTCAAATTGGTAAAAAAGTAATTTTAATAGATGCTGATTTAGGTATGGCAAATGTAAATGTATTGTTAAATGTTGTTCCTCAGGCAAATTTAATGGATGTCGTAAATAAAAGAAAAAAAATGGAAGATATTGTTCTTGATACGGATTTCGGTATTAAATTTATTGCAGGAGCTAACGGTTTTTCAAAAATAGCTAACCTAAGTGAAGATGAATTGGAATTTTTTGTGGATGAATTTGCAAAACTTTCGGATTCTGATATCGTTATTATAGATACAGGTGCAGGTATTTCGAATAATGTTTTAAAATTTGTAGCTGCTGCGGATGAGGTTTATGTGGTAACAACCCCTGAGCCTACTGCTATTACCGATGCATACGGCATTATAAAAATTATTGCTACAGAACTTCCTGCTTCTGAAATTAACATGAAATTGATTGTAAATAGAGTGCATTCTGCGGATGAGGGTAAACGAATATCCGAGCGTATTATTAATATTGTAGCTCAGTTTTTAAATTATAAAGTAGAATACCTTGGATTTATTTATGATGACCCTATTGTTTCTCAGTCGGTTATCAGACAAAAACCCTTTACGGTTTCCACTCCAAATTCAAAGCCTACACAATGTATTAGGCATGTTGTAGGGCGGATAGAAAAAACCGATTTGAATCCTGAAGAAGGATTTTCAAGATTTTTGCGAAAATTTATCGATAGAAAAAAAATAAAAGGAAAATAAATAAAAGAAATTGAATAAAACAATTAACTTGACCGATAATGAATTTTGCCTTAACATATCTTGGGGAGGGCTTGGATGTTTAATCCTAAAGTGATAGCTATTGCGAGTGCGGTAGGGTTCATTCTGTCCTTTATGGCAGGTCTTTTTTCCGGTGTGAAATTCGGTTTTATAATTTTTCGTGCTCTCGGTTTTGCCGTGCTTTGCGGGGCGATCTCGGTTGGTTCTTTGTTTGTTTATAAAAAATTTTTAACCGTAACGGCTGATTCTGATGATGTTTCGGAAGGCGTTCAGGGTGCACCATCAGGTTCTGTTGTTGATATTACTGTCGGTGAAGATGAGCTGGTGGATGATGATTCGGCTCCTGCATTTTATGTGAATGTTGCTACTACAGCACCGATCAGTACAGAGTCTGGAGAAGAAGTTGAAAAGACACCTGCTGCTCAGTTTCAGGCTGTTCCGATGGAAAAAATAACGGCGGTTTCGGATGAGAAAGTTTTGTCTGAAGAAAAAAATAAGGAATCTGCTTTTTTTGAAGAAGTTGAAAAACCTTCGGGAAAGCTTGAAAACTTAGGAGAGACTGTTGAGACTGTTGCTGCAAAAAGTGCCGAATCTGTTGCAGAACCGGAACCCCATCGACCTGTAAAAAAAGATGGTGGAGCTTCTGCAAAAGCAGTATCGAGTGCTGATTTTGGGCCTGGATTGGATGAATTTCCGAATTTTGAATCGATTGCAAATGAAGCTGCAACGGCAACTGTAACTGCGAATGTTCAAAATTCTTCGCAGACTTCTTCAACTTCTTCCGGAAGTTCTGATATTGCAGGACAGGATTCTTCGGCGATAGCACAAGCCATAAGAACCGCTTTGGCAGGGGATAAATAATAAATAAGGTGTGGGAAACATGGACGATGCTGCATTAATTGAGCAAAAAACAGAAGACGAAGTTTGGCTTGAATTTAAAAAGACAAAATCTCCAAAACTTCTTGATAAATTTATCAGGCAATACATGCCGTTGGTAAAATATGTAGCGGGGAAAATTTCTATAGGAATGCCGGGCAGTGTTGATTTTGATGATTTGGTTGGTTATGGGCAATTCGGATTGCTTGATGCCATAAATAAATTTGAACCGGAAAAAAATGTAAAATTCAAAACTTATGCTGTTACCCGAATTAGAGGTGCGATTTTTGATGAACTGCGTGCGATGGACTGGGTTCCAAGATCGGTAAGAGCTAAAGCAAGAGAAATAGAAGATGCAATTGCAGAGCTGGAATCCAAGCTTGGACGTTCTCCTACTGATGCGGAGATTGCAGATTCTTTAGGTATAAGTGAAGATGAATTTCATCAAGCAGAATTGAAGGTTTCCGGGACCAGTATGCTTTCCTTGAACGATGTTTGGTACTCCGGAGATGATGCGGATAGGATGTCTGTAGGGGATGTTATAGAAGCTCCTTCCAGTCTAAATCCTGATGTTATTGTTGAGCGTGAAGAAATCAGGAAGGTTATTGTAGGTGCAATTAATGAATTGCCTGAAAAAGAAAAAATGGTTCTTGTTCTTTATTATCATGAAGATATGACCTTTCGTGAAATCGGTCAAGTCCTTGAGGTAAGTGAGTCAAGAGTTTCGCAACTTCATGCTAAAGCAAATCAAAGGTTAAGAGCAAAACTTACCAATGTTCGTAAGGGTATTATGTAGCGGAGAAAATATGGCAGTAACATTGGAAAAAATCCGGCAAGATATTGCTGATATGCTGAATATCGATAAAAATTTGCGATTTGTTGATGTTCTTGCAGATTCTTTGGAAGAAGCCTTAAAGGATGCAGCTGTTCAGCTTGATACAAAAGTTAATTTTCTTGAATATGAGGTCTTGGAAAGAGGCTCAAAGGGCGTTCTGGGCTTTATGAAGAAAAATTGGAAAATACGAGCTTATGAAGTTTCTCATGTTACAGCAGCAAAATTAAAAAGTGAAAGTGAAGATGACTCCGATTCGCTTGATGCTGAGGTTGCCGCCGAAATTTTGGATAAAGACGGAGTTTTCTTTGTTCGCCGCTTTGGATCTGAAATCTTTTTGAAAGTAGAGCTTCCTATAGGAAATGGGGATGCTGTTGATTTAAAAGAAGTTATGAATGAAATAAGAAACTCTGATACTGTGAGTTTTGATGAAGCTGTTGTAAAAAAATCTGTAAAAAATGGAACCGATGGAGAATATGTTGTTGTAGGTATTTTTAACCACAATGCAGCTTATGATGCCAACCTTGTAATAGATATTTCCCCTGATGATTTACATGCTATGGTTACATTGACAGCTCCCGGTAGTGGCGGAGCTGAAATTTCAGCCGAGCAAATAAAACGAAATCTTTTAACTCAGGGTGTTTTGGCAGGAGTGAACGACGAAAAAATTCAAGAGTTGGTAGATAATCCTATTTACGGGGTTCCTGTGGAAGTTGCAAGTGCAATTCTTCCTGTAGACGGAAAAAATGCTTATATAAAATATAATTTTGAGACTGATCGTTCTAAATTACGTGCAAAAGAGTCTAAGAGTGGGCAAATTGACTATAAAGAGTTGAATATCATCCAAAATGTTGTAGAAGGTCAGCCTTTAGCACAAAAAATTCCTCCTGAGCGTGGAAAAACAGGAAAAACGCTTTCAGGTAGGCTTTTGGAGGCTAAAAACGGAAAGGATATTAATCTACCTTTAGGACAAAATGTTTATGTGGATGATGACGGCGTAACTATTTGTGCAAAAATAAATGGGCAAGTTCTTCTTGTAGGCGATAAAATTACCGTAGCACCGGTTTATCTTGTTGAAGGTGATGTTTGTATTAAAACAGGAAATATATCTTTCTTGGGAAATGTTATTGTAAAGGGTAGCGTTGAAGACGGATACGACATAAAAGCTTCAGGTAATGTTGAAATTTCAGGTTCTGTAGGAAAATGTAATATCGATGCCGACGGAAATGTTGTTGTTCAAGGTATCATTATGGGGCGTGATGAGGGAAGTATCCGTGCGGGAAAATCCATGTGGGCAAAATCTATCCAAAATATGAAAGTCGATGTAGAAGAAAGTATTTACGTAACCGATGCTATAATGAATTCTGAAGTTTTTTGTAATCAAAAAGTATTTATTAACGGAAAAAAAGCTGCAATTATCGGAAGTCATGTTTCTGCAATAGAATGTGTTTACACAAAGAATATCGGTTCTTCCGGTGGAGGAAGTGAAACTATTGTTGAAGTTGGAATAGATCCTCGTGCAAAAAAACGTCTTTTGCAATTACAAAGTGATTTTTCAAAATTAATGAAAAAACTTGAAGAAGTTGAACTTGATATAGATAATTTGGAAAACATAAAAAAAACACGAAAAAGATTACCGCTTGATAAAGAGAAAATTCTGGAAGAAAGAACCGAGCAAAAAAACGAGATTACTGCAGAAAGTGAGAAAATGAATGAAGAAATTCAACAAATTCAAGATCGTTTAAGAGAACTAAAAGCTGTAGGAAAAATTAGTGCAAGCGGTACCGTATATTCCGGTTCAAAAATATATGTCCGAGATGTTATTGATGATATTCATGCAGATATAACCGGTGTAACCTTCTTTTGGGAAGGCGGTTTTGTGCGTAGAGGAAAATATGAACCTCCTGCAGAAGGAGAAGCAACGAGGGTTCCTGATGGCTATTCAGCCAATTGATCTTCAAACTTTATATTCTCAAATTGAAAAAGTTTCAAAGACCGTTGTACAGCAGCAACAAGGCTCGGTATTGCAGTCTGCAATGATGATGGATGCCAAGTCTATGAAAGATCTTGAAAAATCCAAAACTGTTGAAGAAACAAAAAAAAACGACAAGATGAATGGAATAAAAGATCAAAAAGATTTTCAAAATAAAAAGAATTCAGAACAAAAGAACAAAGATTCCAATTCGGATTTTTCAGAAGAAGAAACTCCTGCCGTAATAATAGATCCTGCTCTTGGAAAAAAAATTGATATTTCAGGTTGATTGGGAGTTTTTATGATAGTTGTAATTATCGGGGCTACGGTTTTAGTTTTAAATATAATTTTTTGGATACTCGTGCTAAAAAAAATAAAAAAGGAATTTTCGGATGATGGTGTTTTGCCGGAGATCCGTCAAGAAATTGATAAATTGATTACTGAAATAAATCGAGAAACTGATCATGATATCACGCTTATAGAGGCAAAGTGTAACGAAATACGTAGTTTAATCGATACTGCTGAAAAAAAAATTATGCTTTATACCAATACTCTTGTTCAAAAAGAAAATGAACAAAAAGTTTTAAGTCAAATTTATGAATACAATTCAAAGAATCAAAATTTTCCTGCAAAAAAAGCGGCAAAAGCGTATTCTTCAAACAAGAAAAACTCTGCTACAAACACTAATTATTTGCCTTTATTTGCTGAAAATGCAGGAACTAAAGATATTGAAGACTTAAAAAATAATGAAAAAATTTTTAAATCTGCCGGAAAATCTGAAGCTGAATATAACAACATAACGAATGGTTCTTTGCTATTTACGGAAAATACAAGTAATTCTATTCCTAAAGTCAGCGAAGCAAAAGAAAAGATAATACCGAAAGTTGATTTATCACAGCAAATAATACAGCTTGCAAATAAAGGTTTTTCATCTGACTTGATAGCATCCAAATTGAATATTTCCATAAGTCAAGTAGAAACTACTATGGATATCTTCATGTAAAAGAGTAGGTTTCAGGATTTGAAAAAAAAATTTATTTTGGTTTTATTATGTTTTTCTTTTTTTTCTGCTTTTTATGTACATTCTCAATCTAATGACGAAAAATTGGATGTACTTGATAACGTAACTGATAAAGTAAGTATAGAAGAAAAAACTTCTTTGGATATCGATAAAAAAAACAAAAATTTAGAGCTTGACGGAATTTGGGAAAATTCACATAGAAAAATTGTTTTTGACAGCGAGAACAGAACTGTAAAAATTCAATTAAAAAATTATTACGGGTTGTGGCTTGATTCTGTGTATTATGGTGATTTTGATTTAGCTGAAAACTTGAGTTTAATTTTTGAAGAAAGACTTTATTTTGACTACTGTAAAAAAGATATGCAAATAGAAAATCTTTTTTTGCCGTGTTGCAATATACACCAAATACAAATATGTGAGCAAATTATCGACGAAAATATCTACGGTTTTTATTTTACAGATGAAAATTTTGAAAATGCTTTAAAAATCCGATATTGGCAGTGTTCGATCGAAAATTATTCACTTGAAGATAAAGTTACGTTTAAGTTATCAGACAGTACTATCGAATGTGTAAAATATATTTTGATAGGAAATCAATTGTATACTTGTGTAAAGGGACGGGGAAAAAGAATCAGGAATTATGAGCTTATAGAATTTAAAAAAACTTATCCTGATGCAAAATTTATAACTGTAAAAGATGTCGAATATATAATTCTTGAAAAACCTTATGTTAAAAAAAATTAGATATTTATTTTTTTTGCTGTTTATTGACATATTGTTTTGTTTTATGCTAGACTTCAATGAACATTAATTATTTACTTGAATATTAAGAGTCGTTCAAACGGCTCTTTTTTTGTATTCCGGTAGATAAGCGGTAAAATTAAAAACGGAGAAAAATTGGACTACTTAGCATTAAAAGATATTCCTTATTACAAAGACTGTGAGGCTTTAGTTTCCGGGCTCGGTTATTCTTTGGTTTCTGTAAAAGTAACAAAGATGAAAGATAGAGTTCAAGTTCAAGCTGTTATTTTTTTTAAAGATCCCCTTGCCACAGAAGGAATAGGGATTGAAGATTGTGCCAAAGTTCACAGACTTTTGGCCCCAAGAATGGAAGCTGTTTTGCAAAGTCAAGATGTTTACATGGAAGTAACTTCTCCAGGAATGGAAAGAAATATAAAAAATGCTGCCGAGTTTTCGTTATTCGTTGGTAAAAATATAAAAGTTTTTAATACTCAAATTTCTGATTGGGTTCATGGAGTTATAAAAAGTTCTGATGAAAGTCAGCTAACTTTGGAAACTGCGGGAACAAACGAACAAATATCTATCCCGTATTCAAATATAGCTAAAGCAAGATTATTATATTTATAATATTAAGGAGAATAGAATGGCATCTGAAATGGCAGAGGCAATGCGCCAATTGATTCAAGAAAAAGGATATACAATAGAGCAGGTTAAGCAAATCATAGAAGGAATGTTAAAAGCTGCATACAAAAGAACTTACGGTACAAATGTTAATGCAATCGTAGAGTTCAATGAAGACGATACGGACGTTGCAATCTATTCAAGAAAGGTTATTGTTGACGGAGTTTATGATCCTGTTACCGAAATTGAATTGGAAGAAGCTAAAGAATTAAGTGATGAATGCGAGATTGGAGATGAAATCGACATTCTTATTGATCCTAAAAAGGATTTTGAGAGATCTGCCGTTCAAACCGGAAAGCAGACAGCTCATCAGTCCTTGTCTGAAATTCAAAAAGATAGTTTGATGGCTGAATACAAAGATAAAGTGGGCGAAATTATCGTAGGTTATTATCAACGTGAAAAAAACGGAAATATCTTTGTTGATTTGGGTAAAGTTGAAGGTATTATTCCTGTAAAACATCAATCTCCTCGTGAAACTTTTGAAAAAAACGATAGAATTAAGGCAATGATTACTGAATTGAGAAATTCAAGAAACGGGTTGCAGATTGTTCTTTCAAGGACGGCTCCTGAATTTGTTAAGGCAATTCTTGAGCTTGAGGTTCCTGAAATTGACGATAAAAGCGTTGAAGTTTTCAAAATAGTCAGAGAACCCGGTTACAGAACAAAAATAGCCGTTTTGTCAAATAAGCAAGGCTTAGACCCTGTCGGTTCATGTGTAGGACAAAAGGGTGTTAGAATACAAAATGTAATAAAAGAATTGGGTGGTGAAAAAATAGATGTTCTTAGATATGATCCTAACCCGCGTAATTTTATAAAAAATGCTTTAAGTCCTGCAGAAGTTACCGCTGTAATGATTACGGATGAAGAAAAGAAAACTGCATTGGCTGTTGTTCCGGACAGTCAGTTTTCTCTTGCAATTGGAAAGCAGGGACTAAACGTAAGACTTGCGAATAGGTTGACTGATTGGATGATTGATGTAAAGCCGGAAGAAGAGTGTGAAGAGCTTGATTCAATTCTTGCTGAAAGTCGAGAAGCTGCGGAAGAATTATTTTCAAACAGCGAATATGAACAGATTTTTAATCTGGAAGATGTCAGCGAAATTGAAGATAGAATCCTTAGTTTGCTTGCAGAAAATGGAATTGTGACTATAGAGCAGTTCGATTTAGCAGATGAAAACGGAAGTCTTGCAGATATAAAAGATCTTTCAGAAAGTGATATAGAGTCAGTACGAGTTGCCTTGGATGCTCTTGATAACTATGATGAAGAAGTTGACGAAAGTGATGTTGGACAGGAAAAAGTTGATGCTTCAAATGAAGAGCTTGATGAAAGCGATGAGGAAGAATATGAATGTCCTGAATGTGGTGAAAAAATAACGATAGATATGAGTGTTTGTCCTAACTGCGGTGTCGGATTAAGTTTTGAATTTGAGGATGATGAAGAGTAGAGGTAAAAATGGCAGAAGAGAACGAAAATTTTAAACAAAAGGCCAGAGTTAATAAAAAGCCTAAAACAGAAGCTCAAAATAAGGAAGATAATGTTTTATCTGATGAATCGAAATCTGATAAAATGATAGGTGAACAAAAGAGAGCTGTTGTTAGACCTAAAGCAAAAGTTGCAAAAGTTGTTGCAAAGCCTGTAACCAAAAAGCAGGAAATTTCCGGTAACAAAATTGATTCTGTAAATGACTCTGAAAAACCGGAAGATAAACAGGTAAAAGACAAGATTCCTTCTACAGAAGAAAAAAAGCCTGTTGCTCAAAGAAGTTCTGCTACCTTTGTTTTAAATCCGGAGCGTCCTAACAGTAAACAGGGAAATTTGGCGGAACGCGGATATTCATCAAGAAATGGTAATCAGGGTAGAAATTCCAATTATAGAAGTAATTATAACCGTGATGAAGGTCAAAACAGAGAAGGCGATAAAGATTTTAGACACCAAAATCAAAGGGAAAGAAATTTTACAGGAACTCAAGCCAGAGAAGGATATCAAAACAGAGAACGTAACGTTAATTATCAAGGTCAAGGTGGTAATCGTAATAACTTTGGTGATAGAACCAGACAGGGGCGAGATTTTCAAAATAGAAATCCAGCTTCGCGTAATAACGCTCAGGGTTTTTCTCAAAACAGAAGTTCCAGCGGATTTAACAGGAATGGGCAAGGTGGCAACGGAACTAAGACTGCTTTTAATAACACACGGCAAGGAGGATTTTCTTCCTCATCTTCTTCGCAGGGCGTTCCTATTGAAGTTAACAAAAAATCTTCTTCAAAAAAGGTTTTCATAAAGAAAAAGAATGATTATTCAAAAAAAGATCGTGAAGAAGAAATGGATGATAGCTACTTTTTGCAAAAGAAAAAGCATCAGCTTGTAAAAACAAATCCGATTCCGGAACAAATCGAAATTATGGAAAGTATTTCTATTTCCGATTTGGCAAGAAAAATGAATTTAAAAGCTTCGGAGATTATTGGAAAGCTTATGAGTATGGGAATGATGGTTTCCATAACTCAGTCAATAGATGCTGATACTGCAACATTGCTTGCCTCTGAATACGGCTGTAAGGTTCATATCGTAAGTTTGTATGACGAAACTGTTATTGCCAGGGAAGAAGATAGGGAGGATGATATGTTTACGCGTCCTCCTGTTGTAACGGTAATGGGGCACGTAGATCATGGAAAAACAAAAACTCTTGATGCAATACGAAGTGCAAATGTTGCAGCAACGGAATTTGGGGGCATTACGCAGCATATCGGAGCTTACATGGTTGATACTCCAAAGGGAAAAATAACTTTTCTTGATACTCCGGGGCATGAAGCTTTCACGATGATGAGAGCAAGAGGAGCTGCCATAACAGATATTGTTGTTCTTGTTGTTGCAGCTGATGATGGAGTAATGCCTCAAACAATAGAAGCTATAAATCATGCAAAAGATGCAAAAGTTCCGATCGTTGTTGCGGTAAATAAAGTAGATAAACCTGAGGCAAATCCTGATAAAGTTATGACTCAACTTTCAGAATTGGGACTTATGCCTGAAGATTGGGGCGGAGATACTCAATTTGTAAAAATAAGTGCAAAACAAAAAATAGGTATTGAAGATTTACTTGATGCAATTCTTTTGCAGGCAGAAATATTGGAATTGAAAGCCAACTGGAATTGCCGTGCAGAAGGAAAAGTAATTGAATCCAGAACAGATCACGGGCGAGGAGTTGTTTCTACGATTATCGTTGAAAGAGGAACCTTAAAAACGGGAGACCCGTATGTTGCCGGGATTTATTCCGGACGTGTGCGTGCAATTTTCAACGATCTTGGACAAAAAATTTTGGAGGCTACTCCAAGTATGCCTGTAGAAATTCTTGGTCTTGAATCCATGCCGATGGCAGGAGATCCGTTTCAAGTAACAGATAATGAAAAATCGGCACGTGCAATTTCTGCAAAACGACAGGAATTAAAACGATTTGAAGCTGCAAAGGCTGTAAAAAAGGTTTCTCTCGATAACCTTTATGAAACCATTGATGCAGGAGAAGTTACGGAGCTTAAAGTTATCATAAAAGCTGATTTGCAAGGTTCTGCAGAAGCTCTAAAGCAATCTTTAGAAAAACTTTCAACAAAGGATGTCAGACTCGTTGTTATTCACTCTTCTGCGGGTGCTATTAATGAAAGTGATGTTTCTTTGGCATCTGCCGATTCAAATGCGATCATTATCGGATTTAACGTACGCCCAACACCTAAGGCAAAAATGCTTGCAGAACAAGAAAATGTAGATATACGAAAATATAATGTAATTTACAAATGTGTTGAAGAAATAACCCAAGCTATGGAAGGTATGTTAAAGCCTGATGTAAAAGAAGAAGTTATCGGTACTTTGGAAGTTAGAGATACTTTCAGGGTTCCTAAAGTTGGAGTTATAGCCGGAAGTTATGTAACAGACGGTTTAATAAAACGCACTTCAAGTGTAAATGTTATCCGAGATGGAATTGTTATCTACACAGGAAAGGTTTCTTCACTCAAGCGGTTTAAAGATGATGCACGCGAAGTTGCTTCCGGATACGAATGCGGTGTAGGCTTGGGAGATTGGCAGGATATTCAGGTTGGAGACCAGTTTGAAGTATTTGAATTGGTTGAAGTTGCAAGAAAACTTACAGATTCGGCTTCTTCGCAGTCTGACAAAAAAGCAGAAAATGATTCTCAAAGTGTTTAGCAGGAATTTTTATGTCTGAATTTAGGTTGCAAAGATTGGGAGAGCAAATTCGAGAAGAAATTTCAAAACTGCTTTTGTCAGGTCATATAAAAGATCCGCGAGTTTCAAATTTTTTGTGCATTAACCGCGTTGAAGTAAGTGCAGATTTAGGTTACGCAAAGGTTTATGTTTCAAGCTTTATGCAAGACAGTTCTGTTGAAAAAGGTGTTACAGGTTTGCAAAGTGCCGCCGGCTATATTCAGTCTACAATAGGTAAAAAACTTACAATTCGCCAGTTTCCTAAGCTTACTTTTATAGCTGATTCTAGCATAAAAGATGGAATTGAAATGATAAACAAACTGAATCGGCTTGAAAAAGAAGATGCTGAAAAGGCTCGTCTTGCTTTTGAATCAGGATATATCAGCGGTCAAGAATAAGTCATGTCTGAATCAAGTAAGTCCGGGATTGTTCTTCTTGCAAAACAATCCGGGCAAACCAGTTTTTCTTCACTTAATGCGATAAAAAAAGCTTTGGGTACAAAGAAAGTCGGTCATACCGGAACTTTGGATTCATTTGCACAAGGATTGCTCGTTGTTTGTGTAGGAAGTTTAACTCGGTTGGTTTCTCATATTACTGCGTTTGACAAAATTTATGAATCTGTTATCCGGTTTGGAGCAGAAACCGATACTTTGGATCCTTTTGGAAATATCATAAAAACTGCCGAACTGCCTTGTTTGCAAACACTTTTTACATCTGTGCAAAAATTTACAGGTGATATTATGCAGCTGCCTCCATTGTACAGTGCGATTCACGTAAACGGCGAGCGTTCTTCTGATTTGGCTCGACAAGGAAAAATTGTAAAATTACAAGAACGTCCGGTTTCAATTTTTGAAAGTAAGATAATTCAATTGATGTTTGATGACGGTAAAATATTTGACTGTGCTGCATCCGAAAATTTTGATTTAAAAAAATTCTTTGATAAAAGAGTAAAATACGCAAAAATACGCTTTTTTGTCAGTAAAGGAACTTATATTCGTTGTCTTGCAAGGGATATAGGAAAAGATTGCGGTAGTGCAGCTTTTTTAGCAGGGCTTTTACGTACTCAAGTTTCCTGTTTTAAACTTGAAGATGCCTGCGGTTTTGAACTTTTGGAAGAATTTAATATTCAAAATGTAATAAAAAATAATTTACAGGAAAATTCAAAAAATAAAAAAAATTTGGAAGATAAAAAAAATCTGTCTGTTTGTTTTAGCGACTTTGATTATTTAAAAGAAAAAATTTCTCAAAATTTGATCAGTATGACACCTTCTTTGGCTTTTTTGTGCGGATTAAAAACTGTATTTTTAAAAAAAGAATTTGAATTTGATTTTTTTAACGGAAAATTCTTAAAAGCAGCGATGTTTAAAAATTGCAAATTTGAAGATGATCTTGAGTACGCAGTATTTTCTGAAAAAGATATTTTTGCAGGTGTAATAAAGTGTGAAAATGGAAAATTGAGTTACAGCTATGTTATACCGAATTATGCATGTTGATTGGATGTATCTATGAAAATTTTTAGCTGGAATGAACTAAAATCATTGAATGACTACGTTTTTGAAAATAAAGCGGAAACTGCATTAACAATAGGCGGTTTTGACGGTCTTCATAAAGGTCATATATCTCTTATCAATAGGGTTTTTGATTACAAGCAAAGTAACGAAAAAGTCCTTTGCGGAGCCGTTACGTTTATTTTTAATTCTGAATTTATAGGGATGAAAACTGAGTTTAGCGGGGAACTTTCAACCTTAAGGCAAAAAAAACAATTTTTTGAAAAATTGGGTTTTGATTTTATGTTGATAATTGACTTTTCTAAGGATTTCAGTAAAATTAACGGGAGTGTTTTTCTAAATATTCTGAAAAACTGTTGTTCTATGCAATTTTTAGCTGTTGGTTCCGATTTCCGCTGTGGACATAATGCTGATACCGGCGTTGCCGAAATATCAGATTATACAAAGCAGTTTGGTTTGGAATTAGCTGTGTGTGAACCTGTGCTTTATAAAAACGAACGCATCAGTTCCACAGGAATACGAAAAAGTGTTTTACAGGGAAATATAACTCTTGTAAATAAACTTCTTGTATTTCCATATTCTCTTGATACAAGTGAATATGAATGGCATTTTGATTCGTCGGGAAATCAAAAGTTTTTGATTGCAAACAGAGTCGGCTTTCAGGTTTTTCCAAAAACCGGAATTTACTCCGTTAGAGTTGCCGGCTCTGATAAAGAATTTATTTCAAATCTTTATGTGGAATCCGATTTCCTTCGCCTGGAAGTTCCGCTTGAACAAGATTCTAATTTTTTGGAAACACTTACTTTTATATAAAATTAAAAATTTGGAGATAGAAAATGGCACTTTCAAAAGAAAAAGTTGCTTCAACTGTTTTGCAGTTTGGGGTAAATGAAAAAGATACCGGAAATACAAAGGTTCAGGTTGCGTTGTTGACAGAACGAATTAGACAGCTTACCGAGCATTGTAAGCAGTTCAAAAAAGACAAGAGTGCTTCACGAAGTCTTTTAATTCTTGTAGGACAAAGACGAAAACTTCTTAAATATTTACAGATAAATGATCTTGAAACCTACAGAGCTTTGATTAAAGAATTAGGATTGCGAAAGTAATCCGGCTTGGAGGCACTTGCTTTTATGGGCACAGTGCCTTTATTTTTAGCATTGGATTTTATAAGACAGTTTGTCTTTCCAATTAGGGCAAAACCGGCATATGGATAGTGAATTTTGTGGATTTCATAGAATTCAATCTCAATATACCGGTTGCCACTACAAAAAAATAATGAGGAAACGTAAATGGTAGAAAGAGTTACGTACCAATTAGGAGATTCCGAACTCATCCTTGAAACGGGAAAAATAGGAAAACAGGCTAACGGTTGTGTTTATGCACAGTGGGGAGGGGCAGCTGTTATTGCTACGATTTGTGCTTCCGGCAACATAACTGAGGGACAGGATTTTGTTCCGGTTACAGTTGAATACAATGAAAAATTTTATGCAGCAGGAAAAATCCCCGGCGGCTTTGTAAAACGTGAAGGCAGACCTAAGGATAAAGAAATTTTAGTAAGCCGTCTTATTGACAGACCTATGAGACCTCTTTTTGAAGTTTCATTCGGTCATGAGCTTCAAATTGTTCCAACTTGTGTTTCTGCCGACGGTATTCATACGCAGGATATTTTGGCAGTTTTGGCAGCCAGTGCTGCAACTTCAATTTCAGATATTCCTTTTCACGGTCCTGTTGCGGCTTGCCGAGTAGGTTTTATTGACGGAAAATATGTTATAAACCCTACTTTCAAACAGATTGAAGAAGCTGATATGGAAATTGTTGTTGCCGGTACAAAAGACGGGTTTACAATGGTAGAAGGTGGTGCGAATGAAGTAAGTGAAGAAGTTATGCTGGGAGCACTTTCCGAAGCCGAAAAATTTATTAAAGAAATGTGTATTCTCCAAGAAGAATTGGTAAGAAAATGCGGAAAAGAAAAACTTCCGCTTAATCCTTTGAATATAAAATTGGAAAATGCACAGGCTATTGAAGATGAGGCTACTCCACTTTTGAAAGCTGCTTGTTTTCAGGGCGGAAAAATGAATCGAGGTCAGGCAATCAGCAGTGTTCAAAAAAATTTGATTGAAAAATACAAAGAGCAAATGGAAGATCCTAATCAGTTAAAGCTATTTAATGCCTTAATTGACGATATTCAATATAAATTACTTAGAAAAGCAATTCTTGATGATGGAATCAGAATTGACGGTCGAAAGACTGATGAAATACGAGATATTACGTGTGAAATAGGAGTTCTTCCTAATCCGCATGGAAGTGCTTTGTTTACAAGAGGCGAAACTCAATCTTTAGCTGTTTGTACTTTGGGAACAGCTATGGACGAACAAAATTACGATGATATTGATGGCGACAGAAGTGAACATTTTATTCTTCACTATAATTTTCCTCCTTACTCTGTAGGAGAAACCGGAAAACTTTCTACCGGACGTAGAGAAATTGGGCACGGAAATCTTGCTCGTCGTTCTTTGGCTCCTATGGTTCCAACTCGTGAGGAATTTCCTTACACTGTACGTGTTGTTTCAGAAATTATGGAATCAAACGGTTCTTCATCACAGGCAAGTACATGCGGAGGTACTCTTTCAATGTTGGCAGCCGGAGTTCCTATGAAAAAAATGGTTGCCGGAATCGCTATGGGGCTTATTACTGAAGGCGAACATTACGAGCGATATAAGATTTTATCAGATATCTTGGGTGAAGAAGATCACTTGGGCGACATGGATTTTAAAGTTGCAGGGACAAGGGACGGTATTACCGGCTTCCAAATGGATATAAAAATTCCGGGTGTTACTACAGAAATTATGGAAAAAGCATTGGAACAAGCCCGCGTAGGAAGACTTCATATTCTTGGGATTATGGAAAAATGCATTGATAAACCTATGCCGCTTTCAAAAAATGCACCGCGAATTTTGACTATGAAAATTCCGGTTGATAAAATTGGTGCACTTATCGGTCCGGGTGGGAAAAATATAAAAGCACTTTGTAGTCAGTATGATGTAACTGTTAATACCGATGACGACGGAACTGTTACTATTTATTCTAAAACCGGCGTAAATGCAGAAAATGCGAAAAAGGCTATCAAGGGAATTACAG
This sequence comes from Treponemataceae bacterium, assembly GCA_052173655.1. Lineage (GTDB taxonomy): Bacteria > Spirochaetota > Spirochaetia > Treponematales > Treponemataceae > RGIG9060. Next base: position 34,499 of record JBQMYD010000005.1, on the reverse strand, counting down.
AAGATCCTGAAGTTGGCATGATTTACAATGGAACTGTAAAACGAATTATGGATTTTGGAGCTTTTGTTGAAATTCTTCCGGGTAAAGAAGGACTTTGCCATATTTCAAAACTTTCAAGATCAAGGGTTGAGAAAGTTTCTGATGTTCTCAGTGAAGGACAGCAAATTCCTGTTAAGTTGCTGGAAATCGATAAGATGGGACGATTGAACCTTTCTTATGTTGATGCATTGGAAAATCAGAAAAATTAAAAGATGCCTGTTGTTCAGCAGATTCTGGAAAACAAGGCGACTTTAATTACGGAACCGATTGCAGATAAAAAAACTGTCGCAATCGGTTTTTGGTTTTCTGTAGGTTCCAGATTGGAAAATGAAGGAAAACACGGGATTTCTCATTTTGTAGAACATATGCTGTTTAAAGGAACAAGTACAAGAACTTGTTTTGATATTGCCTGCGAATTTGATAAAATGGGCGGTTATGTAAATGCTTTTACGGAACGAGAACAACTTTGCGTTTATTGTGTTGTTCCTTGTTCTTATTGTATTCCCGCCTTGAAAATAATACAGGATATGATTTACAACTCAAAATTTTTACCGGAAGAGGTAGAAAAAGAGAGGACTGTTATTCAAAGTGAAATTATTTCCGCTTTGGATGATCCGGAAGAAGCTGCTATGGATGCCGTTTTTTCTTCAATATGGAAAGAAAATCATATTGCTTTGAGTATTCCAGGTAGTTTTGAAGATGTAGAAAGTTTGACTTGTGAAGATCTGTATGATTGGTATCAACAATTTATAAAAAACGGTCCTATGCTTATTACTGTTTCCGGAAATTTTGATTGCGGACAAGTTTCTAGGGTTGTAAATGAATTTCCGTTCAGAAATAATTTTTATAAAAAAAACGAATTTTCAAAACCCGGATGGAATTCTGCAATAGATTTTATACCTGCAGATTTTCAGCAAGAACAATTTTTCTTCTTGTTCTCCGTGGATGCTCCTCTTTCGTTAGAAGAAAATATTGCCATGTCTATTTTAAATGCTATAATCGGCGATACAATGAGTTCTCGCCTTTTTCAAAAATTAAGAGAAGAATCCGGATATTGTTATAATGTTTACAGTTTTTTTACTGTTTTTGAAGATTGCGGATTTTGGGCAAATTATGCAACTTCTTCCAAGAAAAATTGTTTAACTGTAGCGAGGGATTTGCTAAAAATCGTAAAAGATTTTTTTAGAACGGAACTTACTCAAAAAGAAATAGATTTTGCAAAACAACATCTTTGTGGTGAGGAAATTATGGCAAGTGAAGATGTTGAACAAAGGATAAAATCTTTATCAAAAAGTTATTTTTCGGGGTATAATGTTTATGAATCGGAAAAAATTATTGAAATTATAAAAAAAACAGATACTTCTACCTTATTAGATATTTTACGTAATTTTGATAAAAAACTTGAATATTCATTTGTAATATACGGGCCTAAGGTAAAAAAATCCGTTTCACAAAAAATTTGTAAGGTTATTGAAGATGAATTTAGATGCTGAAAAAAAAGTTGAATTAAAAATAATTGTTTCTGAAGGTGCAAAATTGCCTGAATACAAAACATTCGGAGCAGCAGGTGCGGATGTTTGTGCTTTTATAGATTCGGATATTGTCATAAAATCCTTTGAGAGAAAAGCAATTCCTACCGGTTTGTATTTTGAAATACCGGATGGTTATGAAATTCAAATAAGGCCGAGAAGCGGGCTTGCAATTAAAAACGGTATATCTCTTTTAAATACTCCTGCAACTATAGACAGCGATTATAGAGGAGAACTTCATATTATTCTTGTAAATTTTTCTCAGGAAGATTTTGTTGTTCATAAAGGAGATAGGATAGCACAAATGGTTTTAGCTCCGGTTGTTAAAGCTGATTTTAAAATTGTAAATACTATAGGACAAACGGAACGAGACTGTAAGGGATTCGGTTCGACAGGAATTTAACTGTATGGATTTTAAAAGTTTTTTTTGTAGCACAGTATATTTTCTCAAAAGTAAAATTTTTGTAAAAAAAAATTTTACTTTGTTGAAAAATCTTTTTATGCATTTTCCTTCAACAATAAAAACAATAAAAACAATAAAAACAATAAAAAATAATATTCAATTAAAAAAAGAAAATATTTTAATGCGCTACATTGTAAAAGAACTTGTCCTTTATTTTTTGATTTCATTTTTGTTTTTCTTTTTGGTTTTTTTTGTAAATCAGATTTTGCTTGTTATGCAGGATATTCTTTCTAAAAAAGTTCCGTTTGGACAGGTAATGAAATTAATGCTTTATTCTTTACCCTTTATTGTTGCACAGTCTGCACCCTTTGGTACTTTGGTCGGTTTTTTAATGTGCATAGGAAGATTGATGAGCGATAATGAAATTCTTATTTTAAGAGCGACAGGGTCTTCTTTTCTTAGGCTTGGAATTCCTGTATTTGTTCTTGGTTTTTTAATATCACTTTTTTCGTTTTTTGTAAATGATTATCTTTTGCCGGTAGGAACTCTAAGATACAATGAATTAAGTAGGCAAATCATTTTTTCAAATCCGGCAGTAGAAATAGAATCTAATTCAATAAAGAGAACAAGAGATTCAATTTTGGTTATTGGACAGGTTCTTGATAAGAATATTTCCGATATGATCATTTTTGATACAGATAGAGATGGTAATGAACGAATTATAGTTGCAGGTGAATCAAATATCATAAATTCAAAAGATAAAACGGTTTTGATGCAAATGATGATGAAAAATCCCAGTCTTATACAGTTGAATTCTGATAAAAAAAACGATTACGAATTCATAATTGCGGATAGCCTTACAATGAATATTTTTACATCGTCAATAAATAATATTTCATCAACAGGAACAAATCCTAGAGAAATGACTTCATATGATTTATACAGATATATAAAACAGCTGAAAAATAATCCCAGTGTTAGTAAGTATCACCTAAATTCCTATCTTGTAGAGTACAATAAAAAGTTTTCTTTGCCATTTGGCTCTATATTTTTTGCAATTTTGGCTTTTCCTTTAGCAATAATTTTTGGTAAGCATAACGGACAGACAATAGGTTTAATTATAGGGATTTTAATTTCGGTTCTTTACTGGACGTTATTAACTTTAGGACAAGTTTTTGGTCTTAGGAATGGACTGAACGGATTTTTTTCAATGTGGTTTCCAAATTTTCTTATAGGAATTTTTGGAACAGGATTTATAATAATGCTTATAAAAAAATAGGAACTAAAACCAGAATAAAAAATGACTTATGTAGTATATATTTTTAAAAAATTTTTTCCTCTTTTTATAGGTTCGCTGTTTTTCTTTTCGTTTGTTATAATCTTAATAGATCTGCTTATTAACATTTGGAACTATATAAGTTCGGATATTCCATTTTTTAAAGTTATGCAAGTAGAACTTTTTTATTTTGCAAAAGCTGTTTCATTTTCGGTTCCCATGTCTGTTTTATTTGCATCTTCATATTCTTTAAGTGATCTTTATGCAAAAAACGAATTGACTTCAATTTTTGCTTCCGGTGTTTCTCTTTTTAGATTTACATTACCCTTGTTGATTTTTTCGCTTATATTATCCGTAGGTTTTTTATTTTTTGAAGATAAGGTTGTCGTTCCGAATTATGCAAAAAAAACGAAACTTCAGGATTCTCTTTTAAATATAAATACCAATCAAAATAATGATAAGATTGTACTGAGGGGGAATGGAGGTAAACGTATTTATAAGGTGAATTTTTATGATGATAATCAAAAAAGAATTCACGGCATTACTATTATACAAAGGGACGAAAATAATATTCTTGACTATGTACTGATAGCAGATTCTGCTTTATGGTTAAATGATAGCTGGGAATTTTATGGAATAAAAACCTATAAAGTTGACGATGGAGTGTTAAAAATTATTCCAAATCAAAATTATGATTACATAGAAGAAGGGCCGGATACTTTTAAACGTAATGTGGTTTCTGTAGAGTCTGTAAACATAAAAGATGCAAAAGAATATATAAATCATTTAAAGCGTATCGGACTTAATTACAATAAAGAATTGGGCGATTATTATAAAAAATTTTCTTTTCCGTTTGTAATTTTTATTGTAGTTTTTTTGTCTGTAGGTCTTTCCGGAAAAACAAGAAAAAATGTTTTGTTGATGAGTTTTGTTTTTTCTCTTGCGGCTGCAGTTTCTTTTTATGTTTTGCAAATGGTTACGATGTTGCTGTCGGAATTTGGCTATATTTCTCCGCTTATGGGGGCGTGGTTTCCCGTTGTTATTTTTATAATAATAAGCATAGTATTGGTTTATTACACAAGAACTTAAAATTTAATAAAGGATTTTTATACATGGAATATTTTGATATTTATAAAAAAGATTGTTCTACTAAAGCAAGAACCGGCGTTCTACATTTACCCCATGGGGACGTGCAGACCCCGGTTTTTATGCCCGTCGGAACAAATGCTACAGTAAAAGCTATGACAAAAGATGATCTTGAGCAAATTGGCTTTGAAATTATATTGGCAAATACTTATCATTTATATCTTAGACCAACTTCTGATTTGCTTGAAAAGGCAGGCGGGTTACACGGTTTTACAGGTTGGAATAAAAATTTTTTAACGGATTCGGGCGGATTTCAAGTTTGGTCGCTTGCAAGTTTTAGAAAAATAAAAGATGAAGGAGTTGCTTTTCAAAGTCATATTGACGGTTCAAGACATTTTTTGACACCTGAAAAAGTTGTAGAAGTTCAAAGTCAGTTTAATTCCGATATTCAAATGCAACTTGATGTTTGCACAGGTTTTGGAACGGAATACAAGCAGTCAAGGCAGGCTTTGGAAACAACGAGCAATTGGCTTTTAAGAGCAAAGGCTAAATGGGAGAAAATCCGAAATGAAAAAGGCTACAAAGGGCTTTTATTCCCTATTGTACAGGGAAATTTTTACAAGGATTTACGGATCCAAAGTGCGGATTTTGTTTCGCAACTTGAACTTCCGGGCATAGCAATCGGCGGACTTTCTGTTGGAGAAACTTTTGACATCTATAGAGAAACATTGCAGTATACAGTAGAGTATTTACCTGAATCTAAACCCAAATACGTAATGGGTATCGGGACTCCCGATTTTATTCTTGAGGCTATTGAAAACGGAATTGACATGTTTGATTGCGTTCTTCCAACAAGAAACGCAAGAAACGGTTCATATTTTACAAAAGACGGTGCTATTTCAATAAAAAAAGAAGTTTTTGCATATGATTTTGCCCCGATAGATCCTGAATGTGATTGTAAAATATGCAAAAATTATTCCAGAAGTTATTTACGACATCTTTATAAAAATAATGAAATATTAAGTTCAATTCTTGCTTCCTATCATAATTTGTATTTTTTAAATAATATGATAAAAGAAAGCCGCTCTGCAATTAACGAAGGACGTTTTGCAGAATACAAAAAAATATTTTTGAAAAGATATTTTCATCGGTAACAATTGGAGTTTATACAAAAAAAAGAGGCTTTTATGAAAAATTATTTTATAAAAACTGTTTTATGTTTTATGTTTTTTTCTTTTTTCTGTGTGTTTTGTTTAGCCCAAGTAAAGGAAGAAAAGTCTGAACTTGAAAAACAAAAAGAAATTTTAAAATACGGTCTTGAAAGCGATATAGTTTCTTTGATAACTTCCATTTCTAACGAAAAAGATGCACTTCTTTCGGATGAAGTTTTTACTCTGTTTTTTTCAACCGGTAATGCCGTTGTTCGGGAAAAAATATTGTATTATTTTTTACAAATTAAAGATGACAGATTAAAGGAATATTGTTTGGAATTTTTGGAAGATCCTTATGATCAAAAAAATTCTGCTGTTCAAAGCGTGTTAAAATATGTCAGCGAATTTGAAGTAAAAGAAGCCTCTCCGCTCGTTCTTGAAATATTAAAGTCGGAAAAAGAAGAACTTTTTGTTCCTGCTCTTAACGCTTGCGAAAAACTTGGCGGAAAGGAAGAAGCCGCTTTTTTAATTGAATATATGAAAAATGATGATATCTCTTTGCCTGTTCAGCAAGCATTGATGAAAGTACTAGGTCAACTTTGTGTTGTAGAAACTTACGATGATTTACTGGAAATTGCTCAAGATAATGAAAAAAATACCTATGTCCGTTCTTATGCTTTGGAAGCAGCTTCTAAAATGGGTAACGATTCTGTGGTTCCTGTATTAGTCGATATTTTTTCAAATTCCGATCCGGTTTTGCGCTGTTATGCTGTAAAAGGAGCTGCAAATTTTGCTGAAACGAACAAAGATTGCCAAATAATTATTTTAGATGCACTAAAGGATAATCACAAAAATGTACGCTTTGAAGCTGTCAAAGTATGTAAAGAAAAAAAATTTGAAAAAGCAATCGATTCTCTTATTTTTAGGGCAAAAAACGATCCTCAAAACGAAATAAAATATGAATGTTATTCTGCTATAGGCTCAATTAACATTCCTAAAAGTGCTGAATTTTTATCTTCGATTATTTTAGAAAAAAAATACGGTGAAACTGCCAGAGCAAAAGCATCAAATGTAATTTTTGAATATAAAATAAAAGATTCCTATAATGATGTAAAAAAAGTTGTTATAGCAAGTCTTAACGATGAAAAAGAAAAAAATTTACGCTATGCTATTGGAAAATCAATTTCAAAATATGAGTTACAGGATTACGAAGAAGTTTGTAGAATGTTTTTGGAGCATAAAGATGCTTCTACCCAGGGAATAGGGTTGGATATATTTGCAAAAAATAAATACGCAAATTTGTTTAAGCTTGTAGAAGATATTTCAAAAAGTGAAGACAAAAAGAACAATGCAAATGCAAAAAAAGCTGCTCTAACTTTGGAAAAAATTTCTTCAGCAAAATAAAGAAAATACAAAAAAGTCGCTCTAAATCTGATATTTTTAATATCAGATTTAGAGCGACTTTGCTTTAATCTTTCAAAGATTTTCCGGCAAATTAATTTTAGTCAATTCAAAACTAAAACTTTGCAGGTTTTATTGAAGTTACAATGTAAGAGAATTTTCTTTCGTTTATTGTAAATTCAAGAGTTTCTTTTTCTTTTGAATTAAGAATTGCATTTCCGAAAGGCGACATATAAGAAATTATATTGTTGTTCGGATCGGATTCCCACGGACCAAGTATTGTATACTCTTCCGTTTCTCCCGTTTCTGTGTTTTTCAAACTTGCAACCGTTCCGAAAGAAACCCTAGATGTTGTAATAGTATCCGGATTGAAAATTTGTGCTCTTGCAATTTCGTCTTGAAGTTTTGAAACCTGATTGCTCAATTGTGTTTGGCGTTCTCTTGCAGCTTTGTATTCCGCATTTTCCCTCAAGTCGCCCTTTTCCATTGCTTCTCCGATTTCCTTTGAATTTGCAGGAATTTCAACGGATACAAGATTTTGCAGCATGTCTTGTTTAAGTGCAAACATTTTTTGGGTAACCATAACACCTTTTGAGGCAACTGTTTTTTCTTCAGCTCCGTAGAATTTAAAATCAGGATATTTTTCAAGAATTTTGTTTTGCATTTTGATTTTTATGGCATGATCCATATCTGCCATGTCGTCAATTAGGCTGAAAATACGAGTGATAGTTTCCTTGTCGTTTTCAAGTATGTAATTCAAAACAGTATCATTTTTGAAAAGCAAGTTTTGAATTTGCTTATTAATTTTACGATTTTCTGTAGTGTTGCAGTGGTTATCAATCTCTTTGTACGTAAGATCAATAATGTGGATCAGTGTAATGTACTGTTTTTCTTCGGAAATGCCGATTTCTTTAAACCACTCGTCTTCTCTGGATTCCTTGAAAAAGAATACTACAGCCTCTCTGTAATCTTTGTAATTTTCAAATGCATGTGCTGCAAGTTTTTTTACGTCTTCTTTGTATCCTTCTTCTATAAGCTGATCTATCATATCCTGTTGTAAAACTGTAGGAAAAAGTTTTATGTAAATTTCATTCCAGTTAGGAAGCAAATCCCTGATGCATTTTAGAAAATCTTTTCTTAAAGAAGTGTTTACCGAATCTTTTAACTCACGGTACATTTCTTGAGGATTTTCAATTTCTTCAAAAAGCTGGGCAAAAGTAAAAGGCATAGGTTGTGAAAGATGTGGAATTTTTGTTGTAACTGAACGTACAACTAAAAACGAAGCTATGATTTGCTCATTGACATTGCTGAATGCTTTTAGATACCCTACAAAGTAGTTGAACATATCCGTAAAAAGATCGGATTCCGTATCGGCAGAGTTCATAAAACGCATAAAAATATCAATTCTTGAAAAGAAATTCTTTTGAGCTTTAAACTCGTTATCAAGTTTTTCTTCTTTTGAAACTTCTTTTGATCTTACAGTGTACATCGATATATCGTTAGGATTTACTCCAAAAGTTGAATTTGTTTCGATCGCTTTTCTGGCCTTTGTACTCCAGCTTGTCCATTCCGAAGTTGTAAGAATGCTCGGTACCAGTTCCAGTTTTATTCTTTTAAAATCACAGTTATTATCAAAACTTTTTATGATAATTTTCAGCGTTCCCGGAATATCGGTTTTTACCATATTTACCAGCTCCGCTTTTGATGTGGTTGCTTTTAAAACCCAAATGTGATCTTTTGCTAAAGGTTTTAGTGCATCAACTGCCATTTTTAATGTCATGGATTTTACACCGTATTTTTTACCAAAATTTACCCTTATCTTGTCATTGGTAACTTGTCCTATTTTTCCTACACCCCAGCTTCTGTGAAAAACAAAATTTCCTTTATCAAAAGCTATATGTTTTTCAAAGTCCGAAATAGATTCAAAAACATTTCTGTAACTGGATTCAAGATTTGAAATATTAATACATTCTTGTAGTTGGCTGTGATTTTCATATTTTTCCTTAAAGCATTCTACAAGTTCTTTTCGTGCCCAATTGTCTTTTTCATCGATTTTTAGAATAAGTTTTAGAATGTCTATTGCGGTGTCCCAAATTTTATTTTCTTTATAATATTTATAAAGATCCTGCATTAAAGATACGCTTTTTTCTTCACTGATAGTTTTTGCAATTTTGTTTTGAACAAGCTTAAAAAAGTCTATTTCTTCCGGAATTTTTTCAACAAGTTTTGTCCAAACTTCTTTTATTTGATTTATAGCTTTTTTTGATATAAAACGGTGAAGAGCCTTTTTGTAGTACTCTACTGAAAGTTCAAAGTTTTCGATTTCTTCGTAATGTTCTGCAAGGTTTTTTGCAATATCTGCTTCTTCTATGTCGAGCCGTACAATTTCTTCGTAAACCTTGAAAATCTTTTCGTTGCCGTCTTCTTTATAACATTCTGCAAGAGTTCTCAGGGCGAATTTGTTGGTTTCATCCTCTGCTAAAATGCTTTCGCAAAGATATTCTACGATTGAGTTTTTCTTGTTGTCGATAAAAATCGAAAGCAAATCTACGATTGCTGAATTGTCCAAATTCTTTTTTTTGAGCCCTAGCATTCCTGAAATGTACAAAGCAATAATACTGTTTTTTGTGTGAGATAAATGTTCATCACAAATAGCTTTTACTTCATCTACGCAAGAACTGTTTTTAGCTTCGTCAACTTTAGTTGCCAGTTCGATGAAATTGTTTTTTGTGTAATTTGAAATAGCAGCTCTTGTCCACTTTTCTTCATTGAGCATTTCCTGTACAGATTTTAATAATTTTTCAGACATATAATCTCCTGTCATTCATACTGTATACCTTTGATAGATATCTTCGTCAAGTAATTTGATCTTTAATAAGGTTTCATTAATTTTTGAGTGATGATCATTTTCCATAATATAATGATCGATAAGCCAAAAATATTTGTTTATAAGACGAGGAATCAAAAGTTCTCTTTGACATCCTGAATCTTTTAACTCTGTTTCCAAAGCATAAATATTTTGTTTCAACTGACCTATTTCAATAGCTCGTAATTTTCTTTTGCAGTCAAAAATATGCAAAATTGTTCCTTCAACGGGGATCCATTCTGCAATTTCTTCGGAAGTTTTTTTAGATAAAGCCACTTTGTTATAGAGTCTGGTAAAAAGTTCTGATTCTATAAGACTTACATCGACATACTGAGGATCTATAAAAAAAGCTTCTCTAAAAAGAATTTTGGAATCTCTTTCATTTCCGCATAAGGCATAACAGTCTGCCATATCAGCTAAATTTTGAGCATCACAAGGAAGTAGTGCATCGGATTGTTCAAAAAAAGTTAGGGCGGTTTCGTAATTCCCCAGCTGTTTATGGCAGATTCCAATTCTATTGAATATTAATGCTTTTTGATTTGAAGTTGCTAATTGTAAAGTTTGCTTAAATACATCTAAGGCAAAAGAAAAAGCACCTTTTTGAATTGAATATACACATTGTTCATATTTTGGGATTTCGGTTTTAAAATAAATAACAAATTTTTTCCAACTCTTAATCAAAAGTTCCCCTTGAAAAAAAAACTCCTGATTGGCTAGAATTGCTCTTTTTTGATCTGACCAAAAATTAATAATTTTGAGGCAAAACATAATTTCAGCATTATCTAAATCGTCAACAAGGGCCTGTGAGAGTAAAATTTTTGCACCATCCGGATCGAAGCTGACTAGATTTTCGTAAGCCTGACGTAATGCCGATTCAGAATGTAAACTCATAGTTTCATTATATCTTAGAAGATTATTTTTAGTCAATAAAAGTGATAAAAAAAATAGCGACAAGTAGACAAAAGTTTATAATACCTTTTTGAGAATATGTCAAGTAAAATTTAGGTATTTTTTTATTTTTTTGCTTTTTGTATAGTAATTTTTGTTTTTTGTATAATATCTTGTTAAAAAAATTAAAATTTACTATATTATGTGGTACTTGTTTTACACATAAACAAGTTGTTAAAATTTTTTATTTATACTGAGGAAGTCAATGGAAGTCCGTGTTCGTTACGCTCCATCTCCTACGGGAATGCAGCATATCGGCGGTGTAAGAACCGCATTGTTTAATTATCTTTTTGCCCGTGCAAACGGCGGAAAATTCATTTTACGTCTTGAAGATACGGATCGCACCCGTTACGGGGAGGAATACGTAAAAAACCTTTATGATACTATGTCTTGGCTGAATATTAATTGGGATGAGGGTGGCTCAAAGGGTGGAGAGTACGGGCCTTATGTTCAATCCGAGCGTTTTAATCTTTACAAAGAATACGCCATGAAACTTGTTGAAAAAGGAGAAGCTTACTATTGCTTTTGTGATTCTGAGAGGCTGGATAGAATAAGAACTCTTCAAACAAAAAATAAAATGCCTCCGGGTTATGACAGAAACTGTCGGCATTTAACCGAAGAAGAAATTAAAAAAAATCTTGAAGAAGGAAAACCTTATGTTATTCGTCTAAAAGTTCCTCTTGAAGGAGTAACAAAATTTTACGATGCCCTTTTAGGCGATATTGAATGGAAAAATGAAGATATTTCTCCGGATCCTGTTTTACTAAAAAGTGACGGATTTCCTACGTATCACTTGGCAAATGTTGTAGACGATCACTTTATGAAGATTACTCATGTAATGCGTGCACAAGAGTGGATTCCCTCAACTCCGTTACACGTGCAAATGTACAGAGCTTTCGGCTGGGAGTGCCCTCAGTTTTGCCACTTGCCTATGGTAAACGGGAGTGATGGTCAAAAACTTTCAAAACGCCATGGTGCTACAAGCTTAAACGAATTTCGTGCAAGAGGTTATTTGCCACAGGCTATCGTAAATTATGTTGCTATGCTCGGTTGCAGTTACGAGGACGGTAGGGATATGTATCCTATGCAAGATCTTCAAAAACTTTTCAAAATGGAACATTTAAATAAAGCCGGAGCTGTTTTTGACTATAAAAAACTTGAATGGTTTAACGGACAATATCTACGCCAAATGAGCGATCAGGAACTTTATAAAGCAGTTCTTCCGTTCATTACCGGAACAGGAGATGCCTCTATTTGCATAAATGCGAGTGAGCAGTTTCCTGCTCCAAAAGTAGGTCCTTGCGTAAGCGGTATTGCTCTTGGGGATAACGGGCGTCCGGTCTTGGCCGATAACGAAACTTTAGCAAGAGGCGATTTTGGAATGGCTGCTGTAAAGTCTGTAGGAGAGCTTTCAAGTGATCAGATTCAGGAAAAACTTATGGAATTGATGCCTTTAATCAAAGAGAGGCTTCATTATCTTACCGATGCAGCCGAAATGGTAAGATTTTTATTTACTGAGGTTGAAGTCCCTCCGGTTGAACAAATAATTCCAAAAAAACTTGACATGGAAAAAACAAAAGAAATTTTGGAATCATCAAAAGATTTTATTCGTGCACTTCCTATAATGGATCACGAAGCACAAGAAAATCTTGCACGTTCTATGGCGGAAAAAATGGGAATAAAAATGGGCGATTTTATGATGCCTATTAGAATGGCAGTTACGGGAAGCCGTGTTTCACCACCTCTTATGGGGTCAATTCTTATTCTTGGTATTGAAAAATCAATTGAAAGGGTGGAGCGTGTGCTTGCTTCTTTTAAATAAATTTGTATTATGGTGTTTCAAGCATCGTCGGAGGATTAAAAAATATGGAAAATCATGAATGTACTTTAGACAAGATTATCAGTTTATGTAAACGAAGAGGATTTGTTTATCAGTCCAGTGAAATTTATGGAGGACAGGCAGGAGCTTGGGATTACGGCCCTTTAGGAGTTGAGTTTAAACGCAATATTCAAAATGCGTGGTGGAAATATATGACACAGCTTCATGATGATGTTGTTGGCCTTGACGGCTCAATTTTTACTCATCATACAACTTGGGAAGCCAGCGGACATGTTGGGCATTTCAGCGATCCAATGCTTGATTGTCTGGAATGTAATGCTCGCCATAGAGCGGATAAACTTATAGAAGATTGGTGTCGTAGCAACGATTTTAAAACCGAAAAGCCGGTTGATACTATGAGTCATGATCAAATGAAATCCTTTATTGTTGAACATATAAACTGTCCTGTTTGCGGCAGTAGAAACAAAAAATATACTGATGTTCGTGAATTTAATCTTATGTTCAAAACATATCAGGGAGCTGTTGCTGATGATTCTCATTTGATTTACCTTAGACCTGAAACTTGTCAGACTATATTTTTGGATTTTAAAAATATTATTCAATCCAATCGAATGAAAATACCTTTCGGAGTTGCACAGTACGGAAAAGCGTTCCGTAACGAATTGGTTTTTAAAAATTTTATTTTTAGAACTTGTGAATTTGAGCAATTGGAAATGGAATATTTTTGTAAGCCGGGAACTGAAGATGAAACATTTGAGTTTTGGAGAAAAGAAAGATGGAATTTTTACCTAAAATACGGTATTCCTGAAAGTCAGCTCAAGTGGCATCATCATGATAAATTGGCTCATTACGCAAAAGACGCTTATGATATCACTTATAATTTCCCTATAGGATTTGAAGAAATTGAGGGAATTCACTCAAGAACGGACTGGGATTTAAGCCAACATATGAAGTTCAGTAAAAAAGATATGAGCTACATGGATCAAGATGACGGAAACAAAAAGTATATACCGTATGTTGTTGAAACTTCTGCAGGTTTAAATAGAAATTTTCTTATGTTCCTTTGTGAAGCTTACGAAGAACAAAACGTAGGGACTGACGGTAAAGAAGATTACAGGACTGTGCTTCACTTAGATCCCAGACTTGCTCCGATTACGGTTGCAGTTCTGCCGTTGATGAAAAAAGACGGTCTTGCTGAGAAAGCTAAGGAAATTCAGAATATGCTGAAAGAAGACTATGTAACTGATTTTGATGTTTCAGGTTCTGTTGGAAAGCGTTATAGACGTCAAGATGAAGTTGGAACTCCATTTTGTGTTACTGTTGACTATGATACAATTCAAGAAAAAACTGAAGACGGTTCCGTAAATCAAAACTTTAATACCGTAACTTTACGATTCCGTGACTCTATGGAGCAGATTCGTTTACCGATACAAGAACTTTCTGCCCGAATCAAGCAGGAGATTATTAACTACGTAAGTAAGTATTGATTAAAAAAAACTGACAAAAAACACCGTATTAAAAAAATACGGTGTTTTTTTTTACGAATCTTTTTGATTTTGTAAATTTTTTAAAGAAGCCAATACATCATCTGATTCTTTTTTTGAAAGTACCCTTGAAATCCAAATTCCATTTTCGCTTGTACTTAGAGTTTTTAAATCCCCATTGCTTTCTGTCTCTGTTAAAAGCTGTACAATCGGGCATTTCGGGTTTCTAGGATTTGCTTCTATAACTTGAGCAACTTTATTATTACTAAGATATACATAAGCTCCGATAGGGTAAAATGAAACACTAAGAAGTAAAGCTGTGATAACTTTAGAATCGTACTGCATTTCCTGATTTTTAAGAATTTCTACCATTGCAGAAAAGCTTGACTGCTCATCTTTATATTGGCGTGGGGCTGTTATAGCTTCATAAGTACAAGCCACCGAAATTATTCTTGCAAAAGGAGAGATGCTTTCCGCACTAATCTTTCTAGGATAACCTTTGCCATTGTATTTTTCGTGATGTTCAAGTACTCCAAGACAAACGCTGATAGGAAATCCTGCATCTTTTAGAATATTATATGAAAGTATCGGATGAGTTGCTATTTGATTTTTTTCGGATTGAGTAAGTTTTCTTTCGGATAAGTAAAGCTGCGGTGGCAAGCGGATCATTCCGATTTCATGAAGAAAACATGCTACTCCCAATTCTGTAAGTGTATCCATAGGAAAATTCATTTGCAATCCGATTACAATTGAAATTACCGTAGCTCTCATAGTATGGCTAATCAGAAAATTTCTTTTTGCTGTGTTATCATGAATTGAAGGCTGAATACGCAATACGTATTTTCGATTATCCTTGATAAAATTCACCAAACTTCTTGATGTTTCAGAAAGTTCTGCCATATTCAGTTGCTTTTTTGTAGCATAAACCGTGAAAATTTTTCCTATATAGTCCAAATATTCGTTATAAACTTGCTGAACGCTTAGCAGCCTTTCAGCTTCGGTTTGAGGAACATCTTTTGTAAGCTTTTCTGTTGAAAAAATACTTTTTTCGTTTTCCGCTTCTTTTATTATCTGTTCGGATTGAGCTTGAAATTGAGAAGTAGAAAAAACATCAGCATTGAGTCTGTCTGCAATGTATCCGTCAGAATAAACGACCTTGAAGTCCCAGTCATTTAAAGCTTCGATTAATTCTTTTGTTACAGGATTGCTGGAAGAAAGTAAAACAAATGTTTTATCTAAAATAACTTCGTTTGTGAAAAAAGAGCCACTTTGCAGCTGTGAAACGCTATAGGAATTCATATCTTTTAAAAATTCTCCCCACTTGTTTATCGGCAAAATTCTACAAAAGCTTTAGATAAAAAAAAAGCCGGGCTCTCACACTTCCCAGCTTTTTATATGCAAAAATCGGAGACCGGATGTCTTGAAACTCTCCGATTTTATTTACGTTTTATATACGTTGCACACTTTATTTATCGGTAATGAGAAATAAAAATTTAATACTTTTTTGTTGAATAATTTAAAATCTTCTAAATCACCTGAAATCCGGTAACTGAAGAAGTTCCGCCGGTTCTGCAATTTTCATTCCGGGAATTGCAAGACTCTTTTTTGAAAGACAGTATGTTTTTATTTGAGGAAATTCTGCAAGTTTACTTTCAAACCACCAAGCATACATTTTCATTCTGTTGTCGGTTTGCATAATTTCACCGTCATAACTTTTAGAATAAACAGGTTTTGCATTGAATCTTGCACAACTGGAATGAAAATCCAGAGTTTTAAGTCTTCCGGATTTTTGCTCAGCCCAAGTTTCAAAAGTTGACCCTTTTGTATGTGTTTGATTTTTTGGAAATCCAAGATCAAGTCCTGCCATAAAAATATTTTTGCATCCGAGGTATCTGGCAAAATCCCAGCAGGAAGTTGCAACCGAACCTCCGGCTGTAAGTGTTCCTCTTTCGATATTTTTTTCAAGTTTTTTTCCTACAGGGAAAAATGAATTACAAAGATAAATTTTTTTCCATTTTTTACGAAAAACAGAAGGATATACTGAAATTTCACTTATGAGAGTTGTATTTTCCGTGTTTAAAAAGTCCAGATGTCGTGAATTCCAGTATTGGCTGTCCATTACAACCGTAAAATCCGGAAAAATTCCAAGTTTTAAAAGTTTATGTAAGGCTGTATCAACACATATTAAGATGCATTTTTTTTGAATTTCTTTTATGTTTTGCAAGGAGTTTTCAAGGGTAGGTCCTGCACAGACTATAAATGCCGGAGTGTTTTCATAGATATTTTTTAGCTCAATTATTCCCGGTAATTTTTTTGAGATTGAAAAATTTTTCTTTGCATTGTTTTCCCAAAGTTTTCCGTATTTTTTTTTCGTGTTTTCATTGATTTTTTGTTTTTCTTTATTACGTTGCAAAAGATCTACAAATTGATTAAACCATAGTTCATTGTGAAGAATTTGTGCAGGATTTTTTATAACAGAGTAATCGATAATTTTTTGTTTTTCCATAAATCCTATAATTTCTTCGTGGGAAAGACCGAAAAGCAGAATTAAATTTTTATGAGAAAACAGGCTGCTTAAATCCGTAGTAATAAACGGTAGAAAAGCAAACGGAAAATCACTTTCTACGATAATTATGTTTAATTGGGGAAATTTTTTTGCAAATTCAATTGCACCATATCCCAGCCCGTAACCTAAAAAAAATACATTTTTTATGTTCAAATTTTGACTATCTTTACGATTGCGATTTGAAGATTCAAAATTTACTGCAATGTTTTCGGCTTCTTTTATTGGGTTGTAAACAGAATGTAGTGCTTTATCCTTAAATTTTGCAGTAAGTTCGCCGTTTTTTGCGTTTAAAATTGTACATTGCTCTATGCCCTGATTTGCAAATTCAAAAGCTTTTTCTTTTGGTAAGATTTTTGCAAATTGAGGAAAGCGTTGTTCAAAAAGACTGTAGTTTTTATTGAAGAATGAGTTCAATTGACATTCCTTGAATGATCGGAGTTCCTGCATCGGGATATTGTTCTACAACATTTCCATAGCCTTCAATTTTTATATTTATATCCGGATTATTCAGTAACGGAATAATTTGGCTTTTAGAAAGTCCTATAAAGTTTGGTACGGTATTTTTTATTTTTATTGTTTGTTGCGGTACGATTTCCTTTTTTTTACCGTGATAAAACGACTGTGCATTTGCTCTTGTCATACCCAGGTGATCAATTATAACGTTTGCCGCTTCTCCTATTACAGGTGCAACGATTCTTCCTGCGTAATTTTCTCCCTGTGCTTTTGTAATTACTATATACAAAATTATTTGAGGATTTTCGGCAGGAAATACTGAAAGACAATTTGAAACAAAGTCCGTTTTACTGTAAGTTCCTGTTGATGTGTCCAGCATTTGTGCTGTTCCTGTTTTTACGCCGATTGAAATGTCCGGTAAAAGAGCTTTTGTCCCGGTTCCTTTTAGGGCTGTATTTTCCATACAGTTTAGAATATACGAAGCCGTTTGTGCAGATATCACCGGCGATAGATACTGAATATCATGCTTGTAATAAACTTTTCCGTTTTTATCATCGATGTGGCTTATCAGTGTAGGTTTTATAGGAATACCGTCGTTTGTAAATGCAGTTGCGGCCTGTACCATTTGTATTGCAGAAACACTTATTTCTTGGCCGATTGCTATTGTAGGTTTTGAACGCCCGGACCATAATTTGCTGGAAGTGTTTTTTACAAGTCCTTTTGTTTCTCCCGGTAATTCTATTCCTGTTCTGGAGCCGAAACCGAACATGTGTATACGTTTTAAGAATTCCTCCGTTTCTATCCTTTCGCTCATTTGTGCAAGAACATCATTGCAAGAATATTGGAGGGCTTCTTGAGGAGTGAGAGGACCATGTCTTGCAAGGCATGTAATTTTTGTGCCTTCTTCACTTTTTGATTTTATTTCGTAAATTCCGTTGCAAAAAAATTTTTCATTAGGTTCTGCTTTTCCTGAATCTACAACGGAAGCAACGGTAAAAAGTTTAAAAACAGAACCCGGTTCATAAGCTGTAACTGCCGGCAAGTCAATTTTTTCTTCTATAGCTGATTGCGGATAAGTGTTCAGATTTGCTGAGGGCAAACTGATATACGAAAGAATTTCTCCGGTTTTTGCCTGAGAAGCAATGAGCATAATACTTTCCGCTTTTGTTTTTTCTTTTGCTTCTTGAGCTATTTTTTCAAGTTTGTATTGCAGGTTGGCATCGATCGTAAGATAAATATCTTTTCCTCTATTGTCATGACCTTCTTTGTATTGTGGAGATAAAATTTGCTGATAAGTGTACTCTATTCCACTTAAACCTGTTCCATCGTTACCCATAAAACCGATAACCTGAGATGCCAGTGCATTTTCCGGGTACGTTCTTCCTTGTACTTTTTCAAATCTAAAACCGTATATTTTATTTTTTTCTATAATTTTGCTCACTTCATTGTATTCTGTCTGATCCATCTTTTTTTTGATGTAAACAAAAGATGCCGTAGAATCAAGCAATGATAAAAGATGTTCCGGAGTATACTCTAAAGGTTTAGCAAGAATATTTGCAGTTTTTTCTTTGTCTGAAATTGCTGCAGGACTTGCACAAAGGTGATAAAAATTTGTCTGCACTGCTAAAGATTTGCCGTTCCGATCCAGAATAGAACCGCGTTCAATATTTTCTACCGGTTTTATAAATACGGGAACTTTTTTTGAAGCAAGAAAAGCGTATGAAACTAAAATATAAATAAGGAGCAAAATAAGAATTATAAAAACTGTGATTATTCTTTTTTTTGAGTAAAAGCTGCTTATTTGCATATAACCTTGCCTATAACATTTTTTGTAGAGATAAAACCGAAATCCCTCGAATCTATAGAATTCAAATAATTATCTCCGATCAGTAAAATCTTTCCTTGAGGAACATATGTATGATACTTCATTTTTTCAAATTGTTCTTTAGTCAGGGGAATAATCCTGCTGTCAACTTTCATATGATAACTTGAATTTTTAATACATTCAATTGGAGTATTTTCTTTTGCGGCACAACGCTTTACGTTCATTTTTGTTCCCTGCAAAAAAATTACAATATCGTTTTCTTTTGGAGTATTCCATTGAAGTAAAAAATCTGAAGAGAAAGGTTTTACAAGTCCGTATGCTGATTTAAATACAAAAACATACTTTCCGTCTTTTAGTGTAGGGTACATAGAATTTCCGGAAATTTTTACAAAATCAACAAAAAAGAGTTTAAAAAAAATTCCGATTAAAAAACCTGAGAAGATAAAAAAAAGAAAAGAATGTTTAGTTTTGGATTTTCTCATGAATTTAATTCTAATATCATAAAAAAAAAATGTCGATAGAAAGATATGCAGATAATTAGTTATGTAGATTCCAATACCGTAATTCAGTTTGATAGAGCTTCTTCAATTGAAAAATTTTTACAAAAGCAGCCTGCAAACGGTTTTATTCCTCTAAAAAAGAGTTGGGCGGAAGCACAGCCTACTGTAAAAATAATGTGGATAAATGTTGCAAAAAATATTGCCCAAATTATAAAAAGCATAAAAATATATCTGTACGTTTTACTGGCAATGTATATTTTGCTTTTGCTTGTTCCTTTTGCATTTTCAAATATTATAAGTTTTTTTAGACCTGTAAAAGTAAACGTATTGTCCGAAAGTGAAATGTTTTTTTTGGATACTGCTATGAAAAATTACGCTACCGGAGAAAAAGTTACAGAAATAGGTGATGACGGTTTTATCGATGAAAGTTCAAATATAAAATATGCTTTTGAAACTGTAACTTACAAAAACTACGTTGTTCAACCGGGTGATAATATAACTAAAATTTCAAAAAAATTCGGACTTTCAAATATTTCTACGATTATTTCTGTGAATAAAATATCCAGCGATAGAGGTTTGATGGCAGGTGATGTTTTAACTATCCCTTCAACAGACGGAATTGTTCATACGGTTTTAAAAAATGAAAGCCTTTCCGGAATTGCACAAAAATATAAAGTTGCTCAGGAAGGATTGATGGATGCAAACGATCTTTCAAGTATTGTTCTAAAAGTAGGTCAGCAAGTTTTCATTCCCGGAGCTTGCTTAGATTCCGATACTTTAAAAATGACATTGGGAATTCTTTTTGCTTGTCCGATAAAAGGTAAGTGGCGTTTGACCTCTCCTTACGGTTATCGCTTGGATCCGTTTACCGGAGTGAAAAAATTTCATACAGGTATGGATATGGCTTGTCCTCAAGGAACTCCGATTTACAGCACGATGGACGGAAAAATAATTGAGGTTTCTTACAATGCGGTTTTTGGGAATTATGTAATAATAAGTCATGCAAACGGATATCAAACTTTGTATGCTCATATGCATTCGACATGTTGTAAAAAAGGTGATAGAGTTACACAAGGTACAAAAATCGGTTTGGTAGGCTCTACAGGATATTCTACCGGATCTCATCTTCATTTTACGGTTTATAAAAACGGAAAGTTGATGAATCCGCAAATTTTAATAAAATAGGTTATATTTAGGTATGAAAAAAACTGTTACAATTTTATTTTGTTTAATTTTTGCTATTGTCGATATTTTTTCTCAGGTAAGGTTCAATGATTTTGATTTAAATAATAATAACAAATTGCTGTTTTCTGTTGAGCACACTCCGGTGGTAGAGTCAAAATATCAAGGACTTTTTTATTATTCTGTTGATGAGCCTGTGCAACAAGCGGATTACTTTGGTGAAAATTCAAACCCAAGACTTTTAACCTGCTATCCTGAAGAAATTGAAGTTACTCATGGTGGAAAATTTTTTCTTATCAGAAACAGATACGGTTCTGCACAATATAATACTGAAACAAAATCTTTATCATGGGTCAGTAAATCTAAAGAACTTGAGAAAGACTATGAAAATTTTATTCCGGTAAATCACGAAAGGTTTATTCCATTGTCGGTAAGTCCTGATGGAAATTTTTTATGCTTCATCGAACAAACTAGTGCTGCCAGAGGAAAACTTTTAGTAAAATCTCTTATCAACAATCAAACTTTTGTTTTATCCTCTCAGATTCATTACGGATATGAAGATTTACCTGTAATTTGGTCTCCAAATTCTACTGTATTGGTTTATGAAAATAGAGGAACTTTGTATTTTTTGAACTTGAAAGACGGTTCTTTTTCAAAACAGCTACCTGAAAAGTACAGAAAAATCGGTAACGGCACTATACGCAATGTGTATTGGGCCGGTGAAAAAAAATTGATTTATGTAGATCACGAACTTGTATATGCGATTTCTTCCGATGAACTTTATACGAGAGCTTTATATTCTGATTTGATTGGAAACGGCAAGATAATCGGTAGAATTCCTACGATTTTCAACTCTGCTCAAGATAAATTTTGGACAAGTGAAGACGGTCTTAATTTTGTGCTTTTACAAGGAAACAGGACTTTGTGGTACATGGAATTGACCGGAACCGATTTTAATTTTGCAACAACCTTGTTTTCATATCCTTTTGTAACCGTTCCCGGAACAGCTTTGAATTTTAAAGTTTTTTGGACACAACAAAGAAAAGGCGGAATCCCTCAAATTCCTCTTGTTTGGCTTGAAATGCTTAGAGACGGAAAAAGTGAAAGTTATCTTTATTCTTTGGAAAAAAGTAAAGAAGGTAATAATGCATACTTTGTATCGCTTCCTGTTCCAACTTTTGCAAAAAAACCTAGACTTTCTCCTGATAAAAAACATTTGGCGTTTATATGTGATAAGGCCTTTTATGTTTATGACATTACAAGCTGGGTTCAAAAATATGTTTTTAATGATGAAGAACTTACAAGTTTTGCATGGATAGGTAGGGATAAATTGGTTTTGGGCGGAAAATATACCGTTCGTTTGTGGAAATGTAATTCCGATATCTCCGAGATAATTTTTCTTTCACAAGCAAAAAATTTTGGCTGGGATGGAGAATCTGATACCGTTATAGAAAAAAACGATTTTGGGTTTTTTAAATATCAAGCAAAATCGGGGACTTGGATAAAATCTGATACAAACATAATCAGAGACAGGTCTACTCGTAACGGAAAATGGAGGATTTTTATTGATGATTCACCTAATCCGGCTTTTGAAAATACTTTATATTGCAGAGAATTGAATTCTGAAAGCTACAACAGGGTGATTTTTGATTCAACCGTAAAGAAAAGTACTTATGAAAAACCTGTAGTCGCCTTGACTTTTGACTGCCTTGATAATGCAGATGGACTTACGCCGATTTTGTGTTCTCTTGCTCGTTACGGAATAAAAGCTACTTTTTTTATTAACGGTGAATTTGTAAGAAGATTTCCTACCGGAGTTAATGAAATTATCAAAGCAGGTCATCAGTGCGGTTCAATGTTTTATTCTGCGTATACTGTAAGTTCAGATGATTTTAATTTTAATGAAAATTATATACGAAGAGGTCTTGCAAGAAATGAAGATGACTTTTTTGAACTTACAGGACATGAGCTTTCACTTTTTTGGCACATGCCGGACTATTATAGCAACGATATAATTCAAAAATCCGGAAATAAAGCAGGTTATGTTTGGATTGATAAGGGCTTAGCTCCTCCTGATAGGGTAACTTATGAAGATACAATCAGAAAAATATCAAAGTACAATACTACCAGTCAAATGATAGATGATGTTATTGAAAATTTAAAGCCGGGTTCTGTTATTCCGGTTTCAGTAGGTTTATCTTACGGGACACGTGGGGATTTTTTATATGACAACTTGGATGTACTAATCAGTGCAATTTTGTCAAAAGGCTACAAAATCGTTACTGTTTCAGAACTTTTACAGGACAAGTAGATTTAAGTTTTATTTGTATCGGTGGAATGAAGTTTTTTGTACAATTTTCCGTATAAAACTCTAAAAACATTTCCCCTCGGTATGTTGCGGTCAGCTACTAAAGGGACAGTCTGTATCAAATAATTTCCCATATAATATTCGGTTTTTCCGTATTGATTTCCGGCATAAATTTGATCCGGAATATTTCGGTCTATGATGTTTTTTGTGTAAATTTCAAAATCTTTGCCGTTTTTATCTTTTATCGCAGGAACACAAATAAAGTTTTTATCTTCCAGATTGTTTTCTAAAAGGTTAAATCCGTAATATTTACCTCCAAAACATTTTAAGTTTATTTTTTTTGATGTGTCAAAGGAGACGCTGTCAAAAGCGGAAAAAGCCCAGTTTGTCAAAGTAATTGCATCTTGTGTGCGTAATTTATTCCCCTCAATGGGATTGTTCCCGCCTCCACCCATTGTAACTGCAATTAACCTGTGTCCATCTTGTTTTACGCTAAGAGCTAAATTAAAACCTGCCTCGTCTATGTAGCCGGTTTTTAACCCGTCAGCTCCGGGAATTGCAAACAAGGCCTTATTCGTTGCCTGTTGCACTATGGGTAAGGTTCCTTCCAAAGCTGAACCTTGATTTTTAGCTTGTTCGTATGTTATCCATGAAGGTAAATTGTGCTCCTTTGGATACATAAAACTTTGAACTTTATGATATTTTTCAGTTGTAAAAGGAAATCGTGTAAGATACTTGCGTGAAAAAGAGACAAATTCTTTTGCTGTTGTTATATTTTCCTCGCTGTAGCCTGAAACTTCCGCAAAATGAGTTTCTTTAAGACCCAAATTTTTTACAATATTATTCATTCGATCCAGACAATTTTGAACGGAACCGAAAACGTATATTGATGCGGCAAAAGCTGCATCGTTACCGCTTACTATGTTCATGCCCAAAAGAATTTCATCTAATGATACGGTTTGATCTTTACCCAAAAACATAAGACTTGAATGAGGAGGTGCATTCTTTGCCCAACATTCTTCCGGTAGGGGAACTATGTCGTCAAGTGAGAAATTTCCTTTTTCCAATTCATCTAAAATTGCATACATTAAAACAAGCTTGGTCATGCTTGCAGGGGGGATTCTGTCGTCCGCATTTTTTTCATACAAAATCCAACCCGTTTTTTCATCTATAATTATTGCAGATTTTGCATTAAGATTCAGTTGGTCAGTTTTTATTTCATACGGCAGTTTTTGAATAATTTTTTCCGGAAAATTTTTGTTTACACATTCTTTTAATACTTGAGCTTGTTCAGGACTTAAAGGAGGCGGAGTATAATTTTGTACGTTTTTAACGTAAATTCCATAACCTGAAAAAAATGCGGACATGCTGAAAATAAAAAATAAAGATAGCCCGACAATAAGCTTTTTGTTTAATTTTTTTTTCATTTAGAACACCTTGCTTCCAATGCCAAATCCAGTAAAACCATAGCAGACATTGCTTCTACTACAGGAATTATTCTTGGACAAAGGCAAACGTCATGTCGTCCGTTGATCTTAATTTTACATTCGCTTCCGTTGATATCAATTGTATTTTGTTCAATAGAAATACTCGGAACAGGTTTTACTGCAACTCTAAAAACAATTTTGTTTCCATTTGAAATGCCTCCCAAAATTCCTCCTGCATTATTTGAAGAAAAAACGCTATCTCCGTTTGTATTTTCTCTTGTATCTGAATTATTTTTTGAAAACATTTGATCGTTACTTTTAGAGCCTGTCATGTTGCAAAGGTCAAACCCTGCTCCAAATTCAATTCCCTTTACTGATCCGATTGAAAGCATTGCATGGGCAAGTAGGGCATCCAATTTGTCAAAAACAGGTTCTCCCAATCCTGCCGGAACATTATCTATTATGCATTCTACAATTCCGCCGGCACTATCTCCTCTTTCTTTTAGCTTTTCAACACATTTTAGCATTTTTTTTGCAGCTTCTTTATCTGCACATCTTAGAGGATTTTGGTTAATTTGTAACCTATTATATTCAACAGCTTCAATGTTGCATACTTTTACAGTGCTTGCTGTAATTTGAATGTTTTGGCATCCAAGATCGTAGTTTTCAAGAACAATTTTTGCAACGGCACCGGCAGCAACTCTTGCGGCAGTTTCTCGTCCGCTACTTCTTCCTCCTCCGCGATAATCTACAGTTCCATACTTTTTGCAGTAAGTATAGTCTGCATGAGAAGGTCTGAATTTATCCTTTAGTTGTTCATAATCAAAGCTGTGCGGGTCTAAGTTTTTTATAACAATTGTAATCGGAGTGCCGATTGATTTACCTTCAAAGATTCCGCTTAAAATTTCAACTTTATCTTCTTCTTTTCGTTCGCTTATAGCCTTGTTCAAGCTGAATTCTGAATTGTTTTCAGGATTTGTTTGAAAAGGTCTTCTTCTGTTCATATCATTTTGAATTTTTTTTATATCTATCGGAATGCCTGCCGGTACTCCTTCAATAACACAGCCTATGGAATTTCCATGACTTTCCCCGAAAGTAGTAACTTTAAAAATTTTTCCGAAAGAATTTCCGCTCATGTGGCAGATTGTAGCATTATTTTTTAAAATAGTGTATACTGAAATTTATGAAAACTTCGGATGTAATTTGTAATTCTGTTGATGTCTCGTTAAAAGAGAATTCTACAAGGGCAATTATTGCTTTCATAGTATCTTCCATTGTTTTTGGTGCAGCATATTTTGCAGTTTTTATTTTGATTTCACTTTTTAGGGGGAATCAACTACTTGCTTTGCCGGTTTTATTTTTTCTTTTTTATGTTGCGGTTATTTTGTTATATGGAATGGCTGTTTTGATTTATTTGCTTTATTCTCAAAAAGGCGGTGTTTTAGGGCATATTTTTTATTTTTTGAGAGATTTAAAACGTGTATTTTTTATGACACTAATATTTTTTGTAGCATTTTTTATTCTTGGAATTATTGCGTTTATTCCATATTACCTTTTTGCAAATAAAATTTTGGATAAAGAAATTTTTTCTATGGCAATGAATTATGATTTGCAGGGAATGATGTCCTTGGATCACGGTTTTTCTTTAGAATTTAATTCCAGCATAGGTTTCTGGTTTTTACTTATGTTCTTTTTTTTGTACAGTTTTGCATTTGTGCCGAATTTTCTTTACGATAATCCGGATAAAAAACTGTACCAGATTTGTAAATCAAATTTTGATTTGTTAAGAAAAAACTATATTTTGCTGTTGTGGGCATGTATAAAGGCGAGTAGGCTTTCTTTTTTTGTCTTTATTTTGGCTTATTCGATTGTTTTAGGAAGTGCACGCTTTCCTTTTGTTAGACCGGTTGCTACCGTTGCTTCTTTAGCATATCCTGTTGCCTTAGTTTATTGTTTTATTATATTTTTGTTTTGCTTTGCTTCTCTCTACGATTTTTCTGTTAATAAAAACGAAGAAATCAGCGACGGATTTAAAATCGTAGAAGAGTGTAGCAAAGAATGCGATATTCCTTCCCAAAATAAAATACTTCTTATTGAAGATAAATCACATAGGGAAGAATAATGCATTTTTTTTTGTTTACCTTATAACTTAAATTTTCTTACCTCGGCTGCAAGACCTTCTATATTATCTTTATTCTTTTGTGCAAGATAGCTTACTTCTTGTACAGATTTGTTAATTTGATTTACGCCTGAAGACATTTTATTCATGTTATCTTTGATGATCGAGGTAAGGTTATCCAGTTTACGCATTTCATTGGCAACTCCGCGTCCGCCGGTAAGCATTTCGTTAGAACCGCTTTTTACTTCGGTAGTTACGCTGCTTATGTTTTTTATTGCGGCAAGTACTTCCTTGCTTCCGTTTTCCTGCTCTTTCATTGCACATGTCAATTCCGTACTCATCTCCTGCACGTTTTCGGATAATTGGAAAATTGCATTAAACTTTTCTTCAACGATTTTAGAACTTGATGTAAGTCCTGTGATTTTGTCGCTCAAATTTTTTAACGTATCGCCTATCCTTTTTCCTTGTGCACTTGATTCTTCTGCCAGTTTTCGTATTTCGTCTGCAACAACAGCAAAACCTTTTCCTGCATTTCCGGCATGTGCAGCTTCAATTGCTGCGTTCATTGCCAGTAGGTTTGTTTGACTTGCAATATTTTGAATTACAATGCTGGCTTCTATTAATCCGCCCGATTCTTCTGCAATTTTTTGTGTTACAGAGTTTGATGTTATTAAGGTAGATTTTCCTTCAGATGTTGCACAGGCAAGCTGTTTTACCATGTCATCACTTTTTTCAAGTGATTGAGTAATTGAAGCTATGTTTGCAACCATCTCTTCAACAGAGGTTGATGATTGAATTACGCTCGCAGCCTGATTTTCAATGCTACCGTTTAATGTTTCAATTGTGCGTATTATTTGTTCAATTGTACCGGCAGTTTCTGAAACGCTTGCAGCTTGAGATATAGCCTGCTGTTTTACTTGTTCAATATTTGAATTGATTTGCTGAACTGCACTTGCGGTTTCTGTCATGTTGCTTGAAAGTTCCGAACCGATTGTACTCATTTCAACTGCATTTTTTCCGACTGCTTTTATTGAAATACCTATTTTTTCGATTGTTTTGTTAAAATACTTTGAAAGATCTGTAATTTCATCATCGCCTATTATTGGAAGCCTTACAGTTAAATCTCCGTCGCCCTGTGATATATTTTGCAAAATTTTTACGGTTTTGCTTATAGGCCCTATTAATATAATTCTCATGTATACAATAATCACTGTAACTAAGAAAATAACAAAAAGTATACCCATGCAGGTGTTGAAAAAAAGTAGTTTGTAAAATGATTCAAATATAACTGATTTTTCAATTTCAAGACAGATAAAAATATCAGTTTGGGCAATAGGGGATATAAAAATAATTTTTTTAGAATCTTCTATTAACTTGTTACCGACAAGTTCCGCATTAAGATTAAAAATATTTTTTCCTATAAGTTCTTTATCTTTGTTGTTAAAACATATGCCGTTTTTGTCAATTAACGATAACGAATATTCTTTTATATCGGGAAAATCTATTGCGGAAAAATACTCAGTTAACGGTTCAAGTCCAAGGTCAACTGTAACAACTCCAAGTTTTTTGCCGGTTTTATTATCAACCAAAGGTGAAGTTACTGTTATCATTGGAACTCCTGTTACTTCATCGTTATACAGTTTACTCCATACGTATTTTTTATTTTCGCTAAGTCCGTCATTTTTATACCAGTCAAACTTTTTATAATCACTTTCTTCTTTGCTGTAATCCCATGTCATTTCAATTTTTTTATTGTTACGGAACCAATAAGGTCCGTAGAATTTTTTTCCTTGCACGACATAGGGTTCAAGCCAATATCCACCTCCTGAAATTGAAGGATCGGAATCCATGGTAAGGGCACTGATTTGTTCAAGCTCTTTTGCATTACTAAATCCTATTCCGCTGATAAGTGAAGCGTAATTTGCAGACGTGCTTTCAAATTTTGAAAATATGTTTCCGTAAATTATGTTTGCTTCTTTTTCTATTCTTCCCGATAGTCCAATCTTAATATCGTCCGTAATCATTCTTGAAAATTGTCTAAAAGCAATAGTTCCAAAAATTGATGTAAAAATTATAAAAAGAGTGATTATAATAAAGGAAGTTTTAAATGGTAAGCTGTTTACTATACGTGAAAATTTCATATTTAAACATCTCCTTTTCAAAATAAAATTTTACAGCGTTGCCGTAATTTTGGATACGATTTTTACTTAGGTACTTTTTTTTCTATAAGTCAGCATGAGTGTGCTTTTGACGATTTTTGTACAGTAGGATGTGGATTGGGTTGTCTGTGAACAAATATCCACTGATTCACTACTTTAAGGAAAATAAAAATCCGTTTTTACAAAAGACACAACTTTCACTGTCCGCTACATTCTAAAACGAAAAATAAGATTTGTCAAAAATATTAATTACAAGTTATTTTTTTTTATAAGCAAAAATTTGCATTTTTTTTTGCTCAAAGCTGCGTTTTTACTTGAAAAAATTTGTGTTTTTGTAAAAGAGATGTTAGAATACGGGTATAACGGGGGGGGGGGGAAAAAAAAGGAGATCTTTTTATTACAGTAGGATAAGCTTGACTATGCTTGAAAAATAGTGCATTTTATAGGCACATTGGAGGTTGTACAATGAAATTAAAGCAAATATTTATAGCTTTTGCTGTAGCATCGGCTTTTTTACTGCTGTCATGTGAAAACGATTATATATCATCCCTAAAACCGGCTCATGGAGCAAAAGTTCCTGTTACCGGTATTGTTCTTGTTCCTGAATCGGATAGTGTTTCGTTAGTAATCGGTACTACAGGCAAAATCAATGCACATGTTGTACCTAATAACGCCTCAAATAAAAAACTGATCTATTCGGTAAATAAAAGTGAAATTGCGACTATAACTGAAAACGGAAAGATTACGGCGAAAAACACCGGTAATGCTGTTATTACAATTAAGGCTGCAGATAGGGCGGATGTATTACGATATGTAAACTTGGTTGTTACACCGATTCCCGTGCCGGTTGAGTCTATTGACGATGTTCCTGAAGGTCCGATTACGTTGTTTGTTGGTGATAGTCATCAGCTTAATCCGAAAGCAATGCCCGAGACTGCTACTAACAAAGATTTTAGAATCACTTCATCTGATGTTGATAAGGCGTGGCCGACCGGAGAGGGCGATCGTTGTATAATTGCAAAAAGTGCCGGTTCTGCAACTATTAAAATTGAAGCTTTAGACAATTCAGGCGTAAAAAAAGAAGTTGAGTTTATCATAAAAAAACTGCCGGAAATTAAAATAACAAGCACGACCCCGGTTGAAGCTACAAGTGCCGGTGGCGATGTAACATTTGAGGTAAAAACTTTATACGGTAAACTTTCATATGAACCTGAGATTATCGGTGGCGGAAAAAAATGGGCAAGTTTTAGCAGTAAAGACGACTCGGAACAAGATAAGGATACTGTGCACTTGAACGTTAACGAAAATAAAACCATTTGGCAAAGAACTGCGTATATCAAGTTTAAAGGAAGTAACAGTCAATATATTAAGGGCACTGACGGCAAAGAGCTGAAAGTAACACTTAATCAAAAAAAGAACGAAAATCCGAATATAACTGTACGTTGGGTAGACGGAGTGCCGGGGCCTACAGATATGACAACGGAAACCGAGAAAATTGCAATTCCAGGATCTGTGCCGATCAGTTATCATGCGATGCCTCATATTTTTACTTGGAAAGAAACGAATAGTACAAAATTCTTTAATACGCGAAAAGTTAATTATACAGGTGCTCCTGATGAAGGTTTTCCTGATACAAAACACTGTTGGGCTAAAACAGATGCCAATATGTTACATTGGTGGTTTGAACAGAACAAAGATAATATAGAAGAGTACATAACAAGAAAACATATAGCCGAAAGCGACAAGCCGATGTATAAGCCTACTTATACTCGCGGACTTCCTGATAATGAAGAACACAAAAAAAGTTCCATAGCAAACGTGTATCGAAAAAATGTAAAAAATTTTGGGAATGATATACTTATCGGATTAAAATGGTATATTTATGGACATGCAGGATTTTCTAAAACAGGGTATTCTCCTAAATTATTTGTAGATGTTTTTAATGATGAAAATACTCCAATATATAGGACCGGTATTTCTACAAAAAAAGAATTTGAGCAAATAATAAAAGATGCTCTTGAATCGGAGAAAGCTGTTGCAATAAATATATGGGGTAGCGACAGAAGCCAACATGCAATAACATTGTGGGGTGCCGCCTTTGATGATGATGGAAATATTGTCGCTGTATATGTTGTTGATAATAACAATAGGGAGAATATAGTTTTTCCTTACGGCATATGGTATAAAAAAGACATATATGAAGAATTTGCAGTAGATGAAAATAACCAATCGCTTCTTAATCCGTATCTTATCAATTACACGAGTAATTCTAATGATCCCAATCACTACATTGGAGAGATAGTTACATTGGATAAAGGTAAAAGCCAATGGAAAAAATGGCTTGATGAAAATCCTAATCCGGGTCCGTAACCGGATTTTACGGTTATAAAAGCCAAGAGTCATTTTAGAAAAAACGGCTACATTCGCTATGGATGTGGTCGTTTTTTTTGTGTTTAAATGTAAAAACTCGTAAAACGATTTTTTGCTACGCCTGCTGATTAAGTTGACAATTTTATGGAGGAGAATATAATCAAAGTATGACATTGCAAGTAAGGAAGGTAAAAATGAAACGGAGAGAGAGTGTTTCAATGATGGTGGTATTGGCTTTTATTGTTAGTGCCGTGTTGATGATGACAGGATGCCCTCAAGCACCTGATGTAAAACCTGTAAATCCCGGTAACGCTGTCATATCAAAAAAGAATATAATAGAATTTGATGCAACAGAAGTAATGTGCAAAAAAGTGATTTATTCTCCCTATACTGTTACTGATATAAATAACGGTGATCAAATACATGAAAACGATGAATTGAAATTTACGGCGAATTTTCCTAAAAATCAATTGTTTGATAATTGGTATATCAATGATGTAAGAAAGGAACATGCAACTAATTCTACAATTACTTACAAAGTAAAGGCAACCGATTTTGTTGACGGCAAGATGAAAGTCAGGTTTACCACCAGATCCCCTGTAAAAGGGAATGTAGAATTTGATGCAACAGTAACATGTAAAAAATGGATTTCTTCTTCTCCTACTGATATAAATAACGGTGATCAAATACAGGAGAATGATGAATTACAGTTTGAGTCGGTAATTTCATCTGAGGATCAAGTGGTTGAGAATTGGTATATCAACGGTGTTATACAGGAAGATGAAACTAATTTTCAGATGATTTACAAAGTAAAGGCAACCGATTTTGATACTGATGGCAAGATTAGAATCCGCTTTACCACCAGATCCGTTGTAAAAGGGAATGTAGAATTTGATACAACGGTAACATGTAAAAAGTTGGGGACTTATACTGATATAAATAACGGTGATCAAATACAGGAAGAAGATTCTTTGGAGTTTAAAGCGGTTTTGACAGGAGAGCAATCGGTTAAGAATTGGTATGTCAACGGTGTTATACAGGAAGATGAAACCGATTCAAAAATGGATTACACAGTGGGAGTATCCAGTTTTGTTGAAAACAAGCTTAAGATCAGTTTTACTACTAAGTAGGATACTTTAAAAAAAACGATCGCGGATGAAAAAACGGCTGCATTCATATTGAAAGATGCGGTCGTTTTTTTGTGTTTAAATATTGTGATTGCTGTTTACTGTTTTGCTGTTCAGTTAGTAAGCTTTTTGCCACACTTTCTTTCTTTGTACTGATTAAGTTGACAAAATTTTATGGGGGGGGGGTATAATCGGTGTATAACATTGCAAGAAGGATGGTAAAAATGAGACAGAGGAAGATAGTTTCACTGATCGGAGCATTGGCTGTAGTGCTTAGTGCCGTATTGATGATGACAGGATGCCCTCAAGTACCTGATGTAAAACCTGGTGCCCACCCTGTAAAAGGCACCATAGAATTTGATGAAAGCGTAAAATGTGAAAAATGGGTTGATTCTTACGCCGATTTTGTTGATGTAAGAAGTGGTGATCAAATACAGGAAACTGATAAATTGCAGTTTACTGCAAAATTGCCTGCTGGTAAAATTGTTGATGATTGGTATATCAATAATGTTAAACAGAAAAATGAAACTAATCCCAACATGAACTACGAAGTAAAGGCATCCGATTTTTTTTACGGCAATCTCTACGTCAGATTCACCACTAAAATCCCTGTAAAGGGAAATATAGAGTTTGATACAACAATAACATGCCTAAAATCTTCTGATTATATATATAATGGTGATCAAATACAGGAAAATGATTTTTTGGAGTTTACTGCAAAATTGCCTGCTGGTAAAATTGTTGATGTTTGGTATATCAATAATGTTAAACAGGAATATTCTATTGGTAGTAAGCATATGTTCATTTGGGGAGTAAAGGCAACCGATTTTGTTGACGGAAAGTTAAAAGTTAGGTTTACTGCTAAAATCCCTGTAAAAGGAAATGTAGAGTTTGATACAACAATAACATGCCGAACATCTAGTTATAATATATATAATGGTGATCAAATACAAGAAACTGATTCTTTGGAGTTTACTGCAAATTTGCCTGAGGATAAAGCTGTTGATAAGTGGTATATCAATAATGTTGAACAGGAAGATTTTATTGGTAGAAAGGAGCTGTTCATTTCCAGAGTAAAGGCAACAGATTTTGTTGACGGCAAGTTAAAAGTTTGGTTTACTACTAGAGCCCCCTTAAAAGGAAACATAGAATTTGATGCAACAATAACATGCAAAAAGTTGAATGTTTCTCCTCCTGCTGATATAAACACCGGTGATCAAATACAGGAAAATGATGAATTGGAGTTTACTGCAAATTTGCCTGCGGATAAACTTGTTCATAAGTGGTATATCGGTGATAGTGTCTCAGTAGGTACTGATATAAGGGTTGTTGAACACACAGTAACGGCAGCCGATTTTGTTGACGGCAAGCTTAAAGTTAGGGCTTTCAGTAAGTAGAATATAGAATTCTGTAAAAGGAACTAAGTGCCGGTAAAAAAAAACGGCTGTATTCGCTATGAATGCGGTCGTTTTTTTTGTGTTTAAATATTGTGATTGCTGTTTACTGTTTTGCTGTTCAGTTAGTAAGCTTTTTGCCACATCTTCCTCCTGCTGATTAAGTTGACAAAATTTTATGGGGGGGGGGTATAATCGGTGTATAATATTGCAAGTAAGGAAGGTAAAAATGAGACAGAGGAAGATAGTTTCACTGATCGGAGCATTGGCTGTAACGCTTAGTGCCGTATTGATGATGACAGGATGCCCTCAAGTACCTGATACAAAACCTGAAAAACCCGGTAACGCTGTGAAACCCGGTAACGCCGTGAAACCCGGTAACGCCGGCACGTTAAAAAAAGGTATAATAGAATTTGATGCAACAGAAGTAATGTGCAAAAAAGTGATTTTTTCTCCTTATTATATTGTTACTGATATAAATAACGGAGATCAAATACAGGAAAATGATAAATTGAAGTTTGTATCATTAATTTCATCTGAGGATCAAGTAGTTGAGAATTGGTATATCAATGATGTTAAACAGGAATATTCAACCGGTTTGAAAATGGATTACACTGTAAAGGCAACCGATTTTGTTGACGGCAAGATGAAAGTCAGGTTTACCATCAGACCCGTTGCAAAAGGGAATATAGAGTTTGATGCAACAGTAGTAATGTGTAAAAAATTGATTTCTTCTTTTCCTCCTGCTGATATAAATAGCGGTGATCAAATACAAGAGAATGATGAATTGCAGTTTGAAGCATTAATTTCATCTCCGGACAGAGTGGTTGAGAATTGGTATATTAATGACATAAAACAGGAAGATAAAACTGATAGGAATATGTGGCTAAAAGTAAAGGCAACCGATTTTGTTGACGGTAAGATCGGAGTAAGTTTTACAACCCGACCACTTGCAAAAGGAACTGTAGAGTTTGATGCAACAGTAAGGTGCAAAAAATTGATTTCTTCTTTTCCTCCTGCTGATATAAATAGCGGTGATCAAATAC
>JBQMYD010000004.1:0-275953 GCA_052173655.1 Treponemataceae bacterium | reverse complement strand
CAAGTTCTTCAACTTCGTCAAGTTCTTCAACTTCGTCAAGTTCTTCAACTTCGTCAAGTTCTTCAACTTCGTCAAGTTCTTCAACTTCATCAAGTTCTTCAACTTCATCAAGTTCTTCGACTTCATCAAGTTCTTCAAGAGGCACATTAAGATTTTCTTGGGTCAAAGATTTATCAAGTTTAGCTTTTGAATTTGCTGCACCCGGTTTTGCAATATTATGAGCCTCTCTTTTTAACAAAGAAACCGACTGCAATAATTCTTCAAGAAC
This sequence comes from Treponemataceae bacterium, assembly GCA_052173655.1. Lineage (GTDB taxonomy): Bacteria > Spirochaetota > Spirochaetia > Treponematales > Treponemataceae > RGIG9060. The sequence goes on along the minus strand of JBQMYD010000004.1, from coordinate 275,685 downwards.
AGCCCTAATTTCGCTGATATTTGCATTAATCACAGCCTGATTTTTAGTTTCAGGATCGTTTATGCCTATTCTATGCTGAATTTCAGCCCAGCTTTTTTCTAATAACTCGTCTACAAAATCCTTGTTCTTCTTGTATTTTCTTCCCAAACTCTTTTTTATCTGAGAATCAACTTTTTTCCTGCGGTTTTGAATATTTGCTGCAACAACATCCCAATCTACATCCGTTTTTGCTTCAAGATAATCGTTAATTATGGAAAATTGCAGTTTTTTTATTTTGTTTCTGATTACAAGCTGTTCATCCTGTTTTATACTAAAAAGCAAAAGGCAAATTAAATACAAAGTTATAAAAGTACATGAAAGGAATAAAATTTTTACCGGCATTCCAAATACAAGTAAATCGCTTTTAAAAACAAAAGTAATTAAAACTTCCTTGTTCAATGCACAAGTAATACAATACCAGTCAAAATCTTGTGTTTCTAAAATCTTTTGACATCCGTAAATTCCTTGTACCCATAAATCCGATATTTCTTTTTTTATAAGATTATACGATTCAGACGGCAAGCCTATAATATAACCCTGGTTTTTTCTTGAATTTTCCAAGCTGTTATCAGGTTCAATCCGCATTATTCGACAGTTTTCAGAAATCGAAAGTAAATTCTTTACAGAAAGATATCTTGCAAAATCTTTTGCACTAAGATAAAAAAGCACCGTCCCCGTAAAATTTCTATAGCTATCTTTATGAGGAAAACTGTAAATTATCCTTTCGTTTTCACAGTCAAAGTAGATTTTACAAAGTTTTTTTCTTTCACTTGGCAAAAATTCAACTTTAGAAAAATCAACTTCATCAAGTTTTGAATAGCTGCGATAACTTATTTTATCTTTTTCATTTTTAAGCAAATCACTAAAAAAAGAACTGTAATGAATTTTAGTACCGTTTGAATCAACTATCCTGATTCCAAGTAAACCGTCAGTTTCTGACAAAAGTTTTCCGGCAAAATCTGCCCTCTCTCTTATTTCACCCGCAGACTGACTAAGATTCATAGAATTTTTTACAGAACTTAAATTTACAAATTCTTTAAAGCGACCTTCAAGAGTTAAATTATATTTATCAAATTCCGAAGAAAGTTTTTCTAATTTTTCATTTAAGGATGCAATCACAGAATTTTGATAAAACTTTGTTTCTATTATGGAAAAAAGTTTTGCAAAAGAAAGCACGCTAAATGCTGCAAAAATGAGAACTGAAATCAATAAACTAAGCGAGGCTTTTTGGCCTGAACTCACATACCCTCCGCAAGTACAGAATTTTTTATATTATTCGTAAATAAAAAAAATCCCACGTATTATATTTTCGGCATAAAACTTGAATACTTGATAAAAAATCGTTAAACTAAGTCCGTGTATAACAAAGAACATAATAATTTTAAAGCTTCAAAAAGGAAAATTCTCAATTCTGTTAATTCTTTGTTATTGCTCATAATATGTGCATTTTTTTTAAGTATCGCAGTCCTGTCTCTTATTTTTTTTATCTCAGAATCATCAAAAAATAAAAAAGCAGTCCGTCAAGTAATTCAAGCTTCTTCAAAAAATGAAAGTCCTGTATCTTCAACTGCAAACTTTAATGATTGGGGTAGACTGCGTACAATTACAAAAGACAAAATTCCTGTAGTAATCAGCCCCGTAATAGAATATGAAAAAGACAACAAACCGTTACATGAAGAATTTTGTCAAAAAGAATCCAAAATAAAATCTATCGTTACAAATTACTTCAACAATAAAACAAAAGAACAGCTACTTCAGATGAACGAACAAACGATAAAAGCCCAAATCACAAGACAGCTAAATGAAGAACTTTCAATGGGAAATATCAACGCACTGTATTTTGAAGAATATATCCTTTTGGACTAGTAAATCAATAAAAATGAATTTGTAAAAAAAGCAAAATCAAAAAAAAGAGACTGCAACTCAACAGCCTCTTTTTTTACAAAAGCGGAAAAACACTATCTTGCATATTCTACAATTCTTGTTTCCCTTATCATTGTAATTTTTATTCTACCCGGATACTTTAGATCATTTTCAATTTGCTTGGCAATATTTCTTGCCAAGTCCTTTACTTCACTGTCTGCAATTTTTTCGTTGTTTACCAAAACTCTAAGTTCTCTTCCGGCTTGAATTGCATACGCTTTTTCAACTCCGTTAAAGCCCTCAGCAACAGCTTCAAGGTTTTCAAGACGTTTTACATAATTATCCATCGTTTCACGTCTGGCACCCGGTCTTGCAGCAGAAATTGCATCTGCAATCTGCACAATAACAGCCTCAATACACTCAGGCTCAACATCATTGTGATGAGAGGCAATGGCATTTACAATTCTGGCATCTTCCCCCATCTTTCGTGCTATTTCAGCTCCAACTTCGGCGTGATTTCTTTCAGAATCAGTTTCGGTACCCTTACCTATATCGTGCAATAAAGCAGCTCTCTTTGCCAATTCTCTGTCGGCACCTATTTCCGCAGCTATCATTCCCGCAATTATCGAAACTTCTTTTGAATGGTTCAATACATTTTGACCGTAGCTCGTTCTAAAATACAAGCGACCTAAAGCCCTAATTCCGTCTTGACTCATGTTGTGAATTCCAAGATCAAAAAGAGTCTTTTCTCCCTCTTCATAAATCTTTTGCTGAATTTCACGAGTAACCTTTTGCACAACTTCTTCTATTCTTGCAGGATGAATTCTTCCGTCAGAAATAAGACGCTCCAAAGATACCTTTGCAATTTCCTTACAAACAGGATCAAAACATGAAATAACTACAGCTTCAGGAGTATCATCTATAATGATATCAACTCCGGTCAATGTTTCAAGTGTTCTGATATTTCTTCCTTCACGACCTATTATTCTTCCTTTCATTTCGTCACTTGGCAAAGAAACAGTTGTAACCGTTATATCACCGGTGGTTTCGGTTGCAATCCGTTGAATAGTAGTAACAAGAATGTCCCTTGCATGTTTTTCGGCATTTAGCTGTGCTTCCTGTTCTATCTTGTTCAAAAGGGCTTGTGCATCATGACGAGCTTCATTTTCAAGGTTTTGAATAATAAGATTTTTTGCTTCCTGTGCAGAAAGCCCGGAAATTCTCTCTAATTCTTTTCGATAATGCTCTTCCTGATTTTTTAATACAGACTCTTTTTCAATAATATCTTTTTCACGTTTTGCAAAATTTTTTTCCAGTTCATCAAACTTTAAAGCTTTGTTGTCTAAAGCTTCTTCTTTTTGACTAATTCTACGTTCATAACGCTGCAATTCACTACGATGCTCGCGATCTTCCCTTTCCTGTTGTTTTTGCTCTCGAATGCGTTGTTCTTTGGCTTCTAATAAAATTTCTTTTTTCTGAGCTTCAGCTTCCCTTATGGCATCTTGCTTTACACGCTCTGCTCTTTGTTCAGAAGCAGATAGTTGAAATCTGGCATAAATCCAGCGAATAATCCATCCAAGAACAATTCCAACAATTGGGAGAGTAATATACAAAATTAATTGCCACATTTTTTTTACCTCCACAAGTTTTTCTGTAAAGAATAGTTCATGCACAGAGTAACATATATAGATATTATTGTCAAACAAAAGATTTTTATGTATTTTTATACGGAATAATCGGTTTTTACGTATAAAATTTGAATTTTTTTTTTACATTTTAAACTCTTCGCCGAGGTAAATTTTTCTTGCAATCGGAGAAGCAAGTATATCTTCTTTTTCTCCTTGGGCTACGATCTGCCCCGTACTTATAATTATAGAGCGATCTGTAATCTCAAGAGTATCTCGAACATTATGATCTGTGATCAAAACTCCTATTCCACGTTTTGAAAGAAGCTTTACCATTGATTTTATATCAGCAACGGCTATAGGATCTATTCCCGCAAAAGGTTCATCCAATAACAAAAATTTAGGTTCAATTGCAAGACTGCGAGCAATTTCAGTGCGTCGACGTTCTCCTCCGGAAAGAGTAAAAGCCTGCTGCTTCCTTATTCTTTCAATATTGAACTCTTCAATTAAGCCCTCTAACTTTTCTTCTTTTTGTTTTTTTGTCAAATCTTTGCGGGTTTCAAGAACTGCCCAAATATTTTGTTCTACAGTAAGTTTTCTAAAAACACTTGCTTCTTGCGGAAGATATGAAATTCCCAATCTGGCTCTTTTGTACATAGGTAATTTTGTAATACATTTATCGTTAAAAAAAACCTCACCCATTGTAGGACGATAAAATCCTACTATCATGTAAAAAGTTGTAGTTTTTCCGGCACCGTTAGGTCCTAAAAGGCCCAATATTTCCCCGGTCTGCATGGAAAAATCTATATTTTGAACTACTTCTTTTTTTCCGAATTTTTTGTTTAGAGAACAAATTTTAAGTTCGCTCACATTTTTTCTCCTCGGTTTTTTTTATTTTTTGAATCTTTTTTTTCGGATTTTGATGATTCTTCCGTTTCGTTTGTTACAGAACCTCTAACCTTACCGCCGAGCGTAATTTCTTCCGTATTAAGATTCATGATTATTTCATTCGCTTTAAAAGTATCCTGATCCTTTACGATTTGAGGAGTTCCGGTTAAAACCAACGTCTGATCGGCCTTATTGTAAACAGCATTGGCTCCCGTACACGTATTTTTTTTCTGTAGAAGTTGTACCTCAATCTGCATATTTGCAATTTCAGTTTTCTGATTGAATTCAATAAGCTGAGCGGAAGCCTTTACATCGTTTTCCTTATCGAAAAGAATGACATTACCTTTAAGCATAACAATCTCGGTTTCACGATCAAAATCCATTTGTTCACAGGTAAAATCAAAATTACTCTCAGAACTTTTCCCGCTTACCTTACCATAGGCAGTGATAAACCTAAAATCTTCCCCTGCAAGAATAATTTCATCTGCACGAATTTCCAACGATTCGGTTTTTATAAAAGCATTCCCCGAAAGTTTTGAAAATTCAGATTTTTTCCCTGTAGAGCCTATCATTTTATCAGCTGAAAAAGTTATTTTTTCAGCAAAAAGCGACTTCGGAATTAATAAAAAAATAAAAAACAGTACACAAAGTTTTGTTTTATTTTTATTCACCATCCACCTCGTTATCAATTTCACCTTTCATATTTTTTGCAAAACTATAGCTTTGAGTTACACCGCTGGCACTAAATCCTGTGCCGCTAAAATTCATCACATTTGTTTTTTTCTCTGCAGGTTTTGCATATTCATGCCCCGGATATTCAAAATCGTTAGATATGGTTACAAGTCCTGCCTTAGGCGAAGAAAGCTGTTCGGAAGCATTATTCCATCGCAAAGCCTCGCTTTTTATCATCATATTTTGTTCATAAGCAAAAATCTGAATATCATCAAACATTGTATAAATTTTTTCATCAGAATATATTCCAAGTAATCCGCATTTTCCCTCAAAACTTATTAAAGATTTTCCGTTAAAAAGTTTGAATTTTATGTTTTGTGCAAACGAAGAATTATCTCTGGAATACTGTTCCAATTTTTCAGCTTGTATTTGAGCCTTAACTATCCCTCGTTCAATTTTTGTAAGTTTTATATTTTCAAAAATCAAATCAGGTGCTTTCGAAGATTCAATTTGTGCATTGGAGTAATTTAAGGAACATGAAAAAAACGCAAATTCAAAAAACAAAAATAACAGCAAAGTAACGGAATAAAGCGGAGTAAAATTTTTTTTACTAAAAATTATCATATTTTTTTTTGACATAACATAATGATTTTACACCTTAAACATACGTTTTTTCAACTACAGAAGAATTTTTCAAAAATCAAACACTTGAAAAACGTAAAACACCTTATAAAACATTTTACTTTTTTTTGATATAGATGTATAATTTGGTAACAGAGTTTTGTATAGAGGCAGTTTTTATGGCAGATTTATTAACAAATCAGGAATTTGAAATTTTCAAGAAAAAAATTTATGAAGAAAGCGGTATTACTTTTTCAGATACCAACCGTTCTATTTTGGACAGCCGTTTGAAGGAAAAATTAAGAGAAAAAAATCTAACTTCGGTAATGGATTATTACAACATGTGCATTTCCGACAAAGAAGAAATGAAACTTCTGTTAGATTCGATTACCACAAATTTAACACGTTTTTTTAGGAATCAGGCACATTTTGATGCCTTTATCAATTATGTAATCCCGCACGTTATAGAAAACAAGCGGGCAAACGGTGAAAACATTATAAAAATATGGAGTGCCGGTTGTTCCACAGGAGAAGAACCTTATACAATTGCAATGATTCTAAAAGAGATTCTTCCGCCTCCCTTTACTTTTCAGATATTGGCATCGGATATTTCTCTAAAGAGCTTAATGGTAGGGCAAAAAGGTTTTTATCCTGAAAGCAGGATCCAAGGAATTCCTGAAAAATATCTTAATTCGTATTTCATAAAAACGGAAGATGGCTATCAAGTTTGTAGCGACCTGATGAAATGCATAAAATTTGACTATCACAATCTAAAAAATGATTCCGGCTTGAGGAATTTGGATGTTGTTTTTTGCAGAAATGTTTTGATATACTTTGACGAAGCGGCTCAAAATGACACTATAAATAAATTTTGGAATTCCATGGCTCCAAAATCATATTTATACATCGGACATTCAGAGTCTTTATTTGGAATGGATACAAAATTTGAATTTTTAAAGACAGAATGGGCTTGTCTTTATCAGAAAAATACATGATTATAGATCAAAGTTAGCATAGCTTAATTTTATAAGCAAAGGGTGATGTATGGACGAAATAAAAGTACTTGTTGTTGATGATTCCGTTTTGATGAGGAATTTGATTTCCAGAATTATCAGTAAAGCCGAGGGCATGACTGTTATCGGAACCGCTATGAACGGAAAATTTGCACTGGATAAAATTCCAAGCTTAAAGCCGGATATTATTATTCTTGACATTGAAATGCCTCAAATGAACGGTATTCAATTTTTGGAAGCCAGAAGAGCTCAAAATATTGATATTCCTGTCATTATTCTTTCGAGTATAGCAAAAGAAGGTGCCGCTGTAACGATGGATTGTTTGGCATTGGGTGCCAGCGACTTTATAACAAAACCTTCCGGATCGGAATCTCCCGACCTTCATGTTATTGCAGAAACTTTGGTAGAATACATCTCTTCTTACGGAAGAAAATACAAGCAACTTAAATCTTTACGTGGCGAAACGGAATCTACAACAAGAACATTCGGTAGCGAATTCGGAAAACTTACAGGATTCGGTGCAACTACAGTACCTTCCCCGACTCCGCAAAAAACAGAAGCACCTAAAAATTCTGTAACTCCATTGAGAAGCGGTGGAAAAATTGAGATAATTGCTCTTGGAATCTCCACCGGAGGGCCTAATGCTTTAAGAGAAATGTTTCCTCATTTGGATCCTAATCTTGCAGCTCCGATGCTCGTAGTTCAGCATATGCCGGCAGGCTTTACACAAGAGTTTGCAAAAAGCTTGAATGCCCTTTGTCCTCTTGAAGTACAAGAAGCAAAAGATGGCGATGTTTTAAAACCCGGTAGAGTTTTTATTGCTCCGGGAAATCAGCATATTTATGTTGAAAAACGCCAGCTTGCAACAGTTGTACGAGTAAATCAGGATCCTACACGCAGTGGACACAGACCTTCTGCAGATTATTTGTTCGATTCTGTAGCAAAAAATTTCCAAAACAATGCCTTAGGTGTAATTATGACCGGAATGGGCAAAGATGGAGCGGAAATGCTTGCAGAAATGAGACGACAAGGAGCCTATACTCTCGGACAAGACGAAGCATCTGCAATTGTTTATGGAATGCCAAGAGTTGCTTATGAATATGGAGCTGTTCAAAAACAGGTTCCTCTTGCAAATATGGCAGAAGAAATAAACAAGTTAGTAAGAGAACACAGCTGATTTATCATGTAACAGATTATTGCACTATACCGCAAACTTCGCATTTACGGAGTTTGCGGCTCTTTAAATTTACCGTAAAAACAATTCCTGAAGAAAAAATCAAACCTATTAAAACCCCTGTTGCCCGGAAAAGCTCTTTTTGATCGTTTCCCATGTTTTTAGACAAAAAACCTCCAACGAAATAACCTGCAACAGCAATTGCAAGGGGTAGTATTAAAGCTATAAAACCTTGAAACACTTTTGAAAATATATTGGCTTGGATTTTTACTATAGAACCTACGCTAAGCGGCAAAGAATGTGGATTTGAAACGGAAAAAGGTTTTCCTTGTTTTGCACATCCAGCTTTTTGACAGTTAATGCAAGTCCCGGTAAGCAACGGGACTACAATTATTTCATTATTTTTTATTTCTACAACTTTTACGTTATCATTCATCTAGAATTTCCCCTAGGTTTAAGATGTTTTAAAGCCTGTATACACTCTTCTTCACCTTTTTTATTCCCCAATTCTTTATAAGTATCACGCAAATTAAAAAGTGCATCATAGTAATGAGGATAAATCGAAACTGCAGTTTCAAAAGATTCCGCCGCTTCTTCATATTCTTGTTTTGAAAAAAACAAAACTCCCAAATTATTCCAAGTACATGCATTTAAAGGATTAATATCTATTCCCTCATAACAATAAGCAAAGGCATCTTCAAAATCTTCAAGAGCAAAAGAAACCAATGCAAGAGTTTCCAGCAAATCTTCATCACTATCGTTTAGTTTGTAAGATTGAATTAACGCTTTTTTTGCATCCACAAGATTTCCGGAATCTCGAAAAGTTATTCCTAAATTGTACCATAAAAGATAGTTTTCTTTATCGATTGTAACCGCTCGTTTTAAACAAGCCAGGGCTTCTCCATAGTATCCTTGAATTGCCAATTCTATGGCTTGAGTATTTAAGTCTTCGGAATTTTCAAGCATTTTTTTTTCTCCGTACTATCTTTGCTAAAGAAAAATTATAACATTGAGCAAAACAAACTTTCAATTTGCAAACTTGCCTCACTTCCATTGTAAAGCTCAATTATTTTTTTACAACAATCTTTTATTAAATTATCGGAATATTTTTTTGCACGGGAAATTGCATTTGAAGTATTCAAAATTTGAATTGTTTGTTCGATTACAGGACTTTCAATACCATCTCGACTTGCAATAGTAAAATTTTCCAAAAGTATTTCAGCATCCTCATGTTTTTCTTCAAGATGAAATATCAAAGGTAAACTTTTTTTACCTTCTACTATATCATCTCCTCGTTTTTTTCCTTTGTTACCGGTAGTAATATTTATAACATCATCCAAAACCTGAAAGCCCTCCCCTATCTTAGATGCAAGCTCTCCAAGTTGTTTTGCATTTTGCATTGAACCTCCGGCACATAGTACCCCTGCTTGAGCAGAAAGCGAAGCTAAGGTTCCGGTTTTCATCCTTACCATCGAGCTGTATTCCGAATGAGAAGGAATTATATCAGGATTTTTATGCCAATAAATATCCATAGCCTGCCCAAGATGAAGCCTTCTAAGTTCAGATAAAAGAAGCGAATTCAAAGTGTTTTTTAACGTTAAGTCTTGAACATTAGATTCTATTGCAGAAAAAGAGGCAAAGTAAAGCCAACTGGCAGCATTTATCGAACGATCTAAACCGTAAGTCATGTGAGCAGCAGGTTGACCTCGTCTTACATCCGCACCATCTTCAATATCGTCGTGAATTAAACTTGCAGTATGTACCATTTCAACTATTGGCGTTAATTTATATGCCAGCTCCGCTTTTTTTTCAAAGCTTTCTTTTTCTGTTGTATTGCAACTTTCTAAAAGAGAATATTTTTGTAATTCAAGCTGGGAACACAAAATCATAAAAAGAGGTCGCCATCTTTTTCCGCCAAGACAAACCAAATTACGGCAAGGTTTTACCAATTGGTCAAAATGAACGGAATTTACACTTTTTGGCAAGTATGAAAAATTTGAATTTATCCATTCAGAACAGTATTCTTCCGGCAAAAAAGAATTTAAAATATCTTCTATTTTTTTCATTTTTGATGTAAAATCGTAACTCATACTAAAATTATACTTTTTTTTGCCGAAAAATAAAAGGGCGACATGTTTATGGCAGCTAACAGTTATGAAAAACCGGATTTTTGGTCAAGGAAAGCTTTTAAGGAAGGTTACCCTGCCCGTTCCGTTTATAAGTTAAAAGAAATTAACGATAAGTTCGGGATTCTCAAAAAAAACGGGAGGATTTTGGATTTGGGATCCTCGCCGGGAAGTTGGACTGTTTTTGCACTAAAAACCTTAAACGGCACAGGGCATGTAACTTCTATAGACTTGAATCCCTTAGCAAAGGATGTAAAATCGGAAAATCTTACCTTTATTCAAGGGGATTTATACGATCCGGCAGTTAGAGCTATGGCATTAAATGAAGGAGCATATGATACACTTATTTGTGATGCAGCCCCTCCTACTACCGGCAATAGAGTCATAGATACTGCACGTTCTACAAGCCTTGCAGAGTTGGCAATATTTTATGCACAAGAAATGCTTGTTTCAGGCGGAAATTTTGTTGTAAAAATTTTTCAGGGAGGAGAACAACAAAAGCTTTTAAAGCAAATAGGAGAAATATTTGCAAGTGCTCGCGGTTTTAAGCCTGAAGCTTGCCGTAACGAGTCTTTTGAAACTTATCTTATAGGATTAAATAAAAAATGATTCATTATAAAAATTGTGTTTTAAAAATAATTACTTTAACTGTTTCTTTCTCGCTCATATTATTCACTTCATGTCAAAAGAAAATGAACGGACAAGGCGGACTGGACAGTTCTGAATTTCCGATTGAATATGAAAAAGTTTCTGATTTTGAAAATCTTCCGGAACTGGAGTATAGTGCATACAGAATAAAAAAAGGCGACATGATTGGCGTTATTGCCCTTAATCATCAAATAAGTGAAGACACACTTATCAGTGTAAACAATATAAAAGCAACACGATACGTTCAAGCCGGCGACTATATTAGAATTCCGTCAATGTCCGGAATTCTTTATACAGTCAGAAAAGACGGGGAAACCATAAATTCAATAAGCAATAAATATGAAATAGATCCTGCAAAATGCTCAAAAGTAAACTCATATAATCAGAGTAAAGCTTTGAGTGCAGGAACTCAGCTTTTTTTACCGGATGCTAAACTTGATTGGGTAACAAGACAGGAAATAAACGGAGATTTATTCACTCGCCCTATTCACCATGGAAGATATTATTTTTCTTCAAATTGGGGCTGGAGAAACAATCCGTTTAGCGGCAAAAGAACATTTCACGGCGGAATAGATATGGCATGTGCAATAGGAACTCCAATTTATTCTGCATTGGGTGGAACTGTAATCCGCACAGGTTATAACGAAGTTTACGGAAATTTTGTTGAAATTGTTCACCATTCAGGTTATAAAACACTTTATGGACATATGAGCCGAATAACCTGCTCAAGAGGGCAATACGTTACGACAAATACAAAAATAGGGGAAGTAGGTTCAACCGGAATAAGTACAGGTCCTCATTTGCATTTCGGCATTTATAAAAACGGAAAATCACAAAATCCGCGTCTTTTATGGAAATAGAATTTTTGTTTTCCGGTTCATTTTTTAGGTTTTAACTTTTATGCCACATCCATGTAAGCTCGTGTTTGTTATAGCAAAGATGTTCTATTCTGCTGCAAGGAATTTCAGCAAATCTTGAAATCATATTCCAGTCGGTTTTTCCTTGCATTTTTATCGTACAAATCATATTCGTTGTCATACCGCTTCCAATCCAGATATTAACCCATTCATAAAGTCTTTCAGGATAACAAATTACATCTGAAAATACCCAATCAAAAAATCCAACTTGCTCAGGTTTCAAAGTAAAAGCATCGTGTTTTTTAAAAACAACTTTTTGATCCGACATTAGACTTTGATCCAGTTCCGCTCTGTCGACAGCAAAAACTTTAGAACCCAGCTGCCGTAAAACCCACGTCCATCCTCCCGGACATGCTCCTGCATCAAAACATGTACATTTTTCGTCAGGGAATTCCACATCGTAGTAACTTACAAATCTTGACAAAGCTTCTTGAAGTTTTAGGTACGCTCTACTTGGAGGATTTTCATGATCTTCAACAAATTTTAAGGAACCTGCAGGCAAAAAACTTGAAGTTACATCTGAATAGAGCAAAGTTTTTTCATCAATAAGAGAATAAAGACCTATATTACTTTGAGGAATTCTAAACGGAAAAACCTTGTCTTTTAAATTTATATACGGCATCTTATCATGAATTAAAGAAGAACGCCTAAATTGAGTAAATTGGTAAGGAGCCCAATTCCGCTGAATGGATTTTAACAGTCTTACAACATCCCCTATAGTTTCAATTTTTTCTATTTTTGGATTAAGCAAGGTGGTTCTTGCCCAGTAAGGAAAATTTTGAAATTCAAAAACGGACTCCGGGATGTCTTCAAAATAAAGTAGCATACCGTAAAAAATCCCCTTTGAAACATCAATACAGAAACGTTCTTCCAACTCCGAAACTAAAAACTTGAGCATATCCTGATATGCTAAAAAACCGATTTTCATAAAGTCTACCGATTTTGGTCTTTTGAATTTATATTTTTTAGATTTTGTAAAAATTCAGTTTCGGCATTAAAAACAGACATTTCTTTTTCAATACGTTTTATGTAAGAAATAAAATCTTTTGAACTTGGCGAACGTAAAAGTTTAAAACCGATTTCACAAAAATCGTTAAAATTTTCAAACCAAGAAATATTCCCTATCAGTACAAACGGTTCTGAGAACTCTTTTTTAGCAAAATTTATCTTAATTTCATAGTCTAAATCTTTGTCTGCATCCAAAACGGCAGGAAAGCGAACTCTACAGCCATGCTCACTTACATCGACTAAAACCCCTGCAAAAAGGCATATTTGTGAAATTTCTACCTTGCCACTTTCTTTATATCTTGTTTTTTTTCTAAGCTCGCACTTCATTCGCAGTAGGATACACCCTTGTGTAAAAATTGACAAGATGGTAAAATCAAAAAAGTTTTTATATTTACAGGAGGCAAAAATGGACCCGGATCCCGATAGTAAAAGATTTCTTTTTTTTACATTTTTAGCCTCCAAAAAAATCCACTAGTATATTTTCGATTTAATTCGGAGGCGAGGAGATAAAACTCCAAAATTCCTTACTAAGGTGGAAAAAAATGATTACCTTTTGGCAACAAGAAAATGAAAAATTCATTTGCAAAGAACGAACGGAACTCACGGAAAAATGTCATGTTTGGGTTGATGCACGAAATGTAAACAGAGAAGACATGAGAATTCTTGAAGAAGATTTCGGTGTCCTTCAAGAAGATATATTGGATATTCTCGACCAGGACGAACTTGCCCGTATCGAAAAACAAGACGATTACACGTTAATTATCATGAGATTACCGGCGTTTGTACCAAGTGCAGATATTAACTATTTTACAACACCTTTGGGAATAATTCTTTACGATAACATGATCATAACTATCTGCTGGACAGATTGTGAAGTTTTAAAAGACATTTCCTCAAACCGTGTAAAAGAAATTCAGTTATCGGATTTCCCGGCTTTTATAACACGAATCTTAAGCCGTGCTGATTACACTTTTTTGCGGTACCTAAAAGAAATTAACAGACGTTCAACTACTATCCAAAAAGAGTTGCAAAGAGCGATAAAAAATGATGAACTTATCCAGTTATTAAACCTTCAAAACTCGCTCGTATATTTTACAACCTCTTTGAAAAGCAACCAAATGATTTTAGAAAAACTGGAAAAAACACGTATTTTGATTTTTGATGCAGATGACAAAGAATGGCTTGAAGACGTAGAAATAGACAACAGGCAGGCTCTTCAAATGGCAGATACTTACAGCAATATTTTAGATGGAATGGTAGAATCGTTTTCTTCCGTTATTTCAAACAACCTAAATGCCGTAATGAAAAAACTTTCTGTAATTAACTTGGTTATGATGGTACCTACTTTTATAACAGGATTTTTTGGAATGAACTATCCTTTACCGTTTGAAGGATTAGGAAAGTTTGCAACCTTGATTGCATTCTTTATGTGTATAGTATCTGTTTTTACTGCTTACTATATTTTTAATATTGACGGAACTTCAAACTCAAGAAATTTTAGAACAGGAACTTTGTTCAAATTTATAAGACAAAGTAAAATGACCAGAGCTGAACGAAAAAAACTAATGAAAATGGAACGGGAGGCGGAAAAAAAATGAAAAAAATATTCATAAAATCTTTTGTGTTTTTTGTACTTTTATCAACCGTATCTTTTGAATTTTTTTCACAAGAATCTCCAACTAATTCTTATTATGAAAAATGGTATTATTTCAAAAGTTCCAATTCTGAAAATCAAGCAGACAATGTAGAAAGATTAAAAGGAATTTCAATGGTTACAATTACAAAACGTACTGTAAATTATATCATAGGAGAACACTCTCAATCTTTTACAGCCAGAACTTTTGTAAATCCATATCAATTAAATAAATTTGAAACAACATATGCCTTATGGTACAACATTGTGCAAAAAGCAATTTTTATGGGCTATGAATTTGAAAATCCGGGTCAAGAAGGTTCTGCAGGAAGAAGAGGAAAAGCTCCAACTGAATACGGAAAACTTATGCCTGTTGTAGCAATTAATTGGCGAGATGCAGTTGTCTGGTGCAATGCACTGAGTGAAATTGAAGGGCTCACTCCTTGTTATGAATACGACGGACTTCCGGTAAAAGATGCAACCGATGCAGCAAAACTCGATCTTGTAATCTGCAATAAAAATGCAAACGGATACAGGCTCCCAACAGAAGCGGAATGGGAATATGCTGCAAGAAAGACAAATTCACTTTCTACAGCTCGTGGGGACTACCCATCCGGTTATGAAGATTTTTCAGGAATGGAAGAATGCAACATAAATTCTGACGGAACAAATGAAGTTGCCACGAGTTGCAAAAAAAATGCGGCAGGTCTATATGATATGACAGGAAACGTACTTGAATTTTGTAATGATTGGTTTTCAGAATATTCTGAAGAAACCAATATAAAATTTGGAAAAGAAAGAGTATGCAGAGGCGGAAGCTGGAGCAAGTACACACCGTTTTGTGCAGCAGGAGATCGTTATGCATACGATCCAAGTGAAGCTTACAACTACATAGGTTTTAGACTTTGCAGGAATTTTTATGATACTTCAAACTGAAAGTAATTCCAGTTTTGTAATCTTCCATCTTCCATTTGTATTTTCAAGTTCTACAACGCCATAATTTCCGTCGCATAAAGCTCCCGGATTCATAACTGAAGTTTCCCCTACAGAATCTATACCGCGAGATTCATGAATATGACCTGTTACTACCAAAAGCGGTTTTACCTGCTCAATCCACTGCCGTAGCAAAGAAGAACCTACGTGAATATCCTTACCTACAATGTCGCATTTTGTATCTTTTGGAGGATTGTGCATAATTACAACAAGATTACTCCAATCATGTTCAATTTGATCCGATACAAGATGAAGATCAAAAACTAAATCTTTTTCATCTCGTTCAAAAGGAGTTGTACCGGTAAATTTTGAACCTCCGCCTGAACCTATAAAAACAAGACCGTCAGAATAAACCAAAGAATTTTCAACAGAAATATCTGCTTTTTCAAGTTGTTCAATAAAAGTTTGTTCATCACAGTTGCCTAAAACCGCAAAAATTTTTTCATGTTTTAAAACAAGCTTTTCAAGAAAAAGTTTCCCTGTAGATTTTCTGCCGAATTTTGCAAAATCACCTGCAAACAAAACTATATCACTTTTTTTAAATTCTTCGTTAAGTTTATCAAGCATATCAGAATTTCCGTGCCCATCCGAAATAATTAAAAATCTCATAAAACTCCTTCTATTCTACTTTTCTATTTTAATTTTTCCATTGATTTTTGAAGCAATTGCATTTGTTGATCGGTTCCAATAGTAATTCTAACAAAATCTCCTATTCTTTTTTCAGCAAAATGCCTTACTATAATCCCGTCATTTTTTATGTTTTCATAAATGAATTTTCCGTCAAACCCGCATTTTGAGGCAAGAATAAAATTCGTAGACGAAGGTAAAAAATTCCAACTGTTTTGTTTTAAAAATTTTGAAAATTCATTACGAGTCCGTACAATCTTTTTTGTGATGTCAACGTAGTAACTTGTATCGGAACAGGCAGATATTCCTGCAATTTGTGCAATAACATCTACCGGAAAATGGTTAAACGAATTTTTTACTACAAAAATTTTTTCAATAAGTTCCGGATTTGCAACACAATATCCAAGCCTCATTCCTGCAAAACACATTGATTTTGAAAAAGTCCTTATTATCACAAGATTTTTAAACTCAAAAAGCAATGAAAGACATGATTCGTCTGAAAAATCTGCATAAGCTTCATCAAGGACAAAAACTTTATCAGTAGGATAATTTTTTAGCATTTCACGCACTTGTTCTTTACAAAGAGTTAGTGCGGTAGGTGCATTGGGATTTGCAAAAATCATACCACCACAATTTTTTTGTGCAAGTTCAAGCATTTTTTTTGTGTCAATTGTAAAGTCTTTATTTAAATCTACCTTTGCCAATGGAATATCGTAATAAGCACAATATACAGGATAAAAGCTATAAGTATGTGCGGGAATAATAAGATTTTTGTCTGAATCAAAAAAAGTATAAAAAATAAAAGACAAAACCTCATCCGACCCGTTGCCACAAAAAATCATTTCGGGAGAAATTTTAAATTCAAAATAACTTTTTTCTTGAGTATTTTTATCTTGCATTGCATCTTGAAAACGGCAACTATTCATGCAACCCCCTGTTTCATTTAAATGCTTTGCAATTGCCTTTCTCAATTCAAACGAATCCGGATCCGGATAAAAAGCCATCTTCTGAAGATATTCTGAAACAAAATTTTTTACTGACAGAGCAACATTTGGAGATGGAGCATAAGGATTTTCATTGGCATTAAGTTTTATGTAAACTTTATCTTTAGGCTGTTCGCCCGGTACATACGGATTTAATTTTGCAATACGTTTGGAAAACATGAAAACCTCTTACAAGTATTGTACCTTGTTTTTTACAACAAATGCAACGTATAACAAATTATAAAACACACAAAAAAACAAAAAAAAGCTTTTACAGGCTGTAGCCAGTATATAGTTAAACTTCACACTTTTAAAACGGCTTAACGGGTTGGAAATTCTTAACAGAGCAAACCTTGAAAAACAATATTTTTAATGTTATACTCGATACATGGATTCGACAGCTAAACTGAAAGCAATTTTAAAGTCTTATGCCGCCAAAAAGAATTCCGCAATTTTTAGTTTTCAAGGATTTTGTGATTACATGCATAGATATTCACAAAAATTTCTTGAAGAACAAGAAGACTTACTGCCTTACGTTTCCAACGCTTACGAGGCAGTTACAAAAGAACTTGAGGTCCTTTCCATTGAAAAATTTGCTATTGTCATAAATAAAGGAACTGATAAACAGGCAATTGTTGTAACAAGTTTTTTTATGGATCGTTTTGCCAAAATGTTCAGACAGATAAAAAACAACTGTTCAATTCCTTTTCCGATGTTGGCAGATTTGCAAAAACATGTAACTCCGGATATTTTAATAACAAGAAAGGCTGATGAATACATAACAGAAAGACTTGCCAATCAAGAAAACAATAATGAAAACTTATATCTTTTGTCATTTACGAGTGAAGCCCCGTCTATTCTGTTTCCGGCCTCAGTACCTGTAATGGATTTAATAGATTGCTCAGTAGGAAAACTGAGAGCAATGCTTAGTAAAGATGAATACCATGATTACTTTCTAAAAAAATTAAGAATTTCAAATCCGGGAAAAGATATATCGGTAAAGGCTTTTTTTTCGACAGTTGCCACAAAACCTATTGAAACTACACTGCTCCTTGAAGCTGCCGGTGAAAATTTTTACTACTGGAATCAATTATGCCACTTCATACGGAAAGATTATGAAAAAGTAAAAGACATGACCCCTGAAGATATAGGAATTCTTCAATCAATTCATATTATCGAAATTGCTACTAATTTCTATAAAAATTGCACTACAAAAAATCAACAAAGAGAAACTGCACTAAAAAATCTTGAAATAATAATAAACCGGCCTCCTTATTTTTTTACTAAAGATGATATATGCAAATTTACAGATTCAAAAGGAATTCCACTTTTAGGACAGTATTCTCAAGATGATTTGAATGCATGGCTACGTTCAAGAACAGTTTCAACAGAACAGGGAAATCTACCTGATCTTTTGGTTTTCAAGATAGAATCCGGAACAACATATTTTATTATGAAAACAAAAGTTTTTTCGCTGATTTTACGTTTGTGCAGCGAGGCAAGAGACATTATAAAAGAACAAATAGAAAAAGAATGGACTAACGCTTTTAAAAATTTTGAGAATATTCCGGAAATGAAAGAACAAAAAGACTTTGAAAAACGTCTCATCCGTGGCGTAAAAGATTGTTCTCCAATTTTACATGCACTTTTAAACTCTAATTTTCTTGCACTTCTTTATTACGAAATAAGAAGTTCAAGCGATCCTGTTTCCGAGCAAGTCTACATTTTTGCAAACGGAAAAATGCTTCCGTACTCTGAAATTCTCATGCTTTCTCGTCAAGAGATTGCTACCGATGTGAAAATTCTACTGCCTTTTTGGTACACAAATACTTTTATAGCTTGGATTTGTTCTCTTTTCTTAAAAAAGGGTAAAAGCACTACAAAAAAGAATAAAAGCAAGTCAAAAAAAGCGATTGAAACAGAAATAGACGATGATGAAATAAAAGTTCCCGGAACTGAAAAAGTTTCAAAAAAAGAAAAGCTAAAAGGAATTGCACAGGAGATCGAGGAAAAACTTATTCCGTATGGTTCAACTTTGGAACATGAACTTAATTCTTATATTTTGCAGTGGAATAAACAGATTAACAAACAATCCAGAGATCATCTTACAGAAGATGTAAATTGCTACGTTAGAGATTATATCAGAAAGATTTTGCGTACCATAAAAAACAATTCATTTTCAGCTGAGCAAGTTGCAGATATTGCAGAAACCATAGTAAAAACTCCTGCACTAGAGCAAATAAAAGAAACGGACGCTTTAAAAAAATATGTTCAACTTTATATCTTATACATTATAAAAAAAGCATAACAAATTTTATCAAATAAATAAATAAAATCAAATAAAACAACAATATCAAATAAGTAAACTTTATCCGAAAAGTCTATTTTTTCTAAAAAATCCACTATCCATATTTTATCGTAATTTTTTTTTAATTTTTTTAATAATTTACAAAAAACAGAACTCAAAATTTATTCTCTTACAAATAATAAAAGTGCTTGCCGGCGGGTAAAAATTATATTCGGCTTGTAAAAGGCCTATAGGAGATTTTATGCAAAATATTAATTCGTTGATCATTGAAGGAAACATGGTCAAAGATCCTGTTACTAAAGAAACTTCAAAAGGTACAAAACTTTGTACTTTTTCAATAGCAGCGAATCGTTCCATAAAAAATTCAAATGGAGAATATTCAAAAGAAGTTTCATACTTTGAAATTGAAACATGGGGAAAACTTGCACAAATATGCACAACAATCGGAGGAAAGGGGAAACCAGTGCGCATAGTAGGACGTCTTAAACAAAACAGATGGGATGGTGCCGACGGAAAACACTACTCAAAAATTTATATAGTTGCAGAACATGTGGAATTTAAGCCTTCTTACAACAAAAATTGCGAAAATTCTGAAAAAACCAACCTGCAAAACCAAGAAAATGAGGACGAATTAATTATGGAAAATTCAGAGATTCCCGTTTTTGAAGCCTGCCCTGAACCGGAACCTGTTTTTTGAAATTTTTTTGCTATTTGTAATTTTTTTTACTTTTACCGGAAAAATTGCGTTTTTTACCAAATTTTTCTGACCGATTTGCATTTTCATTGGCTTTACGGTATTCTTCCATTTTTTCCGGCGAGTAAAAACCATCCTTCCAATTAAAGCGACTAACATCATTTAAAGGTTCCCCTTTATAAAACGACTTCATCAAATTTCTAAGAGTACCTTTTGAAACCTTTGTTTTTGAAAAATCTATTAAAAAACGGGAAAAACCTGAAGCTTTTATAAAATCAGCTTTATCCAGAATTGAAAACGGTCGTTCAGGGGTAACAAAAGACCCGTCTTCAGTTGATAAAGCCTTAAAAACCCCGCCTTCTTTATCCGTAAAAAATTCAAAATCGTAACTTTCCGGAAGTTCAAAACGCATCCTAAAAAGAGCCGGATAAGCAAAAAGCGGCAAAAGAACTCTACTGCGATGTTTTTGTTCGTAAACGGCTTCAAGGTTTTGCCTTGAATTTTCGTACGGAGAAACAAAAACGTCTATATTTTGATTTTCAAGCCAGCTGACTGACCATCGGTTAAAAGTATACAAATAAGGGCCTGCAATACACACTGCTTTTAAGGACTTCAACATTGAAATTTGTGCAGGATTATTTACGACAAAATATTTAAAACCTTCTTCAACAAGCAAAATTAAAGTATTTTCCAAGTCATTTTCAATTTCTTGAGGGCAAAACGGATCCAAAGAAATATAAATTTGCTTTTTTGAAAACGGGAGTATTTCTTTCTTTTCCAAAAGAGAAGTTTTTGTAGACGCATTTAGCTCTAATATACATCTTACAGGATTTTCACTTTGAACAGCAAACATATCTTGTACTGTAGAAACTTGAACATAAATTCCTGCAGGAAAATAGCTCAAACTATCTTTTGCAGGAATAGACAGATCCAAGATAGGCAAAGACATACCTCCCGGTTGTCGTCTAAAAGAGGTTAAATCACGAGGAAGAACTCTGTCATAGCGTTTTGACATTGATTTTGTTTGCAAAAGATAAACACTGTCGCCTTCGCTAAATCCTTTAGGAACATCTATCCATTGCACACCTTTTTTATCAAAAATAACTGATTTTATTTTATGGCTTTCCCGTCCGCTATCATCTTTTTTATGCAATCTTATGGAATCTTTTTCTTCAGGAAGATAAGAACCTCCTCTTAAAGTTATGTAAGTTACCCTCTCTCCATTTGAATTTTCTACAATTTTTACACGCCCTATTTCTCCAAGAAAAATTCCGGTTCCTCCTGCTTGCTTGGGATTTAAAACGCTGTCTGCAATTGTTTTTGAACTTTTAAAATCGTACCAATAGCGTGTTTTTGAGCGAGCAAAGTCAGTTGAAAGCATACGTTTGGCATTAGCAATAGAGCCTTTTTTATCTTTTTGCCAGTTATCTAACAAATATCTGTATGCTGCTGTAACACTTCCTACGTATTCAGCACTTTTCATTCTTCCTTCAATTTTGAACGATTCTACACCGCACGTTACAAGATCCGGAATTTTATCAATAAGTTGCAAGTCATTGGGGCTAAAATAATAACCGGAATCCACAAAACCGTCATATTCTGCCTGATAAAAACGCCGGCAAGCTTGAGTACACATTCCCCGATTTGCAGATTTTCCTCCAAGATAGCTTGAAAAAAGACAAAGTCCGGATTCACAAACGCAAAGAGCACCATGAACAAAAACTTCAAGCTCTGTATTCGTAGCAGTTTTTATTTGCCTGATTTCATCCAAGCCTAATTCCCTTGCAAGTACTACTCTTTTTACACCTTCCTTACTTAAAAGATTTACAGCTTTACCGGATGCAATATTCATCTGTGTAGAAGCATGAAGTTCAATATCGGGAAAAAATTCCTGACACATCCGTATAATACCCAAATCCTGAACAATAATACCGTCAGGGCCTACCCGATTGAGATATTCCAAAAATCTATAAAGACGCTCCGTTTCCCTTTCTTCTATGACCGTATTTACAGTAACGTAAATTTTTTTATGTCGACGATGAACGGATTGAACTGCAGCTTCAAACTGATTCCATGCAAAATTTGAAGAACGCATACGTGCGTTAAAAGATTTTAATCCCATGTAAACCGCATCGGCACCTTCTCCGATAGCAGCATCCAAAGCTTCAAGATTCCCGGCGGGAGCTAATAATTCAGGCATAAAAGGCATTCTAACAGAAAAAAATTAATTTTGCTACTGCAATTTTTTTTGCAACAGAAGAATAGCATTTAACAAAAAAATGTCGGTAAATCAGCCAATCAGAAAAATTTTATGAAATTTGCATTACGTTTTTTATTTTACAACCACAAATATTGCTTATGAAGCGTTTTCAAAAGCCGGTATGTTCCGTAAAAAAAAGCAATGCAAGAAAGAATTAAAACAAAATAGTTATCACTAAAATTTAAGAAAAAATCTCCCACATAGAGTATAATTCCGTAAAGCATAGGATTTTTTAAAATTTTTAATTCATTTTTCTTTGTGTAGTCAATAAAAATAAAAATATATAAAACGAAAACAATAACCTGTAAAATTATCAAAAGATTATCGAAACCCGTACTCATCCAAAGATTTGAAAAAATTTTTGTAACATTAATGGGTAAAATACATGCAACAAAAATAGAAGTCGCTATGGAAATTAGAACATTCCTATCGGTATTTACCATTTGTTGAGACCCCATAAAAACGGCAAACATCAAAAGAGAAATTCCTGAAATCATCATACCGCAAAAATGAACTTTTCCCAAAAAAAGCAAAAGAAACGAAGAATTTTTCCATAACTGAAAAAAAACAACCATAATTGAAGAAGTTTTTAACACAGAGCCTATAAAAAAATTTGTAAGATATATGGTTTCATCCGATTTTGTTTTTTCAAATACTAAAAAAATATACATTCCAAAAAGTGCAACATAAAACGGCCAAATAAGAACCGAAATTACAGAGGCCATTGGAGAAAAACCTAAAAATATGTTATCTGAATGATAATCAATAATGCGTGGAAGTTCAGGAATTGAAGAAAGTTTGCCGTTTACAACAAAGAGAATAAATCCTACCAGATAAATAACGAACAAAACAAAAGAAAAAATAGTAATTGACGTTAGAATTTTATTTCTAGTATTTAATGTCATGCATACAGAGTACATGGATATTAAAATTAAGTAAAGTCAAAAAAACTGTTGTTAAATATCAAAACACTTATAAAAAACTCTAAAGACTCATATTTTTTTTCCGAAAATATAGTGTCGAGGTAACTATGAAAAGAGTGTTAATTCTGGTATCTATATTTTTTGCATGCAGTTTTTGGAGCTTTGCAGGCGATGTCGCAGAGTATTGTGATTTGGGATTTTCCGATGACGGAAGATATTTTGTTTTTGCACAATACGGTATAACTGACGTGGATTTTATTCCTTATGCAGAAATTTACACTGTAGATGTTGCAAAAAATGCATTTCTTTCAGAAGGAATATTCAAATCTTATCCGGATAAAGAATTTAAAAAAAATGGCAAAACATTATTTGAACAGCTATACGCTAAAAACAAAAAATTCATAGATGAGCATTCCGGAAATAAGGCAACTTTGGAACAGACCCTTTATCTTAGAGGTCCTGAATCAAAAAGCACTTCGGAACAGATTATTTTTAAAGACTTTTCAAATTCTGATAATGAAAGCGAAGTTTTTTACTATATTAATTTGGTAAAAAATGTAACCGGTCAGGATAAAAATTTATCGTCTTCATTTTTTATAAAAATCGAAAGAAAAGATGAAAACGGCAACGTTCTTTCAAATCAAATTGCAGGAAATCCGGATTACAAACGGAAAAATATTTCCGATTACGCAATACGAAGAATAATAAGTGATAAAGCCGGAAAGTATTTGATTTTTGAAATCGACAAAAAACTTGACAACGAAAAAGGAACATCTTTCCGCTACATGGTAGAAACGGTAGAGCTAAGATAAAAAAAATAATCAAAGTTTTCTAAAAAGCTGAAAGACGGTACCGTTGCCTTCTTTCAGTTTTCTTTTGTATGTTATATCGGCTAAATGAGAAACTTCAAGCCATAAAGCTTCAAGATAAATAGCTTCCGCCATATTGTTAAGCAAGTCTTTTACTATTTTTTCATCTTCAGCTTTTTCACTAGACAAAATATGTTGAACAAAAAAATACTCGCCTGCCGGAATTATCTCCACTTTTTCTTCGTTAATTAAAAAATCTTCAATATCGGGAGTCAAATTACTTTGCTTTACCGCACATAAAAATTGTGAAAGTTCGCTTTCTTTTAGGTCTTCATATAATTTTAATTTTTTTACGTCATATCTCATATAAAAAATTTAGCACGTTTTTTTTGTTTTTTCATCAGTTTTTGTAATTCCGATCATATAATTCGTTTAAACAAAAAACTGATTTAAATAAACAAAAAGTAAAATAAAAAACGGAGGATTTATGAAAAATTGTTTTATAAAAATTTCGATAAGTCTTTTTTTTGCACTAATCGTTATTTTGGTATTCACGGGAATTTCTTGCAGTATAACTCCGCACGGAATTGAAATTTTAACAGGTAATTATGAATCGCCCAAGCTTCTATCATTAGAAATTACATCTGAAAGTGAAGCATATATAACCTTTTCCAAACAAATCAAATTTGAAAAATTATGTATAAAAGAAATTGAAACGAATTCAATAATCAATTTTGAACAAAAAGATTTAAAAAACGGTGCATGGAAAATAAATTTTGCCAAAACACTTTCTTGTGCAAATATTTACCAAATCGAAGGTAATGCTGTAGATACAAGAGGAAACACACTTTATTTCAAGGATAAATTTCAAGGTTTCAATTCCAGAATACCTAAAGTGATTATAAACGAGATCAGAACTGAAAGTTCAAAAACAAAAAGTGAATTTATAGAACTAAAATCTTTAGAAAGCGGAAATTTAGGAGGCATGGAGCTTATAAGTGCATACGATGGAATAGAAAAAAATTATATTTTACCTCCTGCTGAAGTAAAAAAAGACGAATTTATTGTAATTCACATGAAAAAAATGGATGAAGACAACGTTGATGAATTAGGAGATGATATTTCGCTTTCGGAAGGAAGTGAATCTATAAAAAATGCCAGAGATTTATGGGTAGAAAATATCGATACGAGAATAGGAAAAAGCGATGTCATTTTGTTAAAAACTAGAGTTAATGGAAAAATCATGGATTCGGTTTTGTTTTGCGAATCAAAAATTGAAGACTGGAAAAAAGAATTTTTAAAAGAATGTGCAAAACTTGCATTTGAAAGCGGTACATGGAAAGAAGGGTTTTCAGCAAAAGATGCAGCTTGTTCAGATGGAGTAACAGTTACAAGAACACTTTCCAGACAATCTGTTGAAAACGGAAAAAACTGTTGGATAGTAACAGCAAACGGAAAATGCACCCCCGGTGCAGAAAATTCAAAGGAAAAATATGTTATGAACAAGAGCGAGCAAAAGAGGAATAAATAAATTATCGAAATCTTTTAAAGGTAAAAGTTCTACAAACATTCCTGTAAATGCGATAACCAGTGCTGCCGATGAATTTTTGGTTAGTAAAAAACAAGAAATAAATATTGCTGCAAAACAGGCAAGACTGCCTTCGGCAGTTTTACCCTGCATTTTATAAAGGTATGAAATGCCAAAAATTTTCCCAACAAGACTTGCCAACCCATCACCAAGAGCAAGAGCATAAATTCCTACGGCAGCACTTTTCGGATCAAAGATACAGGCAGTTGTAAAAATGCCCAAAGCAAGGGTAATTGGCCCCAATACAAACTTATCTTGATCTCGCTTACGGGCTGCGGTTTGAGTTATGGTTGAAATGATTGGAACATTTTTTCCACAAAACCGTAAACTTTCACAAATCAAGTACAAGAAAATAGCAAAAAGTAAAAGAGATAAAGTCAATAAATAAAAATGCTTAAGCAACAAAGGCACAAATGCTGCACAAATATGAATCGACTTTCTGAATAATTCCTTTAGAACATCGTTTGCATAACGACGCACATTAATTCCTGATAATCTTTCAGGTTTACAATCATACATTGACATTTTTATTTTACAAAAGTCTGTTCCAACTCCTTTTCGCCTTCAAGAACACGAGAAATTCCTATGTAGATTGAAGGTTCAAATTTACTGTATGGATGTGACACGTATTTCATATTTTGGCTCGCCAAATTGCTACCATCAATACGAACCAAAGTTTCCGGATTTCTTGTAAGAGAGTCCCACGCCCTAATTGATTCTGAGAAAAGAACCATAGATTGAGCATTCAATTGACTGTCCCCGGTTTTACTGGAAAGTTTGTGCAGAACTACACCCAAATTGTTTGCAGCTTTCATGTAAAGCTCAACCAGTTCTCCGTCAGTTGCATGAACTTGTGGCATCAAAACGCCTGCTCGACTTCGCTCCAAATCAAGTTTGCTTATTAATCGCTCGTAATATCCTTGAGAAGAATAATCGTCATTTCTAAGCTCAAAAACATTGCCTATAGCAAACAAAATATTTTTATCATCATATTTTATCTCTGCGGCTTTCAAAAACGAAGCAAGAGCTTGTCCGTAATTCTTGTTTGCATACTCAACATATCCGATTCTGTAATCCAAAGACGGAGTTTCATACCCGTTTTCCACAGCTTTTTTATAATTATAAAGTGCAGTATCAGTATGCCCGGAGATAAAATAGTCCAAATCTCCTATATCGGAGTAAAGTTTTCCTACTTTTTCCGTAGATTTTAAGAAAGTATTTTTTTGTTCATCTTCAAAAAGTCTAATTCCTTTACCGTAAGTTTCTTCGGCTTCCAAATATGCTTGTTGATCTGTATAAATTTCACCTAAAATTCTGTAAGCATCTATATTTTTTAAAACCCTTGCAGGTTTTCTAATTTCCATTTCATTAAAAAGCTTTAGAGAATTTTCTAAAAGAATTTGGGCATTGTGATTATTGCCGGTATTAACAAAGTATCTTGCTAAATTATAAGAACTTTCGGGAATTGAAGAATCGCTTTCAATTGCTCTATCCAAAAGCTGCCTAACATTTTCTATGTGAGAACGCAGGTATTCTTCATTGGGAGAAAGGGTTCCGTATAATTTATCCAAAAGATATTCACTAAGCTCTATCCAATCCCATGCTGAAAGAACTTTTTTCTTTACAATTTTTTTGTCCAGCTTAGGAATTCCTGTATAAAAATGGTTTTTATATGCAAGAACACTTTTTAAGTCGTCTGTACGTATGTAGTAACGCATAAAACGCTTTTCAAATTCATCTTTCGGACCGTACATCAAATTCAAATCATTTAAATGCTCAAGTGCTAAATCAAATTTTGACTTATCCTTATCTGTCGCCCATTCAATATAAACATCACACAAGAGCATCATTGCATCCAAATCATTAATGTGATAATCCAAAATTTTTCGTTTTATAATCTGTTCAGCACCGGAATAATTGAACAGTTCATATAATTCCATTTCAGCATATTCCATTCCGGCTTGCTTATCGTAATTAAATGTTTTTAGCGTCCGTTCATACATTTTTCTTGAGCGATCATACTGCTTTTTATCACAATAACCTCTACCATATTTGAGGAACCAATTTTTCTTTGCTTTGTATCTTACAGCTTCCTCAAATTTCAATTCCGACTGAGGAAACAAATCGTTTTGCAACAAAACATATCCGGCCTTATAATTTTTTTCAGCCATCAAAGGTCTGTAAATAAATCTTGCAGCAAATCTGTACAAACCGAAAATGGCAGCCAAAGCAATAATCGCAATAACCGCTATAGGCAAAATCTTGTTTTTTAATTGATACTCAAGTGATTTTTTATAAGATTCGTACTGTTCAACAGTTCGTTTTTCAAAATCTCTTGGAACATCAACATGTATTTCAAAATACTTTGAAAGGTGAGTTGCTATCTGTCTTGCAGTACTACCCTTCAAAATTTTTTCAAGCAAATCAAAAATCGCATCTTCTTTAAAATCTTCATCGCAAATAATTTTTTCAATTTCAATTCGTAAGTTAAGAGGATAATTTTTTATCTGTTTTTTTATTTTTTCATATTCTGCATCGGTAAAAGTTGAATCCCGTTCGTCTTCATTATCTTTTGAAGAAGTATTTTTTTTCTTTGCAGGCTTTAAATCGTATTCAAAATCGGAACTTCCGTCTGAAAAACCCGGAATATTAAAGTCAATATTGTCCAAGTCGTCCGAATTCGGATCCGAAAGTTTTTCATCTGTAGTTGAAAAATCATCCAGATCGCCCGTAGCACCGGCAAACAAATCAAGATTGTCAAACGCTCCTTCACCTGAAAAATCCGATAAATCCCCAATTTCAGCTACCTCGTCTTTTCCAACATCCAAACTGGGCACTTCATCTAATCCGTCACCTGTTAAATCTGAAATTCCGTCGTAAGACAAATCCAATGATAAATCTTCAGAAAGATCCGGATTCAGGTCTTCGCTTGTAGCCGGGGATGAGTTTTCTAAATCCGTACTTGCAGAAAAATCATCTGGATTTTCTTTACCGGTATTTTCATCTGCAAAATCTTGTGAAAAAGTACTTTCAAAAGCTTGGTTGTCGGAATTTACATTTTCAGAATCAAATTCCGACTGCAAAGGTTCGGAATTTGTATCAAAATCATTTGGAAGCTCAAAATCTCCTAAACTGTCGGAACTTGCCGTATCAGACGAATTTGCCGTATCCGAAGAATTTGATGCATCAAATGAACTTGCCGTATCCGAAAGATTTTCCAAGCCACTTAAATTTTCGCCGCCATCTGGAACTTCAAAATTACCAAAATCTACTGGGCTTTCAAAACCCGACGGAATTTCAAAATCTGCTAAACTGTCGGAATTTGCCGTATCAGACGAATTTGATGCATCAAATGAACTTGCCGTATCAGAAGAATTTTCCAAGCCACTTAAATTTTCGCCGCCATCTGGAACTTCAAAATTACCAAAATCTACTGGGCTTTCAAAACCCGACGGAATTTCAAAATCTGCTAAACTGTCGGAATTTGCCGTATCAGACGAATTTGATGCATCAAATGAACTTGCCGTATCCGAAAGATTTTCCAAGCTACTTAAATTTTCGCCACCATCTGGAACTTCAAAATTACCAAAATCTACAGGGCTTTCAAAATCATTTGGAAGCTCAAAATCTCCTAAACTGTCGGAACTTGCCGTATCCGAAGAATTTGATGTATCAGAAGAACTTGCCGTATCCGAAAGATTTTCCAAGCTACTTAAATTTTCGCCACCATCTGGAACTTCAAAATTACCAAAATCTACAGGGCTTTCAAAATCATTTGGAAGCTCAAAATCTCCTAAACTGTCGGAACTTGCCGTATCCGAAGAATTTGATGTATCAAATGAGTTTGCCGTATCAGAAGAATTTGCCGTATCAGAAGAATTTGCCGTATCAGAAGAACTTGCCGTATTCGAAAGATTTTCCAAGCCACTTAAATTTTCGCCGCCATCGAAAATTTCAAAATCACCAAAATCTACAGGGCTTTCAAAACCCGACGGAATTTCAAAATCTCCTAAACTGTCGGAACTTGCCGTATCAGAAGAATTTGCCGTATCAGAAGAATTTGCCGTATCCGAAGAATTTGCTGCATCAGAAGAACTTGATGTATCAGAAGAACTTGCCGTATCAGAAGAATTTGATGCATCAAATGAACTTGCCGTATCCGAAAGATTTTCCAAGCCACTTAAATTTTCACCGCCATCGGGAACTTCAAAATCACCAAAATCTACTGGACTTTCAAAACCCGACGGAGGTTCAAAATCTCTTCCATTTATATTTTCAAAAGGATTTGAAGACGTATTTCCATTAAGTAAATCTTCCGGCATATCTGACATACTGTCGTCTAAAGATGCATTTTCAGAAAAATCTTCACTGAGAAGATCATCTGTAAAATCCAAATCCTCTTCAGGCAAAGAAAAACTTGGAGTTGATTCGGCTTTTGGAGCACTTTCACTGGTATCACCGGAAAACCCTGAAATATCAAAATCGTCTAAATCTAAATCTTCTATACCGCTTTGCGATATTTGATTTTCAACGGGAATATCATCTTCCAAAACCTGCTCGGCACTTTCAGAAATATCCTGCTTTTCTGAATTTGGCAAACCTAAGACAAAATCATCGGAATCATCAAACTCTTTGATCGTATCCGGAACGATATTAGGAACAAAGCGTTCACCTCGTCTTCCGCGAACAATAGCTTCATTTCCCAAAGAGAACATAGTTTGCGTAAATTTTTTTAACTGAGTTAAACCTGGCATTTGGTCAATTTTACTCCACAATTAGTCTTATAACAAGTATCGGCTTTCAATAAAAAAAGTTTATTGTCCATATTAAGTTTGTTTTCAATTTTACCGATAAACAAGACGTGAACGTTAAAAAAATATCCGCATTTTTACTGCTTTTGCTGATTTTTCATTCGGCATTTGCCTTGACGGAAGATGAAGAATACTACGTACAAAATCTCATTACCGATTTGACAAAAGTTCAAGCTCCTAAAGTTTCGGAGGGGTTTGTTATTTTTACCGCTGATAAAAATTCAAGGTTTACCGGAATAGCCTTTGACTTTGAAGGTTATAAAACCGTTCATCCTTTTTACAGAAATATCTCTTACGATATTGATTTAAAACCTCAAGATTCTATTCTTTTTTATATCTGCAAAATTCCGGAAAAAGTAAGAAAAATAACATATAGGTTAGTTATAGATGGAATATGGACTACAGATCCCGTAAATCCGAATAAATTTTATGATTATGAGGCAGATACATATCTTTCATACGTAGAAATTTTAACACCTGAACTTCGTAAAACCGAAAAACTTTTTAAGCCGCAAGAAAGTTCCGGTGAAAAAAATCTTGTAAACTTTGTATATCAGGGAAAAGCCGGACAAAGAATCCGTTTGGGAGGAAATTTTACAAACTGGGACTCGTACATTTACGAACTGAAAGAGACTAAAGAGGGTTTTTATGAAATTTCACTTTATCTACCTCCCGGACTTTATTATTATAACTTCTACAAAGGAACTTCATCTTTTTTAGATAGCACCAACCCAAAAAAAGCCTATACCGATGACGGCAGAATTGTTTCCGCTATAGAAATTTTTTAAAAATACAAGGTTTTAACAAAAATCTGATTTTAATTGAATTTTAAAGGTTAAAATTCAAAATTTATTTGACATCAAAAGTTTATCATTTTATAATTATTTCAATAAGTGATTGATATTCTAATCGCGTATTTTTAGGAGGTTTTTTCGATTATGAAAAAGTTTTCAGTAGTATTAATGTTACTCGCAGTGGTAGCTTTGGGATGTTTTGCTGCAGATCCTGCAGAAGGACTTTGGAAAAGTATTGATGACAAAACAAACGAGGTTTCAGCTGTTTGGAAAATCTGGGTAGATGAAAACGGCGTTCTTTTGGGAACAATCGTAGCTGTTGTAAATCATCCTCAGGATGTTGTTGCATCTGCTTGTAAACCTAGCTACAAGGGTTTCCCTGTTGCAGGAGAAGTAAATAAGATGCACACTGTTGGAACTCCATGGATTTTCAATATGCAAAAAGTTTCAGACGGGGTTTGGGACAAAGGAAGCATCATCGATCCGGGAAATGGAAAAATGTACGGTTGCAAAATTATTTACATGAAACCGGGACAGAAGAATAGAAGTTTCACAGCAAAAACCGAAAGCTTGGCTATGGCAGGAGTTGTAGGTCCTATTCAAGTTTTCCAATACTGGGTAAAAGCTACAGAAGCTGATATAGCAGATGTTCAGGCAAAATTCCCTGCTGCTAACTAATCGGTTTAACATTTTATACTGATTTACAAAAAAGCACTTCAAGACATTTTTTTGAAGTGCTTTTTTTTTTGCAAAAGTTAAGTAATAAAAATTACATACTTTCAAAATTAACGGTTGCGCCAATATTCCGGCAAAAATAAAATTATTATTGTATAAAGTTCAAGACGACCGGCAAGCATAACAAATGCATACCACCATTTTACAAGAGGAGGAACAAAATCAAGAGGTGAAGAAGCAAATTTTCCAAATGCAATTCCTATGTTCCCCAAAAAACAAGCAGCCGCAGAAAAAGAGCTAAGTATATCAAATTTTGCAAGACAACCTATAACAGTTGTGATAATCACGAGTACTATGTACAAAAAAATAAAAGACGAAACTGTAGGAACTATATCTTTACTTGCTACCTTGCCGTTAAGTTTAATTGTAAAAATACCTTGAGGATGTAAGAGTTTTTTTATATCGTTTTTAAACTGTTTATAAAGAATAGCCCATCTTACTATTTTTATACCGCCGGCGGTAGAACCCGAACAAGCTCCTGTAAAAAATAAAAGTAAAATTAAAATTTGTGCAGAAACAGGCCATACAGTATAATCGGCACAGGTAAAACCCGTTGTTGTAATTACGGAAGCAACTGTAAAAGAAGATACCATCAAAGAATTTCCAAAAGAACCGAAATATGATTTTAAACAAAAAGTTACAAAAATTACACAAAGAAAAAATATAACGATGTAATATTTGAACTCTGAATTTGATTTTATTTCATCAAATCTGCCGGTTATCATGTAAAAATACATCGAAAAATTCACTCCGGAAAGAAACATAAATATCGTACAAACAATATTTACTCCTATTGAATTAAAACCTGCTATACTACCGTTCCTTACAGAAAAACCTCCCGTTCCCATTGTAGAAAAGGCAATAGAAATTGCATCCAGTAAATCAAGTCCGCAAAACATCAACGCAGCTATGTCAAACACGGTCATAATCAGGTAAATAAGCCATAAATATTTTGCAGTTGTGGTTATTTTTGATGTTATCTTGCCTTTTTCAGGCCCTGTTGTTTCTGCTTTTATAAGCTGAAATCCTCCAACTCCAAGTAAGGGCAAAAGAGCAACTGTCAAAGCAACTACCCCCATTCCTCCAAGCCAATGAGTTTGACATCTGTATAAATTTATAGACTGCGGAAGAGTTTCTACGTTGGTAATAACCGACATGCCGGTTGTAGAAAATCCGCTTACACTTTCAAAAACCGCATCCGTAAAATTTGCAGTAGAATGTGTAAAATACAACGGAAGAGCTCCAAAAATGCAAATAACTGCCCATGAAAGAGCAACGGCAGCAAAAGTTGAACGCAGCTTCATTTTTATTTTTTTTCTCAAAATAAAACAGGGTAAATTTATTGAAAGAGCGATAACCCAGCTGCAAACCATAGGAATTGCAAACGGAAGAATCACATGATATTCTTTGCATACCAAGGCTGCCGATATCGGAAATAAATACGTACTTCCTATAATAGCAACAAGACTTGATACAATTCTTATTATTGAAAGAAAAATCATAAGTTAAATCTCCGTATTCCCGAAAAGTTCCAATACTTTCGTACTGCATTCGGAAAGTGCGATAAAAACAATGTGATCTCCGCCTGAAAAAGCAGTATCTCCGTTTACAATTTGATAACTTTCTTCATCATTTGAGCGTTTTAAAAGTATTAAAAATTTTCCGGGTTGGGCGATCTCCTTTGTAGATTTTCCACACACTTTTGAAGCGGATGAAATTTCACACTCAATAATTTCAAGATTTCCGTCATTTATGGTATGAACTTCCTTAACCGCAGAGCCCCTAAGATGGCTCATAATCGAATCGACAATTACATCCCGTAAAGGAATTGCCACATCAATTCCAAGTTTTTTTGCAATTGAACCGAAAGCAGAACTGGATACAAGACTGATTGTTTGTTTTACTCCTAAAGATTCAAGAAAAGCGGACAAAATCATATTCAATTCATGATTGTGGGAAGCACAAATCGCCAAATCATATTCATTTATTCTTTCTTCCAAAAGAAAATTCTCATCGGTACCGTCAGCTTTAAAAACATTGGCATTGGGAAATTTTTCGCTAGCAGCAGTTGCCAATTCTTCATCGTTATCTATTATTACAAAATCCTGCTTGCGTTTTAAAAACTTTTCTCCCAAACGTTTTACTATTGAAGTATTTTTCGGATCAATTATTCTTTCTGCAACAATTGTACCTATCCTTCCTGCCCCAAAAAGTACGATTTTTTTAAAATCTTTTTGCTTTGAACCACTTAATTCCAAAACAGCATTTAAATCTTCCTTAGCTAAGAGAACTCCAAGATTATACCCCGGCATCATAATTGTATTTCCGTCAGGAAGACATGTTTTTCCGTCAAATTCAAAATAAGCTACAAGCATCTTTATAGGAGTAATATTACGTAATTCCATAAGTTTATGTCCTGCAAAAACGCTGTTTTCAGTTATCGGAATTCTGGTAATTTGTAAAGAACTTTGATCAAACGTCAAAACATCACTCACAGCCCCGTTTTCGTAGGCACCAACAATAGCAGCAGCAGCTTCCACATCGGGATGAATCATATAATCAATTCCGTAGATAGGACGCTCGCCCGGTTTTCTTTCAAATTTTTCAGAATTTAGGTAATAAGTGTAATTTCTAACCCTGGCAATTTTTAGCACATCAGGATAAACGGCATCTACCATGGAACAAGTAATCATGTTTACTTCATCGCTGTTTGTAACGCAAATCATAGCATCAGCTTTTGAAATACCTGCTTGTTCAAGAGTTTGAAGACTGTTACCGCTTGCAAAAATAACCGAACAGTCTATTGAATTTTCAGCGGATTTAGTTACTTCTCCACTGTTGTCAATCAGAACGACATCATTACGTTCATTTACAAGAATTTTTGCAAGCTGTAGACCTGTAAAGCCTGCTCCTACAATTACAATTTTCATGAGCTTAATTGTCTGTTTTTTTTGAAAAAAAATCAACAAAAAAAGGCAAATGAACACAATTTGAATTACAACTATAAAAATAAAAATGGTAATTTTAGAATAAAATCCGTTAGCAACAAAAGCAAAAAAAAATGCTTTGACATATAGTTTTTATAGAGTTAGAATTATTGTAATTAGTTTAGTTTCTAATTAATATTTTTATAAAAACTATTCAAAGGAGGATAGTAAAAAATGAGAAAAGCTTTTATAACACCAACAAAATACGTACAAGGAGAGGACGAATTACTTAACCTTGGTTATTTTGTAAAAACATTCGGAGATAAGGCATTGCTGATTGCAGACCCGTTCGCATTAGACCTTGTAAAAGACAAACTTGAAAAAACACAAAAAACTTATGGAGTAGAGTTTGTAATTTCTGATGCATTCAAGGGAGAATGTTCAAGAGCGGTAATTGCAAAACTCCAAAAATTTGCTGCTGAGAACAAGTGTGTTTGTACAATCGGACTTGGTGGCGGTAAGGCTATAGATACATCAAAATGTGTTGCAGAAGGAACAAATCTTATTATCTGTCCAACAATTGCAGCTACAGACGCTCCTACAAGCCATTCGGCAGTAGTTTATACTGATGATCACTTGTTTGAAGATTATGCTTATTTTAGACAAAACCCAAGTGTAATCCTTATCGATACAACAGTTATTGTAAATGCACCTTCACGTTTCTTGGTAAGCGGTATGGGAGATGCTCTTGCAACTTATTTTGAAGCACGTGCAAACGTTCAATCTTGTTCTAACGTAAATGCAGGACTTCCTTGCGGAGCTGACAGATCTAAGAAAACATTACTTGCATACGGAACAGACACCGCTTTTACTCTTGCTACACACTGCTATGAGAACTTGTTGGCTTACGGTGTTCAAGCTAAAATTGCATGTGATAACAAAATGATCACACCTGCATTTGAACAAATCGTTGAAACAAACATTCTTCTTTCAGGTTTAGGATTTGAATCCGGAGGACTTGCAGCAGCTCATGCTATCGTTGACGGTCTTACATTGTTACCTGCACACCATAAATATTTCCACGGAGAAATGGTTGCTTTCTCTACAATTTGTCAGTTGGTTTTGGAAAATGCTCCACAGGAAGAGTTGTATGAAGCAATAGACTTCTGTATTGATGTAGGACTCCCTGTGTGCTTGGCTGATATGGACTCTGCTAATACAGATGATGCAACAATCAGAGCTGTTGCAGAAAAAGCATGTATTCCGGAAGAATCTATTCACAATATGCCGTTCCCTATTACAGTTGATGCCGTTGCATCTGCAATTAAAGTTGCATCTGCAATCGGAGAAGCACGAAAAGCCGGAAGATAATATTTTTTGGCACAACAAGCTATCCGCTGAAGGTTTTTCAGCGGATACTTCGTTTTTTTTAATTAAAAATTCAAAAAAGGAAATATCAAAATGCAAAAAATAATTAACAGACCGGAAACAGTTGTAATGGAGATGTGTAACGGCATTGCAAATGCACATCCGGACTTGGAATTTATTCAAAAATTCAAAATCATAAAAAAGAAAGAAATAAACAAAAATAAGGTTTCCCTCGTATCAGGAGGAGGTTCCGGACATGAACCTGCACATGCAGGATATGTAGGAAAAGGTATGCTTGATGCAGCCGTATGCGGAGACGTTTTTGCTTCCCCTTCACAGGTACAAGTTTATCAAGCACTAAAAGCCATTGCAAGCGATAAAGGTTCTTTGATGATTATCAAAAATTACTCCGGTGATATGATGAACTTCAAGAACGGAGCTCACCTTGCCGGAGAAGATGGACTTAAAGTTGATTACGTAAAAGTAGAAGACGATATCGCGGTACAAGACTCTCTTTACACGGTAGGAAGAAGAGGTGTTGCAGGAACAGTTTTTGTTCACAAATGTGCCGGAGCAGCGGCAGAGGCAGGAAAAGATCTTGCAGAAGTAAAAAGAATTGCACAAAAAGCTGCCGATAATGTACGATCTTTAGGTTTTGCTTTCAGTTCTTGTACAGTTCCTGCTGCAGGAAAACCTACTTTTGATATTTCTGCCGGTGAAATGGAATTTGGTGTTGGAATACACGGAGAACCCGGAATCAAAAGAGAAAAAATTGCAACGGCTGATGAGCTTGCTCAAAGAATCGTTGAATCAATTCTCAAAGAATTAAGCCTAAAGGGAGAAGAAGTTGCTGTTCTTATCAACGGATTCGGTTCTACTCCACTTCAGGAATTGTATCTTTTTAACAATGCTGTTGCAAAAGTTTTGGCTGCAAACAACGTAAAAACATACAGAGTTTTTGTTGGAAACTTCATGACATCAATTGATATGCTTGGAGCTTCCGTTTCAATTCTGAAATTGGATGATGAACTAAAAACAATGCTGGATTCACCATCTGAGGCTCCGGGCTTTAGAGTAATCGGAAAGAGTCCTGCTCCTGTTTATTCACCTATCACTTTTGGTGCAGAAGATAACACAAACGTATCTTTCACTGCAGATACTTCAAAAATATCTTCGATAAAGAACGGAAAATCAATTGATTTGGATTCAATGGTATTCCTCGTTGATAAAATGGCTGAAATTATAATCAAAAATGAACAACCATGGTGCGAACTTGACTCCCATGCAGGAGACGGGGACTTTGGTATGTCTGTTGCAAAAGGTTTCAGACAGCTCAAACGAGAATGGAAAGATATCATTGCAAATAAAAAATCTACAATTGGAGAATTTCTGGGAGCTGCTTCCATGGTTATTATGGAATACTGTGGTGGAGCTTCAGGTCCGATTTGGGGTTCAGCTTTCAGAACCGCAGGAAAATCTGCCGGAGATAAGAAAGAACTCAGCGTAGCAGACTTTGCAGAAATGTTACAAGCTGCCGTTGATGGTGTACAGGAAACCGGAAAGAGATCTTTTGGACGCGGTGCAGTTGTTGGAGATAAGACATTGATCGACGCACTTGTTCCATGTGCAGATTCTTGGAAAGAAAGTGTAAAAGCCGGAGCAGATCTCAAAGCTGCTTTTGAAGCAGGTGCAAAAGCCGGAGTTGCAGGTGCTGCCGCTACCGCTGAACACGTTGCACACATGGGAAGAGCAGGAACTGTTGGAGAGCGTTCAATCGGTTATCCTGATGCAGGTGCCTTTGCTCTAGGTGAGATTTTTACACAGTTGGCTGAACTTGTAAAATAAATTAAAATCAATATAAGATTTTAGTTTACAAATGCCGTAGGAGAAATCTTACGGCATTTTTTTTAATCTCATCAAACGTTATGATTGGTGTTTTCAGTGCTTTTATTAAAATTTTCAATAATTTTATCGCTGTTTTTAACTTTTTATTTTTTCATACTGAAAGATTTTATAAATTCGGTATCGCATAAATCAATTTTGTCTTCCATACTTTAGCCAAAAATTGATTCCCGTGAAAGAACAATGCAGTGTATTGAAAAGCTTTAGTATAATCATTATATTATTAGCAAATTTTATGCACAAGACAAACATCGTGAAATTTAGCGTGATTCCCGAGCTGACACACATAAAAGCTTTGGAAAATTTTTTCATAAATTGGCAGTTACTACAAAAGTTTTTACAGGAGTTTTAACAGTGAAACAAAAATATTTTTTAGTATTCGGACTACTTATTACACTATTGAGCACAGCGTTTTTTTTCAGTTGTAACCAGATAGTTGATCAAGTTCAACCGCAAACCAAGGATGTACCGCCTAAGGATGTAACACCGCCTGCACCGGTAACAAAATTAATGGCAACCTATTATTTCGATAATCAAACAATCAATGTAACATGGCAAAATCCGGTTGACAAGGACTTTAAGGAACTGCAATTTATCCATAAAAAAAATGATACGCAAGTAGAGCAAAAAACGCTTTCAAAGAACAAAACAAACTTTAAGATTACGAACGTCCCTGAAGACGGAAGCTTGCACACAATTATCCTAAAAGCAAAAGACAATGCCGGAAACGTAAACAGTCCGACAGAAGTAACCGTAACGGCAATCGTAATACCTAAAATAACGGAGATAAAGCTTGATCGTACCCGTATTGATACTCTTGATACGGCGGTAACCTACAGAAATATTACGGCAACGATAAAAGGGCAATATTTCCACAAGCTGACAAAGCTTATAGTACAGGTTACAGAGGGCAGTCAAACACAGCAAGAAGTAGAGGCAGCCATCGATGTAACGAACAATACGGCAACTGCAACTGTACAAGCACCGATACCTTCTACCCCTCCTCTTACGAAATGGGGGATATCCTACCGGGTCAGGGTTTTTATAAACGAAGATACAACTCCTACCGATATATGGACATCGTTTACAGTTACTCCTCCTGCAAAAGTCGACTCTGTATCCGTTTATCCAAGTAATATTTCATTCAACGCTACGGAGCCGGTCATCGTAACGGTTAAAGGAAGCAACCTTGACCTTCGACGCGATACAAAAATTAAACTGTTTGATTCACACGGACATGAGGTATCTGAAAGTACGGTAACGGTTGAAGCTGAAATGGGAAAAAATATAACCGAATTTAAAAAAGAAATTACACCACCGGCAGGAAGCGGCTCATACAAGATAAAACTTTTTTTTAACGGAATGGAACAAAGCACCCCCAAGACGTTAAAGCGGTACGAAGCTCCTGAAATTACAAGCGTAACGATACCTAAAGTAGGAACAAGTTACGGAGGTAAAATGCTGCCGATAACAGTTAGGGGGAAAAATTTTAACGGACTGAATAAAGCTTTTAGCATAAGCGGTGCAAGTTTTACGAAATTTAAGGTTTGGAGCAATACGGAGGCAACAACGGAAATAGAATGCCCATCTGTTGCCGGAAATACTGTGATTACGGTACACTGCGGCAGCAGTGTAAGCAAAACTGAAATATTAAGCGTTGTAGATTCTGATGCATATGAGACTGGAATGATTGTACTTGCGGATAAAACCCTTACAGCTAAAGAATCTTACATATCGATAGATCCGAGTAATCCTCCGGTCGGTATCGTATTTGATATATACGGAGTACCGAAAATACTTGCACTGCATGTAAGTGAACAAAATCTCAGATGGGCAAAGAATCCCGGCAAAGGCTATGCTACATTATTTGAAAAAATTATTTGTACGCCTGATAAAACCGGAGATGGGGCTGCCGGAACGGCAACATTTAGAGGAGACACGGACGGTAGTGATAACTGGAATCATATCGAGTCAATAGATTCTACAGGAACAGCCGATGACGTCGTTGCAGAAAACTACCCGGCATTTAACTGGGTAAATACATATAACACAACGTATGCCTCACAGCTTGGCAGTTCAAACCTTGTATGGTATATACCTACCATTGCGGAACTGTGTGCAATATACAGGAACAAAGAAAAAATCGATATAAGCCTAAAAGCTATACACGATTTACCGAACGGCAACACATATGCAGATGCATCCTTTAAGCCGGAGTCGTATTGGTCATCGTCGCAAGTGCAAAATTACAACAGGAGTACGGAATCATGGTCTGTTTTTTTGCGGGATGGCAACATGTCTACGAGCACAAAGTTTCTTGATCTTCTAACATGTGCTATCGCAGACTTTTAATGAGCAACTAATAGAAAAACTGCATATTTTCGACTTAAAAGTATAAGGAGTTGGAAAGTTGGCATAAAAATTGCTACTAGAGAAGCACAGACTCTTTAGTAGCAAAGCGACATTTGAATAAAAACGGTGCTGCATCTTTATCTTATATTAAATTTTATTTTCTTCCGCCATTCAATAAGCAGAACAACGGAAAACAAATCTTTTTCAAAACAATTCCTGCTAAAGTTCCAATTAATATTGTTAAAAAGGCAGCCAATAAAAATTGAATTAGACAAAATATTCCATGAAGCGGGATTATTCTTTGTGTGATTTTATTTATAGCAGTGCCCAAAAATGGTGTATGTATTGCATACAAGAAAAAAGAATAACCGGAAAGATAATTTAATGTTGAATATATCTTGTCGTTTCTTATAAAATACGAAGAAAGCTTTAAGAAAAATAAGCAGGAAATTATTGTTGATATTGAGCCGAAATCATATTTTCCGCCATAAATTATATTAAACGTAACGACCAATATGAACAAAAATAAATATTCATAAATTTTTATTTTGTCTGAAATTTTAAAAAAATCTATTTTGTATTTTGCACAATAATACCCGGCAAGATAAAAAAATAAAGCCGAAGGTGATACCGTAAAAAACAAAGGAATTCCTTTCAATGCTGCAACAGAAACAAGAACAACTATCAAAGCGCTAAATTTATCACATAAAAACTTTAAAATTGGTGACAAAATTATAAAAATCATCAACTCTCTCAAAAACCAAAACTGATATACAAACGGGGCTTTTAAATCTGAAGATAAATTGTTATAGGTAAAAACTTTTAACCAATCAATACCTTTCCAATTTTTTACAATGTTTGTAGGATTTTGAAAAAACGGTGCAGTCTCCGGAATTAATTGTGCAATAAAATATAAAATTATTGTTATACAAGTCCAAATGATATAGGGAAGAAAAACCGACTTGCTTCTTTTTTTTAATAAGATCTTATATTTATCATTTTTTGAAAATTGCAAGAATGATGCCAAAAAGAAGAAAAGCGGAACAGCACTTCCTCCTAAAATAATACAAATAAAATTCTTTACGATCCCAACCCAGTAAGGCTGAACAAAATCGTAATGGTAATAATTTATTGCATCATCTGCACCCAAATTTGCATGTATAAACACAACTAAAACTATCAACAAATAACGCAAACTGGTAATTCTTTTTGAAGTCTCTGCCGAAAATATTTGTGCAGAATTTTCTTTTTGACTAGCTACTTCCATATTTTTCATCTTAATTTTATTCCGGTTGAAAATATAAAACACCTTTTTTAATTCAATTCAAATCTGATTTTCTATAATCACATTATAGTTATACTTTTTATTTTAAGTCAATGAAAAAACTGAACCTGCTCAAGTACCAGTTTGACTATAAAAAAATTAATCACCTAGTAGAATTAGTTTATCAGGCAGTTGAGAATACATATATTGCTTTTTCAAACACATTCTTTGCTGTAAC
Source organism: Treponemataceae bacterium (assembly GCA_052173655.1). GTDB lineage: Bacteria > Spirochaetota > Spirochaetia > Treponematales > Treponemataceae > RGIG9060. The sequence goes on along the minus strand of JBQMYD010000004.1, from coordinate 233,882 downwards.
AATTCCAATTACTTTATAACCGAACACAAATTTTCAACGATGTTGTGCTTACGAACAAAAGCAAACTGCACTATATACTTTGTGTCGTTATTCAATTATCGCCGTCGTAATTCCAGCAAGATATTAATACAACTGCACATGCCAATTGTCGCATTTCACCGAGGGTTTTTATCGAGTGCCGGCACATAAATAAATTTACGAAGCGACTTTTAAAAACATAAGTGAAAATGCTTTTCGGCACAGGAGGCAACAACAGTCTGAAAATATGTATTTTCGGCGGTGAAACTTTTTCGCCGTAGCGGTATAGTTTTGAAAATTTTTATTTGTTGCACCGTATCGTTCATTACATTACATTCCGTTCAGTTCTTTTCAAACATCTTCAAGCTTTTCTACTTTGTAATACACATCTGCAATCGAGATACCCAGTTCCAAAATATAATTTCACTATTTATTTGTAAAATCATACATTGGCTCTTACGTATACCATATTTCAGTTTCCTTAAATGAGGAGCAACCAGAACATCTACCTTATTTTCTATTCAGTACTATTGCTTGATAATAGTATTAATTGTAATAAAACTTATGCAAATGTAGCTACCCAATTAGACAATACAGAACCGCTTTGAACATATATCAGCAATCTTACAGACCAAATAAACTCAAGGCAAATTGCCACAAGCATTTTCCGCTGAGGATAAAAAGATTTTGGAACAACGGGTGGAAATTATTGACAAGCAGATAAACAATACAGTATATCGCTCTAAGGTTTAACCGAAAAAGAAGTGAAGATTGTAAATAGGGAGGGGGAAAAAATTCGTTGCCCACATAGAATTCATTACAGAATCCTTTGAGGATTTTGCGGTAAATAAACAGAATCGCAGAAGACGTAAAAAAAACTGAGAAATTAAGGTCTTACACAAAATTCTTTTTGACTGTATAATGTATAAAGATAGAGGTGATAGGATGTCAAATAAAGATTCATTAAAAGAACAATTTTTGATGGTGTTTTCAAATGACGGACACTATCAATGGGCGAACGATTATAAAAAGCAATATATATTTGCTTTGAATAATTTAAATGACAACGAAATCAAAAAGTTACCTGAGAAAATAATTGATAAATCGGCAGAAGATATTTTAAAAATAGTAGTAGAGTATGATAAAGATTTAAAATTATTTTCTTTTTTCAATAAAAATTACGAAATTTATTCAAAAAAAACAATTGAATTATATACGATAGATTTTAACAATGAAGATTTAACGAGTTTAAAGGATCTCTCAGAAAAAAATTATTCTTTTGATATTTCCGATGATTGGGAAAATATTGGAATAATTAAAAATAAAGAAGATAATAAGATCTCGTATATCTATGCTCAAAGTTCATATATAACTTCCAGTACAAAGATAGAATCTGCTTCATTTAATAAAGATATTTGGAAAACTATTGGTACTATTGCAACTGAAAAAACAAAACTTTCTTTTGGGAAACTTTTATATATAAATGCAAAAGTTGTGTCACCTAAGAGGAAAATTTTAAAAATTACATTTGATATAGATAAGAAACTTGTATCTATAAGCTATGATAAGTCTGAAGTAGATGAACAAGGTAAAAAAATAAATATTGCAGATTCAAATAGAAATGCATTAAATAAAATTATTCCAACATTGCCATTATCACAGGCTACGAAAAAGGAAATCATTGATTCTGTATCACAAGGTAAGAATCCTTTAATAACTCAAAAATCATTAGATGGAATATCATTCTTTGCTGATAAAGAAATTCTTGTACTTCCTACAATTCAGACAATTGATTTGGAAGATAGGCAAACAACCGAGTACAGTGAAAGAATTACTTCTGAAATGTACAACCAAAGGAGTTCAGAAATTGAAAGTTCTGCAAAAAAAGAATATGAGCAATACGGAACATTAAAAGAATTCTTTATTCATAACCCTAAGCACAATACGAAAAATAACCAGATAAAACAAATTGAGGCTACTCAACCAAATTCAGAGAGACTTGCTTTCCATGCATATGTTGTCGTTATAAGAGTTGCAAAGGATACCGAAAAGCCTGTAAGCAAAGCCGAAAATTTTAAAGGAAAAGTCTTGGACTTGCTCTCAGTTGATTTTGATTATGGTAACAATGAAATGACCATTAGAAACAGTAATTATTCAGGAGAGGCGCAAGATGCTCTCATTTATAAAATTCTTGAATTATCTAAATGAGAATCCAGACGACCTGGCAGATAATCAGAAGGACTCTTTACATACACTTTTATTCTGCAATACACATGATAGATTCATAACTCCGCAGTTAATTTCAAAAAAGCTTTGTATACGAAAATCTTTTGCAAAAGAAATCTTTGTTTCCTTAGCAAAGAATACTGATTTAAATGTAAAGATCAAATGCAGTAATTGCAATTGTGATAATGATTTTTCATCTTCTTCATGTAAAGAATGCGGAGAATTATTAGAGATTACAGAAGATAATTTATTTGCGAAAATTGAAGGGATATTGCCAGACAAACGAAAGCTCTATGATAATGAAGAAAGTTTGCGCGAAAAACAGTTGTCACAGATGATAACAATTTGGGACAAACAAAAATTTATAGTTTATATGCTGATTGATGTTTCAAATTCTGAGATGATTCAAAATAAAAACAATGAAAACTATAAAAAATATTTAGATTGCTTGCGGGATGCCGTTAAACAAAGTCTTTCTATTTTAGGAGGAAACTATCTTTGTTTTGGAGAAATCGGCGATTGCTTTAAACTTGGTTTTTCAGATATTAATGATGTAAGAGTTTTTTTAGAGGAAATTGCAAAAATTCATTATGGGAATTTTAAAAGCAACCATTATCCTCCGGCAATTGAAGGACTTAAACCGTATCCATGCTTAAAAATATCTGCCCAATTACTTGAATTGGGAAATTCTCAGAATCCCAAAAATTTATTATTTAAAACGCTTAATGGTGCTTTGGATTTTAATTCGGATTTACTTACAAAACTATTTAGGCTTGATGGAGCAATAAAACTTAATTATGATACTGTTTTTAATGAAAATAATAAAATCTGTGCTTTTATTTTTGATCAGTTAGCAGATAAAATGGGGCTTAAAGGAGAGAAGCAAACAATTGAAGCCGGAAAGCATATCCCTCATAAAGCAGATGTAATAGCAATTACATTTTCCAAAGGAGAATTAAAAATTTCGGATAATCCTAAAAGGTTTTTAAGAAATGAATAACGATAAAATGTCTCAAAAGTTGAATGGTTTTTCAAAATCCCCGAAGAGCATAAAATTAAGCAAGCTCTCAAAATAGAAGCCTTTATCGATACCAGTAAATAAAAAACATATTATGGTTGGTAAAAGAACTAAGAGGCAAAATCCAGGGGATTAAATCCTCTGAATGAAAAAGTCTGTCACAATTTCCAAAAAATATTTTTGGAAAATAATATTGCTGTATGTATTGTTATGGAAACAGAAATTTCACACAGAAGAAAATTCTTTTTGTCAATTTTAAGTTTTTCAATATATTCGAGTTTTGAACAAGAAAATGATTTACATTGTTCAGCAAATCATTAAAACTTATATGAAGCGTTAATTTTTTTATAGTAACAACTGTATTTAAAAAAAAAAGACAACTCCCTCATTTTCTCTTTTTTTCCTCCACCGACACTATGTATTGTAACAAAGGGTATTAAAGCTGTCTGCAAGTACCTTATGAGGACAATATATACCGGTACTCTTCGTCTAGGTTGTTTATTATCTGAATTTTGTAAAAAATGATTGGATTGCCTTGCAAAACAGTTTATAACGCTAAAAAAAATGGACTTCTATTTTCATTTCAAGATGCTATAACTGCGTTTCTTGTAATAAAATATGATTGCGAAATCTGTACAAATAATGATCGATGAAAATAGAAAGCTTTTGAAACAACGGCAAACAATTATTGACAAGCAGATATAAAATACAGCATACCTCTCTACGGCTTAACAGAATAAGAAATAAAAATTATGGAAGACATAGGTGAAATTTATGGCTAAAATCAATTTTTATGCCTTATCAAATGTTGATATACTTTTTGCTACATCTGATTTTTGTAAAAAAAAATCCGTATGGATTTTATACAAAAATTGATTTACGTAATTCGGTGTGTACAAAAAATCAATAAAAATGTATTATAGTTTACGCTTGAGAATTTGCAGGGTTTTGTACCTGTGCTGCCATTTTGGAGGATAAAAGTGATTGAAAAAACTGGTCAACTAAAAAAATCTTTTGAAGAAAAACTGGAAAAAATCAAGACTATACAAGAAATAGAACAACTCAAAGTTGAATTTTTAGGGAAAAAAGGTCCGGTTCAGGAGTTAATGCAAGACCTTCGTAACGTTTCTAATGACAAAAAGCGAGAAATAGGCTTATTAATCAACACGTTCAAACAATCTATCGAAAAATCAATCGAAGAAAAACAAAAAGATCTTAGAGAGCTGGAATGGAAAGTAAAAATAGAAGCTTCCCCAAGCTACGATGAAAACTTAATGATAAAAACCGACGAAGGATCTTTTCATCCGATAACAATTATCCAGCGTGAAATTGAAAGTATTTTTTCATCCATGGGTTTTACAATAGAAAACTATTCTGAAATAGTAGACGATTATCATTGTTTTGAAGCTTTGAATATTCCTCCCTATCATCCTGCTAGGGACATGCAGGATACCTATTATCTTTCAACCGGTCAGCTTTTAAAAACTCATACTTCTGCTGCTCAAAACTATATCATGAAAAAATATGGAGCACCTCTTAGAGCTATTTTCCCGGGAAGATGTTTTAGAAACGAATCCATTGACGCCTGCCACGAAAATACATTTTTTCAGATGGAAGGAATAATGATAGATAAAGATATTTCGATTTCAAATTTGATTTATTTTATGAAAACAATGCTTTCAGAAGTTTTTGCCCGCCCTGTAGAAGTTCGTCTCAGACCGGGATTTTTCCCTTTTGTAGAACCGGGTTTTGAACTTGACATAAAATGCTTGATATGTGGCGGAGACGGTTGTCCAAGCTGTAAAGATTCAGGCTGGCTGGAACTTTGCCCTTGTGGCATGATTCATCCTAAAGTTTTAGAATACGGCGGAATTGATACTGAAAAATATACAGGTTTTGCTTTCGGACTGGGTTTGACTAGACTTGCAATGATGAAATACGGAATCAAAGATATAAGAACTTTTAATTCCGGAAATTTAAAATCTTTGAGCCAGTTCATCTAATTTTTGATATTTGTATTTAGTTATAGGAGATAAAAAATGTTTGTTTCAATGAATTGGATTCAAGAGTATGTGGATCTTTCAGGTTTTGATATAGAATCTTTAATAAAAAGATTTACGCTTTCAACTGCAGAAGTTGAGGAAATTCATTACAAAGGAAAAGAAATTAACGGTGTAATTGCCGCTCAAATCACTTGCGTAGAAAATCATCCGGATTCAAAAAAGCTTCATCTTTTAAAAGTCGATACCGGCAAAGAAATAGTTGATGTTGTGTGCGGAGCTGAGAATGTTGCAGTTGGTCAAAAAGTTGCCTTTGCTCCGGTAGGAAGCAGTGTTATCGGAATGCAAATAAAAGAAGCAAAAATTGCAGGCTATACTTCCTACGGTATGTGTTGTGGAGAAGATGAATTAGGTCTTAGCGAAAGTAGCACCGGTCTTATGTATATTGATGAAGATATCCCTCTAGGAACCGATCTAAAATCAGTTTATTCAATAGAGGATATTGTTTTTGAAATAGACAATAAGTCCTTAACAAATCGTCCGGATCTTTGGGGACACTACGGAATAGCAAGAGAATTTTCCGTAATTGCAGGGGTTCCTCTAAAACCTTTACCTCTTACAGAACCTGATTACAATGGGGAAAATAAAATTAATGTAGATGTAAGACGTAAAGATCTGACATGGCGATATACATGCCTTGCTTTTAAAAACATAAAAAGAAAAACAAGCCCTGTAAATTGGAAAATCAGGCTGTACTATTGCGGTATGCGTTCAATAAATCTTACAGTTGATATAACAAACCTTATAATGCTTGAAATCGGACAACCTACACATGCATTCGACGGAAACGGAATAAAAAGTATTGCAATAGGTACTGAAGATAAAGAATTCAAATTTAAAACCTTGGATGAAATCGAAAGAAATATAGACAAAGATACTTTAATGATCTACACGAATGATAAGCCTAGTGCAATTGCAGGAATTATGGGCGGTTTGGAAAGCGAAATTGAAGGAGAAAGCAATTCAACTGTACTTGAATGTGCATGCTTTGACGGAATTTCAATCAGAAAAACAAGTCAGAGATTGGGACACAGAACCGACGCCAGTATGCGGTTTGAAAAAATGATTGATCCTGAACTTACAATTTTAGCTGCAAAACGATTTTGGAATATGCTTCACAGCGTAGACAAAGACGCACAAGTAGATTCTAAAATCACAGACGTTTACATAAAAAAGTATCCTGTAATTACAATTGATTTTGACAAAGATTATATAGATAGATATACCGGAATAGATATCAGTTGCAATACAATTTATAAAACGCTTACAGCATTGGGTTTTGCAACGGAGCAAAAAGGCAGTAATTTTTGTGTAACGGTACCTACTTGGAGAGCAACAAAAGATGTAAGCTTAAAGGCAGATATTGTAGAAGAAGTAAGCAGAATTTACGGATACGATAATTTTGAGGTTACTTCCACTAGTAGCATTTTAAAACCTGTAAAAGATTCAATCGAAAGAAGCGAAACAAATAAAATAAAAGATATTTTGGTAAGACGTTTTAACATGCATGAAGTTCACTCATACATTTGGAATGACGGGAAAAAATGCAGCGACTTGGAAATTGAAATTGAAGATAACGTAAAACTTTTAAACAGTGTTACTCCCGAAAATATAGTACTGAGAAATTCTATGTTACCTACACTTTTATGCATGACGTATGAAAATAAAAGTTGGAAAGATCAATACGGAATTTTTGAAATAGGAAGAGTTGTTGAAGGAACACTGCCTGACGGCACTTGCAATGAGCAAAGTCATTTAGGATGTATTCTTTACAGTAAACACCAAAAAGAAAAAGACATTTATTTTAAAGCGGTACATATAATAAAATACTTAGTAAATGATATAAAACATACAGACATTATCAGCTTTGAGAAGACTTCTGTAAAACATAAATGGCAGCATCCTAAAAACACAAGTAATATCCTTGTAAACGGAAATGTTATAGGCACTTTATGTACTTTACACCCGCTAAATATCTCAAAAATCGATAAAAATGCCGGAATAGTATGTTTTGAAATTCGTATGAAAGATTTTAATGAAATAAAAGAAGGCTGTGTTAATTTCAAAGATCCTTCAAAATTTCCTTCAATTGATTACGACATTTCTCTAATAGTTCCGAAAAATATTAAATTTGAAAAAGCTTTGAATGCTATAAAAAATATGAATATCAAAGAGCTTAGCAGCACATCAGTTATTGATGTTTATGATCTTCCGGAAGAAACCTCAGTAACTTTAAGGTTTTGTTTTGCACCTTATGAACGAACACTAAAAATGGACGAAGTTCAAAAGTTTATTGATGCTATAGTCGTTGAATTAAATAAATTCGATATCAAAGCTCGCTTCTAGATTGATGGAGTAAAGAATGGCAAAAGAAAAAAGAGAAACGCTCAACAGCCGTTTGGGATTTTTGTTTTTATCTGCAGGTTGTGCAGTAGGACTTGGAAACGTATGGCGATTTCCTTACATCACAGGAAAATACGGAGGAGCACTATTCTTGCTGCTCTATGTGATTTTTTTGTTTATTTTTGGTTTACCAGTTATGATAATGGAATTTTCAGTTGGAAGAGCAAGTAAAAAAAGTATTGCAGATTCATTCCATGCTCTTGAACCTAAAGGTAGCAAATGGCACTTGTGGTCGTACTTTGGTGTTTTAGGAAACTACCTGCTCATGTTCATGTACACTACCATTGCAGGCTGGATGCTTTACTATTTTTTTGCAACCGTTTCCGGAAAATTTTTTAACAGTTCACCAGCCGAAGTACTAAGTTTTTTTGAAAAAACAACTCAAAATCCAACAATTTGCATTGTTTTTATGTTAGTAACAGTATTTTTAGGGATGGCATGCTGTTTTTTAGGGCTACAAAAAGGCGTTGAAAGAGTTACAAAAATTATGATGTCCGGCTTGTTTATTCTTCTTGTAATACTTGTAATCAATTCTTTTACACTAAAAGATTCAATGAAAGGAGTTGCGTTTTTATTTAAACCTGATTTTTCCTTGTTCAAAAAACACGGAATTTGGGAAATAATTTACGCAGCACTAGGTCAAGCTTTTTTTACCCTAAGTTTAGGGATCGGAGCTATGGCTATTTTCGGCAGTTATATAGACAAAAGCCGCAGCTTGACAGGAGAATCCGTTTACATCATAGGGATGGATACCTTTGTTGCAATTATGAGCGGTCTAATTATTTTTCCTGCATGTGCCTCGTTTGGAGTAAGTCCAAATGCCGGTCCCGGATTGGTATTTGTAACCTTGCCTAATATTTTTAATCAAATGACAGGAGGAAGAATTTGGGGGTCGCTATTCTTTTTGTTTATGAGCTTTGCAGCCCTAACGACCGTAATCGCAGTCTTTGAAAATATAGTTGCTTTTCCTATGGATAAATTCGGCATTACAAGAAAAAAATCCGTTGCTATAAATTTTTTGATAATCGCATTTTTCAGCATCCCTTGTGCATTGGGTTTTAATGTTTTATCAAATTTTCAACCTTTAGGAAAAAATTCTACAGTGCTTGATCTTGAAGATTTTATTATAAGCAACAATTTATTACCAATTGGAGCTTTGATTTACATTTTATTTTGCTGCTCAAAGCACGGATGGAATTGGGATAATTTCATCATGGAAGCAAATACAGGAAAAGGTCTTAAATTCCCAAAAAACAAAGCAATAAAAATATATTTGAATTATATAGTTCCACTGATATTTCTGGGAATATTTATTGCAGGTTACATTGACAAATTTGCAAAATAAAGTTAGTGAATATTCAAAATACTAAATATTTTTCTACGTCCGTAATACCGGGAGACCTATGCCGGTACATTTAACTTATAGTTTGTCCACTTTTAATAAAAAGCCGACAAACTATAGTAAAGTGATTAAAAAATTCTAATTAATACCGGAATCTTTGCTCTGCCCAATAATATTTTTTCTCATGATTTTTCCGCTGGCAGTTTTCGGCAAGGATTCTACAAACTCTACGATCCTGGGATATTTGTAAGGAGCCGTCGTTTTTTTTACAAAATCCTGTATTTCTTTTTTTAGAATATCATTGCCCGGTTTATAATTTTTTGACAAAATAATCGTAGCTTTTACAACTTGCCCCCTGATTTCATCCGGGAAACCCGTTACTGCACATTCGACTACCGCAGGATGTTGCATCAAAACACTTTCAACTTCAAAAGTTCCAATTCGATATCCGGAACACTTTATCACATCATCGCTTCGTCCCGTAAACCAAAAATAGCCGTCTTCATCTTTCCAAGCCATATCTCCGGTATCATAGTAGCCGTCATGAAAAATCTTTTTTGTTTTTTCAGGATCGTTATAATACTCAACAACAAGCCCCGGAAACCTTCCGTCTTTTAAATTGAAACAAAGCTCTCCTACCTGCCCATCTTGGACAGGTTTTCCTTCCAAATTCAAAAGTTCAACATTATAATACGGAGCGGCTCTGCCTATAGAACCCGGTTTTATTTTTTCTTCGTCAAAGTTAAAAAGACAAACTGTAGTTTCAGATTGCCCAAAACCTTCTATTATTCTATGTCCTGTAAGAAAATACCATTTATTGAAAACTTCCTCAGAAAGCGGTTCTCCTGCCGTAGAACAGTGAGTTATAGAAGATAAATCATAACCGGAAATATCTTCTTGAATAAGAAATCTGTAAATCGTAGGCGGGGCACAAAATGTGGTAACCTTATATTTTTCAACTTGAGCCAACAAATCTACAGGCTTGAATCTATCATGATAATCATAAACAAACAATGCAGTTTCGCAAATCCACTGACCGTAAAGGCGTCCCCATGCAGCCTTTGCCCAACCGGTATCTGCTACGGTAAGATGAAGACCTCCTTTTTTTACTTTTTGCCAGTATTTTGCCGTAGTAATATGCCCCAAAGGATATAAAAAATTGTGAAGAGCAAGTTTTGCATGACTTGTAGTTCCTGAAGTGAAATAACCTAGCATAAAATCGGTATTTGAAGAAATTTCACTTCTTGGTAAAACAGGAAACGGTTTTGCATTTTTCATTCCAAGTTTAAAATCAAGCCAGCCTGAATGTAAATTTGTTACAAGGCGTTCAACTCCCATTTCGTTTACGCAGGCTTTTATTTTTAAACCGGAATAATCAAGACAAGCTTGATCAATGTCTTGCACTATTTTTTCGTTATTTACGCAAAGAACCATTTTTATATTCGCATGATTAAAACGAAACTCTAAATCTTCTTTTGTAAGCATATGAGTTGCAGGAATTGCAACCGCCCCTATTTTACAAAGAGCAATCATGCTTATCCAAAATTCGTAGCGACGTTGAAGAATTAACATTACAAAATCGTGTCTTTTAATTCCCAGTTCCAAAAAGTATGACGCGGCTTTATCAGAAAGCTCTTTCATTTTAGCAAAATTGATTTCGAAAAACTCATCCTCATCATTTGTCCAAAGAAGAGCTCTTCCATCGGGATTACGTTTTGCTAATTCATCCATTACATCATATCCGAAATTAAAATTTTCCGGAATTTTTAATTTATAATTTTCATGAAAATCATCGTAAGAATCGAATTCCATACGATTGAGAAACTGTTCTTCCATGTATTTTTTCCCTAATTTTTAAAATATTTTAGATTTGCAATTTTATTTAAATTTATTTTCAGCTTAAATAACAATTGCTAAAAATTTTGCCGTTGTTCCGTCCAAAGAAACAAAGCCGTGAGGTTTTTTTGCATCAAAGATTACAGATTCTCCGGGAAGCAAGACAAACTCCTTGGAATCAACCACAACTTTAAGTTTTCCTTCGATTACAAAGTCAAACTCCTGTCCGGGATGCTGGTTAAAGTGAATATCATCTGTGTCCCGCGGCGGGACGCTTACAACATAAGGATCTATTTTTCGCCCTGCAAATCCTTGTCCATGATAAAGATATTCATAATCGGCATGACGATCTACACTGCCTTCTTCTCCCAATTTTGTAACAAAATAAGATTTATTGTGAGGTTCTTCACCTGAAATTAAAGTTGAAACGTCAAAATTGAATTTTTTTGCCATGGAATCCAAAATTCCAAGAGGAATATCGGAATGCCCGGACTCGTATTTTAAATATTGTTCTACAGAGACATCACAAGCTTGTGCAGCCTGTTCTACAGTTACATCAAGAACATCTCTTAATCCTCTTAATCGGTTTGCAACTGATTTGATTTCATTAATCATAAATACCTCCATGGAATATTCATTTTATATCTTTTCTCTTTATCTTTCCACTGATAGTTTTTGGAAGATCCTCAACAAAATCGATTATACGAGGATACTTGTACGGTGCTGTTGTATTTTTTACAAAATCTTGAATTTCTTTTTTTAATTCCTCACTTCCCGGTCTATAATCTTTTGCCAAAATAATTGTAGCTTTTACGATTTGACCTCTAACTTTATCAGGAAAAGCCGTTACGGCACATTCTACAACCGCAGGATGCTGCATCAAAACGCTTTCAACTTCAAAAGTTCCGATTCTGTAACCCGAACATTTTATAACATCATCGTTGCGTCCGGTAAACCAAAAATATCCGTCTTCATCACGCCATGCATTATCGCTTGTATGATAGAAACCTCCGTGCATAACAGATTTTGTTTTTGCTTCATCTCCAAAATAACCCATAAACAGACCGGGGAAATAACCGTTTTTCATATCAACAACAATTTCACCTATCTCACCGTCTTCAACTTCATCTCCGTCTTCATCGAGTAAAGTAACATTATAGCAAGGAGCAGGTTTTCCCAAGCTTCCGGGTTTGATAGGTTCTGTGCCGAAATTAAAAAGACTTAAAGTGGTTTCTGTTTGTCCAAAACCTTCCCGAATTTCCTTACCAGTTATGGATTTCCATTTATTAAAAACCTCCTGACTTAAAGGCTCTCCTGCAGTAGACCAATGTTCACAACTTGAAAAATCATATTCTGATAAATTTTCTTGAATCAAGAACCTGTAAATTGTAGGCGGCGCACAAAAACTGGTAACTTTATGAGATTCTATTTGCTTTATTAAATCTATAGGTTTAAATTTATCATGATAGTCGTAAACAAAAACTGCACATTGAGCAATCCATTGACCGTAAAGTTTTCCCCATACAGCTTTACCCCAGCCGGTATCTGCTACCGTAAGGTGAAGACCATCTTTTTTTACTTGCTGCCAATAAAGTGCCGTTACAATATGTCCCAAAGGATAAAGAAAGTTATGAACTACAAGTTTAGGATGACTTGTAGTTCCCGATGTAAAATACGCCAGCATGATATCCATGTTTGAACTTATTTCGCTACGTTTTAAAGAATAAAAATCTTCAAGGTCTTTTTGAGTAACACATCGACATTCTTCGGTAAAATCAAGCCATTCGCTGTGAAGTTTTTTTTCCTCACATGACAAACCGGTATCAACTCCAAAAGGACAAACCGCAACAAGAGTTTCTAAATCCGGACATTCCTTTTTTGCTTCTTCTATAAAATTAAAAAGCTCACGATCGTTTACGGCAACAACAGCTTTTATAAAAGCAGCCTTACATCTAAAGACAATATCATCCTTTGTAAGCATATGAGTTGCAGGAATTACGCAAGCCCCTATTTTATGCAAGGCAATAATACTTATCCAAAATTCATAACGGCTTTGTAAAATCAACATTACAGAATCTTTCTTTTTTATTCCTTGTTTTCTAAAAAAAGCGGCAGCCTCATCAGATCTTGTTTTCATTTGACTAAAAGAAAAATTAACGGATTCTCCCCTATCATTACACCATACAAGAGCTGTTCTTTCAGGTTCGTGTTCTGCAAGATAATCTACAACGTCATAAGCAAAATTAAAATTATCAGGAACATTAATCTTAAAATTTGCAAAAAAATCGTTGTAATCGGAAAATTCTGTTTTATCCAAAAATTTTTTTATCATATTTTCGTTCATATTATCATTGCTCATATTATCATTGCCAAAAATTTTGTATTTTGTTCCAAAGCACGCATTCCGTGTTTTTTTGTTCCGTCAAAGTAAATACTATCACCGGCTTCTAAAATCATTTCTTTTTGATCGACAATAATCTGCATTTTTCCCTGTATCATATAATTAAATTCATGCCCCGGATGAGAGTTAAAATGAATTTCTGATTTTGGATCAAAAGGAACGGTTACGATAAAAGGATCCGCTTTACGGTTTATAAAACCACTGGCAAGAGCTTCATACTTGTAATCCTTGCGACGCTCAACTGTAAGTCCTTTATCTTTTTTTGTAAGACAATAAGAGTGCATATGAGGTTCTTTACCGCTTATGAGAGTTCCCAAATCTATACCGTATTTTTTTGCCATTGACTGCAAAACGCCTACAGGAATATCAACGGTACCGCTTTCATAAATTCTGTATTGTTCTATGGAAACTCCGCAAACACCGGCAGCTTCTTCAATGCCGACATCCATAATTTCACGTAATCCCATCAATCTGTCAGCTACAGCCTTAATGTCATCATTCATTAAAAACCTCCATATTGTCCGCTTTTATTAACAAATCACACAAGTATAATTAATCATCAATCTTTAAAATATTACGACGATAATTGGTACCGAGTTCCGTAAGTTTAAATTTTTGTATTTTACCGCTACCTGTCATAGGAAATTCATCCATGAACATAATAAGTTGCGGCCATTTATATTTTGAAAGTTTTCCCCTGCAAAATTCTATAACATCCTGTTCGCTCAGTTTTTTCCCCTCATTCAAAATTATAAAGGCACCGGTAATTTCTCCGTATTTTTCACTTTTCACGGCAGCAACTTGAATATCTTTTATTTCCGGCATGGAGATGAGAAATTCTTCTATTTCGCGAGGATAAATATTTTCTCCTCCTCGTATAATCATATCCTTGATTCTTCCTGTAATACGAAAATTTCCGTCAGGATCTTTTACGCCTAAATCTCCGGAATGAAGAAAACCGTCAGAATCTATAATTTGTGCCGTAGCTTCACTCATTTTATAGTAACCTTTCATGATGTTATAACCGCGACAACACATTTCACCTTGAACTCCGTCCGGACACTCTTTTCCTGTTTCTATATCAATTACACGAACATCCACGTTATCAAGAGCTCTGCCAACAGTTGAAGCTCTTACTTCAAAACTATCGTTCCATCTGGATTGAGTCATTCCCGGACTTGTTTCTGTAAGCCCGTAAACTGAAGTAATTTCGCTCATATTCATTTTTGTCATTACACTTTTCATCAATTCAACCGGACAACCGGAACCTGCCATAATTCCTGTACGCAAACTTGAAAGATCAAACATAGAAAACATCGGATGGTTAAGTTCTGCAATGTACATTGTTGGAACACCGTAAAGAGATGTGCATTTTTCCTTTTGAATACTTGCCAGAACAACAAGAGGGTCAAAACTTTCAAGCAAAATATGGGTTGCTCCGTGAGTCAAAACCGCCATTACGCCCAATACAATTCCAAAACAGTGAAAAAGAGGAACAGGTAAACATACTCTTTCTTTTTCCGTGTAACGCATACATTCCCCGATAGAATATCCGTTGTTAATAATATTAAAACTTGTAAGCATTACTCCTTTAGGAAAACCTGTAGTTCCTGATGTATACTGCATATTTACAACATCATCCGGTTTAACAGTCTTTTCAATTTCATGGATAATTTCAATATCTATGTGCTGACCTAAAAGCAAAAGTTCAGGATTTGAATATAATCCTCTAAATTTTTCCGGGCCGATAAAAATTACATTTTTTAGACATGGGAATTTTTTTGATTTTAGACAGCCCCTCTCATATTCATCAAGTTCAGGTACAAGTTCTTTTATCATTGAAACATAATTTGAATCTTTTATTCCGTCCGTAAGACAAAGAGTTGTCAAATCCGACTGCTTTACAAGATATTCAAGTTCATGAAGTTTATAACTTGTGTTTACAGTTACAGCAACAGCTCCCAATCTGGCACAAGCAAACATATAGGTCATCCAGTCAGGAACATTCGTAGCCCAAATTCCAACATTATCGCCTTTTCTAACACCTATAGAATACAAACCGCAGGCAAGGTTATCTACACGCTTATCAAACTGTTCATAAGTAAAACGCAAATCTCTGTCAGCATAAACCATGAATTCCTGCTGTGGATTTTCCAGCGTTTTTTGCCTCAAAAGCTGATTTAATGTAATATGAAACATGAATTTCCTAATTTTCAGGATTCCAGCTTACGGTACGGAGAATATCCCCAAAAACACCGGCAGCCGTAACTCCTCCTCCTGCTCCATAACCTCTAACTGTCATAGGAATAGGAGAATATCTTGCCGTGTGAAAAACAAAAGCATTTTCACACCCTTTTACAGCATACAAAGGATTTGAAGAATCAACTTCTATAACACCTACGCTGACCTTTCCGTTTTCAATTGAAGCTGCCATTCGCAAAACTTTATCTTCTTTTTTTAGCTTTATAATTTTTTGAGCAAAATATTCATCAACTTGAGGAAGTTTTTCCATAAATTCTTCAGTTGTTCCACTTGAATCAAAATCTTTCGGAAAGATATTTCCCATCTCAATATCTTCCAATTCGAGAGACATTCCAGATTCTCGTGCAATAATCAACGCTTTTCTGGCAACATCAAGCCCACCAAGGTCATCTCTGGGATCAGGTTCTGTATACTTTCTTTGTCTGGCTTCAATTACAGCTTGACTGAATTTTACACCTTCGTCCAAACGTCCAAAGATATATGAAAGAGAACCGGACATAATTCCGTAAAAACCTGTCAATTTATCACCTGAGCGAAACAAATTTTGCAGAGTATCGATAATAGGCAAGCCCGCACCTACATTTGTTTCATAAAGAAAAAGACAATGCATTTTGTTCGCAGTTTTTCTAAGTTTACGGTAAAAATCCATGTTCATTGAATTTGCCCTTTTATTAGGAGTTGCAATGTGCATTCCTGCTTCAAGAATATCAAGGTAACGGTTAGGCAAATCGTAACTTGCGGTACAGTCTACAAAAATAGGATTTAAAGGTTTTTTATCTTTTATAAACTTAATTATCTGATCAACACTCGGAGCTGTTTTTGAACTTGCAAGATCTTCTCGCCATGAATTCAAGTCTACACCTTCTTCATTTATAATCATACTTGAAGCATCTGCAATTGCTATTACTTTTATGCCTATTTTTTGTTCCAAGAGTTCTTTTTGCTGATCTTTTATTTGGTCAAGAAGACAGCCACCTATTGAACCGGCTCCAAAAGCAAAAACTTCGATCGTCTGCTTTGTATTAAAAAAGAACATATGGGCTGTTTTTACAGCAGTATCCCCATCACTACTGGAAATTACCGCACTTATGGAGCGTTCACTGGAACCTTGTGCAATTGCCAAAATATTTATATCGCGACTTGCAAGAGCGTCAAAAAAAGTTCCTGCAACTCCCCGTTTTTTCTTCATTCCGTCACCGACAATACTTATAATGGCACAATTTTCATGAACTTCAATCAATTCTATTAAGTTACCGTGAATTTCCAGCTTGAATTCGGAACAAAGTAAATCATAAACTTGTCTGGCATCGCTTTGTAACACACAAAAGCTGATTGTATATTCCGAACTTGATTGTGTTATCAAAAGCATGGAAATTCCTGCACGGCTTACCACGCTAAAAATTCTGGCAGCAATTCCGCTTTTTCCTTTCATGCCGGCACCGCTTACACTTATCATTGCAGTATTTTTTAGGCAACTTATTCCTCTAACAGGCCCAACCTTACTATCTTCATAAGGACCGCTTCCAATTCTTGTACCACGTGAACCGGGATTGTGGCTGTTTAAACTCCAAGCCTCAATTCCTTTTGCTGCCAAAGGTGCCAAAGTTTTTGGATGCAAAACTTTTGAACCGAAAAATGAAAGTTCCATTGCCTCTTCATAGGTCATATCATCTACAAGGATTGCATCGGGAATGATTCTAGGATCGGCAGTAAAAATTCCGTCTACATCCGTCCAAAATTCAACTTTACTTGAACGAAGGCTTGCACCTATAATCGCCGCACTAAAATCCGAACCGTTACGCCCTAAAAGCCCCATCACAGGCTCGCTATCCGAATGGGATTTCCAACCGCAGATAAAACCTGCAAATAACAAAATTTGTGAATCAGAACCAAGTTTTCCTTCTCGGTAGGGACGAAAAGCCTGATCGGTTAAATGATAATCAGGATCCCCCTCTATCTGACTACCGGAAGTAAAAAGCATTTTTCTTGAATCAAGAAGCTCGACTCTAAAACCTTTTGCGACAAGGATAGATTCCATAATTGGGGAAGAAAGTAACTCTCCTATTCCCATAATTCTGCAATACACAGAGTCGGGACACTCCCCAAAAGCACTTACAGCATTCAGCAACTTTTCATACTCTTTAAAAACGCCTTCAAGTTTTGCCATTGTGGATTTTGCATTAAAATCTTTTAATTTTGTTTGCAAATCATCACATATTTCAGCATGAAAATCTCTAATTTCTCTAATAAAATTCAGTACATCGGCACCTTTTGTGCATTCGTCTATACTTTCTTGTAATTTATTTGAAATTCCCGCAGCTGCAGAAACTACTACACTGATTTTATCCTCTTTTGCTCGTCCTTCTATAATTGATGCAGAACTTAACATTCGCTCTGCATTTGCCATTGAAGTACCACCGAATTTTAGAGTCAACATAAAGAACCTCTTAAATTTTATCTATAGTATGAAAGTGATTATACCTTATTTTCCGCTTTTATGACAAGTTTACACGTAACAGATAAGATCATAAAACCTTTGACATAATTCTCATTTACATTTAAACTGTGAAGTATGCTTTGCAGTTTTCAATATAGTATTTACTCGGTCATGCTATATTTGGCAATTTTTATTTTAAATTTGGTGAAGTACACTCCTTCCAGGCAAAATCGGTGTTTTACATTGTTTTTGACAAATCTTGTTGCTATTTCTATATCCAGAATTATAAATTCGGTTTTAATTTCGACATCAGAAATCAATATACACTATATAGAACTCGGATTTATTTTTTATGAAATATTGTTTTTTTTGACTCCGCTTTCGTATTTCTTTTTTGTTCAATCTTTTTCGATTTACGAAAATGAAAAATTTAAAAAAAGTGTTATTTTTCCGGTCGTTTTTTATGTAGCCCAAATAATTTTACTTTTTACTCCTCATTCCAAAAATTTTCGCTGGCTTTTTGAGTTAGCTTACAATGCAGAACATTTTTCTGCGGTTACCGAATCTAAGATTTTTTTTATTCTGTACATTCTGTCATTTTTGATTCTAACACAGGCTTTTTTTACTCTTATTACTTCAAAAAGGCAAATGCCGCTTTTCACAAAAACTACAATGGGACTGTTTTCCGTTATAGCTTTTGCAACAAATACTCTCACTGTATTTTTTTGCACAGCTGAAATAGCTTACAAACCTTATTCAATATTTACTTTTTGTTTTGCTCTTTCAATATTGCTGATTTATCTGAATATTCAAACCCCAAGCATTTTTACGGACAGCACTACAGGTTTTTACAACAAAACGGCATTTTCCGAGATAGAAAGAAAATTCATTTTTGAAAAACGTACATGGAGCATAGGTGTAATAATTGATGACATTAATTTTTTATATTCGGTATATTCCATAGATATTATAAAATCTCTTTTGAAAAGCATTGCAGAAAAAATCAGAAAAGAAACCGGACTTACCGTCTACTATTTTGGGCACGGTCAATTTTGTCTTACCGGACATTTAAAAAAGTACAGCAAAATTTCACCTCAGGCTTTGCAAGATATCTTTGATAAAAAATGCAAAATAGTTCAGGATATACTCAAAGAACCTCAATCACTTTGCGGTTTTTCAGAAATTATGGTTTTTTCAAAAATTATAATATTTAAACCTTCTTCTTTTAAAACTTTTGAAGATGTTATTGTAACATTGGATACTATATCTACAGAACGAAGCTTTGAGGATAATGCAATAATTTCGGCAGAAAATTTTGACACAACAAAACGCAAGCACGAAATAGAAATGAGCACTGTAATCAAAAACAGTATTAGAGATCGGAGAATTGCAGTTTATTACCAACCGATTTATTCTTGTCAAAAAAAGAGAATCTGTGGAGCGGAAGCCCTTTTTCGTTTAAAAAATGCACAGGATGTTTTTTTGGATCCTGAAAAATTCATTCCGATTGCAGAAAAAACAGGTTCTATTTCCCGCATTACAGAATTTGTTTTTGAAGAAGTTTGCAAAATGATAAAAACTCATTCCCCTCAAGATTTCGGAGTTGAAAAAATAAACATAAATCTTTCTGTAGTACAATGCATGGATAAAAATTTCAGTAACAAAATTATAAGCATTGCAGACAGTTGGAAAATTTCTCATGAGCTTATTAATCTTGAAATTACCGAAACTGCAAGCTCCAACTATATAAAAACACTAAAACAAAACATGGACGATTTTGTTGCACAGGGTATAGAACTTTCCTTAGACGATTACGGTTCAGGACTTGCAAATCTTAATTATGTTTTACAGTTGCCTTTTTCAAAAGTAAAAGTCGATAAAGAAATTATTTGGCAGGCATTCAAAGAAGAAAAAGCTAAGACTGCTTTAAAAGCTACCACAAATATGATAAAAGAGTTAGGTATGTCAATTCTTGCAGAAGGAATTGAAACGGAAGAACAAAAAAGCTTTTTATCAAGTATAGGATATGATTATTTACAGGGCTATTACTTTGCTAAACCTTTGCCTTTGGAAAATTTTATTGAGCTTTTAAAAACTGAAATGGAAAAAAATCCTGAATTTTATGAGGATGTCATTCTTAAGAATAAAGCTGCAGAAGAATCTGAAATTTTGAATTTAGAAGAAATTGATGAAATATGATTTTCGGAATTCACATAATTTTATATAATCTGTTATTTTTTAATTAACAAAAAAAAGGAAGACAAAATGGCTAAAATTCAAATGAAAAACGCAATAGCGGAACTTGACGGCGATGAGATGACCAGAGTTCTCTGGGCTGTAATAAAAGAAAAATTGCTATCACCATTTATAGATTTAAAAACTGAATATTACGATTTGGGACTAAAAAACCGTGATGATACTTACGATAAAATTACCTACGAATCCGCTCAAGCAATAAAGAGATTGGGCGTAGGAGTAAAGTGTGCAACAATTACTTCAAATGCAGCAAGAGTAAAAGAGTACAATCTAAAACAATTAACACCAAGCCCTAACGGAATTATTAGAGCAGAATTGGATGGAACTGTTTTTAGAACACCGATTTTTGTAAAAAATATAAAATGCAATGTAAATTCATGGAAAGAACCGATCATAATTGGAAGGCACGCTTATGGGGATGTTTATAAAAACTGTGAAATAAAAACTCATTGTGCAGGAAAGGCAGAGTTGGTTTTTACAGGAATTGACGGAAAAGAAATCCGAAGAACCATTATGGACATGAAAGATTCAGGAATTGTTCAGGGTATACACAATTTGGACGATTCTATCCGAAATTTTGCCCGATGTTGTTTTACATACGCTTTAGATCGAAAAGTCCCTGTATGGTTCGGTGCAAAAGATACAATCAGCAAAACATACGACGGCAATTTTAAAGCAATATTTCAGCAAATTTTTGATGAAGAATACAAGAATGAATTTGAAAAAACCGGCATAGAGTATTTTTATACATTAATTGATGATGCCGTTGCCAGAATTATGAAATGCAACGGTAATCTTATGTGGGCTTGCAAAAATTATGATGGAGATGTTATGAGCGATATGATCGCCAGTGCATGCGGAAGCTTAGCAATGATGACCAGCGTTTTGGTTAGCCCTGAAGGAAAATATGAATTTGAAGCAAGCCATGGTACTGTACAAAAACATTACTATAGATACATGAACGGTGAAAAAACTTCAACAAATCCGGTTGCACTCATTTTTGCATGGACAGGAGCTCTTGCAAAACGCGGAAATTTAGATGAAACACCTGATTTAGTAGATTTTGCAAAAAAACTTGAAAAAGAAACTTTAAATGTCATAGAAAGCGGAATTATGACAGGCGATCTTGCATCTCTTGCAAGTCCCGCTCCGGTAAAAATATTGAATTCTTGGGAGTTTATAGATGAAATTGCATCCCGCATTTAGCTGCTTTGTTTTATTTTTTGCAATATTTTTCTCGTGCTCTTCAAATCAAATTCCGGTAAAAGCATTTTACGGAAATGAAAACACGGAACCTGTTAGCATAGAACAGGGAAATTTAGTTGGAGTTTTCAATGCAGACGGAACAGTTGAACTTTTTGCAGGAGTTCCTTATGCAAAACCTCCTGTAGGAAATTTACGCTGGAAAGAACCTCAAGATCCTGAACCATGGAACGGAACTTTTGTTGCAGACACCTTTGCTCCCATCAGTATGCAAACACGGTATTCGGCACTAAAAATGTGGATGTGGAATGTTTTTGCCATGCATGATAAAAATGGAGACAGAACAGATAATGCACCCGGTAGCGAAGACTGCCTGTATCTTAACATTTGGAAACCGGCCGGAAATAAAAAAAATTTACCGGTATTAGTTTACATCCATGGTGGCAGTCTTACAGGAGGATCTTCTTACTATCAAGCATATGACGGGGAATATATAGCCAAAAATGATATCATTCAGGTAAACATTGCATACCGTACCGGAATTTTCGGTTTTCTAGCCTTGGATGAACTTGCACAGGAAAATTCTTTAAATGCATCGGGAAATTACGGTCTTTTAGATCAAATAAAAGCACTAAAATGGATAAAGAAAAACATATCTGCATTTGGAGGGAATCCGGATAACATCACCATTGCAGGAGAATCTGCAGGTTCAAGCTGTGTAAGTGCTCTTTGTGTAAGCCCTCTTGCAAAAGGACTTTTTGTCAACGCCATAGGTGAAAGCTCTTCAGTTGTACCAAGAATTCCTCCTCACACTTTTTATTCATTTGAAAAAGCAAAAAAAATAAGTGAACAGGTAAAATATAAATTAAAAGTTAATTCTGTTACGGAACTTAGAAAAATTCCAGCATCAAAGCTTTTAAAATTTACAGACAATTTTAACGGAATGACAATTGACGGTTATGCACTTAAAGAGTATCCATGGCAGACTTACTGTAAGGGTAATAATAATGAAAAAGCTCTTTTGAACGGATATAACAAAAATGAAGCACATGCTTTTACCTACTTTGTAAACGTTAGCAAACAAACTTACCCAAAAATGCTCGAGCACGCTTTTCCTAATTTTTGGGTACCTATTTACACCCTATTACCGGCAGAAAATAACAAGCAAGCAAAAGAACAATATGAGAAGATTTTTTCAGCAAATGCATTTGCTTATCCACATGATGTTTGGAGCAAAAAAGCTGCTGAAAATGGCGTAAAAGTATATGAGTATTACTTTACAAAGGACAATAAAGGAATAGGAAATAATCATAGCGGCGAACTGATCTATGCATACGGAAATGTACCTAAAAACAGCAAAAATTACAATGAATCGGATTATCAACTGGAAAACATAATGACAAGTTATTGGATAAACTTTATAAAAACAGGAAATCCAAACGGAAACTATGCTCAAAGAACGAATGAAAAATTAAAAAAATTGCCATATTGGCCTTTGATAAATGAAATTCCGAATAAAATTTTTGAACTTGGAGAAAATATAGGGGAAGTTCCGGAGCCGAACCTTTTACTTTATCCTCTTTTAAAAGCCTACAGAGATTCCATAGAACCGGATGATATCGATAATTGGATACAAAAAAATTAAGAGCGGAAATAAAAAAGTTTTTTACTTTTTATTTTTTGATTTTTCAGTATTTTCGTCTTTTTTTTCGCTTTTTTCTTTCATATTGATTTCAATTGATTCAACTTCTTTGCTGATAAATCGAACACCTTGAGCTTTTAGCCCCTTTTCTTCAAAGTCCTGAGCCTTGTATGTTTCTTTTAAAATCTTTGTACGACTTGTTTTTACAAAATTCAAAGTAACGCTAAATTTTGTTCGAGTATCAATATGCAGAACTTCCATTCCTTCAGGAACTATAAAATAATCTCTGTTCATTATGTAAGCATCAATTCTACAGCGTTTTATATAGCAGTATTTTGTTTTAGGATCCCTATAAATTACAGTAAACAAAACCTTTGACAAAATTTCTTTATCACTTAATCCGCAATACCACATGCCGCTATCAACATAGAGTTTATCAGGAACATCACAAACCATGTACATTCCCGTTTTTCTCATAAACAAAATTCTGTCATAGTTTGCAACTTTCATTATTTCTATACCGGTATTTACGGATTTTCCAAGATAACCGGATTTATTATCATATCGTAAAGAAATATCTCTAGGACTAACCGTTTTTACGTCAATCGCATCAAAACTACCGACTTTTGTATGCCTAATACAGCTTTCAGGATCAAGATTTACAAAATTTTCAATCATTTTTTCAAGATATTCAACAGCACACACTTTTAAATTCTTTAACTTGCGTGAAATTTCTTTTAACGACAACTGAATTGCCTTTACTTCTTCACGATTTTTATTTATATCGTAAAGAGAAATTCTCCTGATTGGAATTGCAAGAAGATGGTCTACATCTTTATCATCCAAAGATCTAATAAGTTCCCCTTCAAAAGGTTTAAAACCGCTAAAAACAGCAGAAATTACTGCTTCTGAAGTTTTTTTAGACTCGATTGATTTATAAATCCTTTCTTCAACAAAGATACGCTCAATTGTTCTAAGATGAAGTTTGTTCGTCAATTGAGTTTTTTCAAATTCCAGTTCTTCTTTTATGATAGCAACAAGTTTTTCTGCATAAAATTGAATAACTTGAGTTGTACTCATTACAACCGGCATATTGTCTTTTATTACAAGCATTGAACAAGAAATAGATTTTTCGCAATCAGTATAAGCATAAAGAGCGTCGATTACATCTTTAGTATACACACCACGTGGAAGTTTTATTTCAATACAACAATGGTCTGTTGTAAAATTATCTACAGAACTGATTTTTATTTTTCCAGCCTTGTAAGCACTGTCAATAGAATCCAGCAAAGATTTTGCATTTGTATCAACAGGAAGCTCTGTAATGACAATTTTCTTTTCATCACTTGTATCGAATTTTGCACGAGTAATTATTTTTCCATTTCCGTCGTTGTAATTGCTTACATCAATCAAACCTCCGGTTTGTACATCCGGGAAAATTTCAAATTTTTCGCCTTTTATGCACTTTATTTCAGCTTCAATAACTTCTTTGATGTTATAAGGAAGAATTTTTGTACTCATTCCTACAGCAATTCCCTCAGCTCCCATAATAACTGCAAGCGGAATTTTAGCCCTGTATACTTCAGGTTCCTTATCTTTTCCGTCATAATTTGAAACATAGTGAGTTATTGCAGGATTCGTAACCAAAAACTGTTTTGCTAAAGGATGAATTCTACATTCGATATACCTTCCGGCAGAAGCAGGATCTCCTGTAAATTTGTTACCAAAGTTTCCTTGTTTATCAATAAAAATTTCTTTATTCGCAAGATTTACCAAAGCTCCATAAATTGAAGAATCCCCATGAGGATGATATTTCATGGTTCTACCTACAACAAAAGCAACTTTTTGAAAAGTTCCGTCATCTACTTCAAAAAGAGTATGTAAAATTCTGCGTTGAACAGGCTTCAGCCCATCTTCAAGATCAGGAATTGCTCTATCACGAATTACATAAGACGCATATTCTATAAAATTTTTATCAAATAACTTTTTTACAAATGCCATAATATTTATTCCTATACATCAATCTCATAGTTGCTCAATAAATTTTTTTCAATGAATTCTCTGCGTTCAGGAGTATTTTTCCCCATATAAAAAGCTAAAAGTTGAGGAATAATTTTTAACTGACTAATTTCAACAGGAGTCAGGTGCATTGTTTCCGGCTGAATAAAGCGGCGGAACTCATCAGGATTTATTTCTCCCAAACCTTTAAAACGTGCAGTTTCAAAAGACTTTCCTAATTTTTTTTGTGCTTCATCACGCTCAGCTTCCGAGTAACAATAAATATTTTCCTTTTTGTTACGAACTCTAAAAAGAGGAGTTTCCAAAATAAAAACTCTGCCATTAGTAACAAGTTCTTCAAAAAAACTTAAAAAGAAAGTCAGGAGTAAATTTCTAATATGAAAACCGTCATTATCGGCATCAGTGGCAATGATTATTTTCGAATACTTTAAGTTTTCAACGTCATTTTCTATTCCTAAAGCCATCATAAGCTGGTAAAGTTCATCGTTTTTATAAATTTCACTTTGCTTTTTACCAAACATATTTTCGGGTTTTCCTCTAAGAGAAAAAATTGCCTGATAATTTGCATCTCTTGAATGAGTCATAACACCACTTGCAGACTGTCCTTCCGTAATAAAAATCATGGAATTTTCGCCTTTTTTTCCGTCTACCAAGTGATAACGGCAATCATCAAGCTTCGGAATTCGGATACTTATTTTACGTGCAGCTTCCTTTGCTTCTTTTTTTACAACATTTAATTCTGTTCTAAGTTTTTCATTGGCAAGAATTTTTTCTTCAAGTTTTTTTGCATTTTCACTATTTCGATGTAGCCACTCATCAAGTGCACGCCGAGTTTCATCTATGATCCAGCTGCGTATTTCGGTATTTCCCAGTTTATTTTTTGTCTGACTTTCAAAAACAGGTTCTTTTATTTTTACAGAAATGGCGGCTGTCATTCCATCGCGGACATCTTCACTTTTATAATTCTTTTTAAAAAACTCATTTACACCTTTTAAAAATCCTTCCTTAAAAGCACTCAAATGAGTACCACCGTCACTTGTATACTGCCCGTTCACAAAAGAAAAATAATTTTCACCATAAGCATTGGAATGGGTAAAAGAAAACTCAATTTGAGCACCTCTATAATATCCCATAGAATAAAGACTTGAATCTTCAAGTTCACTTTTTAGAAGATCTTGTAACCCGTTTAAGCTGACAAACTCCCTGCCGTTATACTCAATTGTAAGACCCGTATTTAGATATGCATAATTCCATATACGTTTTTCTATAAATTCCTGATTAAAAGAATATTCTCCGAAAATTTGTTCATCCGGAACAAACTCAACATAGGTTCCGTTTTTTAAAGTCGGTTTTGCATTTCCTTGTCTATTTGAAACCAGAACTCCTCTTTCAAAAACAGCCTCTGCCATTTTTCCGTCCCGTACACTGACTATTCTAAAATATCGACTCAAGGCATTTACAGCTTTTGTTCCGACGCCGTTAAGTCCTACAGAAAACTGAAAAACATCATCGTTGTATTTTGCTCCGGTATTGATGACCGAAACACAATCTACGACTTTTCCAAGTGGAATTCCGCGTCCGTAATCACGCACCTTTACTACATCATTGTTTACCTCTATATCAATTTTATTTCCGTTGCCCATTATAAATTCATCAATAGAGTTATCAACAACTTCTTTTAAGAGTATATAAATTCCGTCATTTTGATTTGATCCGTCTCCTAATCGTCCTATATACATACCGGAACGAAGACGAATATGCTCAAGACTACTTAGAGTTTTTATCTTAGACTCGTCGTAGCCGGAGTTTGCTTTTTTTTTCTCACCCATGGTGGAAAGTATAGCAAAAAAATTTTATCTTTGCAAATTACAGAATACAAAGCTATAATTGACAAAACTTAAAAAATTAACATTTCATTGGAAGAAAAATGCCGGAAAAAAAACTTATTTTTGCACCGATGGCAACTCTAAGCCACGAAGCAATGCGTCGTACAATTTACAACTTTGGTGGTTGTGATGAATATTATTGCGAAATGATTAACGCCTCATCTTTGCTTGCAGGCGGACAGTTTGAAAAATACTATGTAATGAGTGGACCGGAACCTGAAAAAATGGTTTGGCAACTAACAGACTCAGAGCCTGAGCCACTTATAAAAGCTGCTAAAATGGTTTCAAGTTTAGGAGGAATCGGTATAGACATAAATATGGGATGTCCGGCCCCTGATATCTACAAACATGGCTCCGGTATGGCATGGATGAACAAAGATATTTGCAAAACCGGTGCAATGTTGGAAAAAATTGCAGCTATCTTACAAAATTCTGAAAAAAATTCTATTCAAAAAAGATTGAGCATAAAATGCCGTTTAGGAGAAGATTCCGATTTTGAAAACGAAAAAGTTGCTCTAAAAAAATTCTTTGATTTTATTTCAATGCTAGTTTCAAGCGGTGTAAAACAAATAGTTTTACACCCAAGAACAAAAAAACAAAAATACAGCCGTCCTGCAAAATGGAATTATGTCCAAGAATTGTGTGAACGCCTAAAAGACAATCCGAACATTAGCGTTATCGGTAACGGAGATATTTTTGACATACAAAGTGCATCACAAGCTCTAAATATTGCACCCGATTGTAAAGGAATAATGATCGGCAGAGCTGCAATTCAAAAACCGTGGATTTTTTATCAAATCAAAAAGAATTTTATTCAAAATAATTGCACAGCAGATTGTCATGAAGATAATATTTCAAAAAACATTGCAACCGAAAACATAATAAAAATTGATCTATTGGAACTTGCAATAACTTTTATGAACGACATAAGAGAGTTTCAGCCCCAAGAATTTTGGAAAACCAGAACTCAGCGTTTTTTTTCCTACTTTTCTCTAAATTTTTCATTTGCACACTATTTAAAAACACAACTTATAAACTCTAAAGATCATTTTGAACAGGAAAGAATCCTAAGCGAATATCTAAAAAAAATGCCTTTAGAGCGTTACATAACAGTTTAATTGGAAAATTTTAAAACAAAACAAACAAAATTGCACACAATATGACAAAACAACCGGCAAAAACCATGCCTTTTAAAATATTTTTCGTAGAAGTCAGCATTTTAATTCTCCTATATTTTTCAATTTATCTCTTTTATTATCGGTATAAATTTCCTGCAATAAAAGATTTTTCTATAGGATATTCTGCACGATTTTTCTCTCCGTATTTTAAATTTTCCTCCTTATTGTCTTTTGATTCTTTTTTTAGCCTTTCGATCAAATCAAAAGCATGTACTGCATATTCTTTTACATAAGGAGCATGTTTTTTACAAGATTGTATTAATTTTATAACCCGCTGTTCATCTTTTTCTTCTTTCAGTATAAACCCGTACAATTCCAAAATTGCAAGATTTTCGCTAAGTTCTGCGGCCGCTGCAAGAATAAAATCTTTAGCTTTTTTTATATCACCATTAATGTACCTTTTTCGTGCCTCCTCATAGTAAGCCCAGCTTTCATCTTGGCAATTTTTTGACGTATTTGTTTTTAAAACATCGTTATTCCGGTTATCTTTTTTTAATATCAAATCATCTTCAAACACAGGAATCCTTGCAATATCTGAAACCATTTTTTTTGAAAGTTTTTTCATGCAAATACTGCTGTATTTTACGACTACTTTTTCATAAATATCGTAATTTTGACAAGCAAGAGCAATTCTTTTTGAATTTTGAAGTGTATCGACATTGTGTTGTTCATTTTCAACTTTTACATCATCTCTAAAAAGTTCAATTTTAAATTCGTTCTTTCCGGATTTCGACTTTATTGAATTTTTTATCCTATTGTCATTAATTTTTATAACAACATAATTTTCGTTACGAATAAGTTTTATAAAAAATTTTGAACAGCATAAGTCCAATTTTCGCCAAGATATTACAGAAAAAAGTTTTGCTCCCGAATATCTATAAATACAAAAATTTTTTTTGTCACTGATTAAAAAAACATAAAAATTATCTTTATCTTTGTACTCAAAAACAAAACCGAAAGCACAACTTCCTGCAAAATTTTCAAAAACGGAAAAACTGTCCGGAATAAGAGAATCTACAAATGAAAAATCCAATTTTGCACTCAGCTCAAAAGACGGATAATTTTCAAATTTCAAAAAAATAACTTCAAAGTGCTGCTTTTTTTCTACTGTAAAATCAATGAATTTTTGCCCAAACATTCTTTCATCTGCCTTGTTGACTTATTATAAATCAATATTATTGAGCAGCAAAGTCTTTTTTGTTATAATGTATCCTATGATGTTGTTGAAAAAACTTGAGCAGTTATCAGAACGTTTTGAAGAAGTTACGAAAATAATTGCAGAACCGGATTTGGTAAAAGATCAAAAACGCTACAAAGATATTATGAGAGAGCATTCGTATCTTTGTGAACTTATGGAAGCTTACGAAGAGTACAAAAAAATTCTACAAGGAATTGAAGAATCAAAAATCATGATAACAGAAGAAGACGATCATGATATGAAAGAAATGGCAAGAGAAGAGCTACGTAATCTTGAAGAAAAATTACCTCAAATTGAAGAAGTCATAAAACTGAAACTTATTCCGCCAGATCCTTTGGACGAAAAAAATATTATTCTTGAAATCCGCTCTGCTGCCGGCGGAGATGAAGCAACCCTTTTTGTACGCGATGTTTGGGAAATGTACTGTCATCTTTGCGATCGCAAGGGTTGGAAATACGAAACAATGGAAATTCAAGAAACCGAGGTTGGAGGATTTAACAAAATAGTTACGAATATCACCGGAAAGTTTGTCTACGGTTCTTTAAGATATGAAAGCGGAGTTCACAGAGTACAAAGGGTTCCTGATACAGAAAGTCAGGGAAGATTGCAAACTTCAACTGTTACAGTTGCAGTTCTTCCTGAAGCTGAAGAAGCCGATATAAAAATAAACCCGGGAGATGTTCGTGTAGATGTAATGCGGGCAGGAGGCCCCGGAGGTCAGTGCGTAAACACAACCGACTCAGCCGTAAGATTAACACACATTCCTTCCGGGATTGTTGTAATTCAACAAGATCAAAAAAGCCAAATCAAAAATAAGGAAAAGGCTTGGCAGGTTTTAAGGGCACGGCTTTTTGACTTTGAACAATCTAAACTGGATGCTCAACGTTCCGCCACCAGAAAAAATATGGTAGGAAGCGGAGAACGATCGGAAAAAATCAGAACATACAATTATCCTCAAGACAGAGTTACCGATCACAGAATAAACTTGACAGTCCATAATCTTCCCGGCTTTATGATGGGAGAAATGGATGAAATGTTGGATGCTCTTAATGTTTACGCAAAAGAAGAGCAGTTCAAGGAACTGGAAGCAAAGTAGAAAATAGGCAAGTAAATGACAGTTGCGGAATTCAGACAAAATCATGCCAAGTTGCTTAAAAATTCAACGACTGCACATTTAGATACAGACTGTATTTTATGCCATTTTATAGGCAAAAATAGAACTTGGCTTTTATCTAAAGGTAGCCTGGAACTGAATTCGATAATGAATGAAGATCAAATTTGTATGTTTGAAAAAGCTTTTTCAAAACGCATTTCAGGGCTGCCGGTTGCTTATATTACAAATCAAAAAGAATTTTATGGAATAAATTTTTATGTAGATAAAAACGTACTTATTCCAAAACCTGATACGGAAATTCTTGTTGAAAAAGCAATTCAATTGATAGACGAAAACGGTCTAAAAAAAGTTGCAGATGTTTGTACCGGCAGCGGATGTATTTCAATTGCAGTTGCTTCAAATGTAAAATCAGATTTAAAACAATATTTGGAATTTCATTTAACTGATGTAAGCCACACAGCTCTTGAAGTTGCCGAAAAAAATTGCAAACAAATTTTAGGCGGAAAAGAATCCAAAAATGAAAACGGTAACCGCACAAAAATAGGAAATTTCAATTTTTATCTTTGCGAAATCATGGATGGCATTCCGTACAACGATTTTGACATAATACTTGCAAATCCTCCGTATGTCCCACGAATAATTGTGAATCAACTTTTAAAAGACGGAAGAAGCGAACCTATCCTTGCCTTAGACGGTGATGCTTGTTATATTGATACAAGAGAGGCAAATTATGGAGACGGAATGTCTATAATTAGACCTTTGGTAGCACAATCCTTTCGTAAATTAAAAAAAGGCGGTTTTTTTCTTTGCGAAACGGGGGAGTACAATAATGAACTTACAAAAAATTGTTGTTTAGAAGTAGGCTTTTCATATGTACAGACTATCAATGACCTTGAAAATTCTCCAAGATTGGTGTTTGCAGAGAAAATATGACATTAGATGATTTTTTTACACGATATCCTCAATATGAGCCCGATAAAGAAAAGATTGAATCGGCATTTTTTCTTGCAGGTTACGGCTCGGCACTTAACAGCAATCCGGAAATCATCAAGGACGAACAAATAAAACTTAGAATTGCCTCAAATATTGCAAAAGCAAACTTTGACAGTGATATTCTAATTTGTGCTTTTTTACGCAATTGTCCACAAAAAATCGAAGATGAAGTTATTATTGAAAAATTCGGAGAAGAAAATCTCAAATTTCTTAGAGAATCAGAACGCTTAGCATCGTTAAAACCTCAAAACAAAACTTTGCAGCAGGCAGATTCGTTTAGAAAAATGATTTTTGCTTTGGTAAACAGTCTTCAAGTAATTCTTTTAGAATTAGCTTTTAAACTGGACAAAATGCAAAACCTGAAAGATGAAGATATAGAATTTCAAAAAGCTTTGTCCCAAGAAGTCCTTGAAATTTGGGCGCCTTTTGCAAATAAGCTTGGTATTTCTTCACTAAAAAGCGAACTGGAAGATCTTGCTTTAAAATATCTTAATAATGAAGTATTTTTGCAGATAAAAGGAATTGTTGCCCTAAAATTACAAGAACGCCAAAAATATCTTGAACATGCTCAAGATGAAATTTATAAAAAAGCTGCAAAAAGCGGAATTGACGTTACAGTTACAAAAAGAGCTAAACATTTTTATTCTATTTATCAAAAAATGAAAAAACGTAATAAAACTGCCGAAGAACTTTTTGATTTACTTGCAATCAGAATTATTTGCCAAACAACGGAAGACTGTTACGTTATGATAGGTTTGGTTCACAGTCTATGGAAACCCCTTGCGGGAAGATTTAAAGATTATATTGCAATGCCTAAATCAAACGGATATCAAAGTCTTCATACAACGGTAATGTGTGAAGGAATCCCTCTTGAAATCCAAATTAGAACAAAGGAAATGCATGGAATTGCAGAACACGGTGTTGCAAGCCACTGGCTTTACAAAAAAGGAACAAACAAAGATAACGTTTCAATTGAAAATTTAAAACTTATAAACCGCTTACGTGAATTTCAGGAAAGCAATTTTAACGATGAAGAATTTTTTAATCAAATAAAAGAAGAAATTTTAGGAGATTCAATTTTTGTTTTTACTCCAAAAGGTGATGTAAAGGAACTGCCGTCAGGTTCTACAGCTATAGATTTTGCTTACATGATTCACTCAAAAATCGGACAGACTATATGTGGAGCAAAAGCAAACGGTTCTATAATTCCTTTAAACAAACCTTTGGAAAATACTCAAATTATTGAAATATTAACTTCTCCTAAAGCTCACCCTACTCAAAATCAGCTTCAAGCCGTAAGAACTTCAAGGGCAAGAAGCAAAATTAATTCTTGGCTTCAAAATAACGGATATTCAGAACCTGTTGTAAATCAAACAAGACAAACAAATCCTGCTTCCGTTCCTACCGGCTGTCAAAATAGTTCAAATACGGAATGCAGTTTTGACGGAACTCTAAAAATTCGTGTAGGAGACACTTCAAATTATCTTTTAACTTTAGCACAATGCTGTAATCCTCAATACGGAGATGAAATTCTAGGTTACGTTTCAAGAGGACGTGGAATTATCGTGCACAAAAAAAATTGTCCAAACCTCGAAAACAGCCCCGAATCAAAAGAACGTTCCATTTCACTTGATTGGCAATAACTTAACTTTATCTCAATTCCTGTGATGATTTTTTAGCGTCCGGTTTTACGAAATTTTCCTTCGACAAAACTTGGATCTTTTACTCGCACTATAAAATTTTCGCTAATATCTTTGTCGGTGTAAATGTAATACTCGCCACCGTAACTTACACTGCCTGTAACAAGACTAAGTTCTTTATCTACAAAAACGTAAGAATCATCCTGTATACCTATGGTTTGCGGCCCAACATATTCAAGCTGTGTACCTGCAATTACTTTATTTGCAGGAAAATATTTGTAAAGTTTAAAGTTTTTCCGCAAAGTTAAAGGAATCGGAATTTTTTCAGGATGCATTTTCAGATCAATTTTTTTTGCTTTGAGAGCTTCAGGATGCATAGAATTTAGCTGTTCATAAAAAGACTTTAATGTTTTTTCACCTTCGCTTGCTATGATTTCAACCTGTTTTTCACAGATGCATTGTCCTATTGTTGCCGCCAAATCATACTCACTATCGCTTTCGCCAAAAGTAGTTTTATCCGCATCTTCTTTGTTATAGTAAAAACCGGTTGCAAACTCGCGGTGTTTTACCTTGTAAAGCTCCTCAATGTAAGGCTCAGCTTCTTTATCGTCAATTTTTCCTTCAATAACGTCCAAAGCCTTGCGATAAGCCCTTGTAACAAGAGCAACATAGTAAAGGCTTTTCATTCTGCCTTCAATTTTTAAAGAATCCACTCCTGCATTTTTTAAATCTTGCAAGTGATCTATCATACATAAATCTTTACTTGAAAGAATTGCAGTAAAATTATCTCCTTCAATCACCGGAAAATACTCATTAGGTCTTTGATGTTCCCTAAGAACAAGATTACCGCTTTGTGCAAGTTTTTTTACATATTCAGGATTTGCCAAAAGATCATAATCCCATCGGCATGAATGCGAACAAAAGCCGGCATTGGCACTTCTACCGTTCATATACGCACTTAAAAGACAACGCCCGGAATAAGACACACACATCGCACCATGTACAAAGGCTTCCAATTCAACATCCGGAACATGTTGCTTAATTTGAGCAATTTCGGCAAGACCGGCTTCACGTCCAAGAACTACTCTGTCAAAGCCCATATTCTTATACATTTTTACAGCACCGTAATTTATGCAATTTGCCTGAGTGCTAAGATGCAATGATGACGAAGGAAAATGTTTTTTTAGAATATCTACAATTCCTATATCTTGAACAATAAAAGCGTCAATTGGATATTCCTTAAAATAGTCAATTTCATTTAATAAATTTAAAATATCAGAATTATGAAATGTAATATTTAAAGCACAATAAATTTTTTTATCAGGATATTTTTCTTTGAGCATCCGAATTTTTTTAAATTCATCATCATAAAAATTATCAGCTTTTACTCTAAGAGAAAAATTTTTTAAACCTATGTAAACTGCATCAGCTCCATATTCATATGCGTATTGAAGTTTTTCAATATTTCCGGCAGGAGATAAAAGTTCCAATTTTAAAGCCCCTGAATGTATTTTCCGACTTTCTCGACAGCAAGATGTGCTTCGGGTAAAAATTCATCCGCCATTTGAAACATACTCATCATGTTTGGCACTTCATCAACAATACATTCAACACCGTTTGAAAAAAGCAAATGTGCAAAAACACGTATTTGATCCTTTAGTAATTCTTTTTCACCAATCTGTATATAAACATGCGGAAAATTCTCAAGCTCTTTTTCACCTGCAAAAACAGGAGAAACCAACGGATTTTTTAAATTTGAACGATAAGTATATACATCAGCACATCGTCTAAGACTTTCCGCTGATAAAACTTCATCAAAGGCTTTTTTTTGATTAAAAACCGGAGCTTCAACCGAAAAATCGAGCCAGGGTGAAAATAAAACCAGTTTTTTTATTCGCTTTTTCAATTCACACGGAAGACTGTAAATACAGGCAAGAGCAATTGATGCCCCGCTATTATCTGCACAAATAACAATTTCTTTATCGCTAATCTGTTTTATAAGACTGATTATATCCTCAATAGCCGCAGGAAAAGGATTTTCCGGTGCCAAATGGAATTCAGGCAAATACATTCCGGACGAAGAGGCGTTTGCAATTGAAGCACAAAAACTTCTGTAGGATTTTCTGGAACCTCCCACAAAAGAACCTCCATGAACGTAAACCAAACTTCTGCCCAAAGAAGAAACTTCCGGTTGCAGATAATCACATGCCATTCTGCCGATCTCAATTTCTTTTATAGCAACTCCATTCGGAATAAAAGTTGACTTAAATGCTTTTTCAAGCTGAGACCTAAAAGAAAAAGGTTCCGATTTCTGTGTAAAAATAAGAGTCTTTAATTTTTTTATTGCGGATTTTCTGTCAACGATTTTCATTTTTCTTACAACAAAAAGTATAGCAAAGAAAGCGAAAATATGCTACAGTGTGTCGAATATGCCTATAAAAATTCAATCGGATTTACCTGCCTGCAAAGTTTTAGAAAAAGAAAACATCTTTGTAATGACAGAAAAACGAGCTGCTACGCAGGATATTCGTCCTCTAAAAATTGCGATCGTAAATCTCATGCCTACAAAAATTGCAACGGAAACTCAATTACTTAGACTTTTGGGGAACACACCTTTGCAGGTTGAAATTTTCCTTGTACGAATGGCATCACATGAATCAAAAAACACATCTCAAGACCATTTGGAAAGGTTCTACATCTCAACAGAAGAAGCCTTAAAGAAAAAGTTTGACGGAATGATAATCACCGGTGCTCCTGTAGAACAAATTCCATTTGAAAAAGTAGACTATTGGAATGAACTTTGTAAAATAATGGATTATGCTGAAAAAAATGTATTCTGTACTCTTTACATTTGCTGGGGTGCCATGGCAGGTTTATATCATCACTATGGAATTCAAAAATATAATCTTGATAAAAAATTAAGCGGCATTTATAAACATTACAAAACAACTGCAGCTGATCCTTTACTTAGAGGATTCGACGACATATTTTCTTCTCCGATAAGCCGTCATACAGAGATCCGCTCGGAAGAAATAAAAAAAGTTCCTGAACTGGAAATTCTTGCAGAAGGAGAAAACAGCGGCGTTCTTTTGGTAAAATCAAAGGATAATGCCCATATATTTATGACAGGACATCTTGAATACGATACCGAAACGTTAGGTGCAGAATACAGAAGAGATTTGGAAAGCGAACGCAAAGATGTAGCTATGCCTGAAAACTATTTTCCGGAAGACAACCCTTGGAGAGCTCCTGTATCAACGTGGAGAAGCCATGCTCATCTTTTTTATTCAAACTGGCTTAACTACTACGTTTATCAGGAAACACCTTACAGCTTTACCGAATAATTTGTATTTTTATTCTTTTATGCACATAACCTTGCGAGTTTCATCGATATTGGGGCCTATAACCCTAACAAAATAAATACCCCTGGAAACGGGATGACCACCTCTGTTAGCCCCATTCCACCGGTAGAAATGTTTTCCTTTTGAAGCCCTACCTTGATGTAAATTCGTAACGACATCTCCATCCATAGTCAAAACTTGTATAGTTAAGTTCCCGTCTTGAGGCATCTCAACTTCAATAACGGTTTGTTCACCTGTATTTGCATTCAACACATTGTTAAAAATTGTTACACCACCGCGTTGCGTTTTAAAATCAGACAATTCAAAGCTCCATAAATCAAGGCTTCCCAAATCATTTTCATCTGCAAGGTGTAAAACATAAAGAGGCGAATCGTTCGTATCCATAACACCATCCATGTTTGTATCTATTCTGTATCCGTCTATCGAAAATAGGAACTGTATTTCACTTTTTGCACCCCAATTGTAAGAATCAGGATTTTCAGGAGAATTGGGTATTTTAAACATTCTTAAACTTGGATTACTAGGATCGTTTGGACACTTCAATTCCTTTGCCTTTGAATTCTGCTCAGGTGCAAATTGAGTTATCAAAGTTGGAAACCATAGCCTAAGGTTACTTCCCGTGTTTTCATTATAATTTGTAGAAACTGAATATTTTTTAGGATTTACATCTAAGTGCATGGTTATAACTTGATTAATCGCCGGTTCGTTTTTTACACAAGGAGCTTGAATGGCAAGCGTTATATCCTTTCCTGCATAAATTTTTCCTAAATTTTCTCCTTTTCCGCTAAAATCTCGCAAAACCCACTGTTCATCGCCCAATGTTCCTTTAGAAAAAATCAAATCTTTATTGTCAAAAGCATAAATCGGGTTGATTATGTTTACACCAAAATCTGAAAAAGGATGCATATGGTGGTATTCCATATAATTTGAATCAAATATAGCATCATAAATTTTAGGTATATAAGCAAGTGCTCCTAAAATCGGATCCATTTCCGGAGTATTAGGTTTTTTTACACGAAGCCGCCATTGCATAATATTATTAAAAGTTACATCTTCTTTAAGATAGACTGCTACTACAGTTCCTCTTCTAGTGTTTCTTAAAACTCTTGCAGGCTTCAATTCATCAATTGAATTTTCCGATACAGGAATTACCATGCCGGAAAAATTTACAATTTCCAATTGACTTGGAAGAGTTGCAAGATCGGAATCCGTGGTGCGTATTTGTTTGTTAAAACAGATAAGAAGCTCTTTTTTGCCAACCGGAGCTACCGTAACTAAAAATTTGGGAGCGGATCTATCGATAGCTTCTACAACCTTGCTTTTCATTCTATTACCGGCAAGATCGGTTATAAATCCTCCAAAAACAGAAGAACTTGAAAATGATGTGTACGTTATAGCAAAATCTTCCCTTATCGAATGAAGAGGTTTATCATGTGCTTTCAAACTTAAATTAAGGTAAAGCGAATCAAATTCCGGAGCAGTCGATGGAGTAGCTCTATTTTGAAAAAATCCCAAAGAAGTTACCGTTTGAGAAATCACCGAGCTATCAAATCTTTTTTCTTCGGGATACAATTCGGAAGTTAACGATTTAAATGAAAATCCTTTTATAGAATTTAAAAGACTTGAAACCCTGATTCCTCCTGAAGTCCTACTGGAATTTGAAACATCAGTTCGGATAAAGCCTCTGCTTCCTCCAACAACGTCTTGAGCAGGATCAACCAAAGTTCCGGATTGACGCCAACCGAGTTTTGATACCCATTTGTATTCATCGGAAGGCAAAAACAAAGGAGTATTGTCAAAAAAGTGTATCTCCATGTTGTCAACTTTTGTATTGTTGCTATGATCAGTTCCGATTATTTCTGTCATAAGTGAACTTAGAATATCGATATTCCAATCTGCATGTCCCAAATAATTTGCAAAAACCGGAGGTGAAAGATCCCAATCTCCGTAAAGAGTTGAAGTAGATAATGTTTTTTCTATACGTACATCCCATACAGGATGGGTCAAATGAGCAGAAGAAGTATCCAAAACGTTTGTGTTGCCGGAAATATCTTTTATTTGAGCATTTGCAATAGGAGAAACAAGTCCGGAAGGATTTATTCCGCTGTCTATAAAACCCGGCCAATAATTATGATTTTTTCCGTTTACAAGAACATTTCCATCTACAAAACCTGCAATACTTATTCTTACTCTGTGGCTCTGATCATAAAATGCCGCGGTAGAAGCAGGGGAAGAAGGCGGCAACATATCAGAACCTCTGGCATCTGATGATTTTGTTGCAAACTTTCTGTAAAGTGCATGGATAGTACTATCATCTTCAGAAAAACTTGTTCCGTCAGCAGCAACAGAACCGCAACTTATATTACCGTTTTCAATAGATGCAAGCCCTGCCACAGTTATTCCGTTAGGGTTTGCTCCGATTCCATTAGAAATTTCACCCAACGCAGAGGTTACTCGTATATTTTGTGCACTTGCAGTCAAAGTTCCTATTGATACTGCCTCAGAATAAACAAATTCAATAAAGTTATGAGAATCAAAATGCGGTAAGTTGTCCGGAGATAACAAATCAAAATAATGTAGTTCCTGTCCTGTATAAGCTCCTACCAAAACAGGAGAACATCTATCTTCAACTTTTGCATAACGCTTACCTGCCGTTCCGCCATCGTTGACATTATCTCTACCGGCAGCTCCCGGTGTTGAAGAATAATAATGCCTAATTCTGTTTTTATTTTTATCACGAAGCGTAGCATAAAGAACTTCCCCAATACCGCTTTGTGCAATCGGTAGTGCTTTCGGCATTGAAATATTTGGAATATTGTTACGATGAGTCGGTCTTTCTGAAGGACGACCTCTGTCTGTACTTGCACTATGCCCGTTTGCACTGCCGTCATCACCTTTTGACGAACCTGTTGCATCCGTATTCCATCTTTTTGTTTGATTGGAAACTCTAAGATAAAATTCACAAATATCGCCCTTTCCGTCTGTACTGTCAGTACACTCGGAATCAACATAGGCTCCATCAAATGCAACGGTACCGTCCGTAAGTTTTATAGCACTGACAGCTTTTGTTATTTCATTGTTAGAGTTTTCTATTTTTAATTCAGGTTTAGGATTTATACCGCTTTTTCCGTCCAAAAACTTTACATGAATCGTATCATCATAAATCGTGTAAACTTGAGTCAAAATCGGCTGCGTATTCCAAACTTTTGAGCAGTTACCTCCCACAACGCAATTTTCGCCGGCAGCAACATCAAAAGATGATTTACAATAATCTACAGTACAATTGTACATTTCCGCAAAAGCATTGAGAGAAGAATCCGTATCGGCAATATCTAAGTCCCAATCCGCAGTCGCATTAAAATCAATTCCGTTAGCATAAAAATTTCCGGTATTGCAAGAAAGTTTTTTTCCGTTAAGAGTTCCACTTACAAAAGTTGCACTAAACAATGTTCCAACAACGACACCGGAAGGCAAATCCGTTTTCATAACTCCTTGTGCAGCATTGGTATTTCCACTGACATTTCCTACAGTGGAACTTGTCCTTCCTGAATTTTTGTAACTAAAAAGATCTTCAACTCCGCTTTCACTATCCTTATAAATAGAAGAAGCTCCCGCTGTTTCACCTTTCATTAAAACCAAATCACCTTCGGCAGTTATTTCAGTACAATCATTACCTAAAGTAAAAGTTCCTCCAAGAAGTTGTATATTTTCAGAAACTTTCACAGAAGAATTAAAAGTAACATTTTTTCCGAAAGCAAATGAATACAAACTTCCGCCTGTCAACTCAATACCGTAACTACCGGCATTTCCACCACCTAATACAATGGAAGAACTGTCCGTTGAACCGTTTTTGTATAAAAACACATTTTTATTTGATGTAATTTTGCCGCTTCCTGAAGAAATTAAACTTCCGGCAATTTGTATGTCCGATTGAGGATATGTTCCATTAAGCGATATATTTTCATTAAGACCTGCTGTTAAAACCGCAGCATTTTGAATATCAGTATAACCTATAGTCCCGTTACAATTTGAAAAAATATGACCGGTACTCGTAATTGGAGCTTTTATCTGCAAAACTCTGCCGCAAGTAATATTTACATCTCCCGGCTCTTTTACAGAACCTATATGAGAACTCAAGGTCATATCACCCAAAGAAGTTAAAGTCAGCTTTCTGTTTTGCGTAGTATCGGAATCTATAGATGCAGTTGAATTAAATGTAATTTTATCGCCGGATTCTATTTTTATGTTGCCTGTAAGGCTGCAAGGCCCTGAAAAAATAATATCACCGCCTGCTCCGGATTGAGTTTTTATATCACCTGCAATTTCTACCAAGCCTGTTCCGTTTTGAACAAACTTCTTGCAAAATACATCGATATTTTCCATATCAGCTGAACTTGTAATATCTAAAATCGTAAGTTTTCCCGAATTCGTAACGGTAAGTGCGGCAGGTGTAAGTGCAGGAGATGAAGGCGGAATATACTGTCCAAAAGCCTTGTTTATAAAAATATCCTTACCGGTTAGTAAAATCTCTCCTGTAGCACAAATTTTCCCGTTATAAATTTGACTGCCAATTCCCGTAGAAGTGGAAATCGTAGAATTACCCTTTATTGAAAAATCAAAACCGTTTACAGTTGAAATTTCAACCGAAGTTGCATTTATAGTACCTTCAAAATCTGTCTTTTCAAGAAAAATTTTTCCGGTATTCAAAACACCCTTTATGGAAGAATCCCCTGCCCTATGAGTAAAATCTGCAAATGAAGAACCGTTGGCAAAAGAAAAAGTATCAGTAAGTTCATCACCTAAAATCAAATGCCCGGATGTAAGAAATTCTGTTCCCGCTAAATTTGAAAAAACGGAATTTCCTTTAAAAACAATACTGCCTGCTTGCAAAGTATCTTTGAAATCTGCAATCGAAACATTTTCTTCAAAAGTTGAAACTGTACACTTTTTTATAAAAAATTTTACAGCAGTCAACATAGAATTTTTTACAAAAAAGTTCCCGCTTGTCTTTTCAACTTCAATTTCCGTGTACGAAGAAGCTTGATTTGGTGAAAAAACTTGTTCTATTGTACCGTTAAAAATCAATTTGCCGTTCCAAGTACTTGAACCGCTGCTGTCATCCGAAACATTTTTCTTTACAGTAAAAACTTTGTTACTTGCAAAAACAAATACATTGCTTGTAAGAAAATTACCGTTTACAATTACATTTTGATTTGCCGTAAAGGAACCCAAATTTGTAAGATTTTTTTCAGCAACCAAAGTTCCGTCACAAGTTAAATTTCCGGAAGTATAAATTTTGGAATCTTCACTTATAGAAACATCTGAAGAAGTCCTGACTTTTCCCTCTTTTACATCAAATATTCCAACTTTTAAAGTATTCAAAATCGTTAAAACATTTGTACCTGATTTTTCTATATAAATATGAGAATAAAAAGCCGTTGAATTCGTAGTAAAAGTTTGAGTATTTCCTACGTTAAAAGTAAGTTTACCTCCGATGTTTTCCGTTATATTCTGGAAGTCAGCATTTTTTTGTAAAACTAAATTATACGGATTTGACAAATATAGCTTGGATCCCGCAGCATTTGTAAAATTTCCAGCGGAAATAGCAGTACCTTTTATTTCGTATTCTTTAGAATTTAAAATATCTGAAGTTACAGACAAATCTCCTTGTTGAGAAAAAAATCCTGTAATATTCACAGTTCCTTCAATAACAAAAGTCGTACCGGATGAATTTTGCAAAATTTGTTTGGAATAAGTCGAACCTCCGGAAAAAGTTACATTTCCCCTAATCTTTGCTCCGGCAGAAGTAATGATTTTTTGCTTAAAAACACAACCGGGAGAAGTTAAAACATTTCCAATTGTTATATTTCCAAGCGTTGTAAAATTTACTGCATTGGAAAAGGTTGCCGAAGAAGTAAAAATTTCATCTACATTCCCGGCTGTATCTTGATAATTTGTAATTTTTACAGAATCGTCAAAATGTAAAGCTCCGCTATTTTTTTTATTTATTACACTTGCATAGGTTTTTGTGATATTCGGCTTAAAATGCTGCACAGAATTTCCATTAAAAATCACATTTCCGGCAAAAGTAGAATTTCCGTTATCCGAATAATCGCCTGCAATATAGATATCATTTTCAAAATTAACAGAACCTGCACTTTCCGTTTCAAGATTATAAAATTTTCCTTCGGTAGGAATTTGCAAAGAAAATCCGGTACCATTTCTAAATTTTGCAGTTCCTCCGGAAGATTTAAAACCTCCGTTTCCGCTACAAGTTATTCCTCCATCAGAACCGTTACCTAAGGTTAATATTCCTCCGCTTTGGGTAACATAGGAATTTGAAGCAATTATCAGTTTTTTTAATTTTACATCTGAACTTATATTCGGAAAATTCACAACCCCTGAATTTATTTCTATATCGTATGCACTCAAATCATTTAATGAAACTCCGGCAGGAATGTTATTCCAGTTGTTTATATTCGTCCATTCCGAATTTACACTCCCGTTCCATGAAAACTTTCCCTTTATAAATTCATAAACGCACAATACCATTGAATCGTCGGGAGTTCTGAACACAATTCTTATTCCATCTCCGGAATCTATATCTGCCGATAAGCAGTCAAGATCAAAATTCAAAGAACCTGTAAGAGCTGAAATATTTGAAGTTTCTTTTACTCCATCTGCAACAGGATGTCCGTTTAGCTTATAACTTTCAGCTGTTGTTGAATCGTTGTTTATAATCGTTGCTGTATAAATATAATTTTGTAACACCGTAGAAGATGAAACGAAAGTTGCCGTAAAATTA
Organism: Treponemataceae bacterium; assembly: GCA_052173655.1. Classification (GTDB taxonomy): domain Bacteria; phylum Spirochaetota; class Spirochaetia; order Treponematales; family Treponemataceae; genus RGIG9060. Next base: position 190,583 of record JBQMYD010000004.1, on the reverse strand, counting down.
ACATTCCCTGTAGGAAAATTATTGTCAGCACTTTTAGTTATCGAATAATAATAATCAGCAGGTTTTCCATAAGGTAAAATACTTCCGGAAAAAGTTGTATAAGTAATTCGGCAAGGGCCAAGATCCAATCTGGCACCGCTGGCAGGAAGATGCAGAGTACCGTTTCCATTAAATATCAAAGAACCTGTAGTACTGCTTCCGTAAAATCCTGATCTAATTTCTAATACAGAACCTGCATCCACCGTAAAAGAATGAGCATGGCTGTCAGGAAAAACAAAGCCTGTTGTTGCAATAACTTTTCCGCCCCCGCTGATTGTAGTGTTGGAATCATTTGCAGAAGAAGATCCGTCTTTACTTGCCAAATAAATATATTCGGTTGTAACCGTTTTTCCGTTTGTATTTAGTACAACAGGTGAAAAAGATGGAAAATGAGTTGTATCCGACAATCCCAATATTAATGCTTTTATATCCAGATCATTCAACACATTTACAGAAATAGGAGAAGCAGAGTTTCCTGCAATGTATGCAATATCCGTACTACGATGAGGATATCTGTCTGCAGCACTCTCGCCCCAATTGGCAGGATCATTCCAGCTTATACCATCTCCACCGCCTGTCCATGTATAATCCGGATTTAAAAGCGCCTGTGCAAACAAAAAAACAGGCACAAACAACACAAGACACGATAAGATCAAAAAACTGACTAAAAACTTTGACGAAAAATTAGACATATTTGTGAGAAAATTTTTATACTTTGCTTTCTTTTTTTGCTTCATAAAAGGTATCTTGAAAAACCATTTCACCGTTATGTGATATAAGCAGGCTTACTTCACCCTTTACAGATAAAACTTTACCTGATCTTTGTATAATATCGGCAGAATACCGCTCCGCTTTACCTGTCTCCTTAACACGTTTCAACATTTTTTTAAACGAATCTATGTCGGCATGAGAAAAAAGTTTTAATTCCGAAAAAACCTTATCAGCTATAAAATCTGTAGGATGATTAATTCCGTACATTTTATAACAAGCTCTATTTGCAAAAAGAGTTTTAGGTTCATCATGAGTAGTATACTGACATACGGCATAAGGAACGTTATCCAAAACATTCCTCATAAAATCGATATAATAAGTCAAAGTTAAAGACTGCTCTTTGATTCTTGCTTCTGAAACTTTTTGCTCGGTAATATTATTCATTGCACAACAAACTATAGAACGCTCTTCATTACCTCCGATATAGCGAACTACAACACTAAGCCAAATTACAGTTCCATCCGAAATATAACGACGAATTTTAATTTCTCCGGGCATTTTTCCTTCAGCAGCAGATTTACATGCATTTAATAAGATTTGCCTATCCTCCGGTACTACCATTTCAAAAACATTTGCCTTGTTAGAATGGAATGAAAGCGGTGTATAGTTCATTATATTGTGATAGTTATCGTTTACTCTGAAAACTTCAAGATAGTTTCCTGTAAATTCATAAAAACCTATAGCCCCTACAAAGGTATTGAAAAGTCTGCTTAAAAATTCATTTCCGTCGAAAATCGAATTTAGCTCCATAATATCAGTTACAAGAGAAGTAATTGGAATTTTTGAACACAATTTTTTCTTTTCAAGTTCTTCAAATTCACTGATAGGAACCGGTTTTGAATAATAAAATCCTTGTACAAATTCACAACCTATTTCTTTTAAAAAGTCCAATTGATTTTGTGTTTCTACACCCTCGCAGACAACAGGAATTTTTAACCACTTTGCCATACGCACTATAGAAGTTAGAATGCTGGCAGATCTGGGAGATTTTCCAAAATCTTGTAAAAAACACATGTCAATTTTTAGAACGTCTACAAGAATTTCTTTTAACATGTTAAGAGAAGAATACCCGGAGCCGAAATCATCCATCAGAATGATAAATCCGTATTTGTGCAAAGCGTTCATAGTACATAAAAGTTGCTCAGGATTATCATTGTAGGCAGATTCGGTAATTTCAAGCTTTAAAAGTTTGGGCGGAACTTCATACTTTTTAGACAAATTTATAATATCATCACAAAGGTGAGGATTGTACAAACTCATACGGCTTATGTTTACAGAAATCGAAATCTCAGGAAGTTTTCGTTTTATGCGTTCTCTTTGATATGCAAATGCACAAGTCCAAACATACTGATCAAGTTTTGCAATAAGACCGCTTTTTTCAAAAAAAGGAACAAAGCCTCCCGGAGCTAAAAGACCTCTTTTAGGATGGTTCCATCTTACCAAAGCTTCCGCTCCTACAATTCTTTCTTCAAAAATACTTACAATCGGTTGCAAATATATTTCAAACTCGTTATTTTCAAGCGCATTGGGCATTTCTGTAACAAATTCTTGTTCCTGTAAAAGAACATCTCGTAAGGTTTTATCGTAATAAGCAATGTTTTTTAAATAATTTCCTTTTATTGCCTGTAGCGGCAAGTTAGCCCTATCGCACATGGTATCAATATCCATGGATTTATCGGAAATTTTATATACACCAACCTTTATTTGAACAGCATAATTTAAAGCATGAACATCTATTTCTTTTTCAATTTCCAGTAATATTTGCTCGATATTTTTAGAGCCTACTTCAAAACAGGCAACAAAGTGATCTGCTACAAGTCTTCCGTAGGTTTCTGTAAAGTTTTTTTCATTATCTTCCGGATTTTTTTCATTTTTTACGATATTTGTGAAAATTCTTTTTAGAGCATTGGCAACATCAACAAGAATCAAATCACCTACGCTTGAACCGAACAAATCATTTATAACTTTAAACCGTTCAATATTAAAACGAATAATTACAAAATTTTTGTCTTTATGTATCTTTAACATTCTTTCGGTAGCTTCTGTAAAAGAATGTTTATTAAAAATTCCGGTCAATTCATCAACGTTAGCCATCTTATTCAATTCATCCTCAAGACGGTTTCGCTCATCATTTAAAAGATATTCAACCTTCATTTTTGAAATCTCATGGACATTTACAAAATTAAGAACTTTATGAAAAAAAGCCTGATTGTTAAAAGACTTTACAATACAGTCCGCCACACCTTGTTTTAAATATTGAATTTCTTTTTCTTGAGAAAAAAAAGACGCAACACCTATCACAGGTATTTCTTCAAAAACTGAATCTATTTTTAAGTTTTCAATAAAATTAATTGCAGAATCATCAGGTAGATCAAAATCCAGAACAATCAAAACAATTTGCTGGTTATAGCGATCATATTCCAGTTCTTCAAAAGCAGATTTCGTTGTCCCTTTTACAACAATATCAATTTTATTTTTAAATAACTTTAATATTTCCTCGTAAAACTGTTTATCATCACTAACTACAAGTAAAGTTTTTTTTGCCGTTTTTTTCTCCATACTCATAATTCTATCTCAAAAGCACGGTTTTGTCGATTTTTTTTATTTTTGTATTTTCAATAAAGCTCAAAACATATTAACTTTGAATAGAAGTTGTTTTTACAAGCACATCGTGAGCACTGCCTTCTGCAAGACTTGCTTGACTTACAAGCGTAATTTTTGCATTTTCCTGTAATTCAGGAATTGAAAGAACCCCGCAATTGCACATTGTATGACGCATCTTATTCATACTCACGGTTACGTTATCATGTAATGTTCCTGCATAAGGAACATACGAATCTACACCTTCTTCAAAACTCAGCTTACTTGCTCCACCCATATCGTAACGCTGCCAGTTTCTTGCACGATTAGAACCTTCTCCCCAATACTCTTTTACGTAATTTCCGTTTACAATAAGTTTATTTGTAGGACTTTCATCAAATCGGGCAAAATATCGTCCCAGCATACAAAAATCTGCTCCCATAGCTAAAGCCAAAGTCATATGATAGTCGTGCACAATTCCTCCGTCAGAACAAATAGGAATATAAACTCCGGTTTTTTTAAAATATTCATGACGAGCTTTTGCAACTTCGATAGTAGCAGTAGCCTGTCCCCTTCCTATACCTTTTTGTTCACGGGTAATACAAATGGAACCGCCACCAATTCCTACTTTTACAAAATCAGCTCCGGCTTGTGCAAGAAAATTAAAGCCTTCTGCATCAACCACATTACCTGCCCCAATTTTTGCTTGTGGCCAATTTTTATGAATATCCTGCAAAGCCTTCCTTTGCCACTCTGTAAAACCTTCACTGGAATCCAAAGTCATTACATCTACCCCGGCTTTTAAAAGAGCAGGCACTCTTTCCATATAATCGCGGGTATTAATTCCTGCTCCTACAATATACCTGTGTTTTGAATCCAGAAGTTCCAAAGGATGTGCCTCATGACTTGCATAATCCTTTCTAAAAACCATGTATTTTAAATTTCCATCCTTATCTACAATTGGAAGGACATTTAATTTTTTCTCCCAAATTAAATCGTTTGCTTCGGAAAGAGAAATACCGTCGTTCCCTGTTATTAAATCTGCAAAAGATGTCATGCATTCCCTTACTTTAGTATCAAGAGGAGTAACACCCAATCTATAATCCCTACCTGTTATAATTCCGCAAAGTTTGCCGTTAGCAGTTCCGTCCTCAGTAACAGCAATTGTAGAGTGTCCGGTTTTTTCTTTTAAAGCTATTGCTTCTGAAATTGGACGATCCGGTCTGATATTTGAATCCGAAGTTACAAATCCTGCCTTATAACACTTTACACGAGCAACCATAGCTGCCTGATTTTCAATACTCTGTGAACCGAAAATAAAGGAAATTCCACCTTCTTTTGCAAGAGCAATCGCCATTTTATCATCGCTTACAGATTGCATTACGGCAGAAACTAAAGGAATATTCATGGAAAGCTCCGGTTTTTCACCTTTTTCAAACTTTACAACCGGAGTCTGCAAACTTACCCTTGAAGGGATACATTCAGAACCGGTGTAACCCGGAACTAAAAGATACTCAGCAAAAGTATGGGACGGTTCTTCAAAAAAATATGCCATGTCAATTTCCTCTGTATATAAATATAAAATATTTTGGATATTAATCTAAAATGCCAAAAATCTTGCAAAGTCTAACAAAAAATTCTTTTTTTTGCAATGATAGGTAAAACATGAAGATACCCGAGTGTATAAATTTTTATCGAAGTACATATTCTAATTACAGAAACTTTTTGATATGATACAATCAGCGTATTAATAATTTGGAAGTTCTCATGGTAAAAACAAAACAAAAAGCCCCGAATAACAGAACTCTTTGTCTAACTGCTCAAGAAAAACTTGAATTGGAGTCTCTTTTACTTTTTGAATCGGATCTAATCAAAGATGTTTCCGAAAAAAAAATTCCACTTGAAAAAATTATTAACCGTACAATAAATGCAAATACAATTTCTATTCTTCCGCATCTTCCCGATGAATTTGCAGACCTTATCATAATCGATCCGCCGTACAATTTAAATAAAAATTTTAACGGGATAAATTTTTCTGCCCGGTCAAATGCTAAATATAGCGAATATCTTGATTCATGGTTTTCGCTTGTTTGTAAAAAATTAAAAAAAGATGGAAGCCTTTACATCTGCGGAGATTGGAAGTGTACATCTGTTTTGCAAAATACAATAGAAAAATCGGGAGTTCTTACCGTAATGAATAGAATAACATGGCAAAGAGAAAAAGGCAGAGGTGCCACTAATAATTGGAAAAATTCTATGGAAGATATATGGTTTGCCGTAAAAGACCCTGATAATTATTATTTTAATGTTGAAGCCGTAAAACAAAAACGCCGAGTAATTGCTCCTTACAAAGTAGACGGCAACCCAAAAGACTGGCAACAAACTTTAGATGGAAATTTCAGAACAACATATCCCGGAAATTTTTGGGACGACATCAGCATTCCTTTTTGGAGTATGCCTGAAAATACCGAGCATCCTACACAAAAAAGTGAAAAACTTTATGCAAAACTCATTTTAGCTTCCTGTAAACCCGGAGGAATTGTTTTTGATCCGTTTTTAGGTAGCGGAACTGCCAGTGTAACTGCAAAAAAATTAAATCGCCGATATTGTGGAATAGAACTTAACAAAGAATATTGCTTTTTTGTTGAAAAACGGTTGAGAATAGCAGAAAGAAATAATACAATTCAAGGTTATGCAGACGGAATTTTTTGGGAAAGAAATTCATTACCAGCTCGAAAAAAATAACAATAGGAGCCATTTATGTCACCAAGTACAAAAAAAGATATTGAAAACGCACTTATGGAAATTGCAAAAGAAAAACCTATTTCCAAGATTTCAATAAATGAACTTACAAGCAAATGTGGAGTTAACCGCATGACATTCTACTATCATTTTAGGGACATTTACGACTTGGTAAAATGGATTTTTGAAGAAGAAGCAAAAAAACGGATAAACACAAATTCCTCCTATATCGATTGGAAAGAGGACTTCCTTTCGCTTTTTAATTCTATTTTGGAACATAAAAATTTTTACAATAACATTTTTCATTCTATTAATGCGGATCTTATAGCAAGATATCTTTTTAAAATAATTTATGAAGTAATTTACAAATTAGTTGAAAATCTTTGCAGCGATAAAAATAAAACCGAAGAAAATAAAATCTTTGCAGCAAAACTTATTTCGTTCGGTTTTGTGGGAATTATCCTTGACTGGCTCGATAATGGAATGACAGAAAATCCTGAAAAGATTATAAACAAAATGGAAATCTTTTTTAAAAGCAATATTTTCCAATCCATTGTTAAGAAAAAGGAATAATTATGAATTTACTTGAAAAACTTAAAGAAACATCAGTATCCGTTATTCCTGTCATGACAGTAGTAATAGTGTTAGGTTTGATAACAGGCTCAATGAGCGGCACTTTTTTACTTGGATTTTTTATAGGCGGTATACTTTTAATTTTAGGTCTAACAATATTTTTGCTCGGAGTAGATTTGGGAATTCAACCCATAGGAGAGAGAAGCGGAGCCGAATTAACAAAAAAACGAAATCTACCTTTGCTTGTAGGAGTTGCATTTATAATAGGTTTTTTAGTAACGATTGCAGAACCGGATATTCAAGTTTTTGGAGATCAGGTAAAAAGCATTTTTCCTGCAGTAAATAAACAAATTTTTGTTTTGGTTATTGCACTTGGACTTGCAATTTTTATCATGATAGGTCTTACACGAACAATTTTAAATATTTCACTAAAAATTACAATGTTATTTTGTTACGTTATAATGTTTGCAGTTTCTTTCTTTGTAGAAAAATCTTTTTTTGGAATTGCTTTTGATTCCGGAGGAGCAACAACCGGCCCATTAACAGTTCCGTTTATTCTAGCTTTGGGATTGGGAGTTTGCTCGGTACGCTCGGGGAAAAACGATGGTTTCGGTTTAACTGGAATAGCCTCCATCGGCCCTATTTTTGCAGTTTTGATTTATGGTTTTATTATTTCAAGAATGGGATTATTAAACTTAAATTCAGCACAAGATACACAACAAGTGATGCAAGACGTATGCTCCACAAGCATTCTTGAACCGTTTGCTAAAGAATTTTTACCGGTATTGGAAGAAGCTTCCATCTCTATTTTGCCGATAGTTGTTCTCTTTGTTTTTTTCCAAATTTTCCTCATTAAAATGACCAAACGCCAGTGTATCAGAACTGTAATTGGTCTTTTGTACAGCTACATCGGTCTTATAATTTTTCTTCTGGGAGTAAAATCAGGCTTTATGCAAGGAGGAAGAATTTTAGGGCAATACTTGGGCAAGATGGCAAATATTAACGGAGGAGCATGGATGGCGGTCTTGATCGGAACCGGTTTTGTTTTGGGAGCCATTGTAGTTTGTGCAGAACCTGCTGTTTGGGTCTTAACAGAGCAAGTTGAAAGGGTAAGCGGAGGTACAATAAAACGAAAACTTATGCTTGTTTTCCTTGCAGTAGGAACCGCACTTGCAATAGGAATTGCACTTTGGAGAGCCGTTGCAGGATTTGATTTAAAATATGTTCTAATTCCCGGCTACGCAATTGCACTTTTTTTAATGATATTCAGCCCTGATATATTTACAGGAATAGCCTTTGACTCAGGAGGAGTCGCATCAGGCCCGCTTACCTCAACATTTATTCTTTCTTTTACACTTTCTGCATCAGGAGCGGAAAACGGTAATGACGCATTTGGTGTAATTGCTCTTGTAGCTATGATGCCTATTATTGCAATTCAACTTTTAGGCATCATCTTTAAAAAGAAAATTACAATTTCAGAAAATAAACAGGAGAAAAAAGCATGAAATTAATAATAAGCATTATTCCCAGAAACACGGGAGATATACTCATAGAAGCAGCAAATCATGCAGGAGCAAGAGGTGGGACAATTCTTGTTGGCACGGGAACTTCTGCAAACTCTGTAATACAACTTTTAGGATTGGGAGAAGATCATTTGGATTTACTTTTAACAGTTGTAGATAATCAATTAGAACACAAAATCATTGATGCCCTAAAAATGAAATTTAATGAAAAAATCCCAAAACTAAAAAAAGGTGTAATTTTTTCGATAGATGTTACGGAATTTATGCGGAACGGAGTTATGAAAAGTTTACAATCAAAGGAGAACAATATGAACAATGAAAATTCTTATACAATGATTACGGCAATTTTGAATAAAGGATATGCAGAAGACGCTATGGCAGCAGCAAGAAATGCAGGAGCAAAGGGAGGTACAATCCTTGCAGCCCACGGTACCGCAAAAGAAGGCGATGAAAAATTTTTTGGAGTAGAAATTGTACCCGAAAAAGATATGCTTTTAATTTTAGTTCCAAATCCGGAAGCAGATTCTATTTTAAATGCAATTCAAAATCTTGAATGCCTAAAAAAAGCAGGAAGCGGAATAGTTTTTTGCACTCAGGCAGATAATTTTACAGTTCTTGGCAACAACAAACAAAAATAAGACTTTGTATTAAATCAAACTATTATTTTTTTACCGAAGCCTTTGCAATTGCAAAACAGTTATCTCCCATTTTTTCAATTTGGCGAACCATGTCAATATACAAAAGCTCTGCCCTGACACTTGAGCCGTCTTCAATTCGCTTTCGTGAAAGTTTTTTCAACTCTTTTCGTTTTGAGTCTATTTTATCTTCGATAGCAGAGGCTTGAATAAACTGCTCTTGCGTAAGTCCGAAATTAAAATTATTGATTCCGACTTTTATAAGTTCCATAGACTGTCTTGCAAGATCAAAATACGGAGCAAGTACTTCGATAGCTTCAGGCGAATACTTGTATCCTTTTTCAATGGATCTTGCCATAAGAAAAGAAGCTGTATAACAATTATCCGACATATCTTCTATCTCATCCATAACTTGAACCATGGTTGAAATATGCGATATTTGTTTTTCAGTAATCGGCAAGTTTTCGCATTTTATAAGATATTGAGTTATCTGCTCATGCATATTATCCAAAAACGCTTCGAACTTTTTTGCTTCAATTTGATTTTTTTCTATATAGTCTTGACCTAACTCGTCAAAATTTACCATTACAATATCGAACATTTTTTGCATATATACCATCATATCTTTAAGTGCTTTTTCAGCACGAATAATAAATGGCGTTGCATTCGTTTTTAAAAGATCTATTCCGTCCGGAAATTTTAGTTTGAAAACAGCAACAGTATTTTCATTCTTATCTTTTATAATGAAAGTTGTCAATTTTACAAGTTGTTTTACAAACGGCAAAAAGATTATTGCAGAAAAAAGTTTAAACATCGTATGTAAAGTTGCAATCCTGATGGCAATATTCACATCCGGAGTAATGAATACTATAAAATCAAGAAACGGCTTAAAACATATAAGGGCTATAATATTTCCAAAAAGATTAAAGAAAACGTGAATAAGGGCTGCACGTTTTCCGTCTGCAGTACTTGAAGCGGAAGCAAGCACCGCATCAATTGTGGAGCCTAAATCCGCACCCAAACACATTGCAGCCGCAAATTCCCAAGTAAACAAGCCCTGCATTGACATGGTAATTACAATTGCAGTAAATGCACTTGAAGAATGGAGTAAAGCAGTTACAGCAATACCTATAAAATAAGCAATTACTATAGAAAAAACTCCAAAATTTTGAAGCTTAATTAACCAAAGTAAATCTTCCGGATCAAACGAAAAAACGGCAGAAAGAGTGCCCAAACCTACAAATAAAAGTCCAAAACCCATTAGGGCTTCACCAATATGATTAAACTTTCTTTTTTTGATTTTTGAGACGAAAAATCCTGATCCCAAAATAGGCAAAGCAAATGCTGAAATATTAAAACTGAAACCAAATAAAGAAACAATCCAAGCTGTAATCGTAGTTCCTATATTAGCTCCAAATATCACACCTACGGATTGAACAAGAGACAAAAGACCTGCGTTTACAAAAGTTATTACCATAACGGTTGTCGCCCCGGAAGATTGAATCACCATCGTAATTAACATTCCGGTAAGAAGACCTGCAAAACGGTTACCCGCCATGACGCTCATCGTTCGTTGCATTTTTTCGCCGGCACTCTTTTGAATACCGTCGCTCATGAGGTTCATTCCGTAAAGTAAAACCCCCAAGCCTCCGACGAGCTTAAGAAGCGTTATAAAAATTTCCATCTTGTCTATTCTAACACCTTAAAAGAATTTATCCTCTCTATTTTCTTCTTACAGTTTTTTTAGCACAATCACGGTCAAATCATCGTTCAACGGAACACCATCCGTATAGTTCATAAACTGTTTTATAACACGTGCCAACTGATCCTGTGCTGTTCCATTTCCGACTTTTGAAAAAATCTCAGCCACATTTTCGGCACCAAATTCTATACCTTCTTTATTCCTTGATTCGTAAAGACAATCTGTATAAATCATAAGACTGTCTCCCGGTTTTACTGAAAAATTTATTCCGGTAAAACTTGCAGGTAGTTCACGAATACCGATCAAACTTCCACCGGCATCTTCACCGGGTAAGGCACAAGGTGTAACTTTTCCCGAAGAACCGGAGCGACACAACATAACAGGGTGAGCTCCGTTTACATACTCAACTTTATCGCCTTCGATTCTTAGAATAACACCGGTAAGATAGTTTTCAATATCACCCTTATCCTGTGAAATTGCCTCGTTTATGCTAAGCATAATTTTTGTTAAAGATTTATTTTTTCCGCGTTCAAATTCTCGGCTGATAATGGTTTTTGAAAGCATTGTAACAAGTCCGGATGCTATTCCATGTCCGGAAACATCAAACAGACAACAGCCTTTAAACTTATCACCTTCAGACCAAAAATCATACAAATCTCCGGAAACTCCTGCCATAGGGTTAAATACATATGCGATTTCCCAATCTGAAACTTCAGGAGCAACTCTAGGATAAAAGTTTCTTTGAACATTTACTGCCAAAGCTAAATCTCGCTCTGCTCTCCTATTTATGTCTGAAAGCAAAACATTTTTATCTTCAAGAGTTTTATTGGTATCAGAAAGTTCTTTTGTTCTTCTTTGAACTTTGTCTTCCAAAGTTTTATTAAGCTCTTCAACTTCCTTTCTTGCCTTTTCCGAATGCCCTATGACTTTATCGTTAAACTTCCATTGACTTAAAATGATGGTATTTGCTAAAAGAATTCCCAAACCGTTTATTACAATTGAGCTAACCATAACTTGAGGCTGAGTAATAAAAACATCCATGTAAACGGTAAAAGAACTGACAATCAACATCACCAAAGAACTTGCATGATAAAACATGAGTTGATAAGTCTTTAACGAAATTGCAAAATTCAAAATCGAAAGTAAAATACAAAAACAGCCGGTTCTGTAGCTTACGAATGTAGAACGCTCAAGACCTGTTTGTACACTTACAATTACATCAGGAATATTTTCAGGTAAAGGAGCTGTAGGAGCAAGAAAGGTAGTTGCAAAAGTAAGCATAATAAGACCAAGTGTTGAAAAATACGAACCTGTATACACGTGTCCGACTTTTATCAAGATGATAGAAGAAATCATAAATAAAGTTACACCACTGATAATTATCCCCAGTAAAAAACCGGCAAAAATATTTAAAAAAGTACTAATAAAAAGTATAACCGCAAATACAAAAAATAGCGGAATACTGATAATATTTCCAATTACCAAGTTAGAAAGCATTTCCTGCTCTCTATATGTTAATTTTTTGATTATTTCATTTTTCGGGAAAAAACTCCTAGTGAATACACTTTTGCTTAAATCCTCCAATTTTTTTCTCCTTTTTTTCAGTATTACAACAAAATAAAAGTCGCAATATAATTTTAACTCATAAATTGACAGAATGCACTAATTTTTTATAAAAAAACTTAATTTTTAAGCAGGAGTATAAACTACTGCAAGAATTTTTGCTTTTTCATTACCGTAACTATGAACATGATGAGCTACAATAGATTCATAATAAATGGAATCTCCCGCTTTTAAAACATAATCGTTTTTGCCGTATTTTACCTCAACTTCGCCTTCAAGAACATATAAAAATTCTTCACCTTCATGAGTGCTTAGCTTTATTTCTTCTTCGCTCGAAGGGAAAATTTCGATTATGAAAGGATCCATGTGTCTTCCGGCTTTATTGTGTGCCAAAGTATAAAAATCCAAATCGGAATCGACTGCATTTCCTCTATCGCTGAACCTTGTAATTTCCTTTTTTTCACCACTTCTGGCAACTACAGGCCCAAGATTTTCGTCATCATCCATAAAAGTTCCAAGTCTTACACCCAAAACCCTTGCAATTTTAATCAATGGCGTAAGATTAGGAACAAAAGAGCCGTTTTCTATGGAAGAAATCTGCTCAACACTCAAATTTGTACGTTCGGAAACATCTTCGATAGAAAGTTTTCTATTCTGACGCACCAACCTTACTTTTTCACCGATTTTATTTTTTTCACTCATAAATAAACCCTATTTTTATAAAACCGCAAAATTTTTTTTGTTATTTTATTACATAATCACGAGAAAAAGCCGATTCAATCGTTGCAATATTAATCGGATTAAATTTTTTATTTCTTGCAGAAATGGCTTCATCCAATGCAAATTCAAAAGATTTTATACCGTCGATCATTCCGGGAACTACTTTTGCAAGACATCCCAAAACAACCATATTAACTCCTCGTTCATTTTTGCACTCCAAAGCGATATCGTTTGCAGCAAGGGCAACAGAACGAATGTCTTTTCTGGAAGGCTCTATATCAATAAGACTTGAATTATAAATTAAAAGTCCGCCTTTTTTTAGCATAGGTTCAAACTTTATCATCGAAGGCTTATTTAGAGCTACGACTACATCGGGGTTTTCAATAACGGGACTGGCAACCTCATCATCACTGACGATTACAGAACAGTTAGCAGTTCCACCTCTCATCTCTGCCCCATAAGATGGGATATGCGAAACGTATTTTTCTTCTCGCATTCCGGCTAACGCAAGAATTTTCCCTGCAAGAATTACTCCTTGTCCTCCAAATCCTGCAAAAATAATTTCAGTTGTCATTTTAAACCTCCGACAAAACCTGCTTTAGGAACTGCCGGGTCAGGAACAATGCCTGCAGGAATATCTCTAAAAACTCCAAGAGGATAATAGGGCTCCATTTCATCTTTTACCCATTGAGCAGCAACAACCGGATCAACACCCCAATTCGTAGGGCACATTGAAAGAATTTCCACAAATGAATAGCCTTTTTTTTCTTTTTGGTATGTCAAAGCTTTTTTTATTGCAGCTTTTGTTCGATTAATGTGTTTTACATCATAAACAGCACATCGCTCAATATACTTAGGTTCAACAAGAGTATTCAAAAGCTCGGAAGCCCGAATCGGATATCCAACTTCTTCAGACTTTCTTCCATAAGGGGTTGTTTTTGTTACCTGTCCTACAAGCGAAGTCGGTGCCATTTGTCCGCCTGTCATACCGTAAATTGCATTGTTTATAAAAATTACGGTAATATTTTCTCCGCGGTTTGCAGCATGAATTGTTTCTGCAGTTCCGATTGCCAAAAGATCTCCATCGCCTTGATAAGAAATAACAAGTTTATCGGGATGAACCCTTTTCATACCGGTTGCAACAGCAGGAGCTCTCCCGTGTGCAGCTTCACAAGAATCAACGTCCAAATAATTATAAGCAAAAACAGCACAACCAACGGGAGCAACCAAAAGCACTTCTTCTTGTATGTTCATTTCGTCCATAACTTGTGCAATCAACTTATGAACAATTCCGTGTCCGCAACCTCCGCAGTAATGAGTTTTTACGTTTTTCATAGATTTTGGAAATTCATACTTTTTATGCATAATTTTTTACCTTCTCAACAATAACGTCAACTTTTGGAATAATTCCGCCCGGTTCTCCGTAAAAATCTACATCACAAACCCTGTGTCCGCTATTCAATTTTACATCTTGAACCATCTGCCCCATGCTCATTTCAACCGTAAGAATTCGTTTTGCATTTTTGCACGCTGCTTCCAATTCATTTTTAGGAAAAGGCCACAATGTAATCGGTCTAAAAAGTCCGGCTTTGATTCCTTGTTCTCTAAGTATTTTTACGGCTTTTTTGCAAACCCTTGCACTCGTTCCGTAAGCACAAAGAACAAAATCGGCATCTTCACACAAAAAACTTTCACATAGAGTTTCATTTTCTTCTATCTGATTGTAAATTTCAAAAACGGATTTTACATGTTTATTAAGATAATCATCTCCTTTACCAAGTTTTAAAGACATCAAAATATTTGAATCGCGGTCTTTAGTTTTACCTGTTAACGCCCAAGGTTTTTCAGGAAAGCAAGTAACTTCATCAGGAAGAACACAAGGCTCTGCCATCTGTCCTAAATACCCGTCCCCCAAAATCATTACAACAACTCTGTATTTATCTGCAATTTCAAAAGCCTTAACTGTATAATCTGCAAGTTCTTGTACATTTCCGGGAGCAAGAACAACTACATGGTAATCCCCATTGCCGCCTCCACGTGTTGCCTGAAAATAATCTCCTTGAGCTCCGGCAATATTTCCAAGACCGGGACCACCTCTCATCATGTTGACTATGACAGCAGGAAGTTGAGCTCCGGCAAGATAAGAAATTCCTTCCTGTTTTAAAGAAATTCCGGGAGAAGAAGAAGATGTCATAACTCTGGCACCTGCAGCAGAAGCACCCATTACCATATTGATTGCCGCAATTTCACTCTCGGCTTGAAGGAATGTTCCGTTAATCTGCGGAAGCCTTTTTGAAAGATACGCAGGTATTTCATTTTGAGGAGTAATCGGATAGGCAAAATAATGCCGGCATCCTGCAAGAATAGCAGATTCTCCGATAGCCTCATTTCCTTTCATCAAAACTTTCTTACCCATATTAAAACTCCTCAATCTCAATCACACAATCAGGGCACATAACTGCACAAAAAGTACAAGCTACGCAATTTTGCTCATCAATACATTCCGGATAATGAACTCCCTGTCGGTTTGTGTCTTTAGACATTTTAAGAATTTTTTGAGGACACGCATCAATACACAGGCAGCAGCCCTTACAGCGTTCTACTGTAATCAAAGGTCTTCCTTTTGCCATAGTTTCCTCCAACACTACAATTTTGTTTTATGTAAATTATTATAATAATATAGAACTTTTGTTTCAAGAATTTATTTTTAGATAAAAATCGGAAAATCTAAGAAAAAAAATTATCGCCTAAAATTTAATCATTCAAACGAAATCTGCTTTTTTTGTTATCAAAGTCAAATATCAACTGCTTTTGCAATTTTTAAAACACAATTCACGCCGTCCATAGCACTTGAAACAATTCCGCCTGCATAACCGCTACCTTCTCCTGCGGGAAACAAACCTTCTATAACGGAACTTTCAAAATTCTGATGACAACGTACAATTCTAACAGGAGTTGAGGTGCGACTTTCAATTGCTACCAACACTGCTTCATTACAAATAAATCCGTGCATATTTTTATCAAAATCTTTAAATGCTTTTTTTAAACGACGAACAATAAAATCCGGCAGCCATAAATCCAATCTGGAAGAAATGAGCCCCGGTGCATAAGATGAAGCAGGAAGTTCTAAACTTTCTTTTCCTGCAATAAAATCTACAAGACGCTGAGCCGGAGCTTTTTGCCCTTTGCCATGAAGATAAGAAGTTTCCTCAAGTTGTGTACGAAACTCCAAAGAACTCATAACATCATTAGTCTTTTTTTTGTTTATATTCTCTATATCTTCAGGTCTTATTTCTACGACTATTGCAGAATTAGACCAATGAGAATTTCTGGAAGAACATGACATTCCGTTTACTACAATTTGCTTTGAAAAGCTTGCAGAAGGCACTATATTTCCTCCCGGACACATACAAAAAGAATAAACTCCTCTGTCTTCAACTTGAGTTACCAAACGATATTCTGCAGAAGGCAAAGGAATCTCGTTATTTTTTCCATGATATTGAATTTTATCGATTATTTGTCTTGGATGTTCAACTCTAACTCCCATTGCAAAAGTTTTTTGCTCAAGAATTCCTGTTACGCCGAATCTTTTTTCAATATTGCCTAAAAGTGTATAAATATCTATAGCTGAATGTCCTGAAGCAAGTAAAACCGCATCAGAATAAAACTTACACGGCTCTGAACCGAGAGTTTTTTCAGCACAAACCCCTAAAATTTTTAAAGGCTTTGATGAAGTTTTTTCTAAAATAAAATCCGTAACTTTTGTATCAAAATGAACTTCCCCTCCGAATTTACGAATTGTAGCTGTCATATTATTCACTATTTTAGGAAGCTTATCAGAACCGATGTGTGCATGGCTTTCAGTTAAAATATTTGCAGAAGCACCGTGATACACAAATATCTGTAAAATTTCGTCTATATTTCCTCGCTTGTTTGAACGCGTATAGAGTTTTCCGTCCGAAAAAGTACCGGCTCCTCCTTCACCAAAGCAATAATTTGAATTTTCGTTTACAACTCCCTGACGAGAAATATTTGCTATATCGATTTTTCGCTTTGAAGTTTTGCTGCCACGTTCCAAAATAACCGGCTTTATACCGTATTCCAAAAGCTTAAAAGCAGCAAAAAGCCCTGCAGGCCCGGAACCAATAATCAAAACAGTTTTTAGCTTTTTACTTTGGCCTGTTTTTTCATTTTGATTAACATTTTTCCATTTGGGCTTAAAAATAAATTCCCCTGAATTATGTTCTTTAGGAAATTCATCTATGTAAACGCAATAACGCAGATGAATTTTTATTTTACCTTTCCTTGCGTCAATGGATTTTTTCTTTAAAACTGTAGCACAAATCTTGCTTGATGAATTTTTGGGTAGTTTATTTTCTTTTTTCAGCCGGTCAAAAATTTTTTTGTTTATAAAACCGGTATTTTTTTCGTCTTCCGGAAAAACCGTAATTAAAGTTTCAAAAATCATTTTTTGCTCTCATCAAGCCCGCGAACAAGTTTAAACTCAAACGAATCTACAAGTGCAAGCCATGAAGCTTCGATTATGTCAGGTGAAACTCCAACGGTTGTCCAAGTTTCCACTCCATCGGTAGATTCAATCAAAACTCTAACCTTAGCGGCAGTGGCAGAACGTGAATCCAAAACACGCACTTTATAGTCCGTAAGCCGTATATTTGTTACGCAAGGATAAAATTGTTCCAGTGCAGATCTTAGAGCCGTGTCCAAAGCGTGAACAGGACCATCTCCTTCCCCTGCAGTAATAGCAATTTTTCCGTCAACTTCAATTTTTAACTGTGCAAAAGAGGAAAAATCTCCTAAAAATTTAGGAGGCTCTCCCATCGTCTTGTAATAATGGAGCTTAAAAAAAGTATGGTATTTCCCGATTATTTTACGTGCCATCAGTTCAAAGCTGCCCTCAGCACCTTCAAATTGATACCCATCTTTTTCCATTTGCTTAACTTTTTCAGTAATCTCTTTTAAGATAAAGTCATCTTTAGTTATTGAAGAATCAAATTTTCGTATTTTTTCAAGAATAGTAGCCCTGCCGCAAACTTCGCTTAGCAAAAAAACTCTACCATTGCCGATTGTTGAAGGAGGTATATGTTCATACGCCTGAGGATTTTTTGTTACCGCATCTATATGAATTCCGGCCTTATGAGCAAAAGAATTTGTTCCGACATAAGGCATTCCTTGATCTAACGGAAGATTTAAAATTTCTGAAATGCGTTTACAAATAGGTGTAAGTTTTTCCAAATTTCCGTTAGGTAAACAATGAACACCAAATTTCAATTCTAAATTTGAAATTACGGTAGAAAGATTTGCATTACCTGTTCGCTCTCCAAAGCCCAGCAATGTACCTTGAACATGAACGGCACCCCCTTCCACAGCCATAAGAGAATTTGCAACTGCAAGACCGCCGTCGTTATGAGTGTGAATTCCAAAGCTGATTTTATTTCCGCTTTCAGTTTTTATATTATTGAAAAAACTTGTTACGGCAGTAACGGATTTTAAGATTTCCATCGGCATTGTTCCGCCGTTTGTATCGCACAAAGTAATGATATCCGCCCCACCGTCAAGTGCAGCTTGTAAAGATTCTAAAGCATAATCCTTATTGGAACTCCAGCCGTCAAAAAAATGCTCAGCATCAAAAATTACAAATCGTCCGTTTTTTTTAAGAAAACGGCAAGTCTCTCTTATCATTGCAAGATTTTCTTCAAGACTTGTCTTTAAGATTTCCGTTACTTGAAAATCCCAGCTTTTTCCAAAAATAACAACGGTGGAAGTCCCGCAAGAAATAAGACTTTGAAGATTACTATCTTGTTCACAAAGTAAATCCTTACGACGAGTAGTACCGAATGCTGCAACTTTTGCATTTTTCAACTCAAGTTTTGAAACCTTATTAAAAAAATCAATATCCTTAGGATTTGATCCGGGATTTCCGGCTTCTATGTAGGAAACCCCAAGCTCATCAAGAGCTTTTACAATATTCAATTTATCTTGAACCGAAAAACTCACAAACTCTGCTTGAGCACCATCTCTAAGAGTTGAATCTAAAATCGTAACTTCCGATTGTTTTTTTGACATATGCAGATATTAGCACTCAGACAGTTTTGTGTCGATATAAAAATTTTATTTTCAGAAAATCTATTTATTCATATATTCTGTCGGCAAAAAAAGGCACCTGAATATTTCTTTAAAGAGCATATGAAGTTCCGGAAGAAAAATACAATTTAAGATTATATACAAAACAGGAATTATAATTATCATTAACAAAAGTTTAAAAAACATTGCTTTTACTGCAAAACCGCATGAAAACTGGTGAATAAGAAAAAGTAAAACATAAAAAACTATGAATAAAATAAAATTTGCTCTGATCAGAATACAGGAAATTGCAAGTGCCAGTACCAAAAAACATGAAACTGATTTATTTGAATTTTTGCAGGTAAGAGAAATTATAATTTTTCCGGCAATATAGCACAAAATTGAAATAACAAAAAAGAAATTACGTAGATTCAAAGTTTTATAATCAATACCACTTGGAATACCTACAAAAAGAGAAGTAATCTTAGCAAAAAATTTATTCATAAACGAGCTTTCTGCAGCAAGTTCATAATTACTAAGTAAAGCCGGTTTTATAACAAAAATAAGACAAATCAAAAAAGCGACATCTAAAGCAAAATCAAAAAAATGCCTTAAACCTGTTCCAAAATTTATTTGTTTGGATTTTTTTTTCTGTTGTTTTATAAATTCTTCAAATTGATTTTGCATTTGCGGATCTGCACCGGCACAGTTAGATTCACAGGTACTTGAACAATTATCCTGCCGATTAAAAAAAAGCAAAATTTTTTTCCAAATTTGTTTGCCAAAAACAGAAATTTTTTCCTTAGAAATTGTAATTTTAGGCGAATCCTTTGCCTTAGAAAAATTTTCATTTTCGCTATTGCTTTTATTCTCATTTTCGCTCATATAAACCTCTCAAAATCATTCAAAATATTACCTTAAACTTACAGTAATAAGTTAAAAAAATTATTCTTTCTCATCAAGAACAACATAGTTCCAAATTGCAACATCTTCTTGCCCTAAACGCCAAAAAGAAATATTTTGTACCCCATTGTCATAATACATATTTAAACGCTTTGTCAAGGAATACAAATCATCATAATAAAATTGATAGGTAACATTCTTTTTTACTTGAAAACTTGGAATATCATTGATACGTTTTATTTTTTTTATTTTTTGCTCTTTTTGCACCTTGCAAATACCGGTAAATCTATAAGCTCCGGCAGTATTATCCGTATTCCAACAACGACCGTAAAATGGAAGCCCCATAATCAGCTTTTCGGCAGGAATAACAGTTTTTGAATAATTCATTATATTTTTACACCATTTAATTGAAGCTACAGGCCCCGGACGACTTGTTGCCCAATGCTCATCATAAGCCATAACAACAATTCTATCTACAATTTTACTCAAATTTTTGTAGTCGTAAGCATCTTTTTCTAAAGTCTTTGTTCTTGCAGGAATTGCAACGCTAATAATTTTTTTAGGAAGACGAGTTTTTAATTCCTTTAAAAAAGACAAATAATCTTCCTTGTCCGATGGGGAAACAAGTTCAAAATCTATTTGTACCCCGTCAAATTTTTCAGCATTTGCAACTATATCAGCCAAAAGTTTTTTTCTAACAGAATAATCAGAGCTTATGCAAAAATGGGTCAAAGCCTTTCCGGTATCAACAATCACCATATGAACACGAGCTTCATTGCAAACAAGCTTTTTACGCTCCGGAACTCCTACAAGATTTCCAAAAGTATCTAAGGTTGCCCCAAAATAGCCCACATCAGTAATGCTATTTTTTGCCGCTTCAAATTCCTTTTCATGCCCATCAACCACATAAGCCCATACTTCCTTAAAAGTAAGTTGTACTTCGCTCTCTTTTTTTACAATTAGAGGAATATCTGAAATGTTTTGAATTAGAATATTGTCATTTTTTTTCTTATCGCAAGATTTACCGGATGCAAGAGCATCTCTTGTAAGATGATTTTTATTTGTTGTACAACCATAAAAAAAACCGATAAACAAGATTATTGAAAATATTAAATGCAATCTCTTTTGCAAAATCACCATAATCAGTCTATCGGCTTTTTTATTACATTGCTTAAAAAAAATCAAAAATTACCAACCAAAACGGTATTTTAAAGACTCAAAAAGCAAATCTAAAAAGAAAACAAATGCAAGTATCCAAGTAAAAACCGGAATTTGTTTTGCTTTTCTTCCTGCACATTTACAAATAACGTAAGCCATAATTCCGCCCATAATTCCCTTTGCAATTGAATATGAAAAAGGCATTGTTATTATGGTAATAAAAGCAGGTATTCCCTCCGTAGCATCTGAAAAATTTATTTCCGTAACGGATCTCATCATCAAAAATCCTACAAAAACTAAAGCAGGAGCTGTGGCACAAGAAGGAACAAGGAAAAACAAAGGGCTTAAAAACAGTGACACCAAAAATAAAAAGGAAGTTACAATTGAAGCAAAACCTGTTTTTGCTCCTGCTGCAACACCGCTGGAGCTTTCTACAAATGAAGTTACGGTAGAAGTTCCAAGTACAGCACCAACTGTAGTTCCGAGTGCATCTGCAAAAAGAGCACCTTTTACATTTTTAATTTTTCCGTTTTTGTCGATAAGCTTTGCCTGATCTGCAACCCCCATTAATGTCCCGATCGTATCAAACAAGTCTGTAAAAAGAAACGTAAAGAAGATTACAAAAAACTTTCCTAAAATCAATCCGCTGAACTTATTAGTGGCAGAATCAATTACAATTCCTTTAAAATCAAAAGCAAAGAAATGAGGAGCCTCAGGAAGACTGAATGGAGTCCAATCTTTAGGAATTGAAGTTACTCCAAAAGGAATTCCTATAATCGTTGTTACAATAATTGCAATAAGAATTGCTCCAGGAACCTTTAAAAGATAGAGAACTGCTGTAAGAATAAATCCTAAAAGACCAACTAAAGCAGTAGGATGCAATAAGTTAAACTTTTCAAATCCGATTAAAGTCCCTGTTTTTGTAGAACATACACCTGCATTTGCAAGTCCGATAATTACAATAAAAAGCCCGATACCTACAGAAACGGCTTTCTTCATCCCGGCAGGAATCGAATCGATGATTTTTTCGCGAATACCAAATGCCGAAAGCAAAATAAAAGCTATACCTTCTACAAACACAGCTGTAAGAGCAAGTTGCCAAGAACATCCCATTCCCATAACAACCGTGTAGGTAAAAAAAGCATTAAGTCCAAGTCCCGGAGCCAAAGCTACAGGCATGTTGGCAACAAAAGCCATAACAAGCGTAGCAAAAGCCGCAGAAACCGCTGTTGCAGTAAATACCGCACCCCAGCTCATACCTGCAACCGAAAGAATACCCGGATTGACAGCTAAAATATAAGCCATCGCAAGAAATGTAGTTACACCACCTACAATTTCATTACCTATACTGGAATTACGCTCTTTAATTTTAAATAATTTTTCCATAGTGAAGCCTTTTTTCCTCCTAAATTCTATGAAGCTATACTAACATTTTCTTTTATCATACGACAAGCCGTTTTATTTCTTTTATAAAAACTTTTATTTTCTATGACGAACAAAATGAATTTTTCGTGCAAAATAAATAAACGGGGTATCCAACAAGCTTGTAAAAATAAAAATTAAGTAACAAGACATTGTTATAAAAACAAGGGTTTTAAATTCATAAATCCCGGTAAATGCACCAAAATTAAAAATTACTATATTAATCAATTGACTCAATAAAGTAGCACTATTATTTCTAAGCCACAAAAATTTTTTTGAATCACCGCTTTTTGTTCTTGTAAATTTCCAAATTGCATGGTAAAGCTGAACGTCCAAAAATTCACTTACAAAAAAAGCTATCATACTGGAAATTAAAATCCTTGGAGTATGTGAAAAAAGAGTTTTCAAAGTCGGATATAAAATATCATTTTCACTAGGATTATAAAATTGCCACATAAAAGAAATAAGAATAAAAACAAGTGCAGAAAAAGTTCCTACAAAAACTCCTTTTCTTCCCTCTTTTTTACCGTAGCACTCACTTAAAATATCCGTTGCCAAAAAACTTGAAGCAAAAAGTGTATTTCCCAGAGTTTGTTCTATACCGAAAGCCGTTACCAAAACTGAAACTTCTATATTTGCAAGTATAGTACAAACAGCAATCCAAATAAAAACACCGATTCTTCCAAACAATCCGTAAGATACCAACAATAATCCGTAAGACACCAACAACGATATGATTATAAGTAATTCATTATTCATTACATTCACCTTTTTCTATTTTTTTTCTTTTAAATATCTAAAACCTAAAATTGATCCCGGTGGCACGCAAAATCCTGAGTAAAATTTGTCTTTTACATAGACCTGAGTAGAACTTCCTCCATCAAAATTTATAGCCTGAGTACATCCTGCTTCCAGTAAGATATCGCTACATTGGCTGAAACTCAAATTATGCCCCGTAAGTACATACATTTTACTTTTATCTTCATTAAGCCCTACTACGGTTCTTTCATCTTTTTCAGTCCGGTCAAATTCAATTTTTTTCCCGTCATATATTATACAAAAGAAGCCTCCAAAAGCATAATCATATTGACAGATCGCTTCTCTAGTCTGATTAAAAATAATATCTGCTTTTCCGTCTTTAAAAACAAGAGCACCAAAATATTCTACAGGCGGGTTCAAAAGTTTTCCTGCAACTTTGTGAACTCCAACATTTTTCCGTCTGTTAAAAATATGCTGAACCACATTTTCAACTTCAAAGGGACTTGTATTAAACGCAATAAAACAATCATTTTTTTTTGCAAAAAGTTTTGCATACATTGAATTAACCCAGCCGTTTTTCATTTTTGTATCTTCATTCGGAAAACAAACAAGCTCTATTTTTTCAAAATCCAAATCAACACATGTAAGAAAATATTTTGGATTTTTACAAAAACCGCTCATAGTTGCACAAGAAAAAATTACTACAAAAAATAACGTACAAGCTAAAACAAATATGCTATTTAAAATTAATCTAAAAGTTTGTTTTTTTATTGAAATTTTCATTTTAGTCCATTTGAATGCTGCGAATTTTTTCAATTAAGTAATCGAGTTTTTCATAATCTACAAGAGGATTTAAAAGTGTAAATTTTAAACAAACCTTTCCGTTATAAACGGTTTGCCCGATTACAATTCCTTCCTGATGAATCAATTTCCTGCGGACTTTTTTATTTTTTTCGTCGCTTCCCTTGAGTCTAAAAACAACCGAAGAAATTTCCGGTTCTATAAACACTTCAAAATCCTTATCATTTTTTAACTGTCTATACAAATAACGTGAATTTTCCATGCTGGTATCCATAATAGAAGAATATCCATCTTTTCCATGAAAAAGGAAAGCACACCAAACTTTAAGAGAATCAAATCTGCGAGTTGTTTGAATGGATTTTCCAACCAAGTTAGTATAACCGTCAAGCTCATCTTCTTCTCGGTTAAGATAATCTGCATGGAGTTCAAAAACATCAAAGTTTTTTTCATTTTTAACAAGGATAGCACTGCATGAAATCGGCATTAAAAACATTTTATGAAAATCCACAGTTATGGAATCACAAACGGAAAGATCCCCGATTACAGAAGCAAATTTGCCGGATAAAATAACACCGCCTCCGTATGCAGCATCAGCATGAAGCCACATTCCATATTTACTGCAAATATCTTTTATTGGAGCAACTTCATCTATGGAACCGTAATCTGTAGTTCCTATTGTAGCTGCAATACACACCGGAATATTACCATTATCGATATCTTTTTTTATAAGATTTTCCAATGACACAAGATCCATCTTCATTTTTTCATTTACAGGCACTTTTACAACAGAATCATAACCCAAACCCATAAGATGACAACTTTTTTCCATACTGAAATGAGAAATTTCAGAAGTATAGTATCTAAATTTTGAATAATTTGGCGGAAGACCATTTTTTTTAACATCCACAGCAAAATTTTTTTTACAAAACCAATCCCGTGCAATTAAAAGACCTGTCATATTACTTTGACTTCCGCCACTTGTAAAGCAACCGCCGGCTTTTTCATCATACCCGTAAAGTTTACATAAAAATTTTGTTACTTCAATTTCAATTTCCGTTGCAACCGGACTTTGATCCCAACTATCCATAGATTGATTAAATACTGCTATTATCAGTTCTGCTGCAATAGTTTCGGCTAAAGTAAGCGTATGAAGATGAGCCATGTAATCCGTGCTTGAAGTACGAAGCATATTAGGCAAAATCAATTTTTCAAGTTTTTCAAAAAGTAAATCCCGTCCAAGCCCATGCTCCGGTAAAAGATCTTCAATGTGAATCAGTTTTTTTAATTCTTGAGGGGTTAAACCGGAGTATGCTTTTTCACTGTCAAAAGAATCAACAATTGCTTTTGATGTCCTTTCAATAATCTGAAAAAAATTTTTTTTTGAAACTTTAGAAAAAGTCAAAAAGTTTAAATCATCAATTTTACTTTTCAAACTTTTTTTCCCTTACTTGACGGTCAACTTCCATTACGACTTTTTCAAAGATACCGAACATAACTTCAATTTCTTCAACAGTAATGTTAAGAGCACACAAACAACGCATGACAGCTCCATTCCTTCCGCCTTTTTCCATTACTAAAAAATTTTCAAAACACAGTCTTTGTACTTCTGCGGCAATTTTTCCACATCCTTTTTTGGAACCCAAAGAATCTTGCTGTGAAAAAGGATCAATAAATTCAATCCCAATCATTAATCCTCTTCCGCGAATGTCGCCTATGATAAGAACCTTTTTTTTCAGTTCTTCCATTTTTTTCATGATAAGATTGCCCTTTGCCTTTACATCCGCTAAAAATTCCGGTTTGGAAACACGGTTCATAACAATCGTTCCGCCGCACATAGCAAGCTGATTCCCTCTAAAAGTTCCGGTATGGGCCGCAGGAGACCATAAATCCAAATTTTTATTGTATATAACTACAGAAAGTGGCTGACTTCCACCTATTGCCTTTGAGCAAAGAATTACATCCGGAACTATATCGGCATATTCAAAAGCAAAAAAATTTCCTGTTCTTCCCACTCCGGTTTGAATTTCATCAACTATCATCGGAATATCTAATTCTTTTGTTACACGTCGAACTGTTTGTAAAAACTCTATCGGAGCGGGAATAACACCTCCCTCTCCTTGAATTGGCTCAAGTATAACAGCCGCAGGCTTTGGAATTCCACTTTCAACATCTTTTAAAGTTCTTTCAAAATATTCGCAGGCAGCCTTTGTTCCTTCATCCCCCCCCAATCCAAAAGGACATCTGTAAGAATAAGGATACGGAAAGTGATAAACTTCAGGCATAAGAGCATGAACTTTCTCTTTATCTGCAATATTACCGGTAAGAGAAAGAGCCCCATGCCCCATACCGTGAAAAGCCCCGGAAAAAGAAATAACCCCCGATCTTCCTGTAGCAGTTTTACACAGCTTTATTGCCGCATCAACCGCATCAGTTCCGCATGGAGAACAAAACTGTATCTTTGCATTATTTTTTAATTCTTCCGGAAGTAAAGAGAAAAGAGTTTGAACAAAATTATCCTTAACAGGAGTAATTAAATCCAAAGTATGTAAAGGAAAATCCGAATTTATCATTTCGGTAAAAGCCGAATTAATTTCACTGTCGTTATGACCGAGAGCTAAAGTTCCTGCTCCACATAAAAAATCCAGATATTTTTTGCCCTCAACATCCGTAAGCCAAGAACCTTTTGCACTTTTTAGAGCAAATGGAAATTTTCTAGGATACGTGCGAGCATTGGACTCTGTTTCATTTTGCCGTTCAATATAAAAGCGGTTTGTAGCTTTACCGACGTCACAATCTAACATCTATTTTTCTCCTTTTTGTAAGGGAAAATAAACCTGTCAAAGACAGTACCACTAAGGGGTAGAAAGTATTATAAACTAAAGGTAAGATAAGGGCAACCGTTTTTAGACAATTTTGAACACAATGTTTTAAACAAATGGTTAAACTGCAATATAACTCCAATATATTACAAGAAAACTCACTTGCAAATTGATATTCTTTCCGATATAATCTTATAACTTGAAATTTTAATAAACTTAAGCGAGGATTTTATGATTAGAGGCGGAGATATAGGAAAAGGGACTGTACTTTTGATAAAAAACTCTCCTTACCTTGTTGTAGAACGAGAATTCGTAAACCCGGGAAAGGGAACAGCATTTGCTCGTGTAAAAATGAAGAACCTAAAGGACGGTTCGGTTTTGACACAGACGATAAAAACTCCGGACATGGTAGAAGACGCTACAGTAGAAACAGTGAACGCTCAATATCAGTATAATGACGGTGAAAATCACGTTTTTATGGACACAAACACTTTTGAAACAATAAACGTGCCTAACAGCTTGAATGACTCTTTAAAATATTATCTTAGAGAAGGTGATGAATATCCTATCGTGATTTTTAATGAAGAAGCAATCGATGTAAAAATTCCACCTAAAATGGTTTTTACAGTTGCGGAAAGTGAAAATTATATAAAAGGTGATACCGTTTCGGGAGCTACAAAACCTATAGTTACGGAAACGGGTCTTACCGTTAGGGTTCCGTTATTCATTAAACAAGATGAAAAAATCATGGTAAACACAGAATCAAACGAATATGTAGAAAGGATCAACGGTTAACTCAATTGTTCACCAACTAAAAAAAAACGGCACTCTTAAATTTTTGAGTGCCGTTTTTTTTGTTAATTTTTACACACGCGCAAAAAAAACGCATAGTTTTTTTTCTGTTACAATTTACATTATTTTTACGTTAAACTCCGCTTTTGCGAATAAGCCGGTAGCCGATTCAAGACATAAAGAAGCCTCTCCGCTCTTACCCGTGGTTTTTACGTATGTACCGAACATTCCACCCTGTAATGCAATTATTTTTGGACCGACTATTTCTATAGGACCTTCACAACTTAGCATTAAAGGTTCCGAACAAAAAGCAAGGGTATTTTCGTTTTCATCAACAGCTCTAATTCTCACAGCTGCAACATCATACGAATTTCTTTCAATAAGTTCAGTATGATCAACATCAACGGCAAGATGCATTGACTTCATGGGTTTTATAGTAAGTTCTTTTACAACCTTTCCCGCTTTAAAAGCTTCAAACCTATAAACAGTAGATTTTCCTCCCCAATCACCGATATACTTTGTAAAATATTCAACAGCTTCGGAAATTTTTATATGATGAACAAGAACGAGCTTTAGAATATTTTTAAAAATTTCTTTTGAAATCTTAAAAAATCCCTTACGGGCAACAATGTTCAAAATATCTTTTAAAGTTTTAGCTGCCTCAGGTTTTAATTTTTCGTTTTTTTCGATTAAATCTCCTATAAAATCGTCAATAGCGATGGGGCCATGAGTAAGATTTGAAAAGTTACTGTCGGTTGAAAAATATTCTTTAATAAAAGAATTATTTTTATACATTTTAACTGAATCTGCATTTGTAAAAATGTAAGTATCCCCTCTGATACAAGCAGGATGTTCCCCTATATCCATAGTAGAACTTACTTTAAGCACCGGAAGCTTTTCCTGCCGACTTGAATAAACATAAGAGGCCATTTTTGGATTTCTAAACATATCCAAAACACCGTGATAACAAATTCTATCTCCACTGCCAAAATCTTTATGAGTATTGTAATCTGCCATACACCAACCAAAACTTCCACAGATATCCTCGTAACCGGATACAGAGTTTAAAACACGAGCATGACGAAGTGCATGTTCCAGTCTGTGTTCTTCACTGTCAAAAGATTTTGTTGGAAACATATGACCATTGTACTCGCTGATAAAATATGGCAAGTTGGAATTTGGCACAACTTTTGACTTAGGTTCACATCCGTCATTTGGCCCATAATGAGAAAAATCGTTGTAGTTGTAAACATCTTCAAAGGTTGAAGCCTTCTTATGGGCTTTTACCCCGCCTGTTTGACGCGTAGGATCCAAAAGATGAGCAATCGAATTTGTTTTTTTGTAAAAATCATCGTCATCTTTAGATTCGTTTATTCTTACACCCCAAAGAACAATTGAAGTATGATTTCTGTATTGAACTACCATTTCTTTTACATTTTCAATTGCCTGTTCTTTCCAATCAACATCTCCTATATGTTGCCATCCCGGAATTTCTGTAAAAACCAAAAGCCCCAATTCATCACAAGCATCTAAAAAATAATGAGATTGCGGATAGTGCGAAGTGCGGACAGCATTCAATCCCAATTCATTTTTAAGAACCTTTGCATCAAATTCTTGCATACTTTGAGGCATGGCGTATCCAAGATAAGCATAACTTTGATGACGGTTAAGACCGCATATCTTATAATACTTTCCGTTTAAAAAAAAGCCGTTTTTCCTAAATTCAGCTTTTCGCCAACCCAAAGCAGTTGTATTTTCATCAATAACAGTTCCGCTTTCAATTTCTACCAATTCGGTTTTTACATCATAAAGACATGGAAATTCAGGACTCCACAAATCAAGACATCCGCACTCAACTACAATTTCCGCCTTATCCACGGCAGAGTTTTCGGTTTCATAGTCTTTTATTTTAAGCTCCGTAAAATTTTGCTCTTTATGCTTAGAAATAAACTGACGTATACCATATTTTTTATTATTTTCGGCATCTTCAGACAAAACAAATTCTGTTGAAAGAACGCATTTTCCGCTTGCTAAATCAACCTCAGGCTTTAAAAACAAATCCTTTATATAAGCAGGATTTTTTACATCGATATAAACATCCCTATAAATTCCACCATAAGTCATATAGTCAACAACAAAACCGAATGGAGGAATATTTACATCTTCCATTGAATTAACCTTTACCGCAAGGACATTTTGTTTCTCATAATTAAGCTCTTCGCTAAGGTCTACAGTAAAGGCTGTATATCCGCATCGGTG
Source organism: Treponemataceae bacterium (assembly GCA_052173655.1). Classification (GTDB taxonomy): domain Bacteria; phylum Spirochaetota; class Spirochaetia; order Treponematales; family Treponemataceae; genus RGIG9060. Next base: position 160,741 of record JBQMYD010000004.1, on the reverse strand, counting down.
AACTGCAAGTTTTTTTTCATTAAGATAAACTTCACATTCATGTCCTACCGCATCAAAAGTAATTAGAACTTTTTTACCCTTCCAAGAATCTTCCGGTTTTATAATTTTTCTATAACAACTTACCATTTGATAAAGATTTTCATCAAAATAATGAAATGGAAGCTCCTTTACCGTATGCGGAATACGAATTTCAACTGCTTTTGATGTATCACAATTTAATTTTGTAAGCTCTTCAGAAAAAGTTTCAAAAAATTGCCAATCGTTATTTAAATAAAATCGTCTGTTCATGGAGTCCTCCAAATAAAACTATCAATATTTAACTATAGCATGAAAAAAAATAACTCGCCAATAAAAAAAACATCATTGATTTTTTATAAGCTTACATTATAATTTAACACAGGAAACTTACATGAAAGAAAAACTTTTAAAAGATTTTGTTAAAATTTTTGGAACAGGTGATGATAAAGCAAATATCAGGTCTTTTTTTTCTCCGGGAAGAGTAAATTTAATCGGAGAACATACAGACTATAACGGAGGTCACGTTTTCCCATGTGCTTTAACGATAGGAACGTATTTTACAGTCCGAATTCGTCAAGATAAGAAATTACGTTTTTTTTCAAAAAATTTTGAAGAACTCGGAATTATTGAAGAAGACCTTGATAATCCGGTTTGGAAAAAAGAATCGGACTGGGCAAATTATCCCATGGGAATTATATGGGCTTTAGGTCAAAAAAATTATAAAATCCCATACGGTTTTGACATTTTGCTATACGGAAACATTCCAAACGGCTCCGGACTTTCTTCTTCAGCTTCGGTAGAAGTAGGAACAGCAACTTTTCTAAATGAATATTTTGGATTTGGCATTTCTGCCCAAGAAATTGCTTTAATCGGACAGTATTCTGAAAACAAATTCAACAAAGTAAACTGCGGCATTATGGATCAATTTTCAATTGCCATGGGAAAAAAAGATATGGCTATTTTTCTTGACACCGCAAATTTGAATTTTACCTACGCTCCTATAAAACTTGAAAATGCAAAAATCGTAATAACCTGCTCGAACAAAAAACGAGGATTAGGAGATTCAAAATATAATGAACGTAGAAAAGAATGCGAAAAAGCTTTATCCGATCTTCAAAAAATAACATCAATAAAAACACTGGCTGATTTAAGTGAAGAAGAATTTGAAAAATACAAATACGCCATAGGCTCGGAAGTGTTGAGAAAAAGAGCAAAACATGCCGTTTATGAAAATCAACGAACAATCAAAGCTGTTGAAGCTCTCAATTCAGGCGACATTGAAAAATTCGGACACTTGATGATTGAAAGCCATAATTCTTTACGATATGACTATGAAGTTACCGGAATCGAACTTGACACTTTGGTTGAAGAAAGTCTAAAACAAGAAGGTGTTATCGGCTCCAGAATGACAGGAGCAGGTTTTGGCGGATGTACAGTAAGCATAGTTCAGGGAGAAAAAATAGATAAATTCATAGAAAACGTCGGAAACGCATATAAAGCAAAAATAGGCTATAACGCAGATTTTTATGTTGTTCAAATAGGGGATGGAGCAAGAGAAATTTAGTATAGCAAGAAGAGTTTATTCAGCAAAGTTTAAAAATTTACGTACTGCAAATAAAGCTCCGTATAAATTATATAAAATTATAAAAAGAGAAATGCACGAATGGAACAGGATTTTCAACTAAACGAGTATGTAAAATTCAGCGATTTAGTTCACTCTGATGAGGATGGTTATGCAATATTTGATGAAGAAGCATATAAAAAACTTCCCAACACATCTGTAAGACTTGGATGGTGGCCGGAAGAGAACAAAAGCAAACCTGACAAAAGTATTTCAAATTTTGACTCATATGCAAGCCTTGTTTCAGAAAACAAACTTGTTTACAATCCAACATCTTACAAAAATTTTGAATTACATAATACAACTGATAAATTCCAAATAAATCTTCCGCCTGTTCCTAAAAAACTGTATTTATTTTTCATGGAAAATGCAGAAAAAGAAATATCTGCAAATGAAATTTCAATTGCAATATGGAATCAGCCTTTAGACCCCAAAATTCAAAATTCAATATATCAAAACATACATAAAATCCGTGATTACATCAAAAACCATAACATTAATGCCGAACTTGTAATTTGCAAAAAAGGATACTACAAATACACAAAACTCATTTGAACCGATAACTGTGCTTAGATATATAAAAAATTAAAAAAAAAAGAGATTTTCTAAACGAAAATCTCTTTTCATACGTTCATGACTGCTGAGTGTTCGGCAGTTTTAGAAATCACTTTATAAAAATTTTTCCGCAATTATTTTATAGCAGAACTGATTCTCTCCAAAACCTTTTTACGATCAAGAGGTTTTACAATATAATTCTTTGCACCCAAGAGAAGTGATTTTTTTACAAGTTCCTCTTTTCCAAGAGCACTAACCATAACGACCTTAGCATTCTTATCAAAAGCCATAATCTGCTCAAGAGCTGTGATTCCATCCATTCTAGGCATAGTAATATCCATAGTAACTATATCAACATTAGGACACAAATCTTTGTACTTATCTACACCGTCTTTACCGTCAACGGCGGTAGCTACAATCTCATAGCCCTCACTTGTCAAAATCTGACCGATTTGTTTGGCAACGAACATTGAATCATCTACAACCAAAACTCTTACTTTTGAACCGTCGTCCTTAACTCCCTCAGGAGGTCTTTCATTAATTGAAGGGAAATCTTGCTTAGTTTTCATTTTATGTTCTCCTTAATTTCTCTCTCTAATTGCTACGTTAATTTCAACTTTGCCCTGCTGCGTAATAAGAGGAACTATTAAAGCCTCTACCTCGTGATTTGCAATTTCCATTCTTTCACCGGTAAAAAGAGCAGGAGGTGTAAGGTCAAATTTAAAACCTAATTCATGCAACTTAGTTACAGCCTGAGCAGTTACAATATTTGCCAATTCAGTAATTGTTGCTTTTGCCAAATCATCAAACTCTGTCAATTGTTCCATGTTCATCGTAGATGCAACATTCAAAGCAGTTTCCAACGACATGTCAAACAAAACTCGTCCCTCAACATCTCCGGCAAGACCTACCAAAGCTGCAACTCCCATCACCGGCATCGAAGTAGATTTTAAATACAAATCTCCCCGTTTTACTTCGCCGCCAAGCACCTCTCCTAAAACATTAAAAGCTGTTTCAACAAATGGATTAATATATTCTACTCGCATTTGAAACCTCCAAATTTATTTTTTGTATACACAAATATTTCCAACTAATTCCTCTTTCCAATGGAGCTTACCGGAAAGATGTTCATTTGCACCTAAAACAAGAATACCGTTTCCTTTTAATTTTTCTTCAAAATATGACAAAACCGTATTTTGCTCCCCTTCATTAACAAAAGAAAGCATATCCCTACAGAAAATTAAATCAGGACTTGGAACAGCACTCGTATTAGCACAATCATGATACTCAAACATAACTATATCCTTTATATCTTGTGAAAAAGAATAAGTCCCTGCAACAGTTTTCGTAACAAACGGTGCATACCATCCCTGTGCCATAGAATCAGGAACAGAAAGTAAAGATGCGTTTGAAACATTTAGCAAGTCCAAATCCTGTGCAAAAACTCTAATTCTTGCATCCGGATAGCGTTTTTTAAACAAACAAGCCAAAGAATAGGATTCATATCCCTTTCCACAACCAGGATTCCAAACAACAATCTGCTTTGCAACATTATCCGGCAATACCGAATAAACAGCATCCGCATAATCTTTTGTCCAAAATTGGTTTGTACAAGGTGAAGTAAAACCTGCAAGATAAGATTCGGCATCGGTTTCACTTGTAAACTGGATATTTTTACCACGCTCTTGCACCCAATTTTTATATCGTTTTTCTACCCACTGAAAATTTAAATCAGTTGTATGGAATTTTTTATAATTTTTCAATCCGTCAATTATAAAAGACAAGTCTACATTCAAAGACTTTTCTTTTTTTACATCAACCTGTTTTGACTGTTCAACATTCTGACCGGAAGCTTCCTGTTTTACAGCTTCTTTTAAACTTTTGCCTTCTACTCTAGCTTTCCCTGCAAGCCCGGACAATCCCTGCATTTTCATATGAGATGAAGCTATTGCAGTTTCACCATCCTTCGGTCCATTTGTAAAAATTCTGTCTATATCAAGCAAAACATACAAATGATTATTACTTTCAACTATTCCATAAATAAACTTAATATTAATATCACCAAATAAAGGATGCGGAGGTTGTATTGAAGATTTTTGAATTCCTACAACCTTGTCAATAGCGTCGACTACAACACCAAAGACTCTATCTTTAACGGTTACTATTATCATATTCTCAATTTCGTTTGTTTTTCTTGACTGAACATCAATATTAAAAAACAAGCGAAGATCGATAATCGGAATTATATCACCCCTAAGGTTATAAACTCCTAGAATAAAAGGAGCTGTATTAGGTACATACGTACACCTTCCCCCTTTTGCAATTTCTTTGACGTTCATAATATCAATTGCATAATCTTTTCCCGCAAGAGAAAACGTAACCATTTTAAAATCAATGGTTACGAGGGGTTCTCTTTTTTCATCAACGGCATCAACCTTAGCTTCTACTGCAACCTGATTTTGTACTACTGATTCCATCGCTGCTACACCTCTAAATTATCGTTGCTTCGCGTTCTTCACGAGCGTCTATTTCTTGTTTTACACCCAGTTCCAAAAGCTGACTTACATCAATAATCAGCGAAACAGAACCATCTCCAAGAACTGAAGCTCCGGCAATACCCGGAGTAATCGTAAATTGATCAGACAGAGGTTTTATTACAACGTCCTCCTCTCCGACCAAAGAGTCAACCACTATACCGATTTTTTTATCTGCAGAACCTACAATAACGACAAAAGTATACTCATCTTCAGCAACTTCCGGAATTCCAAACAGTCTATTCAAGCGCAAAATACTGATAACTTCATCCCGGACATTAAGAACTTCGTAGTTATCGATTGTATTGATCTCTGACTTTTCAACACGCTGACTTTCAATAACGGAAGCGATAGGAATTGAGTAAATTTCATCTCCTACTCTTACTAAAAGACCTTGAATAATTGCAAGTGTTAAAGGCAGTCTGATACTGAACTTAGTTCCCTTATTTTTTTCAGAAGAAACGGTTACAGTTCCCTTCAGTTTTTCAATTTGAGTTCTAACAACATCAAGACCTACTCCACGACCTGAAACATTCGAAATTTCTTTTGCAGTAGAAAATCCGGCCTCAAACATAAGAGCATAGGCTTCCTGATCGGTAAGTATTTTACTAGGGTGAATAAGGCCTTTTTCTATAGCTTTGGCCTTAATTTTCTCTACATCAATACCTTTTCCGTCATCAACAATATCGATAACAATCATGTTACCTTCGTTACCTGCTCTTAAAAGAAGAGTTCCCTCTTCACTCTTGCCGGCTTTTACACGATCTGCAGGCCCTTCAATTCCGTGATCACATGAATTTCTGACACAGTGCATAATCGGGTCAAGAAGATCCTCAACAACTGACTTATCAAGTTCGGTATCTTCACCTTCAATAACAAGTTTTACTTTTTTATCCAAATCATGACAAAGATCTCGAACAACACGAGGGAATCGGCTGAAAATCTGGCTAATAGGAACCATTCGTATCTTCATTACCCCCTCTTGGAGTTCACTTGTTATCCTTCCAAGATTTTGTGTAGAAGCTCTTAATTTACCGATAAACTCTTTAAAGCTTGAATCAAACGGATCAAAAATAGAGAACAGCTCCGAATATTTTTCATTTACAGTAGATCTTATATCTTTTACATCTTTTCCGTCACCTACAGATTCCAGATATTCAGGCAAAGAATCCATTAATTTTCTAACCTTTTCTTTATAGGTAATCTCCGCTGTTTGTAAAATAGACTGCATCTGGGTAACCTGCATAGTCGTCTGGTTAAATGCAGCCTTTGTAATTACAGTTTCACTGATAAGATTAAGCAGATAGTCTATTCTCTTTGAATCAACTCTCAAAACACTGCCGGCAGCATTAGCAGTTGCTTTCTTTTCAGGAGCTTTTTTAGCTTCGGCAGCATCTGCAACAACAGCACCGGTTTGTTCAACATTTTCTTTTTCAGGTGATGGAGGTGTTACTTCAACTTTTTGTTCAACAACAGGCTCTTCTTTTTTTACAGGAGCTGATGCAGGAGCGGAAACTGCAGGTTGAGAACCGGCAGGACCGTCAGCATGATGAGCTATAAGTCTTGCATCGGTACACAATGATACGTCATCAAGAAATGCTGCATCCTCAATTTCACCTTGATCACATGATGAAGATATAAAATAAACAACCTTAGGCTGAAATTCATCCTCGTAAAGAACATCAAAATCAGGAATAGTTTTTAAAACAGAACCTTTTTCTTTGAGAGCTGCAAAAACCTGAATACCTCCTACGGAATTCATAGGATTGGATTCGTCAAATAAAACAGTAACTCCCCAAAGTCTGTTGGAACCTTCGCAAAGTTCAGTTAATTCAAGAACCTCGTATTCTGAAAGCAACGTACCCGGATCCGGTATATCGGAATTCCCCTGAGCAGAAGATGCTACAGGTTCCGGCTTTTTCTTACTCAATGCAGGTCCTAAATTTGAAGGCACTGACGATTTTTCTTTTTTCTTATTCTTTTTATCAGGAATAAATGATGCCAACTTCCCTTTTGTAGGAGAAACATCCTTGTCGTAGACAGAACCTTCTTGCCTGCACTCTAACATATCCTTGATTATATCAATGGAAGAAAGTAATACATTAACTACATCCTCAGTAACAGCAACGGTACCGGAACGTAATTCATCAAGAAGATCCTCTACCGCGTGAGTAAACTCCGAGAGTTCATGCATTTCAACTGTAGCCGAACCGCCCTTCAACGTATGTGCAGCACGAAAGATCTCATCTATAGCTTCGTGGTTGGAAGGATCGTTTTCTATAACGAGTATGTTACTCTCCAAGGTTTCAACTTGTTGCTCAGCTTCCGCAAAAAAATCCTTTAGTAACTCTTCGTTGTTTAAATCAAGATAATCACTCATAGTTATACATTGTAACCTATTAAAAACATAAGTCAAGGAATTTAAAGCTAAATTTTTTGAAAATGGACATTTTTTTTTCTTTTTTGTTGCATTTGAAAAAACTTTAGCTGCCAAATATCTTTTATTTCTTTTTTTTTATTTTTGGTATATTCTTACTAAAGATATCTACATTTTCTGCCGATAGAGAGTATAGAGAAGTCTGACTTTTTTTATGGGGGAGTTAAAGATTGAAAAAATTTTCTGTAACCGATATAAATAGATTTTTTAAAACCTCGATAGTTATTGCAGCTGTAATATGGTGCAATGTTTTTGCTTTTGCAATTCCGTATTTCAGCGGACAAGCAGGAAGTGCTTTAAAACTTCAACTTGAACCCGATCAAGCTCCGGACTTTATGTTTGAAAGTTATTTTTCCGGACAATTTGATTTATCACCGTCTTTTATTTTTAGAACAACAGGTAGCCTTGTTACTTCAGACTCTATTTTCAGCAATGGGCTTTTTAGAAACATCAATGCGATAGTATCACTTGATGAACTTTCATTAACGTATAGAGGTTTTATGGGAAATGTTTCCCATTATATGAGCTTTTTTGTTGGCGACAGCGATCCTGCCGGAAGTTGCACTTTTTTAAGAAGACATTATGGGCTTGCAGAATTTCAGTCAAAGCTTGCGGAATCTCCTTTCGGTACAGACAAGTCAAGAATTGTAGATATGAGTGGAATAGGAGGAAGTTACGTAGTTGACTTTTTAAAAAGCTTAAGCTTGGGAATGTATGTTTATTATAACAAAACAGGTCTTACCTCTTTTACGACTTCTACAGTAATATCTGCAACGGACATTGTAACAACAACCGTAACTAAAACAAAGATTGTTGAAAGTTTGAATTCTGATTTACGATTTGCCGGTGCCTGGCCACAAGTAGCTTTTGATCTTGTTTTCGGGGCAAATATGCCTATAGAACGTACAATAGAAAATAGAAGCGGACATGAAGAAAAAGTTATAATGCTTATCAGACGCGGAGATTTGCACTTAGGTTTTACAGCCCTTTTTGGCTCTGCAAATGCTTCAAACATGATTGTTCAAGCCGGATTCAGCAAGTTAATTATTGATCCTAATACTTTACTTTCAAATCAACCTCTTTCGTTAAATGATTGCTATATTTTTATTGAACCTCGTTTTGTAACAAAAAATTTAATTTTTTCACTTGCTTTGTATAATATACCGGAAAAAACTTTGGAAAACTTTTTATATCTTACTTATCCGGTCGGAATGAGTCTTACATTATCAAGTCCATGGTTTTTGTCCGGCGGAAAAAAACTGCAATTTGGTGTAATAGGAGTTGTAAGTTTTACAAAAGGCATGGAATTTTTAATAAACAATCCGGCAGCTATAGTTTCCGCTCTTGAAGTTTCGGTAAGACCTTTTGGAACCGTAAATTTTAGACAAGGAAAATTAAATTTTTCTGCAAATCTTGACTGTATGAAAGTTGACAGCTGGGAAAGCTTTTGTAAAAGCTTTTCAATGGTCATAGGATACAAGTATCTTTTTTAACGATAAACATAGGCTTTTATGTACAAAAAAATTTTTTGTGTTTTATTTTCGCTTTTTACGATTTTTTCTCTTAAAGCTTTAGAGTTTGAACTTGGAGTAGGATACGAAAATTTTAGTGCAACTGATGTTGTAGGAGTTGATCTTTACTTTAGAGAAAATTTGAGTGATGAGTTTTTGATAATTGCAAGAGCTGAGAATAAATATAACTATAATTATAAAACATATTGTGGCAGCAAATTTGAAACGGAAATCTTTGGAATTATGGCAGGAGTTTTGTTTGACGCAAGAGATAATCTGTTTACGCCCGGAGTAATTTTCGATGCCGAATTTAAGTTTCCAAAAAAAGTTACACTTAACGCAGTTTTAGGTATGACATTTTCTCCTTCAAATATTTTTAATTTAGCATTGGTGGATGTAGAAGGAAAGGTAATTATTCATCGTGCAAATTTTGACGCTTCTTTGAGTTATGAATTTTCAAGATATGCAATAGGTACAAATGAAAAAATAAACCATTCAGGAGGAATTGATGTTTTAGCCTTTGCTCCTGATTTTCCATTTAAGATGGGAGTTTCTTTTGGGGCACAAAGTAGCCAAGATCCGGACGATAAAACTTCAATGGACGCAGGAATGAGAGCAGGAACCAGGCTTATCTTTGACTTTGGCAAAGCCGGATGCTATACTCTAAAGGGAGAATGTGAAGTATGGAGACTTTCAAGAAAAGAAACATATTTCCCGTTTTTCGCTTCTGCAAGCGTAAAATTCAGATTTAACTAATTGCAAAACTTTGTTTAACCGATTTTTTTCCAATTACCTTGCATAGACTTTTTCTATATTTTAGGACGGATAAATAAAATGACAATAAAAAAAATACTCCTAACAACAAATTTTAGAATACTTTTGGCATTCATGATCATTTCATCATTTTCCTGCGCAACTACAATTGAAGTAAGAAGGCAAAAACCTGCCCAATTGGATTTAAATGGTGCAAGTTCCATTTCCGTATTGCCTTTTCAAACTCAGGAATTGAATTCCATGCAGTATGTGAATATTTTATTTTTTTTTGAATTTTTAGTAACAAATACCATACCTGATACATCTCAACAATTGGCTGACTATCTTAGTGCTCAGTTGCAGACAAGGCTTTTAGATTCGAATGAAATGACAGTCATAGGTTCAAGACGTGTAGAAGATGCCCTCAGATCAGGAATAGAAGTTCCGGTAGATGCCTATATAACAGGCTCAATTACCGAATTTAGCAATGAAATCGAAAAAAACATGGAAAATGACGGTTCAAAATCAATTCCGGTTTACAAACGGAAAGTTTCTATGAATGTTTCATACCAAATTATAGAAGCAAAAACAGGGAAAGTCATGGGATATAAATATCAGTCATACAAAAAAGAATCCTCTCCGTGCAAAATTGAAAAAGAGCTTCCGTCTGCTTTTACTCTTTTAAAACCTTCCTTGGATGAGATAGTAAACAAAATAATGAGGCAAATTCAGCCGTATTATGTTACAAAATATATCAAACTTTTACGCGATACTTCAAAAAACGAAAACATGAAGATTGCAGATCAATTTGCAAAAGACGGATATCTTTTGTTATCGCAAAATGAATTTATGAAAATTTACAAAGATTTAGAACTTTTTGAAGCAGGATTCAATGCAGGATTATTAATGCAGGCACGAGGAAAACTGAAAGAAGCTGAGTCTTTCATGTATGAACTGTACAATAAAACGGGAAATCCTAGAGCGCAAAATGCTCTCTTTGATATTCAGGAAGAAATTAAAGACGAAATCAAACTAAAAAATCAACGAGGAACAAGAAATTAAAATCCCCGTTAGAATTCCAAAGTTTTTTTTTATAATTATACTTTCTCTTTTATGTTTTGGCATCTTTGCTTATGACGGAAAAATGATGGAAGCAAATTCCATAAAAACAGTCAAAACAAAATATTTTGAAATCATTTATCCGGAAGAATCTTCAATTTCAGCTTCATTGCTTTTTTATAATGCAGATAAAATTTATGAAGAAGTTGCTACAAGTTACGGCTGGGTACCTCACGTAAATCTCCCACTTGTAATCTGCCCTACAGTCCAACATTATAAATCATATTTTGACGGACTGCCGTATAAACACATGGTAATGTACGATACTGCAGAACCTAAAGATTATGCAGTTTTTAGCAATGACTTTCTTTCAAAGTTCAGACACGAAATTTCACTTGTATTTATACGCACAATGTGGGATAAATTTTGGAGTTTTTGGGGCTTTGATTTAGGTTTTTTGTGGATCACACCGGGCATCGAAAAGGGGCCGTCAATATTAAGCGAAAGCTACAATGGCGAAGGTTTGTTAAATGACGAATATTTTAAACATATCGTAAAACAATCCGTAATTGAAAATAAGTTTCCAAAATTCAGCGATGTACAAGGCCCTAAAGATGTTTATCCCCAAGACACTTATCTGCCATTTAACACTCTTTTTACAAAATATTTAATTGAAAAATACGGACAAGAAAAATACAAACAATTCTTTTTTAAATTAGTAAACTCCAGAACAATTTCCGTCAGGCTTGCATTTTTTAATGTTTACAAACTGAAACTGAATGAAGAATGGCTTGCTTTTTCAAAAACGTTGGAATATAAAACGGAAAAAAATCCTGCTCGTGAATTGGAAAATGATAACATTACAAAACGTTATTATAGCCTACAGAAAAGCGATTTGGGAATTTATTATATCGATGTTATGAGTAAATCTGTTTTTTTTGTTCCATTTATTACGATTTCGGAAAAAAACAAAAACGAGCAAAAAAAACTTGATATATCAAAAACTTCAAAACTTTTTACGATGGAGGGCATCTGCGAAATAAGTGTAAGCAACGACGGAAAATTTATAGCAGTCGGTTACGATTCAAATCTTCAGGCTTCCGGCAAAAAATCAGTAGATATTTTCAATACGGAAACAAAAAAATGGTTTGGAATGAAAGAAAGCGGTTTATATGAAACTGCAATTTTCATGGATAAGGAAAAATACAAACTGGTCTGCAAGTTATATAAAAACCAACAATACACAAGTCAAATTTATGATTTTATTTTGGATGAAAAAAATCAAAATATCATAGAAATTGAAAGCAGAGTAAGAATTGATCATCCATATTGCATATATCCATCGAATTACAGTGCAGGAGAAGACGGAACTTTCGTTTGCACTCTTAGAGAAAACATGAAATACTCGATATGCATTGCAGACTCTGACGGAAATTTAATAAAAAAATACAATGCTCCGTTGGAAAAAATGTGTATTAGGCAATTGAATTACAGCGATGGAAAGATATGCTTTTCTTGGACACAAAAAGATTCTATGCCGCGTTTCGGCTATTTTGATACTAAAAGCACGGAATTTATGCTGGACAATTCGGATTATTCCGGCGGAATTTTTTTTCCTGTGATGTTGCAAGAAAATTCTTACGTTTATACAGGATATTTTTATGCTAAGAATTTACTGTTTGAACAAAATATTCGTAATTTAAAAACGATAAAGGCTCAAAAACCGTTACCTGCCGGAAAAAATGAACTTGTTGCAGATGTTTTTAAAAACGAAGTTAAAGTTTTGAACGAAAATTCAAAAAAATATATAGGAGCTGATTTTTACAGACGCTTTTTATTTATTCCTTTCAGTTTTGCATCTTCTGAAACCCACCTTACAGAATACGATGTAACCTACTATAATCCGTTTGGAATTTCACTTTTTGCTTCTTCTCCGTGGACAGATGGAAAATTTAATATCTTTGCAGGATACGGAATCACTACCAATTCGTTTATCGTACAAGCTCAATACAAGGGCGGTACCGATACCGAAGTTTTTAAATACGAAGCAAAATCCTCAAACGAATTTGATTTACGAGGTTGGAAGCAAACGGAAGCAAAATTGATTATAGATTCGTATCTGCCTTTAACACATGGTCATAGTTTTGAAATAAAAGGCGAAAGCCAAATTATTTATGGAAGAAAAACAGCTTTTGTAACTCTCTTTGAAAAAGATATAAAAAATCAAAAAGATCCGGATCAAAAAATTTTTCAATGGATAATACCCGGACAGGCACAATCTTTGGATAACAGAAATTATTTATATCATCATGATCAATTATTTTTAACTTACGCTTTTATAAAAAGAACAGGAAACGGACATTACAAAAAAGCAGGATTTTCATTTTGTACAAGTTTTTATTATGTTTTAAATCAAAGAACTCCGCAAGATTTTGAAGTTACACGAAACTGCTTTGAACAAGGTTTTGAATTGGCTTTTTATCTGCCGGGTTTTGCAAAAAATGCACCATTGTCGAATATTCTAACATATGATTTGCCAATAAAATTTATTTTCAGTTTATTCCCGTTTAATTATGACAGGGCTTTTGGAAATCAAATTTCGATTAACAACATAAAAAATAAATTTTCCGAAAATCAACTAATTTTTTCAGGTTATGCGGAATTAATTTTATTTGCGATGGAAGTTCAAAAAGCAATTCCGGTAATACAAGTACTTTACTTAGATAACTTTAAAATTTCACTTACCGGTTATGAATTCATTTACGATTCTTTTATGTCAGTAAAAACATATCATCTTGCATTTATCAAAGATTATTGCACGGGCATTTTGCAAAGTACAGACTGTTTTTACGGTGGCATAAGATTTGAATTGGGATTAAGCACAAACTTTGGAGGGCTTTCGGGAAAATTCAGGGGGAATTGTTTTGGGGAAATAATATTCGGAATTTACAATGCTAATGATATTCTTTATAACATTGGACTTGAAATGAAAATCTGAAAATAAAAATTTAATTGGGAGTTTTTTATGCGTGCGGTAGATATTATTATGAAAAAACGTGGTTCTATTCTTGAACCTGAAGGGCAACCTCTTTCTAAAGATGAAATAAAATTTCTCATCGAAAATTATGTAAACGGACAAATACCTGATTACCAACTTTCTGCATGGTTAATGGCTGTGTACTTTAACGGAATGAATTTTCAGGAAACTGCGGATTATACAGAATGTATGCTCCATTCGGGAGAAATAATAGATTTAAGTCCGTACAAAGGCCCTTTTGTAGATAAACATTCAACAGGTGGAGTCGGAGATAAAATTTCTTTACCTCTTGCACCGATTGTTGCTGCAAACGGAGTAAAAGTTCCCATGATGAGTGGGAGAGCTCTTGGGCACACAGGCGGAACCCTTGATAAACTTGAGTCTATCGACGGCTTTAATGTAAACCTTGAAAAAGCACAATTCATAGACATAATCCAAAAATGCGGATTTGCCATGATCGGGCAAACAAAAAAAATAGTACCTTCCGACAGATTGCTTTACGCCCTCCGAGATGTAACCGGAACCGTAGAATCAATACCGTTAATAACAGCAAGCATTCTTTCCAAAAAAATTGCAGAAGGAGCAGACAGTCTTGTCTTTGACGTAAAATACGGTAGCGGAGCTTTTATGAAAACAAAAGAGTCTGCCTTTGATTTGGCAAAAAGTCTTGTAAACACTGCAAAGGTAATGGGAAAGAAAGCAAACGCTTTGATAACAAATATGAATACTCCTCTTGGATTAAAAGTCGGAAATTTTCTTGAAATAGAAGAAACTATGGATATTCTTGAAGGAAAAGGTCCTAAAGATACAACCGAACTTACATATGAATTGGGAGCTTTGATGCTTACAAACGCAAATCAGGGGCTGTCAAAAACTGAAGCTTTAAAAAAATGTCAAGAAGCGGTAAAAACAGGCAAAGCAATGGAACTCTTCCTTAAAAATATTGAGCTTCAAGGTGGTAATGTAAGAAAATTATTAAAAGATAGAAATATAAGGCGTAGCAAATTTTGCAAAACACTCAAAGCGGAACAGGACGGATACATAAAAATAGATGCATTTAAATGCGGACTTGCCGGAGTAAATCTGGGTGTAGGTCGCAATAAAACCGAAGAAAAGGTCTTTGCAGAAAGCGGCTTTATTCTATACAATACCGAAGGAGATTTGATAAAAAAAGGCGACACAATAATGGAAGTGTTTGGCAAAAATGAGGAATGCTTTTTAGATGCCTTGCCTTTGCTAAAAAATGCCGTTACTTATTTTGAAGAACCTGTGCAAAAAAATCCCCTCATAGAGAAAGAAATTTAAGGAATTATAAGTGGCTGTTTGGAAAAAAAAAGATGTTGCAAAAGAAGTTATAAAAGAAATAAGTACAAGATATGATTGCAATTTGATTACAGCAAGCATACTTGCACGCAGAGGTATTACACACGGAAAAGATATTCTTTACTACATGGAAAATGACCTTAGATTTTTGCACAATCCCTTTCTGTTTGAACAAATGGAAGACGCTGTTGATAGAATTCTTGACGCCGTTCAAGAAGGCGAAAAAGTACTGGTTTTCGGAGATAGAGATGTAGACGGAATTACAAGCACAATCATTTTATATGAGTGTCTAAAAAGCATGGGACTGGATGTTTCATATAAAGTTCCTTCAAATGACGAAAGCTACGGACTATCTTTTGAAGCTATCGATGATTTTGCCTCAAAAGGCGGAACTCTTATCATAACAGTAGACTGCGGTATTTCTAATAAAGATGAAATTTTATATGCAAATGAAAAATTTATTTCAGTAATCGTAACAGATCATCATAATCCGCCGGAAGAATTACCTCAAAACACGATAATTCTTAATCCAAAACTCCAAAATTCCGGTTATCCTTACAAAGATATTTCAGGCTGTACCGTAAGTTACAAGTTGGTTCAAGCATTACGTTTTGCTCAGTGCGAAATGTATAAGCAAGAAATTTGTCTGATGAATGTACGCCCGATTAACGAGGCTTACATCGTAGAATGCATAAAAGTGATTAACATGAGTGAAAAAGACAGACTTGTTGAAACCGTATCTCCGGGACTAATAGATATCAGGCAAACAAGACTAATCCCGTTTTTAACAGGACAGCAAATTTACGTCTGGGATAAACAATTACAACAAAAAATGTTGAATAATATTTTTGGAAAAGGAGTTGAATTCAACTTAATGGACATACGTCCAGAAATTTCAAAAGTAATTCCAAGTATTTCAAATTTTTCACTTTTACGATTAAAAGATCTTTCAAAACTTGCCAGATACAACGAAAATCTGCGAACAGAATTGGAAGGTTTTTTTAATATTTTCATAACTTATGTAATGAACAGCGTTTACAAGGCAACCGAAGAACAAAATCAATTTGATCTACAGCTTGTTGCACTTGCAGCAATTGCAGATATTATGCCACTCCAAAACGAAAATCGAATTCTTGTAAAACAAGGGCTAATAAGTTTTAACAGCGGAAAAATTCGCCCCGGACTTCAAGAACTTTTTGCAAATCTTAATTTACTGGGAAAAAAAATTACAAGTAAAGATCTTGGTTGGACTATAGTTCCATGCCTTAATGCTACAGGAAGAATGGGAGAACCGGAAACTGCATTAAAACTTTTTACAGTTCAAGATCCTGTAGAAAGAAATAATGTTGCAAGAGCTATTATCGAGTTAAACAAGCAAAGAAAAAATCTAGGTTCAGAAGCTTTAAAAAACGTTTTTGAAAACAGTTTTAACTCATTGGCAGAACACAATAATAATTTATGTGTAGTATACGACAACAGGGTCAACAGAGGTGTTACCGGAATTGTGGCATCCAAATTGGTAAGTTCTTACAAAGTTCCAAGCATTATAATTACAGAAGTAAATGAAAATGCAGTCGGTTCTGCACGATCAGCAAGGGGATACAATATTCTAAATCTTATGAATCAATGTTCCGATTTGTTTTTAAAATACGGAGGACACGATTTTGCAGGGGGGTTCTCTTTGGAAAAATCACGCATACCGGATTTTCTTGCAAGACTAAAAAACTTATCAGCTTTGATTGAATTTGATAATTTTGAAAGTGCAGACGAAATTATTGAAATTTCGGCAGAACTACCTGCAAACTATGTAAATAAAGATATTCTGGGCATAATAGAACAATTTGAACCTTACGGAAATCAAAATTCGGAATTAAACTTTTTAACACGAAACGTAAAAATTACAAATACGGATATGCTTGGTAAAAACGGTTCTTCGCACCTAAAACTGACTTTAGATATAGGAGGAACAAAATGGCCTGCAATATATTGGAATTCTTCGGAAAAATACAATAAAGACTTTACAACCGGCGACATGGTGGATGTAATTTACAACATGGAAACCAATATTTTTAATGGCATGGAAAATCTTCAACTGGTAATAAAAGACATAGCAAGATACAAAGAACATGAAATTAAATAAATTTTTTTTGTTTTCAATATTAACCTTTTTTATAGTTTCATTACCGAAAGCAAATGCCGCCACGGCAGAATACAATGGAAAAAATTACTCCATACATATGGTTTATAACCGTGATATCAGAGCAGGAGATCCTATTTTTATTCAAGCCTTGTTTATATTCAATAACGGGTTTATTACAAAAAAAGATATTCGCAATACAAAAACAGCGGTAAGCGGAACATTACAGCTAATAAACAAAGAAACAGAAAAATGCTTAAAACAATCGGAACTTTTTTGCATGGATGAAAAATGCGGGAAAAATTCTTGTATAGTCGTTTCTGCCGTCCCGACTTCAACGTATCTTGAAAAAGATTTTTATGCAATAACCGTTGAATATTCGATTGCCGATAAAGAGAAAAATTCTTTTACTCTGCCAATAAACTATAACAGTCGAACATTCGTATCGGAAGAAATTCCTTTAAACGCAAAGAACACTGCTATAAAAAGCGATATATCAAACGAACGTTCAGAACAAATAAAAAAACTTAATAAAATTCTTGAAAACAAAAATTTTGATGCTTATAAAACAAAAAAATTGGAAGAATTTTCAGAGCCCCTCGTATGTAACAGAAGAACAAGTTTTTTTGGTGATAGGCGGACTTTTATCTATGTGAACAAAAAAAAAGTTACAAACCTGCACTACGGAATAGATTATGGAGTTCCTGTAGGAACAAACGTATATTCTTGTAGCAATGGAAAAGTTGTTATGGCTGAAAACAGAATTTCTACCGGATGGTCAATATGCATAGAACATCTGCCCGGACTTTACAGTCTTTACTATCACTTGGACAAGTTAAATGTAAAATACGGAGATATTGTAAAAAAAGGACAACTTATCGGTAATTCCGGTTGCACAGGACTTGCTACAGGGCCTCATTTGCATTGGGAAATGCGTTTAAATAGCGAAGCTGTAGATCCTGACTGGTTTGTACAAACCTATCCCATTATTTTCCTGCAAGAAAAAGAAAAGTTTTTTCGTCAATGATTTTTATCCCAAATTCTTGAGCTTTTTTATTTTTTGAAGAACCTGATTTTGAATCATTTGTAACAAGATAGCTCAAATCCCTTACCACAGAAGATTTGACCGTACCTCCAAGATTTTTTACAAGCAATTCAGCGTCCTGCCTTTTCATTGTAAAAAGTTCTCCGGTAAAACAAAAACTCTTTCCGGCAAAAATTCCTTGTTTTTTTGATTTTATTTTTATTATACCGCTTTCAACCAGAAAACGCATTTCTTCACGATTTTCTTTTATACCTTGAACAAAGCAATCTGCACTAATGTCTGCAAAGCCATTTACACATGCTATTTCAGATTTTTTAGCATTAAAAATTTTTTCTAAAGTATCAAAGCCACTTTCAACAAGTTTTTCCATTTGAACTTCTCCCATTCCTTCAATGTCAAAACCTGCAAGAAAAGTACTTAAATCCATTTGTGTATGACTTTTTATTGAAGCAATGACTTTTTTTGCTCCCAAAGATTCTTTTTCTTTTGCAAGACTTTCTTCATTAAGAAAAATTCGTGCAAGTTCTTCTTCAGTAAGTTCATAAATATCTTTAATGGATTTCAATCGTTTTAATTTAAAAAGACGCTCAATAAGCACAGTGCCAAAATCGCGAATATCGGTAACTTTTATCCATTTTTCTATTTTGTGATGAATTCGCTTTGGGCAATCCTTATTCGGGCAAAACAGCCGAGTTCCTTCATCTTTTATAGGAGTGCCACATGAAAAACATACGCTAGGAAAAATAATCGGGCTGACATTTTCTTCTTTTTGAGAAACAACTCTCTCTATTTTAGGAATAATTTCTCCGCGTTTTACAACGACAACATGACTTCCTATGTTTATCCCCAAATCTCGAATGGTATTGGGATTTACAAGACTTGCCCTTTTTACCGTAGTTCCGGCAAGCTCTACAGGTTCAAAAATTGCAATTGGCGTATACGTTGCACCGCTTTCACTCCATTCAACATCTTTGATAATGCTAACAGCCTCTTCCAAACTAAACTTAAAAGCAATCTGTTTTTCAGGTCGATTTCGAGCTGCATCTTCAAGATCGATTTTTTGTTGCTTTATCACAAGCCCGTCAATGTCGTACGGGATTTCCTTGCGGTTTTCCATAACTTTAGCTCTATATTCTATTACCTGCTGTGCCGTTTTACATACTACAAAAGGAGAAACTTGGAACCCCATTCTCTCAAGATAGTGCATTTTTTCAATTTCAGTTGCAAAAGGATATTTTTGATTACCGGTATCGCTAAAGTAAACATCGTAACAAACTATCTCAAGATGTTCACCGCCTTCCCCGTCTTTCCTTTTCATAAGACCGTTTGCCGCATTTCTGCAATTGGCTTTATCGGAAAAGTATTTTTGATGAACAAAATGGCTCATTATGACTTCACCACGAACTCCTCCGGTATAAGGCAAAAGCTCTCCTTGTCCATCTTCGGTTTTGATACGTAATTCCTTTATAAGACCTTTCATTTTTAAGACAGACTTTGTTATGTCATCACCAATAATGCCATCCCCCCTGGTAACGCCTCTTACAAAAATTCCGTTTTCGTATTGAAGTTCAAGACTTGCACCGTCCAGTTTGTACTCAACGATATATTCGGAAAAATTCATTTTATTTGCCCATTCGTTAAAAGCTTGAGGATCTGCAGCTTTTTCTTGACTACCCATAGGAATTAAATGTTTTACTTTTTCAAAATTGCCTTTAGTATAACCGGAAATATCTGCATATTGTTCTTCAATATCTGAACCGATTTTATGTAAAATAGGATTTTCAGGATCTAAAGACTTTAATTCATCCCAAAGTTTATCAAATTCACTGTCTTCGATTTCTGATATACCGGTGTAATAAGATTTTTGATATTTTCGTATTAAAGCTTCAAGCTCTTCTATACGCTTTGCTTCAAATAAATCGTGCATTTTTTCCGCCTATAACTATTTTTTTCGCACAAAATAAAGTTCACAAATTTTTCTTTCGGCATTTAAACCTTTTCGTTCAAACTTTGTTTCCGGCCGCCAGCTTTGATGTGGTGCAAAATCCGAATATTTGTTTTCCAATCCTTCAGTTGCAGAAAATTCTTCCATTGCAAAATCTCCGTAAGGTTGCCAATCCGTAGCCATGTAAATGTATCCGTCTTTTGCAAGTTTTTTTGCCAAAAGATCGGTTCTGGGTCTTTGGATTAAACGCCTTTTATGATGCTTTTTTTTAGGCCACGGGTCAGGAAAAAAAATGTGAAAACCGTCTACACTGTCATCCATGATCATATATTCCAAAACTTCCATTGCATCATGTTCAATTATATAGACATTTTGTAAATTTTTTTCTTCGATTAAACTCAAAAGCTTTCCAACTCCGGGAGTATGAACCTCAAGCCCCAAATAATTGATATCAGGGTTTTGTTCTGCGATAACAGCAGTTGCACTTCCCATACCGAAGCCTATTTCAATAACTACAGGATTTTTATTACCGAAAATTTCAAAAAAACTGAGAGTTTTTTTTTCAAAAGGAATACACCACTTTTTTCCAAAATTTTCGTAGGCAGCTTTTTGATTTTCACTCATCCTGCCGGAACGCAAAACAAAAGTTTTTATGCTTCGTTTAAAATCTTTATCCGATAAATCTTGGTCAAAAAACGCTCCTTCCAACTTGTCCGGTTCATCCGTTTGGCTTGCATCTTCAATTGAGGAATTGATTATCCCTTCTGTTATTTGCTCTTTCATACATTCCTTTTTCATTTTTTATCTCGGATTTTTTAAATTTTTTCCTTCGGCATAAGGATAACATAAGAATTATCAAAAGTGGTATAAAAAATCTGTTTTGTTTCGGCATCAGGAAACATTTGAATAATTTTTGCTTTGTCAGAAAATTCTTCGGTACAAAAACCGCAAAAAACTTCGATACCGATTTCATCAAAAATCGCTATTTTTTTAAAATCGCATTCCTGCCCTGCTAAAGTGTTTTTTACAGAATTTGAACCAACTTTTTTTCCGGAAGCATTTGTCATTGACTTTAATTTTTCAATATCAAAACTTTTAGATGCACTCCGTCCTGCCAAATCGGTAAAAGTAACGGTATACAAACCGTCAGAAAAAACTTCGTTTCCTGGACATTTTAAATTTCTGTGTCCTAAAAAAACTTTTTTATCAAATTCAACTTTTTCAGGATTTTCAATTTTCCACGTATAGGAAGTTTTTTCGCAAGTTACTTCTATTTTGTCAAAACGCCTTTGATCGGAAGATGGCTGAACAAAAACGGAAAGCCTTAAATCATAACTTTGCGGATTATCGGTATAATCGTAAATCAAAGAATAAAAAATACCTCCTATTTCCGGCTCTGAATCCGAACACGAAAAAAACTGAAAGCAAATCGCAAAAATACCAAAAAAAACAAAAAAATGAGAAACAAAAATTTTTTTTAACAAAATTAATTTACAACTCAAAATTAAAAATAAAACACCAAATTTATTACAGTTAAATCACTTGAAGTAAATTGATTCACAATAGATTCAAATTTTACATTCACTTTCTTGCATGCTTCATCAAGATATGAAAGATAATATAAGCCCATGCTGGAATCTCCCATAGCATCAGGATTGTTGTTATAAAAATCTACCAATGATCTTTTGCTCAAATTTGCAGACTTCTTTTCTTCAACATTTTCCTTAAATTCCTTAAATTTATCTCCCTTGTTATACAAAGTTATCTGTAGCTTTCCGGCTTTTCCTATAGAAAGGGAACCGCCTCCAAGTTTCCATGAAATAAAAACAAGCTCCCCTCTTTTTTCAAGTTCTTTTACGATTTTTTTACGAATTTCCGGATCAAAAATAAGAGAATCGATATCTTCAATTCCTCGATAAAGAGTACGTGCCAATTTTTTTACGTTTTCATTTTCACTATTTTGAGCTAATTCCATGATCATCAGACTTATATATTCTGCAAGGCAACTTTTTTCCATGTATTCATTAAGTTTTGAACGAATACAACTGACAATTTCATCAAATTCTTCACTTTTAAAAAATTTAACAAGAATATACCAAGTAAAAAGGCTCATGTGGTTTACATATTTTTCGCTCATTAAAATGTGAACATTTTTTTCTTCAGTAGAAAGATTAGGATCATGAACAATTTTTTCCCACATAGGCTGTAGGATTTTTTCTCTGGCATAGGAAATAATTGCATCGTTACCTAAAAGCTTTAGTCGCAAAAAACTGTCTTGTGGACGATTTTTTTCGTCAATTAAACTTGCAGCATTTGCACGATTCCAGTTGCGTATGCAATCAGTCGCAAGAATTTTTTCAAGAGCTTCTCTATCAAACTGCCTGTACAAAGCAGAATAGATAAGAATTTTGGAAAGGTCCATAAGTTCTTGCCGCTTTGAAGCAAATTCAGACATAGAAATTTGCATTTTAGAAACATAATCAAGCATAAACATTTGTTGCAAGGAACGTGGATTAAAAACCGTAAATTCAATTCCGTATTCTTCATTGTTATCGGCTAATTTAAAACGCTGTAGCTTCTTCTTTTGCCGCATAAATTCGGTAGCACCGTTTTCGGTAAGGACAACTTTTAGAGGCAATTTTATTAATCCATTATTTTTACCGACTGCACACATGACCTATCTCCTAAATAACACAGTTATAATTATAACGCAATATATCACATTTGTAAAATAATTCAAGACAATACAGAATACTTGTAATTACACCACAAATAGAATATTCTGTATTTTAATGAACCGAAGGCTAATCTTATTTCCATTGTTTTTTCTCTTAACTGCCGCTTTATTTTCCCAAAATCTGCGTACTTGCGATAAAATAAAATCCTTTTTAGATGACAATGAAATAGATTATTCTATACAGACTCTTTCTTTTGCACAAAATACGGACTTTCCTTATTCAATTATTATTAAAAAAAAAGCAGATAATGTTCAAAAACATACTTTGGCAATTATAATTCCGCAAAATAATGCACTCCTTATGATGCCGGAAATTATCCGTTTTTCCGAAAAACTTGACAAAATAAAAACTCAAACAAATATTGAAATTGTTTTGACTGCCAATGATTATTCTCTGATACCGGTTCCGGAAACAAAAGATAATACCCCCGGAACGAATACCTATCTTTCAAACTTTGATTCTACAGAAAAACTGTATGCTGTGGTTATATCTTCCACGAATAATGAACTTTCACAAATTCCTATTTTTTCCTACACTGCAAAGCACAAGGCAAGTCATCCTGCTTTTGTAAAAAATATAATGCAGGCAATGAAAGACAGTGATTTGGAATTTCAATATTACCCCAGTTCAATAGGCTTTATAAGACTTGGAGCGACAGAAAGCGATCCGATCTTTGAAAATTTAATGAAAAACGAAATTCCTTCAGTTCATTTTTCCGCAAATCCCAAAGTACTTGAAAGCATCCTTATTTTTATATCCGATTATTCTTTGCCGGAAGAAAATAATTGGGACAATCAGTATTTTTTATTTACAAAAAAGCCGTTAATCATTTCACAAACAGTTTTTGTTATCATAATGATTATGGATATTGCAATAGGCTTATTTTTGCTTTGTTTTTCATTTTTACTCGGAAATTTTGTAAATTCAAGAAAAAAAGACCTTTTAGACACATCATATTTACTTTTTTTAATTACTGTAATTTATCTTACAAGCCTTTATTTGGCACAAATTTGTACAAAGGCATTTATCCCAAATTGGAACCAAAATGCCATTTTTGCTTTTTGCACAAAAATTGTCCTTACATTCGCCTTTTACAACTTATTTTCAAAAATAAGATTTTTTCTTTACTTGCCACAAACGGATTATATTTACGGTTTTTTACTTTCAGTTTCAGCATTTTCAAATATCTTGATTTTTGCAGTCAGCGATTTATCGTTTCTCATGTACTTTACAATTTTTTACATTTTTGCCATTGCTTCAAGGTTAAGTAAAAAATCTACGTATCAAGTAATTTTTTTATGGCTTATGATGATTGTTTTTTTGCCGTTGTTCATAATAAGCGAAAAAAATTTATCGGATATAGCTTTTTATTTTACCAACGGAACATTTTTCAACAATTTATTTCTTTCACTGTTTTTTACCCCATTTACAGTGCTGAGCATCAGACTTAACGTAAATTCTTCGCGTTACAAAAATCATGACATAAAAAACCGCTCAGAATACAAAATCTTGTTGAAAAAACTTTGTTTTTCCCTTGGAATTCTTGTCTTTGTTGTAATAGGAATTTGGACAGCAAAATTAATTAACACAAAACTTTTCACAGAACAAAAAGTTATGCAGGTTATTCATGTTGAACAAAATCCTGAAAATTCCGTTTCAGTCAAGTTAAAACAAAATTTTACTTTGGGAAAAGAAAATCTTGAAATCTCCATAGGCTGTCCTAAAAACACAATCAGGTATATCATAAAAATCTCTTCCTCAACTCTTATGCCCATTTACAGTGCAAACTACCCTTTTGATGCTTTTTGCGAAAAGAACAGTATAGTTTTTGATTTTGAAGAATTTCCTCCTGAAAAAAACGAATTGAATATAAGTGCAAATCCAAACCAAGACTATCTTGTTACGGTAATTACTTACACACAAAAAGATCAATACACAATTGAAAAAACCGAACAAGAACTTTTTATAAAGGGAAAAGCAGGCGATGGAAGAACAATCTGATAAAATAAAAAACTGTTTTTTCCATGTAGATTTGGATGCGTTTTTTGCCTCGGTTGAACAATTGGATAATCCTAAGCTAAAAGGAAAACCTGTCATTGTAGGAGGACTTCCAAACGAAAAACGCGGAGTAGTTTCAACCTGTTCTTACGAAGCCAGAAAATTCGGAGTACATTCTGCAATGAATATTTTTGAAGCCTACAGGCTCTGCCCGGACGGAATTTTTCTGCATGGAAGAATGAAACGCTATCAGGAAAAATCCGCTGAAGTCATGAAAATATTTAATGATTTTTCTCCTGATGTAAATCAAATGTCTATCGACGAAGCCTTTTTGGATATGAGTGGTACCGAAAGACTTTTTGGGAATCCTGCTTTTTCGGCAAAAAAATTAAAAGCTGCAGTATATGAAAAAACAGGACTTACAGTTTCTGTTGGAGTTGCAAGCACAAAATATCTTGCAAAAATAGCATCCGGCATGAACAAACCGGACGGACTTTTTGTAATCCCCTACGGAAAAGAAGATGAATTTATGCTTTCCCTTCCTTTGGAAAAAGTTTGGGGAATTGGAGAAAAAACAAGAGCAAAAATAAATCGGAACGGTTTTTACACCACAAAACAAATTTACCAAGTTTCTCAAGAATTATTGATTGGAACATTTGGAAACGGTATCGGAAGTTTTTTATACAATGCCGTAAGAGGAAAAACTGAAAATAATTTTGAACACGAAAAAACAAAATCCTTGAGCGAAGAAAAAACCTTTGAGCATGATTTGTTTTTGCAGGAAGCCATGGACACCATGCTTTTAGAAATGTGTTCCAATTGTTTTTTTAGAATGATAAAAAATAACTTTGTTTCAAAAACCATATGCGTAAAGATTCGTTATGAAGATTTTAAAACAGTTACAATCCAAGAAACTTTCAGCCAGCATATAAGTTCAATCGATCAATTTTTTGAATACGGAAAAAAATTATTTTACAAAAAATATGAAAAAAATAGGGGCATACGACTTTTAGGGATAGGGTTCCATAATATCGAAAATAAAAATGAAAACAACCAATTTCAGCTATTTGACTTTGGTGAAGAAAAAAAGCAAAAACTTGAAAAAACAATAAGCGAAATAAAAGTAAAAAATCCTAACGTAAAAATAAAAAAAGCACGATTAATTTCCTTACTGCTACTTTCCATGACACTTTTTGCTTTTAAAGCAAATGCAGAGTCAAAGATAGAAAATTTGCAGGAAGTAAAAAACGAAAACTTCTCCGAACAAATCCAAGACAAACAAGATGATGCTCCGAATTTTTTACAAGAAAATACAGCTAAAACCGATAGCGTACAGAAAAACGCAGTTGAGCAAGAAAATAAAAACAAAACATCTTCCACAACTGCGGAACAACAAGAAACTGAAAACAAGCTCCAAAAAACAAACGAAAACGCAGCCATTTTTGACTATAAAATTGGGAACACAAATATTGAATTTTTTGCTGAAGGTTATTGGAAAATGATGTTTTCATGCAATCTTAATTTAAACTTTTATAAAAACGGAAAAAACAACGTAGTCTACAACCCATTTTTATTTTCACAGCAAATAGATTTATCAACTTGGCTGATGATCAATAATTCATGGTATTTTGAGGGAAACTTTTCTGACGGTTTCCACAAAAATACTGTTGCAGCAGGCTATTACGGGAACAATTTGATCAGACACATTCGATTAGGAAATAGAAACATTGTATTCCCTTCAATTTTTGATAACGACGGAATAAAAAACGGAGTAAACGGAATAGGAGGCGGTTCTGAACAATGCCCCGGAATTATGGCAGAATTGGGAGGCGATACTTGGCAATTAAATGCAGTTTTACGCTATGATGCAGTAACTTCAAATAGCAAAACTTTCAGCGGTTCTTATGAAATACAGGAACAGCAAATTTTAATTTCTCAATGGCAAAAAGGAATCAATTTTTATTTACCGCCACAAATTGCAAAACATGTCAGCACAATTTATACCGAAGACAAAAACGGAACCTACATATGTCCGGATAAACGCAAATACAAAAAACTTGCCGCCAGCGAATACTCGTTAAATTGTATAACCGGAAATTTAGCTTTTAAAAAGACATATACAGGCTCAATTATTATAGAATTTTTTGAAGGCACCGATATTGTTCAAATTCAAAACGAAGTAAAAAAAATCGTAAACGATATTCAATCATACTTTGCTTCAAATTCAAAAAAATCCATAGAACCTATAATCGAGTACATAGGTTGCAAGCCAAACTGTTCGGAACTTTTTACAAGCATTTTAGGGAATTCAGGACAAAAACTGATAATTCAAAACCCCGGCTGTTTTTCTCCGTTCTGGAACGGTTCCATTTATAAACTGCTTTCAAATGAAACTTCAGAACTTTACCTACAATCTTCCGGTTCTGCAATCTCTGCAAAAGATTACTCTGTTCTTGTAATTCAAAACGAAGAAGAAAAACTTATTGTGGATAACAGCACTACAAAAAATTTTTTTAATTATGCTCAAATTTATAAAAATGAAAATTCAACTTATGAATGTGCAAAAAGATTCCCTTTGGCGGATAAATTACCTGAAATATATCTTAATTCAAGTACATTTGCAGAAAATCAAAGTCAACGAGAACTTGCTCTGGTTTTAGTGGAAAAACAGGCAAAACATGTAACAAACTACTTTATAGGAATGCAGGCAATACCCGGCACAATCAGAGTTTACAGAAATAACATTCAAGATACAAAATTTTCGTTTAACCAAGAAACAGGCTGTATCCACTTTGCAAATCCACCATCGGATTCTGAAAAAATCAATGTAAGCTGGCAAGAGTCATCAGATTCCATGTCGCTTGGTGTAATTACAAGCGCACTGGGATTTAAACTTGACATCAATGAAAATATGCAGTTTATAACTTCTATAACTTCGCAATGGAACGCCCCTTGGCAAAAAACTTATGCTGATAACACAAAAGATTTTCCGGGTTTTGTAAAATCAAATTCCAAATATATTTGGGAACAAAACGGATTTTCGCTAAAAGAAAATCTAAATGCTGTTTGGGACGTAAAAAACTCCACAGGCCTTTACAGACTAATGGGATTTTCCAAAAATTCAACTTCAAATATTAATTTAAGTACAAAGCATTTTATTTTAAATAAAAAATTTTTACCGTCATTAAACTCAAAAAGTTCAGTTATTTTCCCGGTTTTAAATTTTGACACATATATGGACAACGTAAAACTGTCTTTAAACGGAGATAATTCGGTTAAAAATAGCGGTGTAAAAATCGAATGGAATACTAAAGGTCAAAAAACAAATTCAGAAAATTTTGCATGGTTTTCCTACGATATGTCGCTTGAAAATTCCGGTTCATTATTACAGAATGCAGAAGAAATTGAAATCAACCTGAAACATGATTTATACTTTGCCAATGGAGCAAATTTGCCTTGTAAATACGATGTATATCTTCAATTGGGAATAGATTCTTCAAAAGATGCATATTATGAAAATTCAACTCTCATTCCAACATGGAAAATTTCAAAAGAATCAAATAGCGATCCTGACAGTACGAATGTAATTTCGAGCTTCATTACATCAAATTCTTACAAGAATGTTATGCAAAATGTAAAAATAAAGTTGACCGGCATAGACAGAGAGCGAGTCCTGGCAAACAAT
Source organism: Treponemataceae bacterium (assembly GCA_052173655.1). GTDB lineage: Bacteria > Spirochaetota > Spirochaetia > Treponematales > Treponemataceae > RGIG9060. The sequence continues at coordinate 132,345 of JBQMYD010000004.1, read as the reverse complement.
GACGCTAGAATCATTATCGTTCAAAAAATAAACGATTTTTCCTCTGAAATATCAGGTTCAATTACTGCTGGAAAAATAAAAATTCCAAATACAAGCTTTGCATCTCAATCCGGGCTTGAAGCGTTTTCTTATTCACAAGAAACACCACCTACAACATTGCATGACATCAACATTTTTAATCAAGATTCCATAAACTATCAGGAATGTCTTACATGGAAAAAGTATGCCTCCCAAGATTTTGAAAATGTAAAATTCCACAAGTTTTTTGAAACTGTAGATTTAAAATATTACAAGTCAATGAATATGTTTTTCAAAATCGGAGAAAATTCCACCGGTACAGATATAAAATTCGTTTTTGCAGAACCTTCGTCTTTGGGAAGTTTTAAAAACGCAATATCTTTTACACTCCCTTGTGATTTTGTTAATTCGCTCGGAAATAATTATCATATTTTGACAATCGATTTTTTTAGCGGACAAATTTCAATTGACGGTGTAAAAAAAGAAATTTATGCTTACATAAATACCGGTATTGCACCTTCCGTTTTTACTGTAGAATTTTTACAAAACGATACCTTTCCTATTGCTCAAGCCGATTTCAAATATGGCTCTTTCATAATTGATGAAATTTATCTTGCAGGAACAAAATCTGTTTTTTCAGTAGATAATAAATTGAACAGCGAATATAAAAAAAATGGAGTTTTTCTAAAAACAAAGCAGGGAATTCCTATATTTGCAGATGCAAATATTCAAGGCGAATTTATAGCAGGAACTTCCTCATTAGAAAATTCCGGATTTTTAATCGGGTCTGCAAAGGGAGAAATAACAGTTTTTGGATTAAAAATTGCAGGAACAGGAAACAAAGAATTTTCACAAAATATGAATAATAACTTGTTTTACGGCAGCCACTGCATTCAAACTACAGAGCTTGTAAAACCTTTTAAATATGTAAAATTTTCAGAAGAATACTATTACGCAGGCTCAGGAAAGCAATCCGAAAAAACCGATAAAATTTCTTTTTTTATTCCGGCGGGCAAATCTTACATAAATATCGGAGCTTCCACAAAAGCAACACAAAGTATCCCCATAACAAAGCAAATTTATACAGGAAATTTTGACTTTACAATTCCTATAAAAAGTTGTAATTGGAACAGCAAAATAAAATATAATGCAGACCAATATAAAAATACGGTTCACAAAAATAAAGAAAATTATTTTGACGAATGGTATGAAATTTCAAAAAATCAATTTACCTGCGGATATGAAAATGCAACAAGAAGATATCATAATTTTACCGTTATCGAAGAAATTTTAATTCCTTACGCTTCTCTAAAACCAAATTTTACGTTTAACGGAAAAAATATTTTTTCCAAAACAAATCAGATTTACAATAAAGCTGAAAATGAATTTATCGGTGAAATACCTTTTTCACTAAAAAACAATAATTTTTCGCTTTCGTATGCTTACAAAATAAGCTATACAAACAATAATTCAAATGTGAACGACTATAAAGATGATCTTTTAAACTTTTTTACAGCAACAAAACAGAACAATTTATACACTTGTGAAAATCAGACTTATAAAATCAACTATAAAAGAGAAAATTTTTATAATTGGAAAGACTTGTTGATCCCGTCAGGCTTTACAGGCGTTGTAAGCACAAATTTGAACACGGACAATACAACTTGGTTACAAAATTACACTGAATGCAAAGCAAGCTTGGCTTACAATGCCATAAATATTTTTGGCAGTACAGGTCAAAAAAAACTGTTTGACTGGTATGAACAGGATGAATTTTTAACATCAATCAGTTTTGCACTACAAGTTTCAAATATAGATCGTACAGTTCCAAACTGGAACGTTTCTTCACTGTTACGGCAGTCTATTTATTTTACAAAAACAAATTATTTACAACTTTTAACGGAATTCCAAATTAAAGAAAATAATCTGTGGAACATAAAAAGCAAACTTTCATGGACCAGAAAAGGCAAGCGAAGTTTTATAACCGATATTGCAAAAATTTTTATAAAAGATAAAGACAATTTTTCTCCAAATTTTGATCGACAAAATCATCTAAAATATTCGGTAAATAAAGATGAATATGTAAGGCACTTAATAGAATTGCATCACAGTATCATAATAAAAATCGGAAATTATGCAAAAATAAAGAGCGACGTCGGTACAAGTTTTGTCACAAACAAAGACGTATTTTCATGGAATACTACAGCAAGCATAATAGGCTCTCTTAACTTTTAGTTATTAAAACATCTTTGCACAATGCTTATCATGCTGTTTCGTAGCTAATGGATTTACAAGAAACCCTGAAATCATAGAATTTTAAAATAAATACGGAAGCCGCCTAGTGATAAACAGCTCCCTAACATTTCGAGGCATCACCAGTTTGTCAGCTACAAACAAAATTTATTCCAAAGGTGCAAAATATCCTGAAATATCTTTGCCGGAACGATTGTGCAGATAGACTTCAACCTCTATAGGCAAAAATTGTCTTCCATATCCGGAGTCTAAATCTGATAGATAGGAAAAGCGGTATACCCCGCCTGCTATTTCGTCCAAATCGGCAACTACTTTTTTTAAGCCCTCAGGATCATACACGTAATAAACGTTTCCATTTAGGTGTTGCTCCAGATATTCAATTTCATAGCAAGGTTTAGTATTTGTAAGCAAAATTGAAGAAAAAGATATACTGTTATTTGAATAATAAGCACAAATTTCTGAAAGAGGATATTTTGTAAAATTGTCCTCACCAAGATTTCCGTCGCTGATTAAAATTACAGCTCTTTTTGCAGAATTTGCAATTAACTTATTACCCGCCAATCTGAGAGCTTTTTCCACTGAAGTTTTTTCTTCCGCTTTGGCAGAAAGTTTACTTAATGAAAATTTTGTGCAACCGGCAGGACTTCCGTCATATTCCAAAGAAGGCATTGATGAAGCACAAATTATGGAAAGTTTGCTTGTCTTACTCATTGTCTTTGCAATACTTCTAACAGCTTCTTCGATTTGTGATGCATATTTGTCGGAATTTTTATTTCTGTCAATTATAACGGTCAAATCGGAATTTTGTTTTAAGCTTACACAGCCTTTGTATTTTAAATTTTTAACACTTGCATTATTTTCGGTAAAATAAAAATTCTTGTTATTAAGACCTGTTACATCATTTCGATAACGATTTTGCACCCTTACATCAACCGTAACTTCGGGGAAAGACAAAGCATCTACCCTTAAAACATCAACAAACAAACCACCAACAAGTTCATTCATCCTTGTCATAATGTTTATTTCATTTTCTTTAAAATCAGGGACAATTAAATTTTTATTTGCATCAATAACAGCACTTGTCAATTTTGCAGGAGCATTTCCTATTTTTGCAGCTTCAAAAATATATCCGTTATCAATATTCAGTGAAAGAATCTTGTTTTCGCAAGCAACAAAAAAATTATTTTCGATAACTCTTATTGCTTCGGGAGAAACTAATGTACCTTTTCTGCAAAACTGTCCGATATAGTTTCCTGCAAAATCAAACATTGAAATATCGCCGTCTATGTGATCTGCGACATAAACTTTATCATCAAAAATTGCAATTCCGGAAGGTCCCTTAAAATTCCCTGCAAAATTAAATAAAAATTTACCTTCAGCAGAAAACACTGAAACTCTTTTATTTCCAAAATCCGTTATAAAAATATTGCCGTTATTGTCTTCTGCCAGATACTGAGGACCCAAAAGCTGCCCATCTTTACAGCCGGACTCTCCAAAGGATTTTAAAACCTTTCCATTCGAATTCAGTATCGTAATACGATCGCCTGCATATTCGCTGACAGCAAAATTTCCGTTTTTTAGACGAATAATATCCATAGGTCTGTCAAAGCCTATTAAATTACCCCTTATTCTGTCTAAAATAACTCCATTTACATCAAAATGTAAAATTTCATTACTTCCATAAGCTGTAGCCCAAAAAGAACCGTCTTTTACAGGCACAACAGAAGTTACCTGACTAAACAAAAAATTCTTATTTGAAACTCCCGGAAAAGATGTACTTACCACGTATCTGTTATTTGATAAAGCAAGCTCTGCCGCCACGCGACGACTTTCTATAATTTCAAAACGATTTTGCAGTTGAATTCCGCCGTAGCCGCAATCAAGAGCAAAACGCCACTGATCCAAAGCAGAACTTTCAATCCCGAACATATAATAAGATTTTCCCAGCCACTCAAGAATTCCGGGTTCATTTGGCAAATGAGATAAAGCTTTTTCAAACTGTAAAATTGAATCACCGTATGAACCTCTGTAATAAGAAATAACACCGCGTCTAAAATCTTCTGCAGCGATTCCCCTGTCAGCAGCAGTAGGTTCTTTTCCTTGTGCTAAAAGAAAGCCTGAAAAAACCAACGCAAGCACTGCAATAAATATGATTTGAGAAACTTTTTTTATCACGTTCATTACCTTACGCCTTTTATTTCTTTTAGATGCTCTTGAATCTCTTCATTTTGAGGAAAAAGTTTATACGCTTTGTTTACAAAAGTTTCCGCCTCTGCAAAAAGCCCAAGATTAAAATAAACCCATCCCAAAGAATCAAGATATGCCGCCGAATTAGGATTTAAATCGTGAGCCTTTTTACATAAAAACAAAGCCCTCGTATAATCTTTTCCGGTTGTAGTTAAAATATATCCAAGTCCGTTAAGAGCCGTAGAATTTTCAGGATTGTGTGCAAGCACCTGCTCATAACACTCTATAGCTTTATCAATTTCATCCCTGTACCATGCAACATAACCTTTTGTGCAAAGAAACTGATCTGTATTTATTCCTTTTTCTGCCAATTTCCCCAATTCAAATTCCGCCATTTTGGAACGATCTGTCATACTGTAAATTACGGCAAGGGCCAGAGTACACTGATTAATTTTTTCTTTGTCGGTTCCATTTGTAACGACCTGCTCTAAATATAAAAGAGCTTCCTCAAATTTGTTTAACCTTGCATAAGAAAGTCCAAGATAATACGCAAGTTCATTTTTGCTTTCTAAACTGTCGGAAGAAACTCCCAAAAAAAATTTTAGAGCTTCACCGTACTTGCCCGACTTATATAGTTTTATCCCCTGTTTCAAAACATCTGCCATGAATTCCCACCTTTTCCGGCAATTTTTATTTATTTTCTTTAATTAAGAAAGTTCTAAAAGCTAAGGTCTTTATAGCCTTCTTCATTAAAAAACAAAGCACCATTTTCAGAACTCACAACATAAGTTATAGCATGAAATCCAAAAATACGCTCGTAATCGATTAACTTTTGCATATAATTATCTACATTTTCGCATTTTATAAAAGTATATGTACAGTGCCCAAAACCTTTTCCTATTATTCTTGCACAAGAAGTTGTTTCATTTGAATTTGCAACATCAAACTCTTGAACACGTTTAACAAGCCAATCTATTTCAGGACAAGAAATTTGATATAAATCTCTTAAACCTTCATGCGACTTTAGAATACTTTTACAAAAAGAATTTAAATTCCCGCATTTTAAAGCACCAACGCAGTCAGTAAGATATTGATTTTCTCTAATAACGCACAAAAGCCTACGTCTTACATCTTCGCCTACCCCAAAAAAAACTTCATTAATTTCATTTAATGACTCTTCGTAAATACTGTTACCGTTTCTTACAAATTTAAGTTCATCAAGAAGTTTTTTATTTTGCAAAGTAAAAAACAAAGATTCTTCCCATAAATTCACTCTTGGAACCTTTGAATCGGTAAGAATCAGAGAATTACCTTCAAAATTAAACGGAAGATACTCATACGTCCCTTTTTCATGGTCAGTCAAAAGACAAGTTCCTTTTTTTGAAAAAAGAGCTGTATAAATGTCTGATTTATAATATTCGCAATTAAGAAAATTTTTACTTGCAATCTCTATGACATCAAGAATTAAGCTTTCATCACCGGGAATTTTAAAAAGCTTTTTTATAGCAACAGCACTGCAAACTTTCATTGCAGTTGTAATTCCAAAACCGGCAGAAGGTAAAACATCCGAATAAGTCGTAACATCCATCCCGCAAACATGATATCCCAGTTTTTCATACGCATAAATCATAGACTTAAAAATATTTGCCCAACGATCTTCTTTTTTAAATTTTAAATTGGTCAAATTTATTTTTTTACGTTCTTTAAGCTGAAAAAAATTAAAGCAAAGAGTAGCATCCGTCCGTTTTGAAATTGAAACATACACAGGAAGATTTACGGCAAGTGAAAGTGTCTTGTCTTTAAAAAACCAAGAATGTTCCCCGATTAAGTGAATTCGTCCGGGAGCACAAACTATAACTTCAGGCTTTACGGCGTATTCTTCAACGTGGGCATCCCGTATTTTTTCTACCAAAATTTTCTCCTATTTCAGTAATTGAACTTTCAAGCCGATTACTATAAAATGATAATATAATGATGGAAATTTTACAAGTTTTTTATTCCGTTTTTTCCTCAATCGTAACAGCACTTGCCGTTCCTAATGAATTTATCCGCTTAGGTTCCCCAATTTTGGGAATGATTGCATTAGTGCCTCTTTACATAGCCGTAAGCGGTGCAAAAAGCTTTAATAAAGCAGGACTGTATACCGGTTTACAATTATTTTTTACTCATATACTTTCAAGCTATTGGCTTGGAAGATTCAAGGATTTTGCAATATTCACACTGGGAGCCAGTGCCTTAACGTACTTTGCTTTTGGATATTGTTTTGGAAATTATCTTTATGCAGTTTTTTACTACACAGACAAGAAAAATCCGTTAAAAGCGTACAGTGTAAAAAGCTTTTCATTCTCAACGGACAAAATTATTTATTTTGCATCGGTTTGGACAATTTATGAATGGTTTAAATCCGTAGGATTTCTTGCATATCCTTGGGGAACTCTTTTTATGACATCTTACAACTGGCAAACACTGAAACAGATAATGTCGGTTACCGGCTCTTTGGGAGTTTCATACCTATTTTCACTTTTCGCTTGCGTAATCGCACAAGGTATTATCCTGCTTCCGGATGTTCCAAAATACAAAATCAATAACAACCCTTTAAAATTTTATGCTTTGACGGCATCATACTGCATGACACTTTTTGTTATTTCGGTAATTTTTGGAATGGTTCAACTTTCACTTAGGAATCATGACCGTTTTGCTGAAAAATCAATGAATGTTATAATGGTTCAGCACAACAACAATCCATGGGAAGGAAGCCTTATAAAAACCATTGAAAATTCTCAAATTGAAACTATGGAAGCCCTTAAAGAATACGAAGATGAGGGAAAAAATTGCGACCTGATAGTTTGGAATGAATCTTCTCTTGCAATTGGCGGTTTTTTCCCTGAAACATACGACAAAATTTATGCATTTTGGCCTCCTTCACTTCCTTTCAAAACTTTTGTAGAAGAATTAGGAATTCCGCTTTTGGCAGGTGGTCCAGCACATTATCCGGACGATGAAAAAAATGCACTAAATGCGGCAATCTTATTTGATAAAACAGGAAAAATTACGGACTTTTACGGAAAGCACCATCTGGTACCTTTTGCAGAAGAAATTCCATTTGCCGACAGTGTTTTTGTTCAAAAATTTTTAAACAGATTAGTAGGTTTTTCAAATGGTTGGACAGCAGGGAAATACTATGTATTATTCACAATCGAAACAAACGATGGAAACAAAGTAGATTTTTCAGCTCCTATTTGCTTTGAAGATGCCTTTCCGGATGTGTGTCGCGGTCTTTATAATTTTGGCAGTGAAATTTTTGTAAACATTACAAATGACTCTTGGTCTGCAACAAATTCTGCAGAGTTGCAACATTTTGTCGTTGCAAGTTTCAGAACAATTGAGTACAGAACATCAATGATACGAAGTTGTACTTCAGGATATTCGGCAGTAATAAACGATCGTGGACAAGTAATTGCAGATATGCCATTATTCAAGCAAGCACACTTAAACACAACAGTTCCAATTTATAAAAGGAGTACTACAACGTATTCCAGATTCGGAAATTGGATTATGTATATAATATTTTTATATGTTGTGTCATATCTTTTACAAGTTTTTTTTAAAACAAAAAGAGAACAGAACTGCTACAAAATCATGCGGAAACAATATGAAAACGAAATTGACATTGACAAATAATAGTATAAGATCTTTTGCTTTATTTGTAGCTGCCTTTGTTATGGCAATTTCAGGAATGGCATCATTTAAAATCGGAGATCTCAAATTTTATTTTACGTTCCAAAATATGTTTGCAATATTTTTTGCAGCACTTTTCGGAGGAATTCAAGGAGCTTCTGTTTCCGGCATAGTTTTAATTTCCGGAGCATTGGGGCTTCCCGTGTTTTCTCATTTCGGAAAAGGAATGGAAGTTCTTTCCGGGCCTACAGGAGGCTTTTTAATAGGATATTTTGTTGGAGCCTTGCTGACAGGTTTTGTTATAGGGAAACCTGAAAATCAAAATGATCCTGACGAAAAAATCCCTTTTTCAAAAATTTTTTCAGGATGTCTTGCAGGCTTTTTTATGATTGAATTCTTGGGAATCATAAAATTCTTTCAGTTTAATTCAATAAAAATAGATCTTGAAGTAATAAAAATCTTGGGAGCTTTGAAATTTAAGTATTATATAATCGCAGACATTATAAAATTGATAATTGCATCGATTTGTGCTTATTACCTGCGGCCGATATGCTCAAAATATTTTTACGAAAAATGAGCGGCGTGAATTTTGGGGGAAAAAATGAGATGTCCTTATTGCGGTAGCCTTGAAGATAAAGTTTTAGAATCAAGGCAGATGGCAAACGGGGAAAGTATTAGAAGACGAAGAGAATGTCTTTGTTGCGGATACCGTTTTACAAGCTATGAACACATAGAAGAAAAGCCTTTCATGGTTATAAAAAGCGACAAAAGACGCCAACCGTTCGACAGAAAAAAGCTTTCAAAAGGAATTGAGAGGGCATTGGAAAAACGCCCTGTTTCTACGGCACAGATTGAAGCCATTCTAAGTGAAATAGAAGATGAAGCTATCATGAAAAACAAAGCTTGCAGAGAAATTTCTACAAAAGAACTTGGAGAACTGGTTTTAAGCAAGCTTTACAATTTGGATAAGGTTGCTTACATAAGATTTGCTTCGGTTTACAGGCACTTTAAAAATATCGATGAATTCATTGCAGAAGTAAAAAATTTGGAAAAAGTATGAAACAGATTTTTAATATTTAAAACTAAGACGCTGAATAGGCGATGGACCGTATTTTTTGCATAATTCCTTGTGCAGTTTTGTAGGATAACCTTTATGCTTATCATACGAATATTGCGGAAAAAGAGCGTGGTAATGCATCATTACCCTGTCTCTTTCATTTTTTGCAAGGATTGAAGCCGCCATGACTTCAGGAATTTTTGAATCCGCCTTAACAAGAGGGAACAATTCAATATTTTTTGAAACAAAAATTTGAGGAACATAAAGCCCGTCAACTATTATCCTGCAAATATTTTTGCAATCCACATTATAAACTTTTCCATCCGGAGTATGCAAAGACTCAAAAGCATTTTTCATTGCAGTTAAAGAAGCCTGCAAAATATTTATTTTATCTATAACTTCATGGCTTACAAGTGCCACCGACCAAGCAACAGCCTTTTCTTTTATAACAGCTTCAATAACATTTCGTTTTTTTTCGGAAAGTTTCTTTGAATCGTTAAGAATTGAAGCATCAAAATCATGTCCCAGAATAACACAACCTGCACACACAGGCCCTGCTATGGGACCTCTTCCGGCTTCGTCAAGCCCGCACAGCAGCTTACTCATTAAATCCGCCCTTGATATTTTCCTTTATGAAAAAACAAACTTCAGTTTGAGTTTCATTTTGAAAAAAACGTCCCAAAACAATGTAATAAATTTTATCGGTTGAAAGTTGCAATTCAAAATCCTGATCGGCGGTATAATTATCGTTACTTACATTAAGAAGCGTTCCATCTTCATCAAAAATTGCAAAATAGCCTTCATAGCGACACTTATTTGCGTTTTTATCGCAAAAACCGAACTGACAAATACCTTGAAATTCCGGAGAAAATACATACAAAACCGGTTCCGTTAAATCTGCAAAATTAACTTTTGATGTTGCAGAAACTATTTTTAAATCTGTAAAAAAAGAAGACTCATAGGTATATTTTTTCAATTCACCGCTCCAATTTGAAACATAATCTGCAATAATCGTTTTTACACTATCGTTAAGTGCAAAAGTGTTTTCATCAAGATTTATAATAAAAAATTCGGCAGGTGAAAAATCTTCTATCGATTCTTCAGAATCATCATTAAACGAAAAATTTGTAGAACGTTCATTTTCTATATTCTTTTTAGTTTGCGTATCCGAATTTCTTTTTTGACATGAACATAAACAAAAAATCCATAAAAAACAAAACATACTTGTAAAAACAATAGCATTTTTGAAATTTATAATATTTTTAAACTTCACTTTTAAACCTCTTAAATTTTTTATAATGAAAATTTCTATAAATTCACTTTATCAGAATTCACTTTATAAAAACTGCTATTTAATAAAGCAAATTTAAATATCTTTTTCAATTGTAATAATAGCCTGCAAACGATCAACAAAATACGAAACGCATTCAGGGGAAATCATAAATACATAAAATCCGTCATGTAAAATTTCGTTAATAACGGCAAAATCTTCTTGCAAAAAATATTTATCCAAATTTACACATTTTAAGATAGAAAGTTCGTAAACCTCTTTTAAAAGTCTTGAAAAATTATAATAATTTAGGCACTGCTCATCAATCATGTCAAAAGATAAAGATGAATAAAATTCATAACATTCAGATGGAAAGATTATGAAGTTCTCATGATTTTTAAAATCCAATCGTGATTCATCGTTTTCTGCTTTATCAAAATATCTTAAAAATACCGAGTACATTTGATCCGTAAAATCTGTTTGTAAAAAAAATTTTGAATTATTAAAAATTGCATAAAGAAGATCAGGTTTCCATAAGAGAGCAACAAAATCTTGTTCAGTAAAATTATTTTTTTCGTATTTTTCAAATAAATTCATCGCCTTGGAAAGTGCAACAAATTTTTTGTTTTTGATATATTCGTTTTTATTAAATTTAAAAAAATTCGTTGCAGTCTTTTTAAATTCCTGAAGATATTTAAAAGAATTCTCATCCAAAATTTTTACATATTCCTTGTCCAAAATATCTTTTTTGTAATAATTTTTATATATCACAGCTTCCGTTACTTCATAAGCACAATTTTCAATACTAAAACCTTCAATAGAATAAAATTGCTTTGAACGCAATGCATATTCACTACAATCTGCAATGTCGTCATTCATAAGATAACTTTTTATTAAAGCTGAATAGTTTTTTTTATTTTCGATACTTTCGTCATAAACCAAAACTTCCTGACAGAATAAAAAAAAGCAAAAGAAAACCGAAAAGAAAATTAAAAAAGTTTTTTTTATCATGAATTTCATTTTATCCTCCTTCTTGTTATGCTTATCTTACTTATCGCAAAAAAAACAATCAGTACAGAATTAAAAAAATTTGATAAGATTATCTTCATAAGACAGTTTTTCGGAAAAAACATCTGTAACAAACATATTTTGTGATTTATTTTTGTAAAAAAACTTATTCTGATTCACGATATACTTTACATGAAAAAGCTCGTAAAATTTTGAAGTTTTACCGTCTATTTGAACAAAACTTGAAGATAAATCAAACTTTCCTGCATTCATCGTAAAGGCAACTGCAGTATCGGAAACAACAGTTAATCTTGAATCCTTTATTTTTACCGAAGAATTCAAAGTATTGCAAATTGCCCCGTAATTTTCCGATTGCAAAGAAATACCGCATTTTTCAATTTTTAAATCTGAACGGTCGGCAACAAAAACAGCTCCAGCTTGATTAATAACCGAAATAATTTCACAATCTTTCAAAATCAAATTGGAATTTTTTAATTTAAAGAAATTCACCTGCTCAAAATCTTCACCGGTTTTTGTATAGTTTTGTTCCAAGATACAATTTTCAATGCTGACTGTACTGTTTATACAATCAAAAAAAACATTTTCCATAAAAGAAATACGGCTACCGTTTTCTGAAATAATTTTGCAATCTTGAGTAATCGGAATTGAAGTTACATTTTCAAAATCTCCGCTAAGATGAACTATTATCTTTCTGTTCAAGGAAAACAAATCTTTTATTTGAGAAAAATCAGAATATGGATTTGCAGGGCTTCCGTCTCCTTTATAATCGGAAATAGAATCTTTTTTATCCTTATCTGATAAAGCCTTTAAATAAAAATTTGAATAATCGATTACGCTGCAATAATAAGACGGCAAACTTATGTTTCCGGCATCATCTTTTGCATAGGCTGCAACTTCATAAAAGAAGGCTTCTCCCTTATCGGCTTTTAATTCAATTTTCTTTTCTCCGTTTAATTCTGTTTTGCCAAAAGAAAAATTAAAATTTGCTTTTGATCTTTTCAAAGATGAAAAATCCATCAAATCATTTTCGTTTACCGGAGTACATTGATAATAAGTATAAACATCTTCAGGCGAAATCAAGGACAGAACAAGATCATCTCTAATAAAAAAATTAGAATTCTCTGTAAAAATTACAGGCGGAGAAGGAGGCAACTTATCTATTTGAACATTTTGAGTCAAAAATCCCTGTGCAATTCCGTCCAAAAGAACAAGAACCTGAATTTGATATTCGCTTTCATTACCAAAAATGGTATCTATGTAATAAGAATCCTTTGGAACTGTCAATTTTGAACCGATATTTTTATTTTGAACCAAGCTCATTGTAAAATCATCAGAACTCAATTTTATTTTTACACCCAAATTCTTTGCCTTTTGTTCAAATAGCAACTCAGGTTTACTTGGAATTTTTGAATAGAAAACCTTATACAAGTCAGGATTAAATTCTGTATCGGAATCTAATACAGATTTTTCGATCCAATAAATTACATGATCGGTTTCACGACTAAAATTTAATTCAAATTTTCCCGTCATCCAATTTCCGTTATCCAAGCAAACATACATATCAGCAGGAGTGGTTATACAAAGATTTGTCCATTGATTGAAATTTACCTCAAAAGGAACTCTGCCGAACGGAACTTCTCTTAGAGCTGTGTTCAAATCGTCCACATTTTTTTCAGGCACAGATTTTAAAGCCTCAGAATCTAAATTTTTTAAATCAATGTCAACGACCGTATCTAAACTTTCAGATTTTAAATCAGCAGAATCGGAAAATATGTTATTTGAATTCTGCTCCTTTTTTAAAACAAACTCTTCTTGCTCAACAGCCTTAGTCAACAACATATAGCGATATTGATTTTTCTCATTATCAACAAGTATGAGCGGCAAAAGTTCACAAAGATCATTTTCAGGCGAGGAAGAAATTTGACAGCCTTTTAAATACGGAAATTTAACTTCATCAAAAATAAAAGTCATATCTTCAGGAATAGTAACAGGACTTTCAGGGCAAGCACAAACAATCGGAACATCAACTTCCGATTCAAAACCCAAGTTAATTTTCTTTTTTTTGTTTACTGTGAAATTAATCACATTTTCAAAACATATACAGTCTTTTTTTGTAACTACAACTTTTAATTTTACATCGCCTTCCAATTCCAGCAAGACAGGAGAATCGTACACAAAACCGGAATTTAAAGGATCATCCCCGGTAACAGAATAAAAGGCAGCTCCTCCTTCCGGAACATCAATAACTAAAGTCTGATAATTACCCCAAATTCCTTCAACAGGACTGATAACATAATTTTGAGCAAGCAAAGGGAATGCAAAGCAAAACAAAATCACAAAAAGTATGGAAAGTCTAAAAATGTTTTTGTTATACTTTTTTTCCATCGACACACCTGTTTTTATAATCTTTCGGTTTTTTCATTCTCAAAAAGAAAATCAAAAACCTCTTTCAATTCCGGATCATCTTTGTAGTAATATTCTTCCAATTCTTTTTTACTCAATCCGATTAACTCATGACTCATATAATGAATCCAGCGATCTTCTTCGCAGTTATCAATGACAAACTTTCGGCACCAATAATCCGGCTGAATCGGCAACTGTTCTCTTTTATTTGTATAATACTTATAATCATGAACTGCAACTTTTATATCTTTTCGTGGGATACTTTTGCTCAAAAGAATATCCACAAGAAAATTTACAGTGTTACCGGTATCAAAAATATCATCAACCAGTAAAATTTTATCACCCGATCTAAGGTAATCAGGGCTGTAAGTCCAACCGTCAAGTTTCATTTTTGAAGCAGACCTTATATCTGTATAAGAATGAGCAATAACTGAGGCATAATAAACCGGATGTTTTTCTTTGCATACAAGTTTAAAATACTCGCTTATAACATTTGCCATATAAGCTCCGCCACGCAAAGAACAATAAATTACATCGGGAATAAATCCTTCTTTGTAAATTTTGTAAGCAAGTTTTAAAGCATCATTTCTGACTTTATCGTAGGGTAAAAATTCTTTCATCATACAAAGTATTCTACCCTTAAAAAAGTCTTAATACAAGTGATTTTTTAGAACCTATATTTTTGAGTTTCAAAGGTATGTTGCCCTTCCGCCGTATAACACTCAAACCAACATTCTTGAACATTTGAAGAAAGTTCCCTATAAAAGTCTCTTACATTTTTTATTTTTTTGCCATTAACAGAAGTAATTATATCCCTACTTTGAAGCCTAAGAACAGATGCAGGACTTTTAGGCTGTACTTCAAGAACAACAACCCCATCAACCTCCCTTGCAAGCTTCATTTCTTTTCTTACCTCATCGCTTATCGGAGAAACCAAAAAGCCCGGCCACAATTTTAGAAAATCATTAATAGCAGAATCATCTCTAGCTTCGATTTTTACCGTAAGATTTTTTATTTGACCATCGCGTATAACAACAAATTCAGAATCGGTACCTGCTTCAATCATGCCTACATCATTTACAAGCTGAGTTACATTTTTTATATTTTTGCCGTTTAGTTTTATAATATAATCTCCGGCTTTCATTCCACCTTTTGTTGCAGGTGAATTAAGAAAAATATGACTAACAAAAGCCCCTGTTTGATTTTCAACACCCAACTCTTTTAAAAAATCCTTATCTGCTTCATAAAGATTAACTCCAAGCCAGCCGTAAGATGCCTTTCCTTTTGTAACAAAATCATTAATCGATTTTTTTACATTGTTAATGGGAATAGCAAAACCCAAGCCAACAGAACCTCCGCTACTGGAAGCAATCCAAGTGTTAATCCCTATTACTTCGCCATAAATATTTACAAGAGGTCCACCTGAATTTCCCTGATTAATTGAAGCATCAGTTTGAATAAAGTCGCTGATATTTCCAATTGCACTGCCACTGCGTCCTGTTGCACTGATAATTCCCTGCGTTACAGAACTAAAATATCCCAAAGGTGTTCCCATAGCAAAACAAATATCACCCGTTCTAACCTTATCAGAATTTCCCAGTTTTGCAACCGGAATGTTATCCTTTGATTCAAAAGAAATAAGAGCTATATCTTTACGCTCATCGTTCCCCACAAGTTTACATTTAAATTCTCTTGAATCATAAAGCTTTACGCTTATTTCATTTGCAGAACCGGCAACATGGTTATTTGTTAAAACATAATAAGTATTTTTATTTTTCATAACAATAACACCGGAACCCAATCCTTGTTGCTTATATTCTCTTTGACGACCAAATGAACCGTCTTCATTTTCCGGATTTCCAAAAAAGAAATAAGGAAGATCAAACGGCGTTATTATATTTCTGGTTTTTGTTTCCACAACATCAACTTCAACTACGGATTTTAAAACTTCTTCTGAAACTTCACGGAACAATTTTTGCATAGCTTCAACAACAGCCAAAGAGTCTTTAGAAATTTCCGGCTCAGTGCGATTTTCTTCTATAAAAGGAAGTTCTTGATCTTGCGTATCGATTTGTGCATTTTCTTTTACCTTACAAGATGCACTAAAAAGCGGAATTAAAAGTATTAGTGCTAAGATTAAAATAAATTTTTTAGATTGTTTCATATTGGAATAAAACCTCCGTAAAAATTGAGTTTACTATAAAAAAAATTTTATATAAATCAAGTTACAAAAATTCTATAAAATAGTCAAAATTTCTGTGTGATCTTTGAATACTGCAACTGTATGCTCTTGATGAGCACTTAATTTTCCATCGGCAGTAACTACAGTCCATTCATCATCAAGAACTTTTACATCTCCGGTTCCAATATTTATCATAGGTTCTATAGCAACAACCATTCCTTCTTGAATTCTCGGATTAGGCCCGCCTAAAAATAAATTTGGAATTGAAGGATCTTCATGCACTGCCAAACCTACTCCGTGCCCGCAATAGTCCGTTACAATGCCGTATTTTCTTCCTACAGTTTGGGAAACCGCATTTGAAATATCGCTTATCCTATTTCCTACTTTACATGCCGAAATTCCTGCAAGAAGAGCTTTTTTTGTTATATCCATAAGATCTTCTGCCTCTTTACTGACCTTTCCTATAGCAATAGTTCTGCAAGAATCACTGATATAGCCGTCAAGGTCTATTCCTCCATCAAGAGAAACTATATCACCTTCTTTTATTTTTTTATTTTTTGAAGGAATCCCATGTATGACTTCGTTATTTACAGAAATACATAAAGCACCCGGAAAATCGCAGGAATACCAAGCCGGCACTCCTCCATGAGTTTTGATAAATTTTACTGCCAAATCATCAATTTCCTTTGTGCTCATACCTGCATGAATTTTAGGAATAATTTGCTCAAACATTAAGGCTAAAAGTTTACAGGATTTTCTTATTCCATCAATTTGCTTTTCGTTTTTTAATCTTATCATTTTTAACCTCCAGTTCGGCAGCTTTTTGTGCACAAATTTTTGCACTTTCAATATCCCCGATTCGTCTATAACAATTAGCGATCATAGTAAGAAAAAAAACATCGTTTTCACTACCGAAATCAAGCTCCAAAGCCCTCTCGTAAACATCGATTGCAAGCTCATCGCTTATAACCGAGTAAATGTGATTTCTATAAATATTCATAACAAGCTTTATTACTTCGGGAAAAAATAACCTGAAATAGTTAAAACCGTATTCCATTCTGATTATCTGTTCAAGAAGTATCGCGGCATCGTAGTATTCGGAACGGAAAAACAGCTCTTCGGCAAGAATAAAGCCGTAATCCATAAATTCTTCCCTTGTAAAATATCTTGAAAGCTTAAAATCCTTTCCGACACAATTTAAATCTTTGTAACGTCTGCAAGCTTCATCTTCTCTGTTATGAAGCAAATCAAAAAAAATAAGTTTACAAAGACTTTCTTCATCGTTACGTTCTAAAAGCCAAGTACGATAATCAAAACCGTCCGAATCTTGCTTCCTTTTTTTCCAGTTTGAATACGCAGAAAAAGAAACATCAAAGAATGAACGCTGCTTTGCATCGGAAAGAATTTGATAGGCTTTTACAAGCCTTTGAAACTCCTGTGCATTTTTTTTCTGTCGTATAGGGTCTTTTGCTGCAAGATCCGGATGAAATTCTTTAGCCTTTTTTCTGTAAGCACGCTTAATCTCGGCTATCGATGCACCACGAGCGACCCCGAGGATTTTATAGCAATCTTCCATCTGTCTGTGGACAAATATGTTGTTATTTTTGTAAAAACTATTCCGTTTTTTCGGGTGCAGCTTTTAATTCTACAGCCGATTCTTGATTCCAGTACTCTGAAGTACCCTCAGCTTCATTTGTCTGCTGAATTGCAGCGTCCAAAGATTTTGCTTTAGGAGCCTTATTCACAAAAGCAAGAGCAAAACTTGTAAGAAAAAACAAAACAACCAAAACGTAAGTAGTTTTAGTTATAACATTTGAGGATTTTGAACCGAAAGCTGTTGTGTTAGTTCCTCCCAAAAGACCTCCAAGTCCGCCGCCTCCTTCATCTTGAATTAAAACAATTGCTACCAACAAAATACAAACAATTACAAAAACAACCAGTAAAATAATACCGATAACACCCATCTTCTATTTACTCCAAATTTTTTTATACAATCAATATTCGATCTTACACGAAAAAGAGATTTTATACAAGGTTAAGCTTTTAGGAATTTTATTTAAGTTAGCACAAATTGTACAAAAAAAAATCGGGCTTGGATATAACACCAAGCCCAAAAAATTAATATGTTTTACAGATTTTTTCAAAAGAATCCGCTTTTAGAGCAGCTCCACCTATCAAACCGCCGTCTATATCCGGCTGATTCAAAAGTTCTTGAGCATTTTCAGGCTTCATTGAACCACCGTATTGAATGATAACTTTATCGGCAACTTCTTTGTTATAAAGTTTTGCAATATGATCTCTGCAAAATTTATGAATAGCCTGAGCATCTTCAGGAGTTGCAGTTTTACCTGTACCGATAGCCCAAACCGGCTCGTAAGCGATCACAACGTTTTTCATTTGTTCTGCAGTTACACCAGAAAGTGCAGCAGAAAGCTGAAAAGCACAAACAGCTTCAGCTCTACCCTCTTCACGTTCACAAAGAAGCTCACCAATGCAAAGAACTACCTCCAAACCGTCTTTAAGGCACTTCAATACTTTTTTATTAATAAGCTCATCGGTTTCTCCGATTTCGTGTCGTCTTTCCGAATGTCCTAAAATTACGGATGTACAGCCTACATCTTTTAGCATTGCAGTAGAAACCTCACCGGTGTGGGCACCGTTATCGGTATTTGCACAATCCTGCGCTCCAAGCAAAATATTGGAACCTTTTACAATTTGACTTACTGCATCAAGATAAACAAAAGGCACTCCAATCATGTACTTGTTTTTTCCGTCTTTTAAAGCTGAAACAAGACTGCGAGCCAATTCAACAGCTTCCGCCTTGTTTTTGTTCATTTTCCAGTTTCCTGCAATATAATACTGTCTAGCCATTTTTATATCTCCTTATAACACTGCATCTGCAAATTTTTTTCAGACCACAGCAATTTTTTTTAGATAGTTTCAGTATAACTCCTACTTTTATAAAAGTCCAGCATAGAAGAAAATCGGTATTGTTATGGCAGATAGGCGTAGACTAAAAAAAGTCCGATAGTTTAAAAGTACTTACCGGGCTTAAAGCGGGATACCCAAAATATTATTGTTTTCATAGTCAAATTTCCTTTATAATTGAAGATATGAAAAAAGATAAAGTTCACAAATTTTACCCAAGGCAAATAATTTTTTCGGTAACGGATAATTGCAATTTGAATTGTCCTCATTGCTTTGTAAAACGAACAGGAAATTCTTTAAACATTGAAAAAGCAAAAAAATTAATTTTAGATTGCTGTTCTGCATGTGCCGATTTGGACTTTAAAACCTACCAACCCGATGAAACTCAGTGGAGCGTAGGTTTTTCCGGAGGGGAACCTTTTTTAAATATAGACTTTTTGTGTAAAATTTCCTCATTTTGCGTAGAGAACAACGTAATGTTTGACAGAATTATGACAAATGCACTTTGGTGGCAAGATAAAATTCAACTTAAAAAAAATCTCAATAAACTTTATGAAAGCGGTTATGATGGAAAAATTGGAATCAGCTTTGATACTTTCCACAATAGCAGTGTAAAAAAAATTGCCGAATTTTGTATTACTGTTTACGAAGTATGGCAAAATCCTGCAATGATTGAAATTCAAACTACTTATGAAAAATACACAAATACTTTTCATACAATAAAAAAACAAAAAAAACTTTTGAAAGATTTGGCAACCGAGTTAGGCGGAAAATACAAAAAAAACTCAATTTATTCAAACAATCTTGAAAACTATTTTTTTATAAGAGTTGATTTTAACCTGCGTTCATTTAAAGATTCTTGCAAGGATTCTTATAAAGATTATTACGAAAAAAATCTTGAAAAAAAAGATTTAAAAAAAAATACAAAAAATCCTGCTTGGCAACACAAAACATGGTTTAAGGAAGATTACTGTCAGGGGCCGGGAAATATTTTTTATGTTCACTGTGACGGAAATGTAGCACCTTGCTGCGGTTATGCAAACGAACATCCATCCCTTTTTATCGGCAATATAAACAATGAAGTTTTTGATACGGATAAAGATGACAAAATTTGCACACACAAAACATACAATCACAAAAAAGATAGCGAGTGCATCACAAATACAAACCTCAATATGTACCAAACTTTAATGGAAAATGCAGAAAAAAACGCTATGGTAAAAAATTGTTTTACCATAGGACTTGAAAAAAAACGCAAAGAGCTTAAAAAAAATAAAATAAAATTTCCAGGAAAGACAAAAGATATCTGTATGTTTTGTTCTTGGCTTTGCAACAAAGTTCAATAAAAGAAGTGCAAATTTTGCTATACTAAAATAGCCCCATCCCACCGTAAAAAAAATAAAAAAAGCACGCTCAACTTGAACGTGCTTTTTTTTATCGGCAAAAAATTATTTTGACGCTAAAACTGCAATCCCGGGAAGAGTTTTTCCTTCAAGGAATTCAAGAGAAGCTCCGCCTCCTGTACTTACATGACTCATTTTATCTGCAAGATTGAATTTATTTACAGCTGCAACAGAATCTCCGCCTCCAACAACTGTCATAGCACCTCTTGCAGTAGCATCAGCTACCAATTGTGCAACAACAGCAGTTCCTTTTGCAAATGCATCAAACTCGAACACACCTACAGGTCCATTCCATACAACCGATTTTGCAGAAGAAAGAACTTCTTTATAAAGATTGATTGTCTTTGGTCCGACATCCATTGCCATAAGATTATCCGGAATGTCTATTCCGTCAATCGCAACCGGAGAAGCATTTGCATCGAATTTGTCTGCTGCAATATGATCAACAGGAAGAACAATTTTTACTCCTTTTGCAGCTGCATCTGAAAGAAGTTTTTTTGCAGTATCGATAAAGTCATCTTCAACAAGAGAAATTCCAACTTTGTGTCCCTGAGCTTTTAAAAATGTATAAGCCATTCCGCCCCCAATTATAAGAGCTGAAGCATTTTTCAAAAGACTTTCAAGAACTGCA
Organism: Treponemataceae bacterium; assembly: GCA_052173655.1. GTDB lineage: Bacteria > Spirochaetota > Spirochaetia > Treponematales > Treponemataceae > RGIG9060. Next base: position 111,306 of record JBQMYD010000004.1, on the reverse strand, counting down.
ATTTTGGAAGAAACCTTTGCTCCTCCTATAATTGCAACCTGAGGCTTTGCAGGATTTTCTACCATTGGCTGAATATATTTAACTTCTTTTTCCATAAGGAATCCGCCTACCGATGGGCAGTTCATAAACTTTGCAATTGAAGCTGTTGAAGCGTGATCTCTGTGAGCAGTTCCGAAAGCATCATTTACAAAAATATCTCCGTAACTTGCCAATTCTTTTGCCATTACATCCCGCTCAGATTCTTCTTTTGAAGTTTCTTCTTTATGAAATCTAACATTTTCAAGCATGGCAACTGCACCTTGCTCAAGTGCATCGATTGCAGCTTTTTGTCCAAGAGCATCCGGCAAAAATTTTACATCTTTTCCTAATTTTTCAGCAAAATATTTTACAACAGGTGCCATTCGGTTTTTCCCCTCGGTAAATTTTTCGCTGTCATCTTGTGTCCATATTTTTCCGGCTTTCTCCGCTTTTTCTTGAGCCTTTTTTAAATCCTTTTTAGGATCTCCTAAATGGCTCATCAGAACCAAAGATCGAGGTTTTTGTTCAAGAATATATTTTATAGTAGGCAGAGCTGCCATAATTCTGGTATCATCCTGAACAACTCCGTCTTTCATAGGTACATTAAAATCAACACGCATAATAATGCGTTTTCCATTTAAATCAATATCCTTAACGGTTTTTATCATAGTAGAAACTCCTTTCAAATAATATATTGTTTTTTCCCATATACGGAAAAAACTGCATTTTCAACACATGGATATTCTAGTGAAATTTTTCACAGAATTCAAGTGTTTTTTACATGCTCTAAAATTTGTATTTACCTTCCGTTTGCCTTGCGCAAAAGTTTTCTTACCAGTTTTTCATTAAAAATCTCACTACCTGTACTTATAAGACTTTCAAGCGGATTTTCTCTGATAGCAGAAATCGTTATTCTTACAGCAGGATCTTCACCTGTTTTTGAAGGGCTTGTCAAAACAACAAGGGTCTCCACAAATTTTAGGAAAATTCTTACATACAAACTTTGCTTTGACATAGACAAAAGATTATCTCTAAGCGTGAATTCTCCTTTTTTGTGAAAAACATTATCTGAAAAAACTTTCGAATAAAGTTCTTCGTTTGCATGAACAAGAGATTTTATATCATCACCTACAACATCAACGTTTTCTGCAAGTTTTATGTCCTTTACCGAAGAAGCTATGCAAATTTGATAAGCTCCGCCAACAACAGAAAAACAATTTTTCTTTGTAGAATACACACAGAAAGCACGCCTTTCCAACAAGAACTCAACATTTTTTGATTCTCCTGCTTTTAGAAAAACCTTTTTAAAACCTGCAAGCTCTATAGAAGAACGGGATATATTTTCGGCATTATCGCCTAAAAAACGCGTGTAAACTTGTACTATTTCACTACCGTCAACAAAACCTGTATTTTTTACACACATTTTTACCTTAAATAAAGTATCGTACGGATCGGAACTTGCATGTTTTTCGATATTTTCCACACTCATAGATGAATACTCAAAGCAAGTGTAACTCAATCCATATCCAAACTCATATTGCACCGGAATTTTTTTTGTTTCATACCAACGATATCCTACCAAAACTCCTTCCGCATAATTGATTGAAAAATTTTCACCACCGAAATTTTGGAAACAAGGTTCATCCTGTACACTTAAAGGCCAAGTTTCTGCCAATTTTCCGCACGGATTTGATCTTCCGCTTATAAATTCTGCAACAGCCTTTGCACATGCTTGCCCGCAAAGATACATATGAAGAATAGCTCTTGCTTCTTTTGCAAAGGATAAATCCATCGGAGAACCGCTAAAAGTTACAAGAATTATATTTTTTGTAATTTTTAGCAATTTTTCATATAAATCTGTTTGTTCTTTTGGTAATTTTAAATTTTCTCTGTCAAAACCTTCTCCTTCATAAGCATCCGGCAATCCGCAAAAAAACAAAACAGGCACATTTTTTTCTTTTTCAACAGCCTTGCACACAAGCTCAACAGCCTTCTTTGCAAAGTTTTCATCGATACGAGCTTTCTTTGATTTTTTACAAAACCTTGAATAATAGCCTGCTGAATACTCTACATTATAATCTTTACTCAATTCTTCAACAGCATTCGGATACTCGGAAGTAGTAATATGACTTGACCCGCCACCTTGAAAACGTAAATATTCTGCCAATTCGCCTATTACAACAATAGATTTTTTTTCATCAGGTTTTACACCGATAGGCAAAATTCCGTCATTTTTAAGAAGAACAGCAGAATCCAATACAAGCTCTAATGCAACTTCATGTTGTTTTTTATAATCCAAAGGTTCTTTTTTTAAACTTTCATTTTCAAAATTTGCAGGATTTGCTTTTAAGCGTAACACAACATCTATAATTCTACTGCAAGTTTCATCGATATCCGCCTCAGTAATTGTTCCATCTTTTAAGGCTTCCTTTAACTGTTTTGAAAAATACCCAAAAGAATCCGGCATACCTATATCAAGTCCGGCTTTTAGACTTTCCGCCGCCCCTATATTACCGCCCCAATCTGAAATAACAATTCCGTCAAATCCCCATTCATTACGCAAAAAGTCCGTTAAAAGAAGTTTACTTGCACTGGCATACTTTCCATTTACCATATTATATGAACTCATTATAGATATCGGATGAGATTTTCTTACAACTCGTTCAAAACCGCTTAGATAAATCTCACGCAAAGTGCGTAAATCAATATTACTAGAAGAAGTTTGCCTGTATTTTTCTTGATTGTTGCATGCAAAATGCTTTATACAAGCACCGATACCTTCACTTTGCATCCCGTCAACGTAGCTTGCAGCCAGTTCTCCGTTCAAAAGCGGATCTTCTGTAAAATATTCAAAATTTCTTCCGCAAAGGGAGGAACGTTTTATATTCATTCCGCAGCCAAGCATAATCTGTACATTTTCATATTTTGCTTCAAGTGCTATAGCTTTTGCCATCTTTCGTGTAGAGTCGATATTCCAACTCGAGGCAACACAACTTGCTGTCGGAAAACATGTTGCTATATTACTTCGATTGATATCGGCATAGCTTTCTTCCCCTGTTTGCCTTCTAAGCCCATGCGGGCCATCACTCATAGAAACAACAGGAATTTTCCCTCCGGCGGAAAAGCTGTTCCAACTGCCTTCTCCATTTAAAAGTCTAATTTTTTCATCTAAAGAAAGCGAACCTAAAATTTGTTTGATTTGATTTTTATCTGCCTTGTACATAGCTAGATTATAAATGCAAATTTACCGGTTGTACACAAAAATCTAATTAGTGTTTGTTATTATTAAAACTCAAAAAAAATTAGAGAAAAGCATCGGATAAAAGAGTGTTTATAATTTTTTGAATACTATCTTCAGGAGTACTCGCCCCGGCAGTAATACCTACAACAACATCAGAGGGTAATGGATATATGTCTTTATTTTTGCTTAAAAAATCGTATATTTTGGACTTTACGGTATAAAAATCCTCGTAGTCTTCCACGTGCAAAACAAATTTTGAACAATAAGCAGGGTCTTTGCAATAATTTTGTGCAATCTGATATAAACGACAAGTATTTGCACTTTCAAAGCCTCCAACAACGATAACAATATCACTTTCCAAGCAAAGTTCACTAAGTGCATTTTGTCTTTCTTCCGTTGCAGGACAAATCGTATTCAAAACCTCTACATTTGGCAACTTATCTTTTACGGCTTTTACAATTTTTTCATATTCAGAGGGACTAAAAGTTGTTTGACTTAGAATTACAGCATTTGAAACTTTCTGCTCAAAAAGATATTGTGCTACTTCTTTTGCTTGTTCTTCATTTTCAACAACCGAGCAATTTTTTACACAGGAATTGCAATCCAAAATTTTTAATTTACAATCCGAGTCTTGAACCACACCTTGAATACCCGTAACTTCTCCGTGATTTTTATCTCCTGCAATGATGACAAAAAAAGAACGAGATGAATAGTCCAAAGCACGTTTTTGACTTGAAAGAACTCTTGGACACGTGGCATCTACTATTTGAGAACCGTTTTTTTCAAGACACCTTCGAAGTTTTGGAGAAATTCCGTGAGCACGAATAACCACTACAGATTCTTTCTCGTCAAAATTTTCTACATTTTCAGGCTTTAAAATTTTTAAACCCTTTTTTTCGAGAACATCCAATGCCGTTTTATTGTGAATTAACGGGCCTAAAGTATAAATCGTTTTTTCAGGGTAACTATCAAGGGCTTTTTCAGCTTTTTCTACCGCACACTTTACTCCCATGCAATAGCCCATTTTTTTTGCCCTGACAACTTTCATTCAATCCCCTTTGAAGCAGAATTACCTAAAAATTTATAGCAAAAGAAAACTCCGCAACCCCATTTAAAAGGATATCCTACAGAAACGTACGGACCGAAAACAAAATCTCTTACATTGATACGGATTCCAATATCGGCTGCCGAGTAAAATTGCGTAAGCCATTTATTTTGAATTCCCATAACAGCAATTCCTGCATTAAGTTGAAGAAACGGCATAAAAGTCCCGCTCTTTTTTAAAGATTTTTCTCCGATAGTAAACATTCCGTATGCAAACGGAGCTATTACGTTGTTCCCAAAAAAATCAGTTGAAAAATCGGTTTGAGCACCCAAATAAATATATTTTGTAACTTGAAAATCACAAAAAAGCCCCGTAACAAAAGCGTAGTGATTTTCATGATTTGAATTCATGTTAGTTCCGACTTTTGCACCGAAAGTGATTGGGATTGCAAAAACTGCTGTGCAAATTGAACATACGAATAAAACAGAAATAAATCTTTTCATATCTGCAATCCTACCACACTAACGGAACTTCTTGCAAGAATAATCACAAAAAGTTATATTTTCAGAATAATTCAATGTAACAGAATGAGGATAACAAATGAATATAGATTGCACTTCTGAAATTCCTAAAATTCTAAAACAACTGGAAGGAACATCCGTTCACGAAATTCTTGTAAAAACTGAAAATATTTATAAAAAAATTTTTGAAGCACAAAAAATATGGTACGAAAATTCAAATTTTTTTTGTCCATCAGGATGTGGAGCGTGTTGCGCCGTTTTTGAACCGGACTTATTGGAATGTGAAGCCTTATACATGGCAGCTTGGCTTTTGGAAAATCAAAAAAAAACTGCACTTGAAATTGCAAAAAATAATTTTCCTTTTGATAACGGAAAAGCTTGTCCTTTATATGACAAAAATTCTTCGGCTCACTGTTCAGTTTATTTTGGCAGAGCCTTTATTTGTAGACTTTTTGGAGCTTCCGGTTCAAAAAATAAAAATGGAAAACCGGTTTGGAAACCTTGTAAATTTTATCCTAAAAATCTTCTAAATAACTTTAATCCCCCGATTGAACACAAAGAATACGGCGAAGAAGAAACTCTAAAATTATTCGGAGCAATTCCTCCTGTCATGAGCGATCTTGTACAAGAAAGTATTGCTTTTTTTCCAAATTCAGAAAAAACTGATTTGTTAAGAAATATTTTACCGAAAGCTATCCGTTTTTTAATGTGGATTATCAACATGAATAATAATCCGAATGGCAGCCCTAACAGCCCTGCACCCAGTCCTGCAGCAGCATAAAAAAAAACGTCCGATTCAAAAAATGCATCGGACGTTTTTTTTATTAAAATACGTAATATTACTTACTCAAGGCTGTTGCAACATCAACAGCAATTGCAACCGTAGCACCTACCATCGGATTATTCCCGATTCCCAAAAATCCCATCATTTCAACGTGAGCAGGAACGGAAGAACTTCCTGCAAATTGTGCATCGGAGTGCATACGTCCCATAGTATCGGTCATACCGTAACTTGCAGGGCCAGCTGCCATATTATCAGGATGTAAGGTTCTTCCTGTACCACCGCCGCTTGCTACAGAAAAATATTTTTTTCCGTTTTCAAGACGTTCTTTTTTATATGTACCTGCAACAGGATGCTGGAAACGTGTAGGATTTGTAGAGTTTCCTGTAATTGAGACATCAACATTTTCTCTCCACATGATTGCAACACCTTCACGAACATCATCAGCACCGTAGCATTTTACCTTTGCTCTCTCTCCGTTTGAATAAGGAATTTCTTTGACTACTTTCAGTTCTCCGGTAAAATAATCAAACTGTGTTTGAACATACGTAAAACCGTTAATTCTACTGATAATCTGAGCAGCATCTTTCCCAAGACCATTTAATATAACTCGCAAAGGCTGTTTTCTAACTTTATCTGCCTTTTGTGCAATTTTTATAGCACCTTCTGCTGCTGCAAAAGATTCGTGTCCTGCAAGAAAAGCAAAACACTGTGTTTCTTCCCTAAGAAGACGTGCAGCCAAATTTCCATGACCAATACCTACTTTGCGATCCTCTGCAACCGAACCGGGAATACAAAAAGACTGTAAACCTATTCCTATTGCTTCTGCAGCATCAGCTGCATTTTTACAATCTTTCTTTATTGCAATAGCGGCACCGACAACATACGCCCACTTTGCATTTTCAAAACAAATCGGTTGAGTTTCTTCAACTGTTTTATAAGGATTTATTCCTGCCTTATCACAAATTTCTTTAGCCTCTTCGATAGAAGAAATCCCGTTTTCGTTAAGAGCCTTTGTTATCTTTGCAATTCTGCCGTCATAGTTTTCAAATGTAATCTTATCTGCCATCTTTTACTCCTTGCGTGGGTCGATTAATTTTACCGCGCCCTGCTCTTGTGTTGTTCGGCCATAAGAACCGCGAGATTTTTCCATTGCAGTTGCAGGATCATCTCCCTTTTTTATGAACTCCATCATTTTTCCGAAATTAAGGAATTTATATCCGATTATTGCTCCTTGATCATCAACGGCAACCTTTTCAACATATCCTTCCGCCATTTCAAGATAACGAGGGCCTTTTTCCAAAGTAGCAAACATTGTTCCTACCTGACTTCTAAGACCTTTTCCCAAATCTTCCAATGAGGCACCAACTTTTAATCCTTCTTCAGAATAAGCAGACTGCGTTCTTCCATATATAATTTGAAGAAACAGCTCACGCATTGCAGTGTTAATGGCATCGCAAACAAGGTCGGTATTCATAGCTTCAATAATTGTTTTTCCTACAAGAATTTCAGAAGCCATTGCAGCCGAGTGTGTCATTCCTGAACATCCTATTGTTTCAACAAGGGCTTCCTGAATGATTCCTTCTTTTACGTTAAGAGTGAGCTTACAACATCCTTGCTGAGGTGCACACCAGCCGATTCCGTGTGTAAAACCTGAAATGTCTTTTACTTCTTTTGCCTGAACCCACTTTCCTTCCTCAGGAATAGGTGCAGGTCCATGATATGCAGCCTTAGCTAAAGGGCACATATGTTCAACTTCTGCAGTATAAGTCATAATATCTCCTGTTTGAGTATTTTGTATCCATTATAGAGTTTTTTGATTTTTTTTACCAGCATTTTTTACTATCATAGTGGATTTTTACATACCGGTAAAAATATTGACAAAACAAGTTTATCTTATCATACTTGATAAAATGAAAGTATCATTAAAAAGTTTAATCTTTTTTATTTTTGTGTCTCTGTGTTCAAGTATTTTTGCTGCAGAATTTCCTGACGAATATTACAAATTTCGCGACGATATGTATAATTTTTCAAAGTCCACAGAAGAAATGAAAAAAGATTTTAATTCTTATACGGAAAAAGCAAAGAAAACTCTAAGCGGTTATGAATTGGATATGACACTTGCACGCTATGAATTCATTATGGGAAGAGCATATTTTTACGCAAAGCAATACAAAAATGCGGAATCCCACTATGACGCAGGCACATCTTATTCAAAAGACGCATTGGAAGAAAAAGAATCAGCTTCGGCTCTTTTAATTTTTGCTGAAAATACAAGTGCCAATTGTACCGTAAAACCTACGTCTTGGGTTATGGTTTGGGGAGCAAAAATTCCCGGTATAGATAAAAAAATCTTAAAACTTGACAGTTCAAACGGAGCTGCTCTTTACATGCTGAACGCACAAGATGTTTATGCACCCTATCCTTTTTGCAACTTGAACAGGGGTATAAAAAATATGTCAGACATGCTTGAAAATAAAGAACTGTTCCTTGATAAAGACGATCAATTCAATGTCATAAGCTCGATAGGCTATGCTTATATGCAAAAAAAAGATAACGAAAATGCAAAAATTTGGCTTAAAAAAGCCTTACAGGTTTATCCGGGTAATCTTTTTGTTCAAGAATTGATTGAAAATTTGGAAAAATAAATTTTATAAGTTTAAAAGAAATTATAAACAACTCGTTAAAAATACAGCCAAGTTGTTTTTCGCAATTTTAGGCAAAACATTTTCTTTATTAAAGGAGAATTAAATGGCATATAAAAGAGGAGATCCGCTTATTTCAAGAAGAAAACTTTTCTTGCTTGCATGTCATTTAACTTTTTACGCTCTGTTTCCTATAGCATTTTTGATAGATACAACCTTGTATAGAATTAGTGTAAAGGGAAGATGGCGATTCAAAGACTATCTTAGACAAACAAAAAGCAAAGCCATAATTGTTTCAAATCACACTACACCGATGGATCCTGTAAAAATGTGCTGGGCAGTATTCCCTTTTTCAATTTATCACACACTCCTGGAAGCAACCGTTTGTACTCCGTTTCTTGGCACTTTGATACGGCTTTTAGGAGGTATGCCCATGCCTTCAGGACTGAGAGGAAAAGACCGTTTCATTGAAGGAATAAAATCAGCTTTAAAACACCGACCTGCAGTTCATATTTATCCGGAAGGTGAATGTTTTATTCAAAATCAAAAGGTAACAAAATTTCATCAAGGAGCCTTTCTTGCATCTATGGAATTGAACATCCCGGTTTTTCCTTTTGCAACGGTATTTACTGAACCTAAAAAAATTTTGGGCTGGAAAAGCTGCCGTCCAAAGGCTACCATTTATGTTCTTGACCCTATTTTTCCCGATAAATTTGAAAGTGCAAAAGAATTTGCAGAATTTACACGAAAAAAAATACAAAGCGAAATAGAAAAACGAAACGGAACAAACGCTTACAGCAAAGGACACATGGAAAGAATTAAAGGGATCAATTAATAAAGATTTACATAGGTTTTTCCGCTTCCGCCTTCTTCATACGGAGCAAAATTGAAGCTTTCAACAATTGAAGATTTTTTTAGGTAATTCCAAACAGCTTTTTGTAAAATACCCTCACCTTTTCCGTGTATTATAGAAAAATGCTTAAAGTCGTTGACACTACATAAATCCAATTGATGTTCCAAAATTTTTATTGCCTGCTCGGAGTGCATACCCAAAATACGAAGTTCAAATACAGGTTTTTCCAAAACAGCTTCAACATGAACTACTTTATTTTCGGTAGTATTTCCGGTTTTGTACATTTGCGAACCGTTTAACGTAAGTTTTATAGAACCTGCCTGAACAAGATATTTACCGTTTTTTTTGCATTCTAAAATTATTCCATCAGCTTTCTTGCTTCCGATCTTTACGCATTCGCCAACAGCAAATTCGTTTTCCTGCTTTAGACAATCTTTTTTTTGATTTTTTTGCCTTTGAATTTCTTTAGCTACATCTTTTATTTCAGATTTTTCCCGTTCAACGGCCTCGTTAAAATCATCCAACACTTGCTTTACTTTTAAAGTCTGCTGTCTTCCGATTCGGTTTTCCGAACTTTGAGTTTCTTTTAGTTCCCTTACAAGATTTTCCAAAATCTTACGACTTTCTTCAACAAAATTTTGACTTTGTCTATATCCTTGTTCTCGTAATTCCAATTCATGCTGTTTTACTTGCAAGTTTGCCAAATCAACTTTACGCCATTTTTCTTTTATTTTATCTTCTTTTTCTTTTATTTCTTTTTCAATTCTTGAAACTTCAGCATATTTTTCAGTAAGACATCCAATCAAAGTCGCAATATCAGCCTGATTGGTATCGATATATGAATTTGCTTTTTTTATTACATTTTCCGGAATTCCGCTACGTTGTGCAATTTCAACTGCATGACTTGACCCCGGAACTCCCATAAGAATTTTGTACGTAGGACTGAGGGTCTGATTATCGAATTCAACACTGGCGTTAAGGCAATTTTTTCCGGTATAACCAAAGTTTTTTATAACGCCGTGATGAGTCGTAAGAATTACAAAGCATCCTCTGTCAATCAATTCATCCAAAACCGCCATGGCAATAGCACCACCTTCTTGAGAATCCGTACCGGACCCTAATTCATCCAAAAGAACAAGAGAATCTTGATCTGCCTCTTTTAACATTGAAGCAATATTTTTCATATGTCCGCTAAAAGTGGAAAGATTTTCGTCCAAACTTTGTTCATCTCCGATGTCAGCAAAAACTTTACTGAAAATCGGCAGTGAACTGTTTTCATCTGCAAGAATCGGAAATCCACTCTGGTTAAGAAGTGCAAAAAGAGCAACGGTTTTTAGGGTTACTGTTTTTCCACCGGTATTTACACCGGTGATAATAAGAATACGAACTTGAGGTGTAAAAATAATATCTATAGGCACCGCTTTTTCTTCGAGGATAGGATGACGTGCATGAATTAAAGTTATATTTTCCCGGCAAGAAAAATCACAGGTTTTTGCAAAACAACAACGTTTTTCAATTCCCCAACGAGCAGAAGCATATGCAAAATCCAAATTTGTCATAACAAAAAGATTGTGTAGTAATTCGTCTTTAAAATTTGCAATTTTTGCAGTCAATTCCGTAAAAATTATTTTTATTTGCCTAACAAGACGAGCTTCTTCTTCGATTAATTCATTTGATAGACTTACAACCTGTTCAGGTTCAATATATAAAGTTGCTCCGGTATGGCTTACTTCATGAACAATTCCTTTTATACACTTTTTATTGCCGGATTTGACTGCTAAAACTTGCCTTCCGTTACGCAAAACCGGCACTTTTGATTGAAGAAAATCTGAATATTCTTTGGAAGCAACAAACCCTTTGATTACATTTTCTATTTCATCACGTTTTTTCTTTATAGCTCGATTAATTTCTCTGATTTCAGGAATTTCCCTAAAATTTCCATTTATATCGATTATCTTAGAAATTTCATCAGCGATTTTACTCAGATCATACATTGATTGAATTTCTGCTGCCAAATTAGGACAAATTTTTGTGTAATCTTTTTGTGAATTTGAATTTTTCAGATTAAAACTTTCTATAAGAAAATTTACAGAAAGGCAAAACTGAAGAAGTGCAAAAATTTCTTCTTTGCTCAAGCAGCCGCCTTCTACAACAAGTATCTTAAGTGCTTCACAGATTTGATCCCAAGGTTTTAATCTTATCTTAGAATCACTTGTAAGTAAAAAAGTCCACTCTTTTGCACAATTTTTACGTTTTTCGATTTTTACACTATCCACTAAAGGTTCGCATGAAAGAATAAAATCTGTTCCCTCTGCACTTACCGCATAATGAGAAATTTCTTTTTTTATACGGCAATAATCAAGCTGTTCCAGTATTTTTTCATTCATCAGTCAGTCCAATCTTCATTTTTAAGCTCGTTAAAAATATACTGCCAACTTTCATAGCGTTCTTTTGATATAAGTCCGTTTTGTACAGCTTTTAAAACCGCACAACCTTTTTCGTGAGTATGCGTACAACTCATTCCGAAATCACACTGTCCTACAAAAGGTTTAAAATCTCTAAAATACAAATGTAAATCACATGCTGCAACTTTATGAAGAACAAAACGTCTTACACCCGGAGTATCAATTAAATTCGCTACAGCTCCATTTCTTCCACCTGTAAGACTTTCGTTTAAAGTCAAATGAAATAAACTACCTTTTGTAGTAGTATGACTCCCTTTTCCGTATTTTTTACTCAAACTTCCGGTTTTAAGTACACAACTTGAATCAAGAACATTAACTATACTACTTTTGCCAACTCCGCTTTGCCCTAAAAAAGCACTTAGTTTTCCCTCCAAAAGTTCTGCAAGTTCAGTAAGACCTTCTCCACTTTTTGCACTAATACAAATTGTTCTGTAATTCATGCTTTCCCAGTTTTCAAGACGAGCTTGAAAAGTCTCTTCTGAAACTGATGGCAAATCACATTTGTTGCATAAAATTACAGGCTCAATTCCTTCATATTCTGCCTGTGCAAGAGCTCTGTCAATAAAACGAGGTCTAAAAGGCGGTTCATCGGGAGTTGTTACGATTATTATATAGTCAAGATTTGTCGCTAAAAGCTGAGGTTTTCTGCCTTTGACATTCCAACGAACAAATTGATTTTTTCTGGGTAAAAGTGAAATAATCCTGCCTTTGGTTTGAGTATTTTCATCTACATCAACTTGTACCTTATCACCGGGAGCCAAAGGATTATAATATTCAACCTCAGTAGAAAGTTTCTTTCCTTTGATTGAACACGAACGAATTACATCATCTTCGCATTCTACGGAAAAAACGTTATTAGTTCCTGCAAGAACAGTTCCTGTCATCAAAAATTTCCCTATTCAAAAAAAGCACAGTGAATCGTCCTTACAACTTCATCAACTTCGCTTTCATCACATATCATACTAAAATTTACGTTCAACGCTCCTTGACTGATCATTTTTGCATTTATTCCTTTTTCCGAAAGACCTTTAAAACAAGTTGCAAGAATAAGACTGGATTTGTTAATATCACAAATAATCGTAACGATAGCCTTTTCTCTTTTTATCATCACTTCCCCAACTCGCCCTATATCTCCTGCAAGTCCGGAAAGATCCTTATCGGTTTTTACTGTAAGAGAAAGGCAGACTTCACTTGTTGCAATTACATCAACACTTAAATCCCATTTTAAAAAATTATTAAAAATATGTGCCATAAAACCTGAAGTACCTAACATTCTGGTAGATTCGATATCTATCATGGTTACACCTCTTACAACCGTGATAGCTCTGACAGGACTTTCCGGTTCGATATTATGTTTTTCAACAATAATAGTTCCCGGATGATTTATATTGTAGGAATTTTTTACTCTAACCGGAGTTCCTGTTTTTCTGCACGGAATCATTGAACGAGGATGTAAAACTTGAGCACCGTAATATGCAAGTTCACTTGCTTCCTCGTAAGTAACTTGAGGAACATTTCTGGCATTATTTATAATTCTCGGATCGGCTGTCATAATTCCGTCAACATCTTTCCAAGTTTGAACTTCATCTGCACCTAATGCCGCACCCAGCATTGTTGCACTAAGATCGCTCCCTCCACGACCTAAAGTTGTAATATACCCTGTCTTTGTTTTTGCAATAAAACCCGTTACAATTGGAATTTCTTTTATTTGCCCGGTTTTGTAGCCTCCAAGTTTTTCAGGAATTGTTTGCCACACTTCATCCAGCAACTCTGCATTCATAAAATTTGAATCCGAAACAAAACCTACATCCCAAGCATCATAAAATTTTGATTCAATTCCCACGCTATTCAAATATGCACAAACAATACGCACTGAAAGCCTTTCCCCAAAAGAAACAAGATAATCGCGAGTCCTCTTTGTCAGCTCTTTTAGCATAGAAATTCCGGTAAGAAGAGTATTTAATTCTTGCAAAAGTTCAATTACTTCAGGACTTTCTACGTTTAATTCTTTTAAAGTTTCAAGATGAAGAGTTTTTATTTTTGAAATATCTACAGTTCCACTTACTGCCATATCAGCTGCTTGCAAAAGATGATCGGTTGTATCGCCCATAGCAGATAAAACAACAATAGGCTTTTTTTCTTTGTACTCTTTAATAATTGAAGCATCATGTTTTATTCGCTGTGCATTTGCAACAGAAGAACCGCCGAATTTCATTACAATCATTTTTTGTCTTTATCCTTTTCTCCAAAAAAAATTAAAAAACCAAAGCTATGTTTTTAAGCATAGATGAAGTATAGCGAATACGAATTTTTTGAGCAAGAATAAAAATTCTCAGTTGCAATTGACAATATTTCGTTGTAAAATAACGCAATAGAATGAAATTACAGGACATCGGCAGCATGAACGAAACAGAAAAATATTTGGACAGCGTAATTCGTAAAGTACCTAACTTTCCTAAACCCGGAATTCTTTTTTACGATGTTACAAGCCTTATGACAAACCCTCAAGCTTTTAAGTTCTGCATTGATAAATTGGTTGAACATTGCAAGAACATAAACATTGACGCTATTGCCGCTATCGAAAGCAGGGGCTTTGTTTTTGCCTCTCCTTTGGCGGAACGGTTAAATCTTCCGCTCGTCCTTATAAGAAAAAAGGGAAAACTTCCCGGAGAAACCTACAAAGCATCGTATCAGCTGGAATACGGAACCGCTGAAATTGAAGTTCATAAATCTGATGTAAAATCCGGACAAAGATTTTTAGTAGTTGACGACCTGATTGCAACCGGCGGCACTTTTAACGGTGCAAAAAATCTTTTAGAACAAGCCGGTGCTACAGTTATAGAATTTGCAGGAATAATCGCCTTGCCTTTTTTGAATTTTCAAAAAAATCTAGCCCCAACACCGGTTTTCAGACTGATTGATTACGACGGTGAATAACAACTCAATATCAAAGCATAAAAAAATCAGTTCAGTCTGAAAACAAGAGATTTCTAAAAAAATGGCTTAGTTACAAAACTCTTTTTTTAGAAAATCCAAGTCCAGTTCAGGATATAAAACGTGTGAGCTTAAAAGTGCTTTTACCCGTTTGGAACCTTCTTCTTTCACGGCAGGATCAAGAATTATTTTCCCTTTAGCAGGTTTTCCGTCTTTTGTAAGCCCGGGTTTTGTTCCTTTTAAAACAAGGTCTATGATATCGGCAATCTCTTTCATGTCATTTTCATTCATACCCAATGTAGTGAGAGCCGGAGTTCCTATTCTGATACCGGAAGTCCACCATGCACCGTTTTTATCATATGGAAGTGCATTGGCATTTGCTGTAATTCCACATTCATACAAAGCAGCTTCTGCCTGTTTTCCGGTTAAACCATATATACTTACATCACACAACATTAGGTGATTATCAGTTCCTCCCGTTTGCAGAGGAATTCCGTGAGATTTGCATCCTTCGGCAAGTGCAGAAGCATTCTTTACTACATTGGAAGCCCACTGCCTATAAGATTCAGTTGCAGCTTCTTTAAAAGCAACAGCCTTTGCAGCCATAATATGCCCCAAAGGCCCACCTAAAACCATAGGACAGCCTTTGTTTACGTAGTCTGCAAATTCTTTTTTGCACAAAATCATGCCCCCACGAGGTCCACGCAACGTTTTATGAGTTGTTGTAGTAACAACATCAGCCCATTTTACAGGATCATAATCGTCTTTAAAAACTTTACCGGCAACAAGACCTGCAAAGTGTGCCATATCAACCATTAAAACAGCACCGCATTTATCTGCAATTTGACGGAATCTTTTAAAATCGATTTTACGCGGATAAGCGGAAAAACCTGCCAACAAAATCAAAGGTTTTACTTTCATAGCTTGCTGTTCTATTTTGTCATAATCCAGTAATCCGGTTTCTCTATCAACACCATAAGGATGACTTTCAAACATCCTTGCTGAAACGTTCATTTTGTAACCATGTGTAAGATGTCCTCCACATGAATAGTCCAAACCCATTAATTTTTGATTGCCAAACCGTATTCGTAAATCTTCCAGCTGTTGCTCGCTTAAATCATTTAATGATTTTAAACCGAGTTCATCTAAAGTAGGAGTTTCAACTTTTGCACTTAAAATTGCCCAGTATGCAACCAAGTTCATATCAGCTCCGGAGTGTGGCTGAACATAAGCATAATCGGCACCAAACAATTTTTCAGCTTCACGGGCAGCTATGTTTTCAACCGCATCAATATTTACACAACCTCCATAATATCGATGTTCCGGAAAACCTTCTGCGTATTTATCGGTAAGAAGATTTCCCATTGCAGCTTGAACATCCAGCGAACAATAATTTTCACTGGCAACAAGTTTTAGATGAGTTCTTTGATTTTCAAGCTCGTTTACAATCGAAGCGGCAATATCAGGAGCAATCGAAGCAACTTGGCAAAGATTTGCAACATAAGAAATCATTGCAACATTCGGCTTTCCTTTGCATAAATTTAAATAATTTTCCAATGGATTAGACATACAACACCTTCCTTAAATCATAAGAAAATTTTACTAAAAACAAAAACTTTGTTCAACGTTTTTATTTTAGACAAATCCGACCAAATTGACTTTTAGTTTATACGGTCATAAAAAAAATAATTATGGACTTACAGAAAATAAAGTCATATAATATACGTTACTGATATAATATACGTTACTGATAAATATACAAACTATAGGAAAGGAACTACAAATGAACAAGAAAGGATTTATTACCCCCCCCCCACCGCAAAATCAACCGATTTTAGCACAAATAACAAAAAAGTAAAAAAACGATTTTCGTTAAGAGCAAAGCTTATTTTTATCTTTGGACTGCTAATTGCACTTGCATCCTTAATTGAAGGTTTGCTTGCCGTAAGAATTGCTCGCAAAGCCGTAACCGAAAAAATAGAGAAACACCTTACAGATAAAGCAACAGACACGGCAACAATTATAGACGGAAGAATAACTGCTATGTTTCAATTCTTGGACGGTATAGCACGTATGCCTGTTTTTCGTGATAATTCTGTTTCTCATAAAGAAAAATTGAAAGTATTAAAACAAGAAATTTCCCGCGATGAAACATTGGTCGAAGCAGCTATTGCCGATGCACAAGGAAATATGTATCACACCGAAAATAGTCATATAATTTCCGTCAAAGATAGAAACTGGTTTCAAACATCTTTGAAAGGCGGAAGATTTTTAACGGAACCGTTTCATTCCCGTGCAACAAATAAAATGATACTCACATTTACTGTTCCGGTATATGATGACAATAAAAACATAACTAATGTATTAGCTATGGGAATTTTGGCATCATGGCTTACCGACCAAATTAACGATATTGTCGTTGGGGAAACCGGATATTGCTACATTCTGGGGCTTACAGGCAACACGATTGCTCACAAAAATACAGAACTTGTAACAAAAGCTGCAAATTCAATAGAAATGGCAAAAACGGATGCCTCGCTTCGAGAAATGGCAAATTTTCAGGCAAGGGCTCTTGAAATAGATGAAAGCGAAATCGGATATTATTCATATAAGGGACAAAAAAATATATCTTCTTATGCTACCATAAAAACTACCGATTGGACTGTAATAATTGCAGCCCCTCAATATGAATTCATGGGTACTGTAAAAGCCTTGCGTATTACAATGATTACAATAGGAATCATTATCATTCTTACTACGTTCGTGATAGTATTTTTTGTAGCAACAGCCATAGTGAAACCGATAAAAACAACCGTTGACGCCCTAAAAGACATCGCTCAAGGAGATGGAGACCTAACTGTAAGGCTTCCTGTAAAAGGAAATGATGAAATCACCGACTTATCAAACTATTTTAACCAAACAATAGGCAAAATAGGAGTGGCAATAAAAGAAGTAAACTCGAATGCCTCCGTTATGAAAAGTATCGGAGATGAACTGAGTTCCAACATGATAGAAACTGCAAGTGCCATAAACCAAATCAATGCAAATATCGATGGAGTTAAGCAACAGGCAATTGAGCAATCAGCAGGTGTTACGGAAACGGCGGCAACCATGGAAGAAATCATAAAAACGATAAAGTTATTGAACTCAAATATCGAAAACCAGGCAGCAAGCGTAACGCAATCTTCGGCTTCAATCGAAGAAATGGTAGCTAACATTGCTTCGATAACTCAAACTTTGGAAACTTCAAACGACTCTATAAAAAATCTTGCTTCCGCAACTGAAGTGGGCAAAAACACACTTTTAAGCTCAAACACTATTACACAAAAAATTGCAGAAGAATCGGGAAGCCTTATGGAAGCAAGCAGTGTAATTCAGCATATAGCAAGCCAAACCAACCTGCTTGCCATGAATGCCGCAATTGAAGCGGCACATGCAGGAGATGCAGGAAAAGGTTTTGCAGTTGTTGCAGATGAAATCAGAAAGTTGGCAGAAGATTCTGCAACACAGGGTAAGACAATTACTGCAACTTTGAAGAATTTAGGCACGGAAATAGAAGTGCTATCCAACGCTTCAAAGACTGTAGAAGAAAAGTTTAATGCAATTTTTATGCTTTCAGAGCAGGTAAAGGCTGTAAGTGAAAGTTTGATGAGGGCGATGAAAGAGCAGGAAAACGGCAGCAAAGAGGTGCTTTCTGCGATAAGAGACATAAACGTAGTAACAGGTAAAGTAAAAAACGGTTCGGAGGAGATGTTAAAGGGCGGAGAGCAGATTGCAGAAGAAATGCATAGACTTGATGATTTAACTAGAGTTATAACCGAAAGTATGAACGAGATGTCGGCAGGTGCAATTCAAATTAATAATGCCGTTCAGGAAGTAAATGAGATGACGCAAAAAAACAAGACTTCTATAGAAAACTTATCTTCAGAAGTAGGTAAATTCAAAGTTTAATAAAGGTTTTATTAAAAATAACAGCCGGCTTTATAATTTTATAAGCCGGTTTTTTTATTTAACATAAACTATGGACTTGTAGCAAAACAAGGGCTATAATTACGTATTGCAACAAGAAAAGGAGAGTAAAATGAAAAGGGAAAAATACATAACTACTACCCCCCCCCCCCCGCAAAATCAGCCGATTTTAGTTCAAACAGCAAAAAAATTAAGAAACGTTTTTCATTACGAACAAGACTTATTTTAATTTTCGGTTTGCTTATTCTACTTGCATCCTTAATTGAAGGTTTGCTCGCCGTAAGAATATCCCGCAAAGCCGTAACAGAAAAGGTCGAAACGCACCTTATCGACAAGGCAACCGATGTTACCGAAATACTTGACGGACGAATAACCGCTTTTTGGCAGTTCCTTGAAGGTATTGCGCGTATGCCGGCGTTCCGCGATCCGGCTGTATCGTATACGGAAAGAAGCCGCCTACTTGCCAATGAAGCCGCATTTAACGAAAGAATAACAAGCTTGGCTATTGCCGATACACAAGGTTTTTACTACACATACGGCCAAAAAACGATAAACACAAAAACTCAAGAATGGTTTAATCCCGCTTTAAATGGGCGACCATATATAAGCGAGCCTTTTAGATCCAAAATTGACGACTCTCTTATAATTGTTGTTGCCGTTCCGGTTTACGGAGAAAATAAAGAAGTCGTAAGCATACTTGCAGCTGAAATCAACGGCTTATGGCTTACTGACGCTATTGACGATATCGTTGTCGGGCAAACGGGCTATTGCTACATTCTGGGGCTTACAGGCAACACGATTGCTCACAAAAATACAGAACTTGTAACAAAAGCTGCAAATTCAATAGAAATGGCAAAAACGGATGCCTCGCTTCGAGAAATGGCAAATTTTCAGGCAAGGGCTCTTGAAATAGATGAAAGCGAAATCGGATATTATTCATATAAGGGACAAAAAAATATATCTTCTTATGCTACCATAAAAACTACCGATTGGACTGTAATAATTGCAGCCCCTCAATATGAATTCATGGGTACCGTAAGGGCTTTGCGTACAACAATGTTCATAATTGGAATCATCATAATAGCTGTTTCACTTTTAATCGTGTATTTTGTGTCAAAAGCCGTTATAAAGCCTATTCAAACTACCGTTGACGCCCTAAAAGACATTGCTCAAGGAGAGGGAGATTTAACCGTAAGGCTTCCTGTAAAAGGAAATGACGAAATCACTGATCTTTCTGCATATTTTAATCAAACTATAGGTAAAATAGGCGAGTCAATAAAGGCAGTAAGCTCGAATGCTTCACTTATGAAAGAAATAGGCAATGAACTAAGCTCCAACATGATAGAAACGGCAAGTGCCATAAACCAAATCAATGCAAATGTTGAAGGAGTTAAACAGCAGGCAATCGAGCAGTCAGCAGGCGTTACGGAAACTGCTGCAACCATGGAAGAAATCATAAAAACGATAAAGTTACTGAATTCAAATATCGAAAGTCAGGCAGCAAGCGTAACGCAATCTTCGGCTTCAATCGAAGAAATGGTAGCTAACATTGCTTCGATAACTCAAACTTTGGAAACTTCAAACGACTCTATAAAAAATCTTGCTTCCGCAACTGAAGTGGGCAAAAACACACTTTTAAGCTCAAACACTATTACACAAAAAATTGCAGAAGAATCGGGAAGCCTTATGGAAGCAAGCAGTGTAATTCAGCATATAGCAAGCCAAACCAACCTGCTTGCCATGAATGCCGCAATTGAAGCGGCACATGCAGGAGATGCAGGAAAAGGGTTTGCAGTTGTTGCAGATGAAATTCGTAAACTTGCAGAAGATTCTGCAACACAAGGTAAGACAATTACTGCAACCTTGAAGACTTTAGGAACCGAAATCGAAGTTTTGTCTAATTCGTCAAAAACTGTAGAAGAAAAATTTAACGTTATTTTTATGCTTTCAGAGCAGGTAAAGGCTGTAAGTGAAAGTTTAATGAGGGCGATGAAAGAGCAGGAGAACGGCAGCAAAGAGGTGCTTTCTGCAATAAGAGACATAAACGTTGTAACAGGCAAAGTAAAGAACGGTTCTGAGGAGATGCTTTTAGGCGGAGAGCAGATTGCAGAAGAAATGCATAGACTTGACGATTTAACTAGAGTTATAACCGAAAGCATGAACGAGATGTCGGCAGGTTCAATTCAAATTACCAACGCTGTTCAGGAAGTCAACGAAATGACGCAAAAAAACAAGACTTCTATAGAAAACTTATCTTCCGAAGTGGGTAAGTTCAAGGTTTAATAAAAGTTTTACAAGGTAAAATAAAGATTAATTCAAAAACAAGAGCCGGCTTTTATAATTTTATAAGCCGGTTTTTTTTATACCGATAGCATACCCTTCATTTTTTTCAAGTTTTATTGAACATAGCTTTGAAATGCGATAAACTACGTTTGATCCGATTAATAAAAAAGTGAAAACATCATAAGGAGATATAAAAATGGCAGAAACAGTACATGCTTTAGAAAAAAATCCTAATTGGAAAGGAAGAAGAGGCCCTGTAGTTCTTGTAATAATGGACGGTGTAGGTTACGGAAAATATGAACAGGGGGACGCCGTAAAAGCTTCTAAAATGAAATATCTTAGCTGGTTCACGGAAAATTGCCCAAACACAAAATTGAAAGCTCATGGAAAAGCAGTAGGACTTCCAAGCGATGATGATATGGGAAACAGTGAAGTAGGTCACAATGCAATGGGATGTGGAAGAGTTTTTGCACAAGGTGCAAAATTAGTAGGAAACTCAATTTCAAGTGCTTCTATGTTTGAGGGAGCTACATGGAAAAAACTTGTTGCAAATATTAAGAAAAACGAAAGCACTTTTCACTTTATAGGATTAGTAAGCGACGGAAACGTACACAGCCATATTGAACACTTAAAAGCAATGATTGCACAAAGTGCAAAAGAAGGCGTAAAAAAACTTAGAGTTCATGCCTTGCTGGACGGAAGAGATGTTGATCCTACAAGTGCCTTAAACTATATTACTCCTTTGGAAGAATACTTAGCCTCATTTAAGCCGTTCGATTATAGAATTGCAAGTGGCGGCGGTCGAATGTATATGACTATGGATCGCTACAATGCAGATTGGTCTATGGTAGAAAGAGGCTGGAATGCACATGTTTTGGGAGAAGGCAGAAAATTTGAAAGTGCAACAAAAGCTATAAACACTTATAGAGAAGAACAACCTGGAATTTTGGATCAAGATATGCATGAATTTATAATTGCAGAAAACGGAAAACCTATCGGAACAATTGAAGATGGAGATTCGGTTGTTTATTTTAATTTTAGAGGTGACCGTGCTTTGGAAATTACGCAGGCATTTGAAGCAAAAATTGACGAAAAACTTGCTTTTGATAGAAAACGAGTTCCTCATGTTGAATACGCAGGAATGATGGAATATGACGGAGACGCTCACATTCCATCTCAATATTTAGTAAATCCTCCAAGCATCGATAGAACGATGGGAGAATATCTTACGAAAACCGGCATAAAATTGCTTGCAATTTCCGAAACTCAAAAATATGGACATGTAACATACTTTTTTAATGGAAACAAACAGGGAAAATTTGATGAACAATTGGAAAATTACATTGAAATTCCAAGTGATGTGGTTCCTTTTGAGCAAAGACCTTGGATGAAATGTGCAGAAATTACCGACAAAGTAATAGAAGCTATTAAAAGCGGAAAGTACGATCACATACGGTTAAATTACCCTAACGGGGACATGGTAGGTCATACAGGAGTTTTTAATGCTGTTGTATGTTCAATGGAAGGAATGGATCTTCAACTTGGAAGACTTAAAGCTGCCATTGATGAAGCAGGCGGCATCTTATGTCTTACAGCAGATCACGGAAACAGCGATGATATGTACGAACATGCAAAAGATGGAAGCGTAAAAATTGACAAAGTCAGTGGTGAACCGAAAGCAAAAACATCTCATTCTTTAAATCCTGTTCCGGGTATAATATATGATCCGGAATACAAAGGGGAATACGATCAAAGCAAATTGAACGAAGATTTAGGTATAAGTTCTTGGCCAAGCACGCTCATTCAGCTTATGGGTTACATACCGCCAAAAGATTACGATAAAAGCTTAATCAACTTAAAGTAATTATATTTTTTTTATCTTTAGGAGAAGGAAAACTTATTTTTCTTTCTCCTAAGTAAATTTTTTTTCCTACCCGAAACACAAATTCCATGCTACAATATAGTTTATGAAACAATTTAATCCTAACAGTACAGTCTTGTACATCTTAGCAGGCTGTGTAATTACCTTTGTACTTGCACAATCTTTTTTCTTTTTGGTACGCTCTTGCCGAAGAGCAAAAGCAATTAATATGGACATGAAAACGGTTTGGAAAACAATCGGTTCTACCGCACTTTTCACTTTAGCTCCGGCATTTTCGATACTACTGGGAGTTGTAACCCTTTCGGCATTTTTAGGACTTCCGTTGCCATGGATTCGTTTGAGCGTAATAGGAGCAATAACATATGAACTTCCGGCAGCAACTTCAACCGCAAATGCACTTGGAGTTTCCCTTTCAGAAACAATTACAGACCCCAAAGTATTTTCGGCAATCACATGGGTTATGACACTGGGAATCATTCCGAGTATTTTATTGACTCCCATTCTTATCAAAAAAATTCAAAAAGGCATAATAAAAATTCAAAACAAAGATGCAAAATGGGGCAACATATTTATGACCAGCCTTTTTATGGGTATGATCAGTGCTTTTAGCGGCATGGTTTTTAGCCACATTAGAGAGGGAAAGCGAGGTCTTTTACCTGTAGCTGTTCTTGCAGTTTCAGCACTTATAATGGGAATTTGTGGACTTTTAGTAAAAAAGGCACACATAAAATGGCTTGAAAATTATGCAATGCCGTTTTCAATGTTGCTTTCTATGACATTTGCAGCATTAGCTGCCCCGATTTTTGGAGTTTAATATGAATTATAAAGAATATCTGAGTTCAACACATAAAGCAGGACAGATTTGGATTTGGACATCTGCATGCGTTATTTTGTTTGTCCCCGTTGCAATATGCCTTTATTACAATGCATGGCCTTCAATTACAGCTGTTTTAAAAGGACTTTTAGGAGTAGCCCCAATTTATTGGACTGTAGGAATTATAGAAATAATCACTTTTACGCCAATGCTTGGAACGGGAGGGACTTATTTGAGTTTTGTAACAGGAAACGTAACAACTCTCAAAGTTCCGGCAGCACTTAATGCTATGGAAAGTGCAGGAGCAAAATCAAACACTGAAGAAGGCGAAATCGTTTCTACAATAGCAATTGCCACAGCTTCAATAGTTACAACTATAGTTATAGCAGTCGGCATTCTTTTATTTTATAAATTGCAACCGGTTTTAGCAGCTCCAAAATTGAAACCTGCTTTTGAAAATATTATGCCGGCACTCTTTGGAGGACTGGGAGTGGTTTACATAAGCAAAAACTGGAAAGTTGCAATTGCCCCTGTTCTTTTTATGGTGGTACTTTTTATCTGCGTTCCAAGTCTTGCAAGTTCTGTAGGCATTCTTGTTCCGGTTGGAATTTTAATTGCCTTGGGAGTTTCCAGATTACTATACAAAAAAGGATGGTTGTAAAATGATATCAGAATCGGAACAAAAAAAAATAATTGATGATATGTGTAGCATGATTCAGTGTCGTACTGTTTCAAATGTCAATTATGATCTTGTAGACTGGAAAGAATTTGAAAAATTCCGCAATCTTCTAAAAGAAAGATTCCCTGAAATTTATAAAATTTGCGAGTTTTCGCAAATAGGGAAAAGTGGCATAGTACATAAAATTCCTGCAACAAAAAATGTAGAAAACTCCGATCCTTCAAAAAAACACGGAGTTGTTTTAATGGCACACTACGATGTAGTTCCTGCAAACGAAGAAAACTGGAGTTTTCCGCCATTTGCCGGAGATGTTGTTGACGGTTCAATTCGAGGGAGAGGAACCTTAGACACAAAAGGAACCTTATGTGCCTGCATGGAATCGGTAGAAATCAAACTAAAAAAAGGCTGGCGACCTAAAACCGATCTTTACTTGTGTTTTAGTGGCGAAGAAGAAACAAATGGCCCAAGCTGTCCTGAAATTGTTGATTGGTTCAAAGAAAATGAAATAATAATAGATTTTGTTTTAGATGAAGGAGGCGCTGTTGTTGAAAAAGTCTTCCCCGGTGTTACAAAACGCTGTGCATTAATAGGAACTGCCGAAAAAGGCTTGGCAAATGTTGACATCGTTATTCATGGAAAACCGGGACACGCTTCTGCACCTCCCAAAAATACATCTTCAGGAATTGCCGGAAAAGTTGCTGCCGAAATTGAAAAACATGGCTGTAAGGGAGAATTTACAACTTCCACTATAAATTTGTTCACTGCAATGGGAAAAAACAATTCAAAACCTGCACTAAAATTTTTATTTGGAAATTTGTGGCTTACTAAACCGCTTGTTCATCTTGCTTCAAAAATTGCAGGAGGAGAACTGAATGCACTTTTACATACAACATACGCAATAACAAGACTTGAGGGCAGTAAAGCTTACAATGTTCTTCCTGCACAAGCAAAAATAGGTTTAAATTTACGCCTTTTAGGCAGCGATACAATCGATAAAGCAAAAAAACGTCTTGAAAAATACACCAAAAAAGTCTGCAAAAAAAGTACAAAATTTGAAATTAATGTCATTAATGCCAGCAATCCATCTTTGGAGTCTGATATAAACTGCAACCAATATAAAAACTTATGCGAGGCAATTCATAAAACATGGCCAGATGTAATTATTTCACCTTACCTTATGATGGCTTGCAGTGATAGTCGGCATTATTGCAGAATTACGGATAAAATTTATAGATTTAGCGGAATGTACTTGAGCAAAGAAGAAAGGGCTATGATTCACGGGGATGATGAAAAAATTTCCTGTGAAACAATGATAAAAACAGTAGAATTCTATCTCAATGTGCTTGAAAACCTGTAGCAAATTGTAATAAAAATAGATTCTAAACAAAACAGGAAAGCTTAATATGATAAAAGAGTTTTTTGCACGATGTGATTTTACGGCTACGGAAAACACAATACTTGAAACTTACAAAATTAATGATTTGTTAAAAAATGAAGAAAACAAAGACTTACAAAGCAAAAATTCTGTACCCCGGAATTTTACGGGAACAAATTTTTCCTCTGAAAATGCATGGATAAATTTGGGAGGGTGGCAATCTTGGAGTCCTTGCTTTGAAATTGAACCCGGAAAAGAACAACCCAATTTGTCAAAAGGTTTTACAAAAACTTTAACAAAAGTTTTTAAAAATATTTTGCAATTTCCTGAAACAAAATTTATTTCTTCAAAAAATATTGTACTGGCACAATTTGTATGTTACTTGCGTTGGGAAGACTTTTATCTTGTTTTAGCAAGTACCGGTACTATAATCGGAGAAAAAAGCAAAAAACCTATGCCACCGGTTCAATTTATTATCGATAGGAAAAAAAATACTGTAACGATCGAAATTTGCGACAAGGGAAAATCATGGAAACAAGGTGATTTACAATCTCAAATTCATATTTTTACTGCAAATTCATATTTTGACTGCAAAGATTCATTAAAAAAGATTTTTGACTGTAATCAATTTAAAAACCTTGAATTTTTAACAGGGCAAAACCGAAACGAGCATTCTCCTTCTGAAAAAAACTTACCTACAAACAGAATTTTAGGCTGGGAAAGTTGGTATAACCATTACACACAAATTCATGAAAATCTGATTTTAGAAGATTTGGAAGCTTTGCATAATACCGAAAATATTTTGAATTTTTTAAAATCTAACTACAATGAGCAAACTCCGATTATATTCCAAATCGATGACGGCTGGGAAAATATGGTCGGAGACTGGACTATCAATAAAACAAAATTTCCCAATGGTTTACAATATTTAGCAGAAAAAATTGAAAATGCACTTTACATTCCGGGTCTGTGGATTGCACCTTTTTTAGTTTATAAAGAAAATCCGGTTGCAAAAAATCATCCTGAGTGGCTTTTAAAAAATCACAAGGGAAAACTTATTGCAGCAGGTATAAATCCCGGTTGGAACGGATTGAAAAATTATTATTTTCTGGACTTGAGCAGAGAAGATGTGCTTAATTATCTTGATAAAATCATGGAAACAGCTATAAATCAATGGGGATTTCGCTATTTAAAACTTGATTTTATGTACGCAGGCATGATTTATGGGAATTTTTCAAACGGAGGAGCTTCTTTTGAGTGGTATTCAAAGGCAATAAAAATTCTGACAAAACGAACAAAAACAAAAGACGGAAAACCGGTAACATACCTCGGTTGCGGCATTCCAATGGAACAAAGTTTTGTAGACTTTCCAATTTCCAGAATCGGCTGTGATACTTATGAACATTGGCAAAACAAATTTATGAGAAAACTCAATTGGCAAGGTCGCAATGAAGCCTTTCTTAATTTGAAAAATACATTAGGAAGGGCTTTGTGGGACAAAACAATTTTTGTAAATGATCCGGACGTTATTTTTATAAGAAATAAAAATTGCTCTCTGACCAAAGATGAAAAAATACTTATTTCCTTAGTGAATTTTATTTTTGGAAGTCAAATTATGTACTCCGATGATCCTGCAAATTCAAATTCACAAGAGGAAATAGAACTTGCAAGAGAAATTTCAAAACTCTGCAAAACAATTCAGCAAGAAGAATTCGGCATAAAACCTGTAGGCAATGAAGAATATCTGATATTTTCCAAAAGCAAAAAATTTAAAGGAAAAATCTGTTTAGGAGAAAAACACAAAATCACTTTAGAAAAAGCAAAAATAAGGAAACCTTCGGTAAAATTAAATGAATAAGAAAAATTTATTTTCCTCTATTCTGTATATCTTTTTATTTTTTGTTTTTCTTGGTTGTACAAAAAGCAATTTTGATTGCAACAAACAAGATCAGAAAATAGTAATTCTTTTTACAAACGATGTACACTGTGCAGTTAATCAACACATGGGATATGCAGGATTAAAAGCGTATAAAAATGAATGTGAAAAAGAAACTCCATACGTTGCTCTTGTAGATTCCGGCGATTTTATTCAAGGAGATCTGATAGGCTTTATTTCAAAAGGAGAATATATAATCGAAATCATGAACAAAGTCGGCTACGATGTTTCAACTCTTGGAAATCATGAATTTGATTATGGAATAGAAAATCTTACCAAGTTAATAAAAAAAGCAAAATTTCCCATAGTAGTCTGCAATGTAACAAGCACAAGCACAAAAGAAACTTTTTTATCAAATACAAAACCTTATATATTGATGGACTTTGGAAAAACTCGTATAGCTTTTATCGGGGTTACAACACCTTATTCAATTTCAACTTCAAACCCCAAATTTTTTCAAGAAGACGGAAAATTTGTCTACGATTTTTGTGCAAAAGAAAATGGGAAACAGCTTTATGGGCAAGTTCAAAAAACAGTAAACGAAGCAAAACAAAACGGAGCAACATACGTAATTGCCTTAACTCATCTTGGTTCTGAAAACAAAAACAGCGATAGCAAAAATGACGATAACAAAAACGAAATTAATATGCCATTTTCTTGTGAAAGTTTAATAAAAAACACCTATGGGCTTGATGCCGTTTTAGACGGTCATTCACACTCAATAATTCCTGAAAAATTTATAAAAAATAAAATAGGAAACAAAACGCTTCTTTCCAGTACGGGAGCAAGATTTTTATACATAGGAAAACTTACAATAAATATAACTGATAAAAAAATTTCTTCAACATTGATAAATTTCTGCAAAAAAAAAGATATAAAAACTTCGGCTTTTATAAATAAAATACAAAAAAAATTAAATAAAAGGACAAAACAAGTTATTTTTTATAACAATGCTGAACTTTCAATTTTTGATGAAAACGGTCAAAGAATTGTAAGAAAACAGGAATGTCCTCTGGCAAATTTAATTACAGATGCCTACAAAAATATAATGCAATCTGATATAGCAATTGTAAATGGAGGTACAATACGAAGCAATATTCCTGCAGGAAAAATTAGCTACAAAAATTTTTTCAATATTCTTCCTTTTTCAAATGAAATTATAACTATTGAAGCATCCGGTAGACAAATTTTAGATGCCTTAGAATTTTCAGCTAAAGATATCCCTAATGAATTTGGAGGTTTCTTACAGGTTTCAGGATTGAAATATACAATTGATAGTTCAATAAAAACTCCCATAATAACCGATGAAAATGGAATGCTAAAAAAAATTGAAGGCAAAAGACGGATAAAAAATGTCATGGTTTTTGACAATAACAAATATATTTCTATAATTCCCGAAAAAAAATACATAGTCGCAGGGCCTTCTTTTATTTTTGAAAACGGAGGAGATGGCAATACCGTTTTTATGAATAGCAAAATCATAAACAAAAGTGGCATAACAGATATGCAAGTTCTCATTAGTTATGTTAATCAAAGCAAAAAAATGAATATCAACAATGTGTACAACAAAACTGAACAAAGAATCACTATAGAATAAACTGATAAAGTTTTAAATAAATTTTAAACGCAAAGTACGTCAACGACATGACTTGAAGAACCTAAAAGTTCATTACGGCAACAAACTGCAAGCTGATATTGAATAAAAATTTTAAATTCTTCTTCACTCAAGGCATTCAATTCCTTTCTCATATAATCGGCAGCCCCATCGGAAGCAAAAATGAATTGTCTTTTCAAACCTGCCAAACTATTCAGTTCAGAAATTTCTTCAAGTCGTATATAACTGTAAATATCTTTTTCACCGGTCAAGACTTTAAAATCTTGTGTCAAAGTTCCGTTTTTTATACTTTCAAGAATATGACGATTTTTAAAACAATACTGAATAACTGAGTATTCGTTCATTATATAGCCTGCAAAAATTACACCTCCTTTTTTTGTTACACGCCGAGCTTCATTCAGGGCTGCAAGTTTTTCCTTTTGCGTATGTAGGTGATACAACGGGCCAAACAAAATTGTAATGTCAAAAGTTTCATTTTTAAGAAAACTTAGATTTAAAGCATTGCCTTGCCAAGTTTTTACATTTTTATGCTTTGAACGCAAAATTTCAAGATTATGTTTTACAAGTTCAACAGCAGTAACATCATACCCATCTTCGGCAAGAGCTATCGAGTAGCGTCCGGTTCCTGCTCCTATATCCAAGATTTTTGGCACCCTACCGGAAAGATCTCCGGCATTTTTTTTGCATGCTTTTTTTATAAAACTCATTGAAACTTCAAACTCTACCCTACCATGGCGGGTCTCTAATCGGTGTTCTTCTTTGTGCTTTGAGTAATGTTGCTCAAGAATAGTCATGAATTTATTGTAACAAAAAAAATGCCGGTAACGCAACAAAAGTTTTTAAGCTTTCAGCGTTTACCGGCTTTTTGTAAAAAAAGTTAATTTATTTTAAAGTAACATTCATTACAACAGGATTATGATCCGTATTCTTAAATTCTTTATTAACTGTTTCAAAAGAATTTATTTTTACGTTTGAAGAAACAATAAAACCATCGATAACATAGAATTGGAAGTTATCTTTATCAGCTCCTTCATAAACTTTATCCAAAGAACGGCAAGAAGGCTCTCTTGCATCCATCATCAGCTGGATACCTTCGGAAAAATCACTTACATCAACAATTCCCGGAGTCCACATATTAGGAAGAACAGGATAATTCGTTAAATCCACATTAGAAAATGTTTGATTAAAATCTCCGCCGGCAATTACATAGTTACCTTTTGCAACTTCATTGTCAAAAATTTCTCTAAGCATTTTAGTTTGAGCAATTTTTCCCTCACCTGAATCGTATGCTTCAAGGTGTAAGTTTACGATAACAAGTTCTTTATCAGTATCTGCAACCGGAATTCTGTTAATCAAAAGACATCTTTTTAGATTAAATATCCTAACCGGAAAATTGAACGGACAAGGTAGAGAAATTCTTGTAGAACTGTTTGAAGCAACCTTTGAAAGTGTTAAAACACCGCAATCAACAGAACCGATTGAGTTTTTTCCGGCAATGCTTGGAGCAGGAACATGCAATACTTTAAAATTCGTACCAAAAGAACTTTCGTAATCTACGAATGCATTTTCAAAAAATTTCTTTTGATCTAATTTAAAAGATCTTTTTGATTTTTTATCAACTTCCTGCAAGAAAACAAAATCAGGATTGAATTCTTTTATATCTTCTGCAAGCCCTTCCATGTTTTCAAGAACACGATCTTTTTCGGATGACATAACCATAGTTCCGCCGTCCATAAAGAAATCTGCGTTATCGCCTAATGCTCCGTAACCCATATTCCAAGACATAATTGTAAACGGACTTCCAACTGAAATAGTTCCGCTTGCCATTCCTTCTGTAACAACGTTTTCTTCCGCTTTAGGCTTAAATTCAGCTAGCGTAAAAACCAGAACAAGAACCAAAACTAAAGCAACCAAAACTGCAATAATGATTCCAATACATTTTAAAATGTTTTTTAGAACATTCATCATTTCACCTCTTAAAATTCTTTCTGTATGTATTTTCCCCTATTGTAACACGAGTTTTCTTAAAAGCAAAGAGTTTTTATTCAAAACTACTGATATTGCAGAACTAACAAAGTTGCTATTTATATTTTGGAAAAATGCAACAAAATAAAAAACAGCTTTTTGTTTTGTTGATGTAAAATAATTGTAATGTTGAGGGCTTGGGCGATGCGAAGTTGTGGTTTGATTTCTAACTTTGATGTAAAATAATTTGAACTCCTCACCTTTCTCTGTCACTCCGAGTTGTGGTTTGATTTCTAACTTTGATGTAAAACAATTCTTTTGCAAGGACAAGATTCTGATAATCAGTTGTGGTTTGATTTCTAACTTTGATGTAAAATAATGATTGCAAGGTTATTGAAGACAGAGAAAGGGTTGTGGTTTGATTTCTAACTTTGATGTAAAATAATCTTTGAAAAGCGTTGTTAAATTGTTGCGCTGTTGTGGTTTGATTTCTAACTTTGATGTAAAATAATGACAACAGAATTCAGGAGTGTAGAAATCAAGTTGTGGTTTGATTTCTAACTTTGATGTAAAATAATATGAGTTTTACAAAACCATATTACACAAAGAATTATGCAAATTTTTACATCTTTAAAAAACGGGAAACTTAATCGCTCTAAGGTTAATTTTCCCGTTTTTTTTAAAATAATTCTAGCTGCTGAGGGACTTTTTCTTTTTTTTGTGGTGTTGTGCCTATGTATGTAAGGATTTCCCCGAACTGCTTATCGGTAAATTTTAAAATACTCACAGTTCCTTCCCGCGGCAGCCATTGTTTTATTCTTTTTTCATGAACCTCGCAAGCTTCCTTGCTGCCACAAAATCTTTTGTAAACGCTATATTGCATCATATCAAAACCGTCATCCAAAAGCTTTTTTCTGAACTCCGAAGCTCTTTTTCTTTGAGGTTTTGTATTTGTAGGTAAATCAAATAAACAAAAAATCCACATTATCCTATATGCATTTATTCTATCAAAACTCATAATCACGTAAAAACCGGTAAACTTATTTTTTCTACTTCTTCGCTAAGCACTTTTACAAACGAAGAACTTGTTATAGACAAAGCTACCATCAATGGACGCGTAACTTTTCCTATTTTGACATCCCGTGTTAAAACATTTAAAATTTTCTTTTTAAATTCTGAATTCAGTTCTTCTTCAACAGGATTTTCACTAAAAAAACAAATAACCTCGTCGTCTACATATGGTCGATAAGGCTCCATCAAATCATCGGCAAGGCAATATGCGTTGTATTTATTGTGATGATGAATTCCAAAAGTTGGAAGAAGACCGGAACCTGTCAATGCCCTTGCTGTTGCCGCCCTCAAAATTGAATATCCATAGTTTAAATAATTATTCGGAAATTCACCGAACCGCTCACGCTTCCATGCAGTACCGAATAAAGTATCCCAATATATTTTTGCACAGCGGGCTTCAATATTTGTTGTATCACCGCTCTTTACACACTTTGAAAATTCAAAAAGTTTTTTACAATTAAGCTTGTATTTTTCAAGCAATCTACTCTGATTTTGTATTTTTCCTTCTACAATCTGTTTCCAGCATTGTTTTTTTACAGGAAGTTTTGCACTGATTTGAACTGAAAATAATTGAGACTGAATTGTATTGCAATCAAGAGGCAATGTCATAGAAAAAGGCAAATGTTTTTCATTACAAAAAATTATAGCAACATTGTTATCGGTAAGCTTGTTAATAAGAGGAATTGTCATTGAAATAAGTTCATTTTCTATAACAACAAAACCTATATCTTCAATAGGTACAGAAGATCCTTCTTGAGTTTCTTTGTTAAAAACAACAAGCTGATTGTGCTTTAAGCTTAAACAAACAGCATGCGAGAAAAACAGTGTCCGTTTAATCATACCCTACTATCGGAAGAATATAACTAAACGTACAGCTTTTTGTTAGCGTTATTTTTTTATAATTTCACCCATAGGAGAAATCGTAAAATCTTCTCCCTCA
The DNA here is from genome assembly GCA_052173655.1 of Treponemataceae bacterium. Classification (GTDB taxonomy): domain Bacteria; phylum Spirochaetota; class Spirochaetia; order Treponematales; family Treponemataceae; genus RGIG9060. The sequence continues at coordinate 78,274 of JBQMYD010000004.1, read as the reverse complement.
ACTAAACCTATAAAATTTGTTGCTATCTTCCGTCTGAATTCAACGCCTTCATCTAAATCATATTCACCTTTCATATATTTATATGGATTTGAACTTATGATATGCGCCAATGCTATATGTATACTTTTTCCCGATCTTCCCAATCCTGCAACCCTGTACATCCTATTCCAAAACTTTTCTTTCGGTAACGCAAATACATCTTCGTTTTCATCATTTTGCAAAATTACGATTTTTCCGATTTTAAGAACCTTGTACAAAGACAAAATTGTCTCTTTTTTTTCTTTAGAAACCGGATACAATTCTTTTCCTGCTTGTTTACTTTGTACCGCATCCAATAAGTTCAAAAGTATGTAATCGGAAACAGGATCCCCCTTCTCACCTTTCCCACGATACAAGGCAAGCAAATAATTTTCGTCATTCACAACGTAATAATTCTGTTTGTACTCTTTGTTTTTTTCGTCTGTTACATTGCAATGCTTTTTTAATGCAATCGGATCTGTAGGTTTAGCTTTTATTCTAGCTCTTTTTACATAAACTTCTTTTCCGTTCATCTTGTAAGGAAGTAAAATTCCATTTGTTTGAATATTTTCGAGCGTTTGTATTTTATTTTGCAAATTATCAAAAAAAGCTCTTTGAACTCCCTTGTCAATAATTTTTTCAGCAGACTGCCCATCCAATGTAGATACAGGAACTCTTTGAACAAATATCTTTTCGCTTTTCTTTTCTTTCTCTGCGGGACTCATTATACAACCGTAAAAGGTCTCTTTATGCAAAGAACCTCGTGCCGTATTTCCCTGTTCGTACACTTTCTTTCCATTCTTTAAAATCTGTTTGCCAAAACGATTTGTTAAAACTTTTTTAGTCTGCCTAAGCGAATTGTCATCAACAAAGTGTTTTGGAATTACATACTGAACAGCTTCAAGAACATCTTTATCAAATGTTTCCCACGGCTTTGCACATTTAATGTTAGCTCCAGCACCGTCAGCACTTTTTCTTATAACTTCAGATAATAAATTAAATTTTCCGCGATTTACACAAGCAATCGTTAGTGCATCAACAATATGGTGGCAGTAATTTGAACGATCTTTATTTTCGTTTCGCTCAAGCAAAACCCACTGTTTTTTAAATGTATCTGTCATAAAACCTTTAACCGGCTGAACATAACTAAAAACAGTTTTTAAATACTTAAGGGCAAATTTTGTAATAATACGAGTATCGTTCAGCTGGCTGTGCTTAAAACTTGATGTTACTTCCGGTGCGGTAAACCGTTTCAGTTTTCCTTTGTAATAATCAAGTTCAAGTTGAGCCTTGTGTCTTCTAACTATTTTTACATCTTTGTCAGCAGGAGCAATATAAACACCGCTTCTGGTGGCATTTTTTGAAATTATATTTAGACAGCTATCGATTTTATCTTCATAATACTTTTGAAAACGTCTGTTTATCTCTTTAAAGTTCGGTAATTCGGACGGAATGTGTTGTTTTTTTACCGTACGGTTAAATTCACTATCACATAAGGTAAGGTTTTCAATCGAATCATCATACGAAAGACTCCTGGGAATTGTATGTTCAAAGTCAAATTTAGGAACAGATCCAAATAAATCTGTTACACTTATTTTCTTTCCTGTATAAGGACATTCTTCTCTTTGTTCTTTCCAAAGACGGAATTTTTTAATATCAGAATCAGTCGGTTCAATTTCAATCCCTACATCGTTGCATAACTCAATAATTCGATTTTTAGCTTCTTCATTCTTACGCTCATTTTCCCTGTTAAAATCTGAAATAGCCTTTCGCCAGTTCTTATCGTTCACTTCATTTGCAAGTTCTATATTGATTCTCGTGCTGCTGTCAATCTCTCCTGTTTTTATCAGATAATTTATGAGTTTTCTCAATTGATGCAAAGCTCTCATTGCAACAGGATTTTTTACACTTGAAGTTCTTGGGGATGCAAGATACAATTTTCCGTCGTCGGCAATCTTAGGTTTTTCAAAATTACTTTCAGTATCAGACGGATGATAAAGGTCTGTATTCTTTTTTATAACGAAACCTTGATCCAAAAGATATGTTTTTATCAAATCATCCGTACGCAACTGTCTGTACTTGTAGTCATTCGGATTTTTTGTCTTTGCAATTTTAAGAACATCAATTATTTTTTCTTCTATTTCATTTTTTATTGAACATTGTTCTTCTGTTGATAATCGTTCAAATCTTAGTTTGCCGTAAATATCAAAAATATGCTTATCAACAATAGCCTTATCCCATTCCTCCGAATGAAAATCATGTTGCTCATCTTTAAAAATAGAGTCAATACATTGATTAGCTATCGTAATAACAGTATTGCGGCTTTTGAGTGTTGCCGTTATATTTTCAATTTCTTCTTCGATTTTATCAGAATTCTGTTCATACACATCTTTACCAATCATAGTCGGAATATTTGCAAGAAAAGATGCAGTAGAATAAATATAGCCTTTGTGCAAAAACGGAAGTATTTTTCTAATAGCCTTTAAACTTAGATTTGCATATCCTTGCGCAATTTTAATTTTACAAAATTTTTCCGATTTTTCAGCATCCAAATGTAATTTTTCACGTGCAAATTCCATAAGTTTTTCGTTATCATCAAAATCAAACAAAACATGCCAAATATCATATATATCATATTTATCTATTTTATTTTCTTTGCAATTTGCATCAAAAAAATCATCACCAAAAATATTTTTCAATCCTAAAGTAACAGGACAGGCTGAAACAATCGTATCGTCCCTGTAGTTGAACTTCCAAAATTCGTTTTTGCCTTTTAGCTTTTTTGAAATATCCTTAAATAAAAAATTAGGTTTTGAAACTCTAAAAAACAACGGTTTTATAAGTTCTTTTTCTTCTTTTGTAAGAAATTCAAACGCTTGATCGTCATCTTCATTTGATTTTTTTGCAAGCTTTATCGAGTTGATAAACGAAAGCATTCTAAATTCTTCAAACTCAAAATGTGAAACAGGACAACGCGATTTACTTGGTTCAAGCGTACACTTCCCTACAAGAAATTTTTGTGATTTCAATTTCCGCTGATAAAAAATCGCTTTGTATAAATCGCTTTTTAATTCCTCTGAAAAAAACTGAACTTCACATATTCTATTGAATTCTTTTTCGTAATGATCTTTTCTCGATGTGTATTTTCCCCTCACCTTTTCGCCGGACTGCTTTAATTCGTAAAAATATTGACCTAAAGTTTTTTCACCCTTTAATTCTGAAAGTTTATCAATACCTTTTGAAACATCACCCTCAGAAGCCTTTGTACTTTCCTTTCGATTGCTTAAAAATCCACGTCGTTGTGCAAGATGATACATTGAACGCCCTATTTCATACGGCAATGCCTTTTCTTCTACACATTTTTTTCTAAGATAATAGGGTTCCCATTTTTTGATTTCATCAGTTCTGTACCAGGCAAGAAAATTCTTTGAAGTTGGATATATCTTTTTATTTTTCCATTTCTCAAGTTCTTCCATAGTAAGAGGACACATACCATTTTCAATCAGCACTTTTAAAGTTTCGTATTTTCTAAGCTTTCTTCTAAATTTTAATCTTCTTGCAAGACGAAAAGCGGTACGTTCAGCAGCTTTGGAACTTTCATTTCCTTTTTCTATTTTTACACCCTCAGGGAATATATATACTCCGCATCTTTGTATTTTTTTTGCAGCTTCATCAACAATTCCCCAACCGATTGAGTTCGTTCCTATATCGAGACCAAGTGTTTTCATTAAAAACTCCAATATAAAAAATCATAAATTTTAAGTATTGCAAAAAATTGCAAACAATGCTAAATTGTCTGTAGAAATCAAATCACAATAAGGCTAAATGCCGAAGTCATTTGACTACAGTCCCGCCTATGGTGGGACTATTTTATTATAGCACGGTTGTTGTAAACAGAACAAAAAAAATTATTAAAAACGATATCCAAAAGCAATTTCAGGTATGATACCTAGCGGTTTTACCTCTCTGTTCAACATATGTTCAACACCAATCATTACATCAAAATAAAAGTTCTTTACAGGCTTAACTCTAAAACCTAACGCTGCCGTATAAAATCCGTCAAGTGTACTTTGTTTGTCAGAAGTCCACGTAGGATAAACAAACACATACGAGTTATACACAATACCTCCACCGGCTCTTATACAAAGTGCAAGTTTTCTTATAAACCACCACTCATAAATAAAATTCAAGGAAGAAACTACTGTATTATTATTAAGTTTTACCGAGTCTTTTTCTGTATTCATTAAACGGAAAGAAGATCGTAATTCCAAACCGAAAAAACCGAAAGAATTTTTTGAAAAAATAAAGCCCAATTCACCCGTAAAACCAAAAGGATAAAATTTTTTATTCCATACACTCATGTACCAAGCATCGCCAAGCGGAACATATGGAGTATAGGCAGCACCTACATAAAAATCAACGGCTTTTTTATACTTTACTAAAAATGGACTTGAAACAGCTGATAACCCACTCTTATCCACAATATGAACTGTATACGGGGAGCCTATAAAAACTTCCGGATTATCAAAATAAAAATCAATTTTATTTTTTTCGATAGAAAGCGGTTTTATAAATTTTTTTGCATGAGTCTTTTCCGACTGAAAAAAGATATCTGCATTTGGAGGAAAATTTCTACCCTTTACTTCAAAGGAAAAATCATTATTTTCTATATACAGTATGTTAGGAGAAATACTCCTTATAGCCGGAAAAACTGCCTGAAGAATCTCAAGCTCAACCCAATCGGATTCTTGTTCAAGAGTATCAAGAAAATTATAAGCAAGAATTTTATAAAAATATTTTCCGGGTTTCAATTTTACTTCAATTGACGATGTCTCAGTTTTTTCACTTTCAAGAATAAAACTCCCCAAGGAATCTTTTACACTTATTTCATAATAAAAAACCGATGCAGAACCTTTCCAACTGATAATTTGAGTAAAGATCGGCTTACCGGTTTCTTCATTTTCAAAATAAAAAAAATCATTTTCAGCCGTAACAGGTTTCGCTTCTTGTGCATAGAGCAATACAGGCACAAAAATAAAAAGAATGAGAATTTTTTTTACTTTAGTAAATTTATTTCTAAAATCATCAATAGCCATAGTACTCTCTATCTTTTGTTAGAATATTTTTAGGCTTTTCTATTTCAGGTAAATCAACAACAAAAGAAAATGTATCGACCATTGATTCTGTCGAAAGCCCTTTTAATTGTTTATCGGAAACGGCATTAATTGTTGCCTGAAATGAACCGTTTGAAAGCATGCGTAAAGATGTAAAATCATAGTTTGTATCATAAATCTTTTTTGAAAAAATTGTCTTTTTCCTTGCATCACTTATTGTCAATATATAATAACTTGCATATTGCGAAGAAGACCAAGCAAAAGGAATATTTCTGTTTTCTTTGAGATACGGTATATTTATCAATTTTTTCATTGCATCCGCATTAAAACGCGGAACTTCAAGTGGCGGAACAGGCAATACCGTCAGAGAATATCTTTCATGTGAACTAACATCATAGTTGCGAAATTTTCCGCTTACATACCAAGTATAAGTTCCACTTTCCAATTTCGGAACCAAAACAGAAACATTTCCCTTTTGTCCGGCTGAAACCTTTTTTATAATTTTCCCATTCTTTACCAAAACAAGTTCCTGTTTTTCAAAATCCTGGTGCGATTTCCATGAAAAATTCACACCATTATTATACGCACTGATCCCATCAACAGAAGTATTAATTTTAGGTGAAACAAGAGAAGCTACAGTTAGTTTTTTAGATTCAAACGAAATAACTTTTTTCAATCCAACATTTTTTGTATGATCGATTGTATCAAGTGCAAACGGCTGCACTGAAATTCTGTAAGTTCCTTCATTATACTTTCCTGCAGAAATATCAATCGACTCGCATTTTGCATAAGGATTAAAAACAATCCTGCTACCTGAAGGTTCATAAATTTCAACTTCATAATAATCTGCATTCGGAATTTCTTCCCACTCTACCAAGACGTGCGGATCATTAAAAAGAGGAACAAGAGTATGTTCCATAGGGCTGACAAAATCAACCGCCGGCAAGTTTTTTACAACATTGAATGTTTTTATCTCAGACTTCTTTAAAACAGAGCCGTCAAAATCGAGCATCTCAACACACCAAAAATATTTACCTTCTTCCAAGAAAAGACCGAGCACTGAAGTCGTATCCACATTTTTTTTGTAAACAACGTTCCTCATTTTTTCATCTGAAGAAACAATAAAATTAGTTCTCAATCCGCTGTCATTTTTCCATGTAAAACGGATATTTTGAATCAAACTTGCAGCAATTGCATAGTTATCCTTTGGAAAAACAGATTTAAATTGGAAATCATTTCTTATTTTTTCAATTTTCAATTTCTGACTCAAAGGAGAAAGTTTCCCATTTTTATTCTTATAGCTTACAGTCCAAAAAACCTTACCTTCGTCTTGAAATAGCTTGCTGTCAAGCAAACTGAACCTTGCAGTATTTTCCGTACACACAAATTTTTCAGCAGCTTCCGAGTTTTCATCCCGATATAAAGACAGCGTGTACTCTTCAGCATTTTTACGTCTTTCCCACGAAAATGAAAAATCTTTTTTTTCTTGTATATTGAATTTATAACCGTTTACCGGATAATTGATTTTAAGCGGAAGTATACTGTCATTTTTTTCAACTTGTAACTGACGTGTTATACTTTCCGGTTTATCAAGGAGTTTTCCTGAATAATTCGGAGTAACTCGCCAGTAGTAAGAACCGTCATCAAGAGAGGCAATCTGAATTGAAGAATTCCGAGTCGTTTGTTTTATGATTGTATTTGAAAAATCTGCCGATTCGGAAACTTCAAAAACGTAAGAAGTTGCGTTATCCATATTAGCCCAAGAAAACTTTACTTTACTGTCATCTCCGGTAGAAATGACTCTTGCATTTGCTTCCGTCGTAAATTTGGAGATTTTTTCAACTTGCTGAATTTCAACCGACTGTATTTCGCTCTCTTCGCCATCTTCGTAAACAACTTTCCAATATACTTTCTCAAGCGGAATTTTTTCTTTGCAACTATATGTATTTGAACTACCTTCATCTTTTGAAAATTGCGTTACAGTTTTGTAAACTTTCTTGAAATTTTTATCCTGAGCGATAACAACTTTTGCATCACCGGGATTTTCTGCCATGAATGAAAAAGTAACAGGAGCATCTTTTTTGTATGTAACAAACTTTTGATTTTTTCTTGTAGGAATTTTTTGAATTTTTACTTTTTCCACTTTAGGCTTTTCCTCACCGGAAGAAAAGTTTATTTTTTGTGAAGTTTGAATCACTAAATTTTCGCCGTTTGCAGAAACCGAAGCAGACCCCTCTTCCACTTTTATCTTTGTCTCATCTTCAGTATATGAAAGGGATAATTTTGCCTTATCAACAAGGTCTACAACGTTTCCTGCAAATGAAATTTTCTTGCTTGTATTTGCCGTCTCAACAGAAACAGAGCCGCTTTCTATATCTGCAAAATCTTCATCATCAATACCTTGCAATTTAACAAGCGTATTTTCCAAGATATCAAGTTTTGTACCGTCATTGAACAAAATCTCCGCTTCAGCTTTATCTGCAGTTCTGATTGTATCATATTCGTAAATCGGACTTTTTGTATGCAGTGTCTGCCAATGGAAAACATCTGTTTGTCGCCGTGTCGCAATTCTTTCTTTGAAAACTATTTCACCTATTTGACGTCTACTCGTATCCGTAAGGAACGCTATAGAAAAATATAAAAAAATTAAAGCAATTTCTGCAATTGTGATAAGTAGAGTGAAAATAAAATCATTTTTGCGAAAGTATTTCATATTTCACTTCTTCTTTGTCCGGATCGGCAATTGCAACAGGTGTTTGAATACCCAACATCGCACGGACTTCCTTTAGAGTTTGCGGCCCGTCTTCTCCTTTAAAATTCACAACAGCAAAAATCTGCAATGGGTCAGTTTTACCCTTTACTTTTATTGAAGGCATTGCTTCAACTATAAGTTTTCCTTGTAAAAGTTTATAAGTGTTTTCTGAAATTAAAATATCAGTTCCAAACGGTTTATTAAGAGCCTCAATTCGGCTTGCAGTATTTACGGTATCACCGATAACAGTATATTCCATTCGTTTTTCAGAACCGATCTGTCCTGCAATACAAGGCCCCGTATTTAATCCACAACCGATCTTTATAAGAGGCTTATCAGGTGTGCCCCTGTCTTTATTGAATTCTTGCAAACTTTTTCTCATCATCAGCATGGCTTTTATGGCTTGCTCGGCATCTTTTGCAGGATCTCCTGTGGAAATAGGAACACCCCAGATACCCATAATTGCATCTCCAATAAACTTATCTACAACACCACCTGTTGCCTGAATACAGTCAACCATTCGCGTCATATATGCATTCAAAAATTCAACAACCTGTTCAGGATTAAGTTTTTCCGATATTGCAGTAAATGAACGAATATCGGAAAAGAAAATCGTTGCATTTTTTCTCTCGCCTCCGAGTTTAAGTTCTCCTCGGGCTGCTTTCTCGGCGATATCTTTGTTTACAAATCGACCGAAAGTTTCTCGCAAACGTTCACGCTCTGCCAATCCTTTTCCCATTTTTACAAATGAATTTGTAAGCAAACCGATTTCATCATAAGTTTTAGGCTTAAGTTTTACATCGTAATCACCGGTTTCAATTCGTTCTGCAGCATCTTTTAGTGCAATTACCGGTCGCGAAATATTTTGTGCAAAGAAATAAATTGCTAAAATTGCAAGGAATAAAATTATTGCAACAATAATTGAATTTCTCAAAATCATAAAATAAACGGCTTTATAAACTAAAGAAACCGGAACCTGAGAAATAGCAACAAATCGCCCAAAATCCACTTTTGAAATTGCAATAAAAAATTTTTCACCGTTTTCTTCATATTTAAACTGTAAAAGCGGCAAAGTAGCTTCTGAAATTTTGTCATAAAATGCTTGCTCGCGAGTAAAGCTCTGTGTTTTTAAAATTTCGTAATCCGGATATACCAAAATTTCGTTTTCATCTGAAATAGCATACGTCGTATACGCATTGCTTGCTTCAGTACTGCCCTGTAGGTTTTCCGTAGAAAAAAGAATTACAATGCGGTTTTTTGTTCCATCGTCGGCATAGGGAGATACAAGTGCAAGCATCGGCATTTCAAAAAAAGCAGTTGCATTCATCGTAAAAAGTTCACCTTCATTTGCAAGTCTAAGGCGACTTTCCGAATTTACCAAAAAATTTTCAACACAAGATTCTTCCTTTTCGTTAGAAATGAAAAATTTGTCGTTATAAAGTTCCATAAAACCGGGAACACCGATATATGCTATTTTTGCATTACGTGCAAAAAAATTACTTTTGAAAACTTCCGACGCAGTTTTTGAAGAACTTGTCCTGAGTGTATCAAGTAAAATCATTGAAGATGTATAAGATTCTTGCAATTCATTTTGCATACGTGTCGAAAAGACTTGAACGAGTGTCATATTATTTTCTTCTGCTCTCGTAGAAGAATCTCTCATAAAGAAATACGAAGAAACAAGGGTTGCAATTCCGCTGGAAAAAACAACTATGATCGATGTTATCGCTATCAACTTTACAACAAGCGGCACTTTTACTTTCATACCATTTTTACTTTCCATAAACACTTTCCTACATGGTATCATTATAGATAAAAAAAGACATTAACGCAATAAAAATTAGCAATTGTTACCAAAATTTTCAGATTTTATGAAAGAGTTTTTTAGTTTTAAGTAAAATGCATCGGCTACGTAAATAATTTTATCCATACACAGCCTGTAAGTTTTTATTTTTTTATTTTGAAAAATCCAAAAGTTCTAAAGCATCCTGAGGATTTTTTTCTGCTTTTACTTTTGAGGCAGAGTTTACAATTATTCCATTTTCATCGATTAAGTATGTTGTACGAACAGTTCCCATAACTTTTTTGCCGTACATATTTTTTTCTTTCCAAACATCATATAATTTTAAAACAGATAACTCAGGATCGGAAAGGAGTATAATTTTCAAATTGTACTTTTGAGCAAACTTTTTATGACTTTCAACACTGTCTTTACTCACGCCTATTATCAGTGCATTCTTTTCTTCAAATTGAGGTTGCAATTCTGAAAATGCACAAGATTGCTTTGTACAACCAGCCGTGTTGTCTTTTGAATAAAAATACAGAACTACTTTTTTCCCTCTGTATTGAGAAAGTGAATGCATAACACCGTCTTGATCAGGCAACGAAAAATCCGGAGCTAAAATATTAGTACTTAACATGGATATAAAATACACATTATGTTTTCATATGTCAATAAAAAACTCGTAAACTGTAAGAGTACTTTAAGTACTTCTTGAATAGCAATGTTATCACCTAACTTAGGTTTATCTTGTAATAAACCTAATATTATGTTTGTAGGGTAAACTACTCCAAACCGAATTCTTGTAGGGTAAAAGTCTGTAAACGTTTATAACTCAACTTGCCATTTGCTGTTTCATCATATGTAGTTATTATCTTTCCACGTTTTATATCAATATATCCTTCTGCAGCTTTTAAACCTCCAACATCTAAACAAATGTAAAAATCATACTTATTATCTAACGAACGTAACAGAGAAACTTCGTATGCCGTATCATTAAAAACTTCATTATTCTTTAATGTCCATTTATATTTTACTTTTTCATTAGTCGATAAATTAAGCAATATAAATTCGTTCCCCTTGCCTTGCTCACAATACAAAATATTATCAATGTTTTTATCAGAAATTACAGAACCTGTTACATTCATGATAAAATAATTTTCTCCTGTTATTCCGTTAAAAATAAACAATTCAGGAGAGTCTGAATTTAAATTTTTAATATACGTAAATTTTTTATGGTCACTTGAAATTTGATATGCTCCCAATTCAACACATACTTTTCCAAAATGTCTTTTTTGTTTCTTATGTACAGCATCAATAATTAAACAATTATTATCCAATTCATACGTTAATAAAAATTTTTCACCTTTTCTTAAAAGCTGTTCGGTAAAATAGTCTTCAAAATTTTCCACCTGACGATAATCATCAGACCAAAATACTTTGCCGTCATATCGTAAATACCCGGAAAAACCTCGGCCACCCATTTGTATAAGTGCCATATCCCTTTCAAATGGGCGTAAAAATAAGCAGTCCATTGGTGGAATTATATATTCTCCGTTTTCATTCAGTACAGCTCCTATTCTTCCTTCACTATATATATTATCATCATCCTTGACTATATAATACATATTTTTCCCAAGATACAATTCTTGAATAAAGCCTTCCGGCAGTTTTTCTTTCGGCAACAATAATTCAGGCTCATTATCATAAACCGTATTTTCAAAATTTCCATAAAATTTATAATTATCTTTGTTTATAAAAACTTGTTTACCCGTACAATCAATATACGTATATTTTGAATCATTTCCTAAACAAACTTTAGCAACTCCGTCCGTATAATCTGAAGCATAACTTAAGTTTGCAACAATAACAAGATTTCCATCAATATCTATAAAACCATACTTGCCGTTTACCTTGATGCAGAACAAGTCTTTTTTTACTTGGTTTATAGCTTCCAAATCCGTATACTCCACTTCCTCTACAGGTGTCTTTGTTTTCTGACATGAGTTAAAACATATCATTACCATTGCAAAAAATAAAATAATTTTATTCATTCTTTCCTCACTTTTTGTTATTAAAAAAATTCTTTATCTTATCTATCAAAGATGCATTATTTAATGGAATGTAATATAACTTTCCCCATCCTTCATCAAATTTTTCAAACGATTCATAATGCATAACTTGAGATACTCCTGATTTTTCCCCATATTTGCGTTTATAGAACGCAAAAAGATAATCTGTCTTCGGATTACCACCTAATGCTGCATTTTTCGTACACTGTGCTAAGTCAACAGAGCCATCAATATTAATACTAACAATCATTGCATGAACTCCTCTTCCATCCTTATTTTCTTGAATCACAATATTATCACCCAAACTAGGTGTATCTTGCAGTAATCCTAATTTAGCCAAATTGTTTTTATGTTGATCACAGTTGTTAGTAACAGCAGGGCCCCATTTTTCTGCTAAAGAGAATTTAGGAAAAACTTTTGAAAGTATCTTTTCTACCCAAATATCGCAATCATTTTCCCCCGATGCTTTTATTTTTATATCTATTACGTCTCCTGCACACCAAGTATTTTTCCCCCTCCACCAGTTCTTTTTCAAAAACTACGAGGTTTATTTTTCAAAATAATAAATCTAATTAAGATACATTGAAAATATTGTACTGATACACGTATCCTTATATTTTTTTCCAGGGTATACGTCTTTAATAACTATTTCTACTTCTTCAGTATATAATCCGTCCAAGTTAATAACCTGAGGTGATGGAGAATCTTTTAATTCATATTCTTTTTGTATTTTTGAATTTTTAAATTCTATAGAGATTTTCTTCGGTCTAGAATTATTTTCAAACAAGTAAGGTTTCTTTGCAGAAACATAGCCTGATACAACTATAAGACTGCTTGCATTTATACTTAATTTTATTTTTTCACCAATTCCATAGTCATCAGAAGCTTCACACCACGGAGTGTCAGATTTAAAATTTGATAAATTCTTAACACTATAAACCTTATCACCTTCTTTTAATTCAGAACTCGCTGAAATAAAGTCAGGAAAAAATAAACCTTCGATTTTATTAAATGATACAGAAACTCCTGCAAATATACATTCGTTTGTTTCAAAGTCATATAAAATTAAGCAATAATCTGATTTTAAAGCATAAAATTTTTTATTATAATTTTCATTTCGAATGGATAAAATATACGCCTTTTCATAATCTGATAACGAATAATCAAAATCATTGTTCCATAAATAATCAGATCGATCATCAGCATCATCGTAAAAAGAAACTTTATTCAAAGGCTTAAAAACTATTGATTTGAACGAACTCTTATTAAAACCGTTGTAAAATTCATTTGCATATAAAGCAATAAACACAAATAAAAAACTTATAAACATAATTATCTTTTTCATCTTTAATCTTTCTCCATATCTGATACCTTAAGAGAAAATTAGCGGATTTTAGGAAAATTATTAATACCAACCGGTAAAGTCATTTCCGTAATTTGCAGATTGTCTTAATTCTATTTCAGACAAATCGCTGTCATCAAATTCCGTAAAAACCTTCGACGATGTTATTTTTACAAATGCTTTTGAAATACATAGCCTTTCTATCGAAAAAAGAATCATAAAATCATATTCTTCATTTTCAGCAGCTCTTAAAATATCGAATACCGCTCCTGTTGATGTCCATTTTTCTTTATCTTTTACATCCCAAGTTATTTCATTTACAATTTTCCCCGTATTTAAATTGAAAATCGTAAAAATACCGGAATTATAAATATCTTCATTCATTAAATAGATCCCTGTCGCATCCATACGAGCACCAAACGGTACTTTTCCGAGGAATTTAACATCTCCTGTATTTCCATCTAAATAATACAAAGGCCTACTCCTTTCAAAAGTTTTCTTCCAAAAAATCATTTTTCTTTTATCTTTTGAAATTTGATAACCGCCCCATAAAGCCTCTGTATTCTCAAAATAAATCTGCTTTTTTGATTCATTAATTTTATAAATAGTCAAAATATCTTTATCCAGATTATATGAATAATCTAAAGTTTCCGATTTTGACAATGGGGCTAATTTTTTGATTGTTTGTGAATATATCGGAAACACAATTATAATCATAAATGTAATAATAAAAATCTTTTTCATAGTTTTACCTCTCTTGCTCGTATACAACCGGAGCTTTGAAATTTACATATCCTTTTGTTTCTGATACAGGAACTAAAATATTACCATTGTCATCTTTTAACCATCCTTGCTTACCTCTCAAATTTTCTTTTCCCACCGCATTATCATTAATAGACGTTTGAGAAATCATAAGATAATCTTTTCCCCTTTCATACTCCTTTTTGTAAATGTGATAAATCAAGTTCACCTATTTTTTTTGAATCTTATATAACAATCTTGTGAATCAACACTATTATAGTTCAGTTCCCCATAATATGAAGAAGGGTCGTAAATCGTTTCTATTGGAACTTTTTCAAGTTCATGCTGAATAGTAAAAAAACCTTTTTCATTTAATTCTTTAAGTTCATTATCAGTTTGTGTATATCTTTTTCGAATATCTATAAGAATATTCCAATCTTGGCCAAAGACGTACTGATAATGTATTTCATACTCCAATATTTCTATTACTGGGACTTTAGTCACAATAATCTTAAATTTTGGATAATAGTAATTATTAAAGTTGTTTCATTCTTTACATCACCATCAATAAACTTTGAAAAATCCGGATTTCCATCACCTTTAATAATTTGCTCTCTAGTACATGATGGCATCAAAATTATTAATGTAAAAACAATTATGGCAAATAATTTATTTTTCACTGCTGATTCTCCTTTCTGTGATTCTGCCGATATTCAGAACTGTTATCAAATGAGTAATAAACTTTTTGTTTACCGTTTTCAACTCCTAAACTCTTTCTAATAGTTCCGTTTAATTTTTATATTATCCCCTGTTCATTAAACTTTGCTTCAATAAATTTCCCATCTGAATCCTGAACAATTTTATTTTCCGTTGCATAAATATACGTTGTACAAATCAAACAGTTTTAACGTTTTCATTTTCAGACCATACGTTAATAAAAATTTTCTATTTAGCTGGAAGATATTTTAGCATAGCAATATTTAATTTTTTCTTTGACGATACTCATATTCCCAAAATACTTTTCCGTCATATCGTAAGTATCCGGAAAAACCTCGGCCACCCATTTGAATAAGTGCCATATTCCTTTCAAATGGACGCAAAAATAAAAAAGCCATTGGTTTAATTACATATTCTCCGTTTTCATTAAGTACGGCTCCTTTTCTTCCCTCATTATATATATCATCATCTTCCTTGACTATATAATACATATTTTTCCCAAGATACAATTCTTGAATAAAGCCTTCCGGCAGTTTTTCTTTCGGCAACAATAATTCCGGTTCATTATCATAAACTGTATCTCTAAAATTTCTATTGAATTTATAATTATCTTTGTTTATAAAAACTTGCTTGCCTGTGCAATCAATATACGTATATTCCGCACCTTTTTCTAAACAAACTTCAGCAACTCCATCCGTATACTCAGAAGCATAATCCAGGTTTGCAGCAATAACAAGATTTCCGTCAATATCTATAAAACCATACTTGCCGTTTACCTTGATGCGGAATAAGTCTTTTTTTACTTGGTTTATAGCTTCCAAATCCGTATACTCTACCTCTACAGGTGCCTTGTTTTTTTGACACGAGGTAAAACATATTAGTAACATTACGAAAAATAAAATAATTTTATTCATTCTTTCCTCACTTTTTGTTATTAAAAAAATTCTTTATCTTATCTATCAAAGATGCATTATTTAATGGAATGTAATATAACTTTCCCCATCCTTCATCAAATTTTTCAAACGATTCATAATGCATAACTTGAGATACTCCTGATTTTTCCCCATATTTGCGTTTATAGAACGCAAAAAGATAATCTGTCTTCGGATTACCACCTAATGCTGCATTTTTCGTACACTGTGCTAAGTCAACAGAGCCATCAATATTAATACTAACAATCATTGCATGAACTCCTCTTCCATCCTTATTTTCTTGAATCACAATATTATCACCCAAACTAGGTGTATCTTGCAGTAATCCTAATTTAGCCAAATTGTTTTTATGTTGATCACAGTTGTTAGTAACAGCAGGGCCCCATTTTTCTGCTAAAGAGAATTTAGGAAAAACTTTTGAAAGTATCTTTTCTACCCAAATATCGCAATCATTTTCCCCACAAATATATCGTTGGTTTATATTAGCACACGCTATTTTTTCCATTTTTTTAGTAAAATTTCCTGTTGGGTCTACATATTTGACAGGGTTATTTCCTGCATAATGATACAAATTCTGATTTACAATGTTGTAAATACCTCCTTCTCCTACATAGCTTTGACTCATGTATTCATTCACTGCCGGATCACAACTTAGCCAACGGCATGTCTTAGAATCCAAGTACCTTGCTCCAAAGTAGTACAACCCGGTTTCTTCATCACGCTCTTTTCCTGTAAACAAAATACTGTTCTCATGCCAATTGTCTCCCCAATTTTCATCTACCCAAACTTCCCCATAAGGCGTGTACTCTAAATGCTCATACATGTTGCCATCTTTGTCCGTTATTGTTTGTGTACTTCCCAAATGGTCGCTGTGATAATAATAAATGTATTGTTTTTCTATATCCGTGTTCATATCTTTGTAATTTTCACCCGTTGATACCGGACAAAGTTTTTGGGCTATTTCTTGGTTTCCACAGTAAATATGCTTCACAGTTCTTCCCTGCTCGTTCATATACTGTTCATCATAAATTTGGGTAAAAAACTTGTTGTAGTAATGTTTTTCAGATCGCTGACTCTTTTTGATTGCTCTCTTGCCGTTCCAGCCATAATAATAATCTATACTATAGCTTTTGTCAAAACTACTTCTAAGAAAGTTATCTTCGTTCCATACAAATTCAATATAGTGTTCAGTTTTATTTTTAATTTCTTCGCTTTGAAACTGCACTTGTTCCGCTTCAACTAACCCCCATGCATAATCTGTAGATTTTGCACCTCCTTTTTCATCATTTATAACAAAACCGGTTTGTAAGCTTTCATTTTCAAACAAGCAGTCTTGTATCCTTAACACATTGCCACTCTGATCATACTTGTAATATTTATCTCCTATCCTTTTAGCCCTATGAATAAAACCTTCTGCATATTCGTAATCAAGATTGTAGTTTAATTGGTCGTACAACACCTTATCTTGCAAGCTTGTTTTATTAAGCATATTGCAAAGTCCATCATCACTAAAAACAAAAGCTTGACTATAATTTGCATTGTAATCTTCCTTGTCTGCCGTTGCAACTTTGTTTTTTGTAGATCCTTCAACTCCTATAAGCTGATACAAATCATCATAGCTATATTGTTGGACTGTTTCATAATCGCTTGTTATATTCGTAAAGCCTAAAACGTTCCCTACTAAATCAAATTCATAACTTATGTTTTGTATAGACATTTCGTCTATAACACCATTCAAGTTCTTTGTACCTCCTGTTTTTACCTGTTTAAGCCACCTTCTTTTTTCATCGTACTTATATTCAGTTTTTACTCCGTTTCCGTATTCACAATATGTACGCTGACCATACTGATCGTAACCAATATCCACAACATAATCAAAATCGTGATAGCCTTGTTTTTTGCCTTTCACACTTTTTATGTTCCCGCCAAAATCATAAACATATTCAACAGTTTCACCATCAGGATAAGTTATACTTTCCATTCTTCCAAGATAGTCGGTTTTGTAACAAGTTTGGGCAACCCTTTTTATCCCATTTCTTTGCATTGTGCGGTTTTCTTCTATTACTTGACCAAGTTTCCCGTATGAAAAGCTTGTTTCACCTGTTTCATCTTTTACTTTTCTAACCTTGCCGAAGGAGTCATACTCATATTCAATATCAGTGCTTACAGGATAATCAATCTTCTTTAACCTTGAAAATTCATCATAATAAAAATCTATCTTCATGCCCTTTGCTCTAAGCTGAGAATTGTCTTTTGTAACCAAGTTTCCATACTTATCATAAGTGAAAGTTTCTTTTCCACTGTCTACACTGCTTATTTGAATTTTTCTTCCAAGCATATCATATTCTACTTGTATTTCATTTTGCCTTGAATCCGTTGCACAAAGTAACTTTCCAAGACAATCGTAATTGTAACTTGATTCAGTTAAAAGCTTATCGTCCTTTGAAAATTTTTGAACCTTCCCGAAATTTCCAACACTGTCTACACAACATAACGAGTAATTTAAGTTTGTATCGATGTTTTTTATAACGATATTTCCATTATCTTCCATAAAATACTCTGTTTTTACTTCGCTTTGGTCAGGTAAAATAGTTTTTATTTTTCTGCCCATACTGTCGTACAAAAATTTTGTAAAAAGTATTTCTTTTTCACTGTACAACCCTTGTTCTTCAAAAAATACTTCATATCCTGCTTTTGAAAGTTTTTGAAGTTTAGTCAAATCTTGTAAGTCAAAACCTTCTATGAAATCAATCAAATACTCTTTTTCTATCATTCCGACCTTATTGTAGCTTACAAGGGAACCTATACTCCATCCTTCATAACTTATTCCGTTTTCTTTTCTAAGTTCACTTTGTTTTGCCTTTACACTAACCCTTCCAAAGCCGTCTACAGAAAAAAAAGTTGCTATCGTCTGTCGATGTTCCGAATCAAAACTGATTTTATTTTTCGTTACTGTGTACCAAAATGAATCTTTAGGACAATAGTATTCATAATGTACACAAGGAATTCCTCCTTCACTGTCATACGGACTAAAGACATCGGTTAACCTACCACGCTCATCATAAAGATATCTCATTATGTTTCCACTAACGTCAACAGCCTTTTTTAACACTGCAAGTTTACAGTCCCACTCAAAAGTTGAGGTTTGTTTTTCTCTTTCATTACGGGAAATCTGTTCTATTTTACTTACAAATAAATTGTTTTCTCGTTCATACTCATAAGTTTTCTTTACACCGTTATAGCTTACAAGCGTTTTTATGTTTCCAAAATTATCATATTCGTATTGACTATCCAAACTTTCATTTTCACTGTAAAACTCTTTTAGAGTCTCAAGCTTGCCATTGATGTCATAAAAACCTTGTCGTTTTTTTTCAATTTTCCCCTCGGAATTAAAAATTTTTACTTCTTTTACAAGGCCGCATAAATATTCATCTGCATAATCTATGTTTTGATAAGAAATATAAGTTATTCGGTACGGTTTTCCATTTGAAAAATTTTCGTTTTTAGAGTTTCCTGCAAAACTTTTTGCATAGTCTTTTGTTAAAATTACATTCCCCCAGCCGTCATAAAAATATTCTGTTTTTGCAAAACTTTCCCTGCTGTCAATGTAAAGACTCTTGCTATAGCTTTTTACTAAGGCGACAGGACTTGAACACAAAGTTATAACTTCTTTTTGTTCTATTTCATTTTCTGAATTATATAAACGTACACTTTGAAGAATTCCTTTTGAATAATATTCATCATTGTAAAATTTTGATATTTTGTATGTCCCGTCTTCATATTTTGTTTGTACTGTAGAAAATCCGTAAAAATCTTTTTCTGCCCTGTTGTAATAACCGCCTTCATAATCAAATATTGTTTTATAACGGCTTTTACCGTCATCTTGTACTATGCCGCTCATAACATAGCGACTTTTGCCCATTTGAAAATTTCCGTTTTTTAATTTGTATTCTATTTCATATTTTAAACCGTTGGGACATTTTACTTTGTTTAGTAAATGAGCTTTTCCCATCAAATTACGTTTTACATATAAACCTCCGCTTATTCCCGGCATTCTTAGAACCTGATCTAAAAACCCATCACCATCCATATCCATCATCGTTACTGTAGTACCGCTTATACTTGAAGAACTGCTGCCTCCATTTGCCAAATTCATAGTTACGTTTACAACCAAAGGAGGTGCTACAGGAATTCCTACATTTATATTTAATCCCATGCCACCACTGATTCCCAGACTTACAGTACTTGAATAATCCAACTGTTCTATTCTTTGCTTTATGTTTATACCGTATGGATTTACGTAAAAGCCTTTGTCCGCATCTGAAATACTTCCCATTAATTTTTGTGCTTTTGAATTTGATTTTACGGCTTTTAGATTTGAAAATGAATTTCCAAACAATTTTCCATCTGAAACAAAAATATATGAACTATCGTCAATATCTATATTCCATAATGGTATTTTTATTTCCTTATCGCCTGTAAAAGTGCTACCTGTATTGTAATTTACTATAAATTTACTGATTTTATTGGATTCCCTTGGAGTACCAGATGAACCAGATTCTACTCTTCTTATTCTATCTGCAAGACCGTCTCCATTTACGTCTACAAACATTTGGTCTATGCTGCTGGAACTTGCACTGTAATTTAGTCCTAAATTTATACCTGCACCTGAATTCAAATCTGTTGCAAGATTTTCTTTACCGCATCCAATAGAAAAACTTTCATTTATCGATACGCTTTCACAACTTCTTTTTGAAACAAATCCTTCCGGCAAAGAGTAATCGGTGCTTTCATAAAATTTACTCCCATCATTTATAAAAACCTTATTATTGCTGTAATAATCAGGAAGTCCATCCCCGTTTATGTCCAGAAATCCTGCTATATCAGTTCCATTACTTTCACTGCATGAAAATCCGCCTTGTTGTCCACCTTGACCATTCGTTTCTACACCTTTTACGGCTCCACTTGCATTAAACAAAAGTTTTGCACTTCCGCTACCACCTAAAGTTGCACCTTTTACGGTTACAGTATTTTCCTTTTGCATAATACACGGCAAATTTAAATAGTTTGCCTTATTTCCATATGAAACTCTCAATTGCCCATTACTGTCTATCTTTTTTTCTCCATAGAAAGCTACAATTCTACCATTTTTGTCGGTTACTATAAGGTCTACAATCCCGTCAGAATTTATATCAAATACACTTTGATATGTTATTGATGTTGACTGATTTATACCCTTTGTAGTACCTATTTCCATGTTTGAGCCATCTTTTATTTTATCTACAAGTTCAACAGCCAGATTTTCTACTTTTCCAATGTCCATTATTGATAAAGAAAAGCTAGGGCCTTGGCTTTGGTCATCTGATACACATCCTGATTTACTCAATTCTATCATTTGAAAACCGCTTTTTTGTTCAGTTCCGATAGAAGAGCTTTTTTCCATTATCTGATAATAACTATTTCCACCTGCCCTACTTAGATGAATATAGTCTTTGTAAAGATACGCACAATAATTTTTTTCTACTATTTTATTTACTCTTTTTTCTCCTTCCCAAACTTTTTCACTTTTACTTTGAATACTTACATTTCCTATTAAATAATCTGAAGCTATGATTTTTCCGTTTTCCGATTCTTTTTCTATAAAACTTCCGTCTTCTAAGCTATTCTTTTTTACCAAATAAAAATCTGCCTCAGTTTTTACATCACTTGCATTTTGTTTTTCTATATTGACGGAATATTTTTCTGCTAATTCATCTATATTTTTTTTGGAACAATTTTCAAGATCACTAGGAATTTTTATCTCTTTTCCTTTGTAAATTTTTGATTTAATAAAAGAATTATCTTTTAACATCCCTGTCCATATTCCATAATACCAATTGTTTATTCCTCCATATAAGACTTCTTTTACGCCGACATATATTCCATCAACTTCTCCTTCTCCTTCTCCTTTTTTTATTTCAACAGGTTCTATAATATTTTCACATGAATAATCTTCTTCCGAGTTCCAATAAATTTTATTTTCGCCTATTAAATCCTGTAATGAAATTTTTTCTTTGACAAAGCTTCCTTCG
Source organism: Treponemataceae bacterium (assembly GCA_052173655.1). Lineage (GTDB taxonomy): Bacteria > Spirochaetota > Spirochaetia > Treponematales > Treponemataceae > RGIG9060. The sequence continues at coordinate 56,735 of JBQMYD010000004.1, read as the reverse complement.
ACTAAATAATAATTCATAAGCTTTCCGTTTTCTATAGATAATTTTGTATGTTCATTGTAAACGACGTAACGACAGATTTTTCCATATCGTCCTATGTTCAATTCTGCCAAAACTTCTTGTAATATTTTTTCATCGATTTCAGAATTTTTTTCTAAATACTTGCTTTTTAACTGATATTTTCCGTTAAAATTTTTTTTGTAATCGTAATATGGAAAAGAAATATTTTCAAAATAATATTTTTGATATTCGGCCAGTAAAGCATTAACTTTTTCTACATCTTGCTCTGCATCCTCTTTTAAAATCCACATTTTTGAGCTTTGTTCTGTTTGTTCTTGATCTTCATCTTGTTGCTCACCGTCTTGTTTTTGTTGCTCTTGTTGAACATATAAGGCATTTTTTATAAAACTTTCTTCATATTCACTGAAAAATCTTTCTTTTTTTCCGGATTCTATTTTTTTGAATTGACAGAACCATTCATCCATTTCTTCATCAGTAAAATTTTTCTGCCATTCTTTACTTGTGCAATCTATGTTTTTTGCCTTAAATTTTTCTTTTGTTCGGATATTTTCCAATTCTTCTGAAAAAATCGCCTCTTTAAATGAAAATTCGCCTAATTCAAATACAAATCTTATTCCGTCCTTTTCAAATTCAACTCTTTCATCTTCTACTTTTGCTTCATATTCTACATTTTTTCCATGTTCTCCGAGTTTAACTTTTCCGTTTTGCAAAAACAGAAGTTTTCCATCAAAATACCCCAGATTTATTACTTTTTCTCCCTCAGGACTTCCTCCTACATTGTAGACAGTACCACCTTTTTTCTTATCTCTGGAGTTTGTACTTTCTGTATCCTTTTTTCCACGATAAAAAACTTTTTCTCCTGCAAAAACAGTTTCGATTTCACTTCCTTTTTTATATCGCTCAAGCGATTTTTCAAGCTGATCTGCAGTAAAACATGAAATAAGCTTTTCAGTTTCCACCCCGGATTTTAAACTGTAAGTTTGGCTTGAATATTCATATTCATAACTACCTGCCAGTAATCTAACTTTCGCATCTTCTGATAAAAGCCCTTCTGCAATTTTTCCAAAATCTTCATTGGACAATAACCCGGGTACAAATTTTTTTTGATTTATCAATATTGAACTTTCTTTTTCACCTATAATTTCTTTCCAGTTAGTCCTTATTTTTGCACTGACCTTGTTTTCATACAAGATTATATATTCTTCACAGTTTTCCGGATTGTTGTCATTTTCATTCTCACCACTTGGTTTTGACTCTTTTTTTACTTTTTTTTCTTCACTGCTTTTTTTTATTTCATATAAATTTTCAAGCCCGATTATTTCACTAATTACAGGAAAATCATCTGATGTTTCACAGTCTGATTTTTCAGCACTGAAACTTTCTTGCGGACAAAATTTTAAACCTTGCTTTTCAAAAAATGGATATATGCTTTTATATTCTATTTTTACATTCCATTTTATATCTTTACCTCGTGTATCTTCAGGAGTTTCTGTTATAAAATAAAATTCTTTGCCGGACTCTGTTTCATAAATACCTTTTCTTTTTTCATCTCCTACGATACTCTCATCTTCAAACAAAAAGGTTTTTATTGCTTTTGTCCCGTAATTTTCTACCTCTTGCAGAATCTCAACTTCACCCTTGTATGGACTTCGCCATGCTCTAAAAGGAGTTTGCACATAAAGATTTTTATTGTATGTCGATTTCTCATCTTCTGAAATATTTCTTTCATACTGTTGAACTTTTTTTCCTCCAAAATAAAATCGCTTTGAAAAATTCAAATTCCCACCTACGCTTTCTCCATCATTGTGGTAATAAAAATTTTTCCCACTTTCAACTATATCAACAAGTCCATCTCCGTCTATGTCCATAAACGTTTTTTTTTGGTTTATAAAACTTGTTTGTGCTGTCCATGTTTTTGCGTAACCTATATTGGCTCTTATATCAGCTCCTTCAATAGGCGGTGCAACCCCGGTTCCTCCATAAATCGTACCACCATGAGTTATGGTACTGGTCGTAATTTCATTTAAATCTGATTCACCACAGTCTACTACCTGATAATCTAAAGAAAAACTGTTACCCGTATTCAAATATATATATAACTTATCCAGAACTTGCTTTACTCTGTCGGGCTTGCCATCGCCGTTCATATCTGTCATTGTATAATTTGACCAGCTATCAGTGTCTGAAGTAGAAAAAGAATATCCGCCTGTTACCCTTGCGTCTATAACGTTTGTCCCAACTCCTACACCGGCATTCACACTCAAATTCATTCCGCAAGATGAACTGTTGCCTACATCTATAACTCCGCCATTGTCATATTTTTCCGCTTCAGCAAAATACAGTTTTTCACCTGCTAAAGTGTTTTTTATTCCTTCATACTCAAATTCAAAACTATAATCTTCTTCTCCAACAACGCCATTTTCTTTTGAAAACACATCCAACTTTGTTAAAAAACTTTGTTCACTTTCCAAAATATCATTCTTATATTCCAATCTGACCGTTTTTATTTGTTTTTCCTTGTATTCAGTTTTTATCTGTTTTAACAATTTTGTCTGCTTACTTATAAAAGCCCCTCGAGCTGAATTTGAGATATCGTTTCTTAACTCATAAATAAATTTTACAGAATAGTTACCATACTCTATTTTTTCTACATAACTATAATTGCAATCTTTCAAATAAAAATATTTAACCTTGTTTCCATGCCTATCTACTTTTTGATTTATATTCCAAGTAAATTTTTTTGCACTTGAATTGTTATTTTCTTTACCTATACCTGTCCAACTGTTTTCCGTTCTACCGTAATACTTTTTTATTCCATTTTTTTGCGTTACAGTCCAATAATCTTTACCCACTCCTACTGTTCGCTCTATCTTTTCGTACATACTCATTGATTCAGCTTCATACCTTATCACACTTTCATTTCCTTGTTTACGACGAGATATCTCTCTTAACTTTTTGCCGTTCAATAAGTACGTATCATAAGTGCTATATTCCGGTAAGCCAAAGCGGGTATCGGTACAAATTTGCTCAAATGCGTCAAGATAAAAACCGTATCCAACTTCCCCGTTTTCTCCTGCACTGTTGTAAAAAATTGTTATATCCGGAGTTAGATTTTTTCTCCATTGCGGAATTTTTACCCTGTAGTAAAAATTTGTGTTGCCGCTATTATTTGCTTCAAAGCCTTCAAGCCCGTTGTAATCGCTAGTCGGATCAGCAGTTTCCAGTCTTTTTATCGAATTTAAATCAAATTCCAGTACCTCACTTTCTTTTTCAGGGGTTAACACATTTGAGCAGCTTTCGCCGGAATTTCCCGGTGAAATAGTAGAAAAAGAAGAACTTGCACTTTGAGAAAACGCAGTAACGGGAAATAAGCAGGCTATATAAACCCACATTACCACAAAAGCTAGCCGGCTACGTGTTTTTCCATAAAAACCTGAATGACACTTTATTTCTGTTATTTTTTTATTTTTTTTTACTTTTTTCATTTTATATTTCCTTTTTGAACGAAACTTTTACTTTTGTTTTAGGGAAATTTTCTTCAGGTTGTATTACTACTACATAACCGTAATTTGAATTAGGCTTTGCCCAAGACACCGGATCTGTAAAAAAAACTGCATTAGCTATATCACCGTTGAATATCAATTTGTAATTTTCGCCTTCAGTTTCCAGCTGTATAAGATTTTCAAAAGAAAACCCGGTGTTTATTGAACGATGTGCTGTCCACGGCTTGATAGATTTATACATTCCATTCTCAATGCTTCCTACCGCATATTCACCGTTGATCCTTGTCATAACACAAAGCATTGAATTATTTGAGTTTTCTGTTGCAGATTTTTGATCTTCGCAAAATCCGTTTATGCTAAACACAACTCCGTATCCGGCATCTTTACTTCCATAAAATTTTTTTGTTCTAACTTTCAATGCGGAAAAATCTTGCTTTTCACTTGATTGAAAAGACCATATTGTATATCCATACTTACTCTTAAACCTTTTACTGCTTGTTTCAAAAACATAAGTGTCTTTTTTTTCTTCTATAAACATTTTTGATTGTTGTATTATATTTTGATTTTCTAAACTTATTGGTTGATTACCCGTCTGTTTTTCTTCAAAATAACAGCCTGTCAAAATAAAACACAGCAAGATATATGCATAAAAAATAATGTGCACTTTTTTCATAGATTTTCTCCTTACAGTTTTTTATGAATTTTGAGTTTTGTTGATTTTCTGTTCCGTAACTTTGTATATCTTCTATCATGTGAAGATCAGTTTTTGTGCATGAAACCTAAAAAAATTACTGTGCACAAATTTTTATCAGTTCTAACTTGTACGACTTTACAGTACCGCCGGTTTTTCCTTTTACAAATTTTTCCGGATTTGCTTGAATTACAAAGTACATGTACTTTTCTTCATATGTGTTGTTTTCAAGATAAATAGAGGCTTTATTGTTTAATTTTACCGCTCCGGCAGAACCTGGCTTTATATATCGGAAAAAATCCGATTCAACTTCGTCTATCTTTACTTCCGCTTTTTTCATTGCAGGAACTTTTACCTTAAACCAATCATCATTTTTAAGCTCCGTTTGTAAATCAAAGCGGTAGTAATAACAGCAGGAATTACATTTGTACTCCAAAGTTTTTGCATTGTAAAAATCAGTTTTATCAAGTGAAATTTCCAAAGGCATAGGAACTGCAACACCAAGTCCGTACTCACTTCCTTTAAAAATTTTTTTACCCCTAACTTTATCAAGTCTGTATCTGTATAAATTTCCTGTAGTAATATTTGAATCTGCAAATTTTGTTTTTTTTCCTTCATAAATTTTTTCAAAAAATAAATTTTCCAAATCAGGTTGATTATCACTTCGATACAAAATAAAATAGTCGCACCTTTGATCTTTTTGCCAGCTTAGATTTATGGTTCCAAGTGTTGAAAAATTGTCTACTTTAGGTTTATCGCTTTCCGGATCCAATGCAGGTCTTTGTAAATTTAAATAAATTGCGTTTTGGCATCCTGATAAGACAAAAAGGCAAATCTGCAAAAAACATATTTTAAAAAACGTTCCTGCAATTTTTTGTATATTTTTATCATTGCCTTTTTCAGTTTTATTATCTTTAAAAATACTGTCTTTGCCGATTTTTATGTAATTTTCAAAAATATTCTGAATACCGGTTTTCCCAAGCAATTTCACTTTTTTTAAATTCACTTTTTTCTCCTGTATTTTTATTTTATTTTGAATGAACAGCCTAAATTTAAATTTATCCATACCGGATGTTGAAGACTTACAGGGATAACTCCCTCAATCCCAATTAAAAACTTATGTTTTTCGCCGATTTTGCACCGGTATTCAATCAAATACTCAGGGCAAAACATACAGGCAAAACTGAGCCTGCCGGAATCGTACTTGGGCTGCATATACAAAAGCTCAAACTCACACAAAGGTCCTATTCCAAAAGCAAAATAATTTATTTTTGCAAACTGAATTTGAAAAATAAGCGGAGCAGAAAGCTGAAAACTGAAATAATGCCCTTGATAGAACCCTGGATTGCATACGGCAGCCTTTGTACCGGCTTCTGCCCTAAATAAAAAATCCATAACACATCTCGGAGCATTAATTGTAAAATTCGGCTTAAATTCAAAATTTGAATTTACTGAAACACAACCTATTACGTGATCACTCCAAACTTCATTTAGATTAAGCCATCCTCCAAAAGTAACCGGAATCCAAATTTCAAAACTTTGAACAAAGTCCTTTTTCTTTCTTTTAATACTCAACTGCTCACAAAAATATTCTGAAATATGGTTAGAAAGGATTTCCGCCATTCTTAAAATGTGTTCTGAATCGTCTTTTGCAAAAAATATTTTTTCGATCTTTTTACTGCGGTAATTAAAAAGCTTTAATTCACCGCTTACATCTGAAGAAGTTTCACTAATATAACCGTAAATCAAATATTCCAATTTTAGCCGGTTACAAACTTGCACAGCCTGCATAACGTTTTCTACCGAAAATTTATCAATATTTTTTACTGAATCCAAAGCTGAAAAATACAATATGTTTTCATAACCAAAGAAATTTAATTTTTCTTGAATTATCAACGAAAGATCTTTATCGTTTTTACAAACCGTGTCATTTTGTAAATAAACTATAGGAGCAATCCCCACTTTCATCTCATATGTAAGAATGAAAGCACAAAAACGAAAAGATACAATCGTAGCTATCAATAGAATCTTTTTATTTATAGTTCTACTCACAAATTGACCTCACTATCAACCTCTCCGGTTTCATATCTTATAAAAACTTCAATTTCATCCATTTCTTTTCTGTAATATCCAGAATCTTTTAGTTTTGAAATCTCCGTTGAATATAATTCATAGTTTGAAGAATCCATTTTGTTTGATAAAAACAAAGAATAAATAGTGAAAAATCTTATCTCGACATCGTCGCAAATCCGAGATAATGAATTGAACTTTTCATAAGCATCACAGTATTTTTTTTGACTAAACAAAATAAAAGCATTATCTTTTTCAATCTTTAAATAGCCGCTTTTAAGTTTTTCTTCATATTTTTGAAAAATTTTTTCAAAATCGGAATCAGATATTTTTCCAAGATTTTGCTCAAATTCTGCATGTTGGAGCACTTTAACTTCCGAACCGGATTTATCAAAGACATTATTTATAAGTACCTCATCTTCAGGTAAATGACTTAAAGTAGAGTGCGTAAAATTTTTTTTTATTTCATTTGAATTAATTAAAGATACAATTAAGGCTACCGTGCTAAAAAAAATACATATACAAAACAAAATATCATTCACTTTTAATTTGCTTGTCATTTTTTGTTTTCAACTCCTCTATGAATTTTTTGTTTTTCTCGTCTGTTTTTATAAAAGACAAAATTTCATTACTTTTTACAAAGTCTTTGCATTTATGCAAAATAATTGCTTCAAGATACAAAAGGCTTTCAGGTAAATTTTCAGATGAAACACATTTTTTTGATTTTTGACAAAACTTCCAAGCCTGTTCCAGCTCTCCGTAAAATAATTTTTCCTCACTCTTGGAAAAATATTGATCAATATTTCCTATTTTTATATACAAAAGATTCAATGGATTAAATTCAGCTTGAAAATCGAGTTTTTCAAAATTTTCTTTTTCGATTCTTACATTAAAGTTTTTTTCTTTGGGACAAGAAAAAATAAATCTTCCGTGTACATCCGAAAAACCTGCAAATTTATTGTCCACAAATACGGAGGCTTCCGGGACAGTTTTATTGTCATAATCGTAAATCATTGCAAGCATTACATCGTTTTTACCGTATTCACTGTTTGAAACGCATCCAAATAAACAAAACAATACTGCCACTTCAATAAAAGTAAGAGCATTTTTCATTTTAAAACCTCTCCTATATTTCCGTGATAATCAAAAAAATAAGAGTTTTCCTCTTCCCTAAAAGATGTAATCTTTTCGATCTTTCCGCTTTCCGTATTTTTCACAAGAAGAACACCTCTCTCATTCTTAGATTTTCCGACAAGAACAAATGTTTTTATAACTTTCAAACTTCTTTCAGAAATAACAATTTGCTTTTTTTCTTCATTTTTTATTTTTGGCAAAATCGGTAAATCTTCGTAAAATACTTTTGAAATCTGCAAAGGCGTATAAACCGAAACTTCATGTTCCTCAAATTCTGCCACTCTCTCGGCTTCAACTCCTGCCCCGGTTTCCGTAAAAGAATAATTTTGACAGCATATTCCAGTGTTCACTTTCAGTAAAACATGAACTTTATTTCCGTTTTCAAAATTTTTGATTTCTGCAAAAATAACATCAAATTCTGATGAAAACATTTCAAAAACTTTTACAATTGATAAACTTTTACCTTGAATACCAATTTCCAATTGAACGATATTGTTTTGCACTGATTCTTGAAAAAAATCCTCTCCGCAATTGCATTGAACCAAAATTTTTTTACAATCTTTAATTACTTCAGAAACTTTTTTTTGTGAAAGACTTTTTTTTCGTTTTTCGATTTCGGCAATTCTTGTTTCGTAAAATAAAATTTTTGAAGCATACTCGTCTGCATTATTTTCATCGATAGTCCTGCCGGAAATATTGCAACCTGCGGATTGTTCAAATGAAACAATCTGTTGAGAATTTTCATTTTCCAGAATGTGTTTTTTTTCTGCCGTTCCGCAAATATAAAATATTTGTTTTTTATCAGTAGGATTTGAATTAAGTCTTTTTAATTCGACCTTTGAAAAAGACCGACTATTTTCAAAATTTTTTAATATCGAAATACAGTTTTCACTTTTTCCTTCGATAGAAAATTCATTTTTATTAATGATCAAAGAATTTAAAATACAATTTTTCCCAATACAATTATAAATTTCTGATAAAACAAAATACGGGCTTACAGTTTTTTCCAAAAGAAAGTTTTTATACTTTGTTTTTAATTCAGAAAGATATTTTTCTTCGTTTTGTTTTTTTTCTAAAAACTGCAATTCTCTATTTTTTTGTTCAATAGCAAGTTTCTTCTTTTCATGCTGTTTAAAATTATTTTTTTCTAAAATAAAAATTATGCAAAATATTGTAATTAAAAATAAAACAAAAAAAGCACAAGAAATTAAAATATGCCTATTTTTTTTCATTACATAATCCGGCAGAAAAATTTCTTCACCGTCAAAAATTTCATTGCCATTTTTCAAACGATCCTTACAAATCGTTGAAAGTCTTTTAGAAATAAAAAATCCATCGATTTTGGTTATAAAATCATTTCCGGTATAAATGAAAACAATAAATCCAATAAAAATTATATTTTTTTCATTTATTTTTTGCGGATACATTCCATGAACTTTTTGATAAGCATTTTTTTTCTTTTCGGAAAAAGTTTTGCCTTTTGGAGTTATCATAAAACCTAAAAACGAATTTTTTTCATATTTTTTCAAAATATCTTTCTTTAAGAACATATTTTTCAATCTTATGACCATCCTCACCGGCAATTGCCGCTATTATTCCTGTAACTTTGTACTTATCCTTATAAATAAACGTTACTTTCCAAAATAAAGTCTTTTTTCCAAGTAAAAATTGTAAAATCTCTTTTTCACTACTCTCAGAATCTTGTGAATTTTTAGAAAAATTACTAACAGACTTCTTTAAAATTTGCTTCAGTTCATCATCGATGAAATTTTCATTTATCAGACTCAAATAATTAACTGCATAATCACAAACAATTTTTGGAACTTCAAAATCACACAAGGCTTTATTAAACCAACCGTATTCAACAATAACTTCCGGATTCTTTTCCAAAAAAAACAAAACATCTTTATCTTCCAAAATAAAATTCGGAAATGTGCTTATATTTATCCCGCTGGAAACATCTTGAATTTTAATTTTGCTTGAAGCATATTCTTCAATAATTTTTTTTATACCCAAGCATTCAAAATTGTCGTTTTCTTCTGCTATAATTGACTGAAAATCTTTTTCGATTTGCTGTAAAATTTCCCAAGCATTTTTTCTATATTCATAGTAAGTCAAAAAAGAATTTTTATATGAATTCGCAGCAGACATAAAGAAAAGCAAAGTTGCACAAATCATCGCAAAAAATCCGCCTAGCAAAGCACCTCTCATGTCTCTTTTTTCTCCATAAAATTTCAGTATTGAGAAGCAAAATTTTCGGTTATTAAAAATTCAAATTCATTTTTCTTAATCCGCAATTCCAAACCGCAAATACGCCCACTTTTTGAATAAAGGTTTTTAGCTTCAGCTTTAATTTCCTTTTTAGCAAGAAATTCCATAATTTCCCGTTTCAAATACGAAACTTTTTGAATTTCATCCTCGTAATAAAGAATTTTTGTGTCGCTGATTTTTTTCCCAATTTTTTCTTTCAATGTTAGAATTTCAATTCCATCATGAATTTTTGAAAAAGTTTTTTTATAAGTAGTCAGTAAAGAAAATTCTGATAAATTAAAAGAACAAAAAATCAGGTTGAAAATTGCAATGCAAAACAAGGTTTCCTGTACAGAAAAACCTTCAGAACTGTGTTTGTAAAGAAAATTGAAGTTACCTGTATCACAGCTTTTTGCCGTATTTTGTTTTAAGCCTATATTCTCATCTGCAATACTTGAGATATTTTTATTAAATTTCAGAACTTGTAAAATTTTCAAAACTTTAAAACCTTTCAACTAAATTCAAAACTTGTTCAAAAAAATTTCTTGCAAATTTTTCAGTGTAAAAATAAATTTCAGAAAAAACACACATAAAAAACAATATTTCAAGCAAAAAAATCAAGTTTTCCAAAAGACAAAAACCTTCACTCCCACGAAGTGATATCTTCATTTTTTCCCTCACCTCCTTCAATCCCATCTGAGCCAAAACTTCTAATTCCGTAAGAATTTTCATCTTGTCCCGGAATCATATATTCATACTCATTTCCCCAAGGATCTTTTGGAGGTTTTTTATAAAGATAAGGCCCTGCCCAGTTATCACTAACGGGTTCTAAAACAGGTTTTGCTCGTAAAGCCGAGAGCCCTTGTTCTGCAGTCGGGTAATTGCCACAATCCATGTAATATGCCTCAAGTGCAGTGCAAAAAGAATCAATTTGGCTTTTTGCTGCGGCACATCTGGCTTTTTCAAGACTTCCCATACCCATAAAACCTACTGCCGCAGTAAGAATTAAAACAACAGCGATTACAATCAATGTTTCCATAAAAGACCAACCCTGCGAATCGTATTTTTTCATTTAAATTGCTCCTTCAAGAATATTAAAAATAGGCAAAACGAATTTTATTACCAAAAACAAAACAAAAATTCCTGCAATACAAACAAAGGACGGCTCTAAAGCGTTGAGTAAATACTGCAATTTTTTTTCAGATTCGTACTTGAAAAAACTTTCCACCTGGCAAAAACTTTCACCAATATTTCCGGTTTGGCGACTTATTTTCATCCACATGACAAAATACTCAGGGAAAAATTTTGTTTTTTCAAAAGCTTCGCTTAGATCAAGACCTTCATTAAGTTCTTCTTGCAAAAATTTGACATCCTGTTTTAAACAACTATTTTCAATTGAGATCAAAGCTGATTTCATTCCCTCAACTATAGAAATTCCTTTTCCACACAAAATGTTCATTACAAAGGCAAAGTCAGCACAATTTACAGCCATAATATATTCATTTAGAACAGGAATTTTTAGCTTAAAAAAATCCACATAAAACCGTAATTTTTCATTTTTACTTGCAAAAATTTTTATAAAAATTACTATACAAAAACAAAGTAAAAACACCGCAACAAAAACAATTAGAGAATATCTTATTTCTCTTACAACTTTAGAAAACTTTGCATCATTAAGAGAAAATTCTGCAAGAATCAAAGAAAATTTTGGATATATATAAACCAAAATAAAAATCCCGGTACAAAAAGTTGTTATACAAATAAAAAGCGGGTACATTAGACACTGAATAATTTTTTCTTTATTTTTCTCTTTATTTTCCAGATAAGCAGATAATTTTGCAAAAATACTTTTCATATCGGAAGTTTTTTCTGCAATCATTATAAAACTCTTGTACATATCAGGAAATTTTATGCTTTTGCATTTTTCAATCGAAAGATAAAAAGATTTTCCACAGTCAAGACCATTCTTTATTTCAATACAGGCTTCGCGCAAATTTTTATCAACGCTGCCACAGATATTAAGGGCTCGTTTTATATTTACTCCCGAATTTAAAAGAGCATTCATATTTTTTGTAAAGTTAAGCAAATTATTTTTCACACCAATCCTTCCTTAAAGATTTCTTCAAAACTGGTAATCCCTAACTTCACTTTTTCAACGGCATCTTCAGCCAAAGTAGGACCGTTTACACAAAGAGGAAGCCCACTTGAAATTTTTTTTGAAGCACTTTCATCCACTACAAAAAATTCGCTTATTACAGTACGCCCTTTGTAAACAAAAATATTTTTTTCAATATCACATTCTGACGGCACCAATTTTCTCACAAGCCGTTGAGCCACACAAAGACGCAAAACTTCTGCTATCAAACATCGGTCAAGTCCAAAATTTTTTAACCGTTCAACACAACTGATACTATTGTTGGCATGAATTGTCGCCAAAATTAAATGTCCGGTTAAAGAGGCACGCAATGCCAATAAAGCAGTTTCTCTGTCTCTAATTTCCCCTATCAAAATCACGTTAGGATCTTGTCGTAAAACACGCCTTAAAATATTTTCAAAAGTAAGCCCGATTTCTTCGTTTACTTGGATTTGACAAACACCGTTTAATTTTTTTTCAACAGGATCTTCAATCGCAATAATTTTTAATTGCTCTCTGTCCATTTGTTCTAAAAGAGAATGCATGGTAGTTGTTTTACCACTACCTGTAGGTCCACTAAAAAGCACAATGCCATTTGTAAAATGCAAAACTTTTTCTAACAGGGAAAGAGCTTGTTTGCTAAATCCTAATTCTTCAAGTTTTTGTCTTTCCGAATTTGAATTAAAAAGTCTTAAAACAACAGACTCCCCATGTACTCCTGAACTTACAACCACAGGAACTGTTGAAATGCGTAAATCATATTTGTTTCTTTCAATTTCAATTTCTATATGCCCATCCTGTGGCAATCTTGTTTCTACTATGTTCAAATTAGACATGACCTTCAGCCTGTTCACAATTAGAGGTGCCATTTCAGAATTCAAAACCCGTACGGTATGCAAAACTCCGTCAATTCTAAATCTAACTTTCATACCGGCTTGCTCAAGTTCAAAATGAATATCTGAAGATTTTTTTCTGGTAGCTTCTAAAAAAATTGAATTTAATGTATTGATTATCAAAGAAGAACTTGCATTTTCGAGGGCGGTATTTTCTATCTCATCCAATCCTGAAATATTTTTTAGCTCTCTTATTTCCCAAGATTCAACAATCTTTCCCAAAAATTCTTCAAAAGCAACATTTTTTACTTCAATAATTTCTATTTTTTTGTTCCTATGGAATTCTGTTAAAACTTTTTCTACATCCTGTCTTTTACTAACCTTGACCGCAATCTTTACAAGATTTTCATCTTCAAATATTTTTACCGCACCACCGGTTTTGATGAATTCCTTTGAGTATTGATTTTCAACTAAGGAAAAATCGTAAAATGTAAGAATATTAAAGTCCGACATATTTTTCATAAAGCCTTTTCACCTGTTCATTTTCATTAAAATTTTCGAAATTGTCTTTTTCAAGAAAAGGAGTTAAATAAATTATCAGTTCTGTAGAACTTGAACTGCCTCTTTTTGAACTTCCGCTAAAATTGTCATCATTTTCATTTTGTAAAAGTCCGCTGATTACTATAGGTTTTCCCGATTTTGTCTGAATATTAGTACTTACTTTTTTTTCCGAAGTGCAAGGTAGATTTCCATTACTCGAAGAACCTTGTTTAGATAAGTCAGCATTTACTTTTACGCTTATCATCTCATCTCCGCTTACCCAACCGTTAATTTTTATTACAAGTCCGGTTGAAATTTCACGAACAATTGAACTACAAGTTGCCGTAGATTTGCTGTCGCTAATAATATCTCGATATCTGAAAATATTTTTATTTTCAAAACTTATATCGCTGCCACTTATTCCGTTAAGAGTAGTATCAGCAAGAATTTTTGCCCTACTGTTTCCCAATTCCATGTTAAAATTCACAGCAGCTTGTAAACCAAAAAGACTTACTACATCAAAATTCACATTAAAAAGATTAAGAAGATTTCCGCTTACACAGGAAGACTCTGTTTTTATCTTACCTTGATTTTCCGTTTTTGTTCCGTTCCCAAGTTTAAGATTAAAAGCAAAATTATGATTTTTACTTTTTTGACTTTGAATTACTAATAATTGGTACCTAATTTGTTTTTTAGGTCTATCTAAAATTTCAAGACATTCCAGCAATTGTTCATATTGATCTTTTGTTCCCAAAAAAATAATTTTATTCGAGTCGGGGGTAATTTGAACTTTATTTTTATCGATTTTAGAAGGTAAAAATTTCAAAAATTCCTCACCGCTGATATAACGCAAATTAACTTGCATTGAATTTTGTGGAACATCAATCATTTTTACAAAATTTTTAAGTTCTTTTTCTTGTTCAGAATCTACAAGAATTACAAAACCTGAAGTGTTTGGAATCAAAACCGGCTGACTTAGCAAAATTGACTTTGGAATCATCTCAATTCCCTTGGCAACTTCTATGTTGTTAAAAACAACTGTCGTGTAAAATTTTTCATTTTGCTTTTTGTCCAATGCTTTAATAAAATTCAAAATCGGTTTGATTTCAGCAGAACTTCCGTACAAAAAAATACTGTTTGAATTTTTATTTGTTTTTACAACAGATGTTATGTTTAGCTCATTCGGCAAAAGCGAAACAAGTTCAGTAACACAAATATTTTTTAAATTTACCATCTCTATGGTTTTAAAAGAACGACTTGCATCTCGTGCTTGAATGTCAAAAATAAAGGTTATGTTTTCTTTTTCAAGAAAATCGCAAGAGCTTATTTCCAATAACATTGAAAACACTGTTTCAAAATTTTTGTTTAAAAATTTTATATTTTCCAAAACAACATTGTTTTTATTTACGAGGGCAACCTCTTTTCCTGCTTTTCTAAAAAGTTCATAAATAACAGTGTTGAAATTTGACCTTACTATCTCAACACTATACAAATCATCTTTTTGTTTTATAGTAAATCTGGAATCTGTTTTACGTAAATTCATATCCGTAAATTTTTTTCTGATAAAATAAATTCCTTTTTCATTTTCAACTTCAAAGCCGTCAAAACGTAAACAAAAAATTTCAAGAACTTCTGTTATTGTAATTTGATCTTTGTTTATACTGATTAATCCTTGAGGAAAAGCATCATTCATTATTGTCAAACCTGTTTTACCGGAAAGTTTTTTTAATAAAAATTCCGGCAACACATCTTGTGCTTTTATGCAAATTTTTAATGAAGATTCAGATTTCGGTTTGTCCAAAACTTGTATAAAAATTTTGCTAACATAATAAACTTCATTTTCCTTGTGCCAAAAAGCTCCTGTAAAATTGCAAAATCTTTCCAATGCACTTTCAAAAGTTTTGTCGCAAAAATTAATGGAAACAACTCCGTTTATTGTTGAATCTATATTTACAGTTTCACACCAAATTGAAGCTATACTTTCAAGTACATCGCATTCTTTTTGATTGAAAAATTCAAGTTTTATCGTTTCAGATTCGATTTTTTGCCCCATTTCCGGTAAAAATTCATTTTGTGCAAACAAGGATGTAAGAAAAATCAAACTGAAAATACAAAAAAATATTTCTTTTTTCATATTTACCTGTTATTCACCAATTATCGCTCATCACTCATGAGTGTTTTCTATGAACGCAAAATAAATAAAATGCCTCCCATTGATAAAAAACTGCCGTATGGAATTTTTACCTGCACTATTTTATAAGTTTTTTTGCATTTCCAAAGATAATAAAATGCTGCTGTATAAATCAGTGCCGACAAAGTGGAAACAAAACAAACTTTTATTCCATCAAAAAAACCGAATATCAACCCCAAAACAAAAGCATATTTCACATCGCCGAATCCTAATCCTCCATAAAAGAAAAAAATTACAAAGAAACATGAAAATAAAAGAATAGCTGCCAACAAATTTCCTTTTTTACTGAAAATTGCCGTTACACCTAGCAAAAAAAGAGCCAAATCCGGAATAAGCAAAAATTTTGAATCCCATATTGCCACAAACGTAAAAATCAATAAAAATAAAAAATCAAAGAACAAATCGTTAAAAACGATACTTTTTAAATTTTGCAAAAACATTAATCTCCTTTTTGCAATTAATTAATATGAGTAAAAATTGATTTTCAGCTAAAAATAGGATTAAAAAAAATAATTATTTTGTTTTTTTTTGAAGATTAAAAAAAAATAGATATTTTAGATATTTTAGATATTTTACAAGAAGTGTAGAAAAATATTAAAACACAAGAAAGCAGTTTAAAACAAAAACTGCTTTCTTATAATGAGAACCGATTAAACTTTAAATTGCAGATTTTATTTTTTAAGATATTTATAATCTTAAATTAATAGCAATTTATAGAGAATATAAAAAGGTTTTAAAACCTAACCGTTTAAAACCTTTAATCCCTTTTCAGCATCATTTACCTTAAATATTATCTTAGTTTTTGAAGCAACATCTCCAAAAGCAGAATAAAGGTATTCGATATTCACATCGTTATAATCAAAAAGCGACATAACATCACTCAAACTTCCGATTTTATCTTTAATTTCCACAGCAAGAACATCAGTTGCTTTTGCAGTAAATCTGGCCTCTTTTAAACAAAGCATGGCTTTTTCATAATCATCCACAACAATTCTTAAAATTCCAAAATCAGCCGTATCAGCTATCATTAACGCCCGCAAATTGATTTTATTTTCTTTAAGAAGATTTGTTACATCAGCTATTCTGCCGGAACTGTTTTCTAAAAAAACCGAAATTTGTTTGATAATCATCTTAGAACCCTTTTATTTTACTTCCAAAAAGCATGTTCTGATAACATCTTAAACATCCGGGGAAAATAGAACCCGGACATTCATGAATAGCATGCCTGAATTTATTTGCTCTTTCGCCGTTATAAATTTCTCTAAAAGACTGTTCCTTTATATTACCCAACGGATATTCCGTGTAATCGGCACAAAAAAGGACATCACCGTTATAATTTACATTTGCTTGTGTCCAAGGAACAATACAGCGATTTCTAACCGGAACTTCAAGTTTTTCATAATAAACTTGAGTTTTTTCAGGATTCAACGCAGGAACGGTAATACTTAAGTACCCGTAATCGGTATTGTGAATAGTATGCAAAGTTTCACAAAGCTCTTTTGCATCAATTCCCTTGTTATATCCGGTATTATAGCCTCCAAGACAATAAACATCCGTATCCAACTTTTCTTTAAAAAATTCCGTTTGGCGTGCAAGAATTTCATCGTTTGTATACGTTCCAAGATTATAGATGTGCCAGTCAATTTTGAAATCCTTGCAAGCTACAGCCAAATCTTTTAAATATTTATAATTCAAATTCGTTACAGTAGTTACTATTCCCATAGTAGGAAACTTGGAGTTTTGCTTTTTCTTTTCTCTATTGATAGCTTCAAAACCCCTTACAACTTTATCATAACTTCCTGCACCTCTAATTTCATCGTTAACATCCTTAAAAGCATCAAGACTTACAAAAATTACGTTCCACTGATCTTTGACAATTCTTTCAGCATATTTTTCAAGCAAAGTTCCATTCGTATTTACAGAACAAAAACTTCCACTTTTTTGGATATAATCAACAAGGTCGCAAAGATGAGGATATAAAAAAGGCTCTCCACCCCAAAGGTAATAAACCGGACGTTTGAATTTTAGCTCATCAACCATTTTTTTATAAGTTTCAAGAGGAAGAACACATTTTGATTCATCCGCAGCATATTTGCCTTTTAACACACCTTTTACACCACGCTGACCGCACATTACACAACGCAAATTACAAAGGGGAGTTAATTTTAAATAAATCAAACTGAAATTTTTTAAATGATCATAGCCTTCAAAATGCCTTTTTTTCAATCTGGCTTTAAAAAGATTTTTAAAACCATGAGCCAATCGTAGTGCCATCTTAGGGCTTGTCATAAAAAGCTTAGGAACTACAGAAAAATTACGTTTCATTTTTTCTCCATTTTCTTCGTGTCAGATACCCATACCATTTTATCCAACAGGATCAATTTTTTACTATCGAGTAAGAGATTTCATGGTTTTTGAAATAGCCCATGCTAAAAAATTTTTTGGTATTAATCCGGAAAAGAAAGCCATAAATTTATTTGAAAGCCCCACCCTAACGTAAGAGCGTTTTTTCAAAACAGAACTTACTGCTACTTTAGCAACAGCCTTTGCAGTCATTCCACTTTTATATGAAAACTTTTTGTATTTTTCGCTTAGACCGCCACAATTGTTATCGAATTCTGTTCTTATGTACCCGGGTTGAACACAAGTTACATTTACACCGAATTCTCCAAGCTCATGTCGTAAAGCAAGCGAATAAGTAAAAACGTAACTTTTACTTGCCGCATATGAAGCAAAAAACGAAATAGGCAGATACCCTGCCATGGATCCGATATTCAAAATTGAACCGGATTTTCTTTGAACCATATCCTTACCGAAAATTGCACACATTTGAGTCAAAGCAACCATATTAAGTTTTAACATATCTACGGACTTTTCCTGTAAATCAGTCGAATAACCATACAGACCGCATCCGGCATTGTTCACCAAAAGATCAATTTTTATGTTTTTTTCTTCACAAAAATTAAAAACCTTTAAAGCAACACCATCTTCCGACAAATCGCAAACACAACATTCAATAGCAATATCATTATTCAAAAGCTCACTCTTCAGTTGTTCAAGTTTATCTTTTGAACGTGCAACAAGTACAAGGTTATAACCTTTTTTTGCCAATATTTTAGCGATTTCTTTTCCCAGTCCACCGGAAGCTCCGGTGATTAATGACCAAATCTTCTCACTCATGCCGTAAATCTTAACATAAATAAATTATGTATACAAGCCAAAACAAAGCTATGTAAAAGCAATGTATGTTCATAAACAATCTACTGTCTTGAAATTTTTATTTAAGATGTATTATCATTGTCGCTATGAAAGTAGCAGTTATCGGTTCCGGCGGCCGTGAACACGCCATTAGCTGGGTTTTGTCAAAAAGTCCCAAGATATCTCAAATTCTGTGCATTCCCGGTAACGGGGGAACTGCAAATGAGGAAAAATGCAAAAACATAGAACTTTGCAGTTGTGAAAAACAAAATTCAACTGAAGCAACCTTAAACGAAAAAATTGCACAAATTTGTGCGGAAGAAAAAGTTGATTTTGTTGTATGCGGTCCGGAAGAACCTTTAGCGAATGGAATTGCAGATAAAATTTGGGATTTAGGAATTCCTGTAGTAGGTCCAAAAACAACCGGTGCTCAACTTGAAGCCAGCAAAGACCGTGCAAAAACTTTTATGCAAAAATACGGCGTTTCTTGTGCAAAAAGCAAAACATTTTCAGATGCAAAGTCTGCTATGTCTTATATTCGGGAACAGGGAGCCCCAATCGTTGTAAAAGCTGACGGACTTGCAGCCGGAAAGGGAGTTGTTGTCGCACAAACAGTAGAACAAGCTTACAAAGCCGTAAGTGATTTTATGGAAAATAAAACACTTGGAAGTGCAGGTAACAGCCTTGTTATTGAAGAATACCTAACAGGAATTGAAATTTCTATTCTAGCTGCCGTAAGTGTTACCCCGAAAATCTGCGAAAGCAAAAAACAAGCAATCGTTCCTTTTGTTACAGCAAGAGATCACAAAAGATTGATGGATGGAGCAAAAGGCCCCAACACAGGAGGAATGGGAGCTATTGCCCCTGTTGCAGACGTAAAAGCCGAGCAGATGGAACTTTTTAACAAAACAATTCTAGAACCAACATTGAACGGAATGGTTGCCGAAAAAATGGACTATCGGGGTTTTATTTTTTTTGGAATTATGCTTACAAAAAACGGTCCTAAACTTTTGGAGTACAATGTCCGTCTGGGAGACCCTGAAACTCAAGCGGTATTACCTCTGGTAGATTTTGATTTTGCAGATTTATGTACATCTATAATTGACGGTACTCTAAAAGACTTTAAAATTGAATGGAAGAAAGGTTTTTGCTGTGCTCCGGTTGCGGTAAGTGGAGGCTATCCTAATGCTTATAAAAAAGGTTATGAAATTCACGTAGATAAGTCAAAAATCGAACAAACAGGAGCAAAAATATTCATTGCAGGCGGAAAACTTGATAATCAACCGGATAAAAACAATGAAGCAAACAACAACAAAATTTTAGTTACGGATGGGGGCAGAGTTCTTGCATGCAGTTGCCTTGGCAAAACTTTTGAACAAGCATGGGAAAAATCCTACGAAGCCCTAAAAGCCGTAGATTTCAAAGATATTTTCTACCGTAAGGACATAGGCTTACCCGGTGCTGCCGAAAGCAACTAAGAGGTACAGCTATCTATAAGCTCAAAGCATAAACAGCCTTAATACATTACAAAACATAAAATCAATAATTAAAAAAAAATGCGACAAAACTCCAGTTTTGTCGCATTGACTTAAACTTTGTCTAAAAAATAAAATTTATTTTACAAGTTTAAATGCAATTTCCAATTCTCCATCCCAAATATTTGTATGGAACTTAGGTTTTACAGGAATCTCTAAAGATGCCGCAACACTGAACTGAGGAGAAAATAACCATTCTCCACCAAGTCCAACTGTTGCTACAACAGTTGAATTTCCTGAACCGTCGTTGTTCAACTTAACAGTCGGATCATTTTGGTTAACTTTTTCCCAAGAAAGATTAAAAGGTTTTACCTCAAGTCCACCAAAAATATTACATTTTTCCGGTTTTACAGCACAGTTAAATCCTACTAAAACAGGAATTTCCATTCCAAAACCTTTTGTTAAAGTAGGAGCAACAGGCACCGGATATCCATTCATGATTGTAATACCGGTAGAGCTGCTTGAAAAGCTAAACTCAGGTTCTGTTTTAAAGTTTAAAGTAAAGATGTCTGAAAATGCAAAAGATCCCCAATAAGTAAATCCGATCTTTTCAGAAGCGGCATGTCCGTCGCGTACTTCAAGAACAACTTTTCCGGCTGAATCTTTGTTCTTAGGAGAATAAACTGCAAGACCCTGTGTATATGCAAATCCTAAACCTTGTGAGTATAAACCTTTTCCGGGTAAATCAAGATCAGCACCGAGTTCAATATGAAGCTTTCCGCTGGAAGCACTTCCTCCATATATCTCGCTTACAGTCTTTTTTCCGTCACTTTTGGTTGTTACTACTGTCTTGTGTACACTGGCAAGGTATCCTGCAACAAAATAAGGCTTTAATGCAAAATCTTTTATTTCAAAGGTCATACCGCCTACACCGGCACCTAAAGCAAATTCAGAATCATCTGTTTCTGTTTTTGCAACAGATGTATCGGTTGTTTGTGTTTTAGGATTGAATTTGCTGAATAATTCAATACCAAATTTTTCAAATCCCAATAAAACATTCAATTCGTTTTCAGTTTGATATGCCTGTACATTAGGTCCTGTAGCAGATGTTGTCCAAAGATTTCCGTTGTAATAAGTTGAAAAATACAACTTACCTTTGTAAGCAAAACCTGCATTAATACCCTGAGTTGACAAGGTTGTAAAAGCAAGATATTTTTGGAAATCAAGTTCATGATAAGCTGTTAAAGCCATGTAATCATCAACTTCTGTCGCAAAGGTTCCTTTTGTTGCCTTAGAAACAGCGGATTCCGATCCGAACTCCCATTCAATAGCAAATACTGATGTTAATGCAATTGCAAGAATCAGTAATACAGATAGAAATTTTTTCATAAATTTCCCCTATTTTTTTTAATTTTATACGGATTGTTCATAAACTATGAATTTTAATCAAGCCGTACACCTGGATAGGATATACCATAAATTCAAAAATTGTCAATATTAGTTAGTTACAACTAACTAATATTGTTTTACAATTTGTTTGCATCGTTTAGCATTTTCTACGATTTCGTAAAATTCTTTTCCATCCATAGTTTCAATTTCTTTTAATCGGTTTGCAACAAATTCAAGCAAATTTTTATTTTCACCTAAAAGTTTTAAAACATGCTCATACCTTTCTTCCATCAGCTTGGCAATTTCCTCATCAATGAATTTTTGAGTATCCTCACTGAATTCTCTTATAAGATTCGGTTCTCCATTACGAGCACCAAGTACCCCTCTACCTAAAGTCATGTTTTTAAATCTTTCACTCATACCGTATACGGTTATCATATCTTTTAGAATTTCGGTAGCTCTGGCAATATCATTTGAAGCTCCGGTAGAAACGTCGTTAAACATAATCTGTTCGGCAGCTCTTCCACCAAGTAGAGTATCTATTTCGTTAAGCATGTCGGAACGTGTCCTATGAAATTTTTCAACTTCTTCCCTGTACTGCGTAAACCCTCCTATTCCATGACTTCGAGGCACAACACTTATTTTGTTCACCGGCGGATAGTTTGGTGTAAAAGCTCCAACCAAAGCGTGACCTGTTTCGTGAACGGCAGTAATTTCCATGTCTTTTTCATTATCTTTGCGACTTTTTTTCTTGAGGCCGATGCTTACTTTGTCTATTGCGTCATTAAAATCTGTCATTGAAACACGCTTTCTTCCGTTACGTACGGCAAGCAAGGCTGCTTCATTAACAACATTAGCCAAATCGGCTCCTGCAAAGCCTGTCGTTCCGTGTGCAACTGATTCAAAATCAACACTGTCATCAAGTTTTACGTTCTTTGAATGAATTTTTAAAATTTCTTCCCTACCTTTTACGTCAGGTTTTTCAACAGGAACTTGCCGATCAAAACGCCCCGGACGCAAAAGAGCTGCATCAAGAATATCTGCACGGTTTGTAGCGGCAAGAACGATAAGCCCCTTATCATTATCAAAGCCGTCCATTTCAACCAAAAGCTGATTCAAAGTTTGCTCTCGCTCATCATTACTACTAAAACTGTTTGCACGACTTTTTCCAAGTGCATCAATTTCGTCTATAAAAACTATACATGGAGCTTTATCTCTTGCTTGTTTAAACAAATCACGTACACGACTTGCTCCGACACCGACAAACATTTCAACAAAATCAGAACCGCTTATTCTAAAAAACGGGACACCTGCTTCTCCTGCAACAGCTCTTGCAAGCAAAGTTTTTCCTGTTCCCGGCGGTCCTACAAGTAAAACACCCTTTGGAATCTTTCCACCTATTTCAGTATATTTTTTCGGTTCCTTTAGAAAATCTACAACTTCAACCAGTTCCTCTTTTGCTTCATCAACACCTGCTACATCGGAAAAGCGTGTTTTTACTTTGCCCTCATCAACTGCAGCATTTTTACTTTGACCTGCCCCAAAAATGGAACCCATGCTGCCCATTCCTCCGCCCATTTTTCTAAAAAAGAAACTCCAGATAAGAATAAGAAAACCGAACGGCAATACAAAGTTAAACAGAATTTGCATTAAAATTCCGTTTTGTTTTGGCTGAGTTCTGTAAGAAATTTTTTGTTCATCAAGAAATTTTATAAAATCTTCAGTCCATATAGCACTGGTTTTAAATGCAGGCACTTTTTCATTACCTTTTTTTACAAGGCCTTTTACATTTTCATACGAATTATCATCTGCAACCTTTTTTGTATAGCCTATAAAGTAAGATTCTCCCAAAACAACTTGGACAATAGTTCCTTCTTCTATATATTGCTTAAACGTTGAAAAATCTATTGTGCTCGCATTATTTTTAAAATTCATTATGAGGTTTATTCCTATTGTAAGAATAAGAACCATCACAACTGCCATCCAAAATGGTAATTTTTTATTATTTTTGGGATCTTTATTTTTTCCACCCTTGTCTTTTTTATCAGGATCTATTGAAAGCCTAAAAAAATCGAAAGGATCTTTTTCATTGTTGTCTTTTTTATCATCTTCATGTTTTATATTTTTATTGAAAATCGCCATAAGAATCTCCATGTGTTAAGTATACGAAAAAAAAAGTTATTGAGCAACTTATTTTAAATTTTCAAAAAAGTATAAAATATTCTAAAAACAATCTTTATAATCACAATTACTCTCATCTTTGGAGTGATCGTCATACCAAATCTGAGCATAAAATTCGTTAGTTTTTGCATATTCTTCAAAATTCCAAGGTGGAGGAGCACATTCAGGACACCAATGTCCGGTTTTTAAAATCAAATAAGGTGTTGCCTTAAATTTGTGTCCGCAATAACACTCCCATTCGATAGGTGTATACAAATCTCCTTTTTTCATCTCAGAACTTATACATTTACCACCGCGAAAAATTGCAGCTTGTTTTGCATCTTCAATGCCTAATTCGCTATCACTTTTAGTTTCATCGTATCCGTGATTTAGTGAAAATTTTTGTGCATTTTTTTCATCTTTTATCCAAGAATAATCCAAAAACTCTCCTGTTTCAGGATTTTTATTCTCGCATAATAAATTATAACTTTCCCAGTTATCCGGAATTTGCTCAAATTTTTCTCTTGAACCGAAAAAGGCTTTTATTCTGCCTACAATATTTTTATTCAACCAAAATAGAGGAGCGTTGAGGCACTTTAAAAGAGGTTCAATTGCAAACTTACGTATAAGAGAATAAAAAGGTTTTCCAAGTTTAAAGTACCAAAATTTTTTATCAAGTTTTTTAAAAAATTCTTCAAAACTTTCTTTTTGAAAATCAAGATAGTTGTTCAAAATTTTTGAATCGTAAAACCAACCGCAATGAAAATTACGGGAAGCGTTCCAGTTAGGTTTAAAAATATCTTTTACACCCCGTCCCATTAATGAAAAACCTCTATCAAGACTTTCATATCCGGTTACACGAGAAGTTTCTCCGTTACCAACGTTGTAGACCTTGTTCCAAAATTCCTCCGGTAATTCTCCCGATTCATTTTTTTGTACAAGATTTTTCAATAGAAAACCGGCACTAAGTGCTGTCGTCCATTCAATAGGCGTATTCCAACCGGTATGGAACATTAACCCGTCTTTCATGCCTTTTTGCATTATTCTTTCATATAAAATACCGGATTGCCTCAATGACACCCAGTATTTTAATCCTGATTCAATAACAACTCGCTCTGCCATTACCTTTGTAGCCCCGTAATAATCGAACGGACAAGTCAACAAAGGATCTCCAACCCTAATCCAAGGATGCTTAAATGTTCTATTTCCATACTCGGCAACGGTTCCTGTGTTAATAAATTTTACCTGATCACATTTATCAGATTGTTTTACAGCCGTAACCAAGTTAAGGGTTGCAAGAAAATTAGACTTGTAAGTTTCTTCGTAACTGTGATCTGCTGCAGGAGGAATAAGAGCTGCACAGTGAATTACATAATCGGCAGTTTTTGTGCATTTTTCACAATCTGAAAATACGGACAGATCTCCAAAAAATACACTTACATTGGAGTAGCACCTCTTTATTTTTTTTGAAAATTTTATATCCCTTGCTCTTTCCTGTAAAAACGCAATAACTTCGTAATCACCGGTTTCTGCAATTCGTTTTAAAACTTCAGAGCCCATCATTCCCGATGCACCTGTAATAAGCACGGTCTTTTTCATAAAGACCTCCTATGTTAGTTCGTAATGGTTTTGCTTTTTTTTACAGCCATTCAGCCTAGTTTTATGATAAAGCCTAACCTATGTTTTATCAAGCAATTTTGAAATTTGCCCTTTTTTGCACAAAACGTAACAGAGTTTTAGACATATCCAATATCGCTTTAGAATGCAAAATATAGTATAATACAGTCAAATCAAGAGGTAAAAATGAGCTTACAAGATACTCCCCAAAGCCAACGATTAACTTTGGGGATTTTTGGAAAAACAAACAGCGGGAAATCTTCCTTATTGAACGCTATTACGGACCAAGAATTTGCATTAGTTTCGGATACGGCAGGCACAACAACCGATCCTGTTTATAAAACTATGGAAATTCAGGAAATAGGTCCTGTAGTTTTTATAGATACGGCAGGCTTTGCCGATTCTTCCAAGCTTGGCAGTCAACGATTAAAAAAAACAATGCTTGCACTTGAAAAAACAGACGTGGCATTGCTCGTAATTGACATTGAAGATTTTATAAAATTAAAGGAAAATTCCTGTAACTGCTATTGCAATAAGCAAAATATAAAAAGCACAGACCTCAATCCCGCCAGCAAAATCTCAGTCTTTTACGATGAAATTTTTGATTTTATAGACATTCTCAAAAAAAAGAACATACCTTTTCTTTTAATAGTAAACAAATTCGATTTACTAAAAAAATCCGACGAAAAATCAGATTTAAAAACTGAACACGAATTAAAACAAGAAAATAAAAATGAATTTACAGAAAAAATACTTTTTGGAGAGAAAAATCTTATAGATAAAAATATCTTATACAACCATACAGATTTTTTTAACATCCCCCGACAGGACTTAATTTTTATCAGTGCAAAAAATAAAATCGGTATTGAAAATATAGTGAACTCACTTAAGAAAAAAATTCCTCAAGATTTTTCACAGAGTTTTCTCACCAAAGATTTATGCAATGAAGGAGATATTGTAATTTTGGTTATGCCGCAAGATATTCAGGCTCCAAAAGGACGCTTAATTTTACCCCAAGTGCAAATTTTACGTGAACTATTGGATAAAAAATGCATTCCTATATGTTGTACAGAAGACAAGTTTTGTAATACCCTAAATTCTTTGGGATTACAAAAGACAAACAGTCGTAAAAACAACCGAAAAGTAAGGCTTATAATCAGTGATAGCCAAGTTTTTAAAAACGTTTACCAACAAAAACCGAAAAATGTTCCGTTAACTTCATTCTCGGTGCTTCTTGCCGCAAACAAAGGCAATGTAAAAGAATTTATTAAAGGAGCTTCTTTTATAGAAAAACTTACTCCAAAATCCAGAATTCTTATTGCAGAAGCGTGTACACATGTTCCACTGACAGAAGATATCGGGCGTGTAAAAATTCCTGCAAAACTTCGTGAATATATAGAAGATAAGTACTCAGGAGGAGGAAAAGAACTTACAATAAACTTTGTAAGAGGAATCGATTTTCCTGCAAAATTAAACGATTACGACCTGATCATACACTGTGGCTCTTGTATGTTCAATCGAAATTACGTACTTACAAGACAAGAAAAAGCTGAAAAACAAAAAGTGCCTATGACAAATTACGGACTTGCGTTGGCATTTTTTGATAAAATCCTTGATAAAATTGTTGTACCACAATAGAATTATTGTACTTCAATATAAAACCATTTTACATCTATAGGAGATTAAATGAAAAAAATATTCGCAATTGTTTCTATCATTACGATTTTTACATTCTCAAGTTTTGCAAATGAAATTGAACACACTCCTAAAGAAGTTGAAAAAAGCTTGCCGGAAAATATTTTATTATTGGCTGATGAAAATCAATCGATGGAAAATAGTAAATCAACAATTGACGAGCAAAAATCAGCGATGGAAAAACCTCAATCAACCGATAACGATACACAATCGCCAAGTGATGAAGAAAATCCTGAAGTAAAAAATTCACGATTACAATCTAAAAAAACTCGATTATCGGTAAAAAATACCGAAACAAAATTAAAGAATAACTCAAATGAAAAACAAGAAGAATTTGAATTTCCCGAAGAAAAACGACTTTTAAAAAATGTAATTCATGTTGATTTAGGAATTCCCTCAAGTACACTTTTATTTTCTTCCACCAAACTTTTACAAGATCAGCTAATTAGAATTCCTCTTACATGGCAAATTGCAGTTTCAAATCACATAGGAATTGTTGTAAATGCAGAAACAGTTTCGATGTCAATAATTCCTGCAGCTTTCGGACTTGCAACAGGGATTGCTTATTTTCCTCTTGGAAAAGCTCCTTACGATCTTTTTATAAATTTGAGAACAGGTGCAACCTTTGGAGCCCTTTTTGCTTTTTCTTTGCAAACCGATTTGGGTTGGCAATTTATTCTCAAAAAAGACTTTGTAATATCTTTAGGTGCGAATTTTGCATACTATTATGCAAAAGATGTAAAACATTTTTTTATTCCCTGCATTTCAATTGCAATAGGCTGGGCATTTTGATATAAAAATTAAAATATAACGTATTGGTGCAAGACAGATAGATATGAAAAATGAACAAAATTTTCAGCCTAAAATAAATTATCATATATTAATGCAAGAAGAAATCAAACAAATCATGTGCATTTCAAATGAAAAACACCCTTCACTTTTGCTACATTCTTGCTGTGCCCCTTGCAGCACAGTTTGCCTTGAGAGACTGATTCCGTATTTCGATATAACAGTTTTCTTTTACAATCCAAATATAGAACCTCAAAATGAATTTGAAAAACGTCTTGAAGCACAAAAAAGATATTTGCAGGAAAACCCGATGCTTAAAAACGTAAAATTAGTAGTACCGCAAAATCAAAAAGATGATTTTTTTAAAGCAATTGATTTAAAAAATTTTCCGGAACGTAGAGAAGAAAGAGAAGGCGGAGCAAGATGCATGGAGTGTTATAAATTTAGACTTGAAAAAACTGCATTATATGCTTTAGAAAATAATTTTGATTATTGGACAACAACTATTACAACCGGCCCACAAAAAGATGCTCAAAAAGTAAACGAAGCAGGCAATTTTATTCAAGAAAAATTAAAATCAGCTTTTCCTAAATTTCTGCATGCCGACTTTAAAAAAGACGGAGGTTATTTGCGTTCAATACAATTATGTAAAGAGTACGGAATATATCGTCAAAAATATTGCGGTTGCACTATAAATACCCTTGTAATTTAGAATATCATAACGTATACTGGCAGAGCCTGGAGGTAAGCAAGGAAAATACCAAAAACTGACAGTTTTTGAAAATTCCCCTAAAAAAGGTTGTGTATGCAACCGGTATATCAATAAAACGTTACTGCTAAAATGCAGGTGTACGTAAAGGATGAAATTATGACAAAGAAAATTGCACTTATTTGTGTATTTTTATGTACAGCGTTGCTTGTAGGATGCCCACCGGTTATTCCACCTCAAGAAAAACCGTCAACGCCGATGATTTTTAAAGCTGAACACGAGACAATGACGATTACAAAAATAAACGCAGACAATAAAAGCGGTAAACTTGTACTTCAAATGGAAGGCGGAGCTCCGGCAATAACTGCTGACTTTGAAATTCATTGGGCTACTAAAAAATTTGTAATAAAAAATGCATCTGACAGCGGTTATAACGATAACGTAAGCATTACAAAAACCGGTAATGTTTATAACGTGTTAATTTCAGGAGCAAACTTATACGATATATCACCTTTGCTGAAAAGGCTCGGCTTAATATAATCCGTAAGTTTTAAGCATTTTTAATACTTTTTAACAAAAGTTGATGGGACTTTACGTCAAATTCAAGCCGTAAAGTCCCGTTTTTTATTTAAATTCCGTAACGGTATTTAAATTTTTTAGTAAAACGATATCAAACATTATTACAATTTTTTGTATCCAAGTTTAAGAGCATTTAATACAACACAAACTGAACTGAAAGCCATTGCCGCACTTGCTATCATCGGATTTAACAAAAAACCAAAAGGAATATAAAAAATCCCGGCTGCAATAGGAACTGCTGAAATATTATAAAAAAATGCCCAAAAAAGCCCCTGCTTTATAGTTTTCATTGTAAGACAACTAAGATTTAAAGCATGTTCAACATCCGTAATACCGTCTTTCATCAAAACAATATCGGCACTCTCTATGGCAATGTCAGTTCCGTTTCCTACAGCAATTCCAACATCAGCTTGAACAAGTGCAGGAGAATCGTTTATCCCATCGCCTACCATAGCAACCTTGCAACCTGATTTTTGCAGTTCTTCAATTACCCCGGCTTTATCTTGGGGAAGAACATTTGCAATAACTTTCTCAATGCCGGCTTGCTTTGCAATTTTTAAGGCAACTTTTTCGTTATCTCCGGAAAGTAAAATTACCGTCTTTCCACTTTTTTTAAGCTTTTGTATAACTTGTGCAGAATCATCTCTTATCGTATCCGAAAAATAAATTACAGCAGCAGGTTTTTCTTCAGTATTGTCCAAAATTTTTTTATCGATTTTGCTACTTCCATTGCAGGAGTTTTCCTGTTCAATAAAGATTTCAACAAAACTTTCCTCACTGCTACGATTTTTACCCTTTAGGATAGAAACCTTGCTTCTAAATCCTTCAAGTATATCAATGTACAAATCTTTGCTACAAGTTTTATCATTTTTTTCATCTTTCAGGCAAGAAACAACGGCTCTTACTCCCTGTCCTGCGATTTCTTCAAATTCTGACACGGAAAAATCCGGCATCGTAATTTTAGAATCCCCACCTGATTTTTCTTCTTCCCAAGCTGTAACGATTGCCTTAGCCAGCGGATGATTTGAATTTTTTTCTACGGCAGCACAAATTGCAAGCATAGTTTTTTTGTCGATTTTGTCAAAAAGCTCTATGCGTTCAACTTTTACATTGCCGGTTGTTATGGTTCCTGTTTTATCAAAAACAACGGTATCGATCTTGCTCATTTCTTCAAGGCTTTCCCCTGAATGTACAAGAATACCATTGCGAGCCCCAAGTCCGGTACCCACCATGATAGCTGTAGGAGTGGCAAGTCCCAAACTGCACGGACAGGCAATAACCATAACAGAAATAAAAATTCTCATAACAAAATATAAGTCCTTGCCTGCAAAAAACCAAATGAGTGCACACAAAATTGCAATTCCCATAATTACAGGAACAAAATAACCGGAAATTTTATCAACAATTTTACCGATTGGAATCTTTTTATTTTGAGCTTCTTCAATAAACTGTATTATTTTATTTAAAGCAGTATCTTTACCTACCGCAGTTACTCTTATAGTAAGACTTCCATTCAGGTTCATTGTTCCCCCTGCAACTTTGGAACCTTCTGTCTTTTCTACGGGAAAACTTTCGCCTGTAAGCATACTTTCATCTACTGAGCTTGAACCGCTTAACACAACACCATCTAAAGAAATACGTTCACCCGGTTTTACAAAAATTCTATCACCTTTTTCGATTTTGTCTATTTCAAGTTCTATTAATTTTCCGTCTCCTCGAAGCAAGGTTGCTTTTTCAGGAACTAACTTAACCAAACTTGCAATAGCACTTTTTGTTTTTTCCGTAGATCGCCCCTCTAAAAATTTTCCAAGCATAATAAAAGTCAAAATCATCGTGCTTGATTCAAAATAAAGATGGTGGCAATACTCCGGATGAGATGACACCATAAAACAAATTACGGTACTGTAAACAAAAGAACTTAAAGAACCGGCTGCTACAAGACTGTTCATATTTGGATGCCCGGTAAATATAGCTCTGATTCCATTAAACAAAAGAGAACTTCCTACAATTAAGCCTGCAAACGCTATGATTGCCTGCACAAGCACAAAATTTATAGGATATAACTCCGAGCTAAAAATCGCAGGAAGTTTTAAGCCTATCATTTCTCCCATAGAAAAATACATTACAGCAAGACTTATAATTGCACTAAGAAAAATTTTACAAATTTGTATCTTATGTTTATCAATGTTTTTTATTTTATTTGATAATGAATTATTTTTATAGGTTTTACATTTTGAACTACATGAAGAACTACCCCTGTCATCTGAATTTTTATTATCAAAATCGGCTGTTTTATCGTTGATTTTATTTTCATTTGCCGATACATTTTCCGAAGCAAGAGTACAACCAAAACCTGCCTTTTTTACAGCTTTAATTATTTGGTTTTGAATAAAAGCAAGCCTCTCGTTTACATCGGATGATTCACAATCCGGTTTAAAAACGGATTTTTCATATTCTACATGCATTTTTTTTGCAATTAAATTTACACTACATCCTTTTACATCTGTAATTCTAGAAGTAACTCTTTCCACAGCTGCCGAACAAGCAGAACATGCCATTCCTTCTATATAATATGTGTCTTCATAAGAAATGTTGTTTTTCATTACAGTTTTCTCCAATTCCTCCCGGTTTCAGTATAGCATAGATAAAACAAAAAAAACAGAACTAAAACGGAAAAAGCCGGCAAGACTTATAAACAAGACTTGCCGGCTTTCATAATAGCAAAAACAAAAAATTAATAATTGTCTGCACTTATTTCAAAAAATGATTTAGGATGAGCACAAACCGCACACACTTCAGGTGCCTTTACGCCAATTACAATATGACCACAGTTTCTGCATTCCCAAATCTTCACTTCGCTTTTTTCAAAAACAGAAGCTGTTTCTACATTTTTTAAAAGTGCTCTATAGCGTTCTTCATGGTGTTTTTCAATAGCACCAACAGCACGAAATTTCTCAGCCAAAGCAGGAAAGCCTTCTTTTTCTGCTGTTTTAGCAAAATCTTCGTACATATCTGTCCACTCGTAATTTTCACCGGCAGCGGCCGCTCCAAGATTCTCACAAGTATCGCCTATACCACCAAGCTCTTTGAACCATAATTTTGCGTGTTCTTTTTCGTTATTTGCAGTTGCTTCAAAAATTGCAGCTATCTGTTCATAACCTTCTTTTCTTGCTGCAGAAGCAAAGTACGTATACTTGTTTCTAGCCTGAGATTCCCCGGCAAATGCAGCATATAAATTCTTTTCAGTCTGCGTCCCTTCGTATTTATTCATTTTTCCTCCTAATAAAAATTAAATTATAAAAACTTACTCGTAAATCGGCTCAAAATCATCTACCGGATGCATACAAAGAGGACACAAAAAATCCTCAGGAAGTTCCGGTTCATCATGTTCGTAACCGCATATTTTACATCTCCAACCGACAATCTTTTTTCCGGATTCCGCTTCAGGTTTCGGTTTTATCTTATTTTGATAATCTGAATAAGTAATAGGTTCTTTTGAACTCATTACTTTTGCATCTTGAATTTCTGCAACAAACAAGGTATGAGTTCCCAGATCTTGTGCAGATAAAACTTTTGCACAAATCAAAGTGCAAATTTGATTTTTCAAATACGGATTTCCGTTTTCATCCTTCAAAAAAGGAAAACTCTCAAATTTATTCAAATCTTTGCCGCTTTGAAAACCAAAATGTTTTATTGTTTCAAATGTACAGTCCTTATCCAAAATTGAAAGAGAAAAAGTACCCGATTTTTTTATCATTTGGCAAGTAAGATTTCTGTTCAAAACAGAAATTGCAATTCTCACAGGATCGGAAGCAACTTGAATGCAAGTATTTGTAACACAAGCATTTATCTTTCCATCACTGTTTGCACCGAGAATAAAAACCCCATAAGGAATATTAAACAAAGCTTTTTGTTCCATAAAAAATATCCGTTAAAATTTTATTTTGAAGCCCATAAACCGTGAAGATTACAATAAGCGTAAACACAAACAGCACTTTCTCCTTCAAGCAAAGAAAAACAAGCTTTTGGAGGATCTGCCGGATTTAAGGCCTTATATTGACTTCCTTGCTTTGTTTCCAAAACAATCCATTGTATAAAATGCTCCGGGGTCATAGGATGTTCAACAGAACCAACCGAAACTTCTACAGTGTTTCCTTTTTGCAAAACAACAGGAACGTGTTTTTCAACGGCAGCATCGGTAGTTCCCGGAACAATTTCAACCATAGCCTCCCCACAACAAATTGTAGGAACAGAATCCTTCTGTAAAATAGTAATGATTTTTTTGCAATGTTTACAGTAATAAAACTTCATCTTAATTATCTCCTCAAAACCAGCTGAACATGACAGCTATCAGAATATCATAAATTTTTCATCTGTCAAGAAAAATTATCCCCTATAAAATATAACCCCAAAAATAAAAAACAAAATTAACAGTCATTCAACAAATCCGAAACAAGAGCCTGCATTTGCGGTTCATTTTCTTCCTTGAAAGCTGTTTTTATTGTTACTCGATTTTGAATAAATTTCATATCTTTGCTATCTGAAAAAAATTGACTCATCAGTTTTGCACAAATAGGATTCCATGTTCCGTTTTCCATAAAAGCAATTGTTCTGTTTTGAAAATTGCGTTCCGTTAAATGTTCTATAAATTCTCGCATTTTAGGGAAAACACCACCACAGTAGGTTGTTGATGCCAAAACAAGTTTGCTATAGCAAAATGCATTTCCCACACATTTTGCCCAATCTTCCCGCGACAAATCGGCAGTAATTACGTTACAGCCTTTCTCTTTCAATATAGAAGCAAGGTTTTCTGCAACTTTTTTTGTATTACCGTAAACCGAAGTGTATGCAACAAATACACCGTCTTTTTCAGAAGTATACGAAGACCATTTATCGTAAAGATCTACATAATGAGAAATATCTTCTTCCAGAACAGGTCCATGAAGAGGACAAATCTTTTTTATTTCAATATCTGAAAGTTTTTGCAACACATTCTGAACCAAATCCCCAAATTTTCCTACTATACCGAAATAATAGCGTCTAGCTTCATCTTCCCATTTTTCTTCTATATCCAATGCTCCGAATTTTCCAAAAGCATCAGCACTAAATAAAACCTTATCCTTGGTGTCATAGGAAAACATTACTTCAGGCCAATGAACATTTGGAGCGGAAATAAAATTCAATTTATGTTTACCCAGTTCAAGTACATCACCTTCGCTAATAACAACTTGTCTTTCAGCATAATCTGTGCCTAAATAGTTTCTCATTATAACAAAAGCTATTTTTGAAGAAACTATTTTTGTCTGAGGAAAAGTTTGCATAAACAGAGCAATGTTTGCAGAGTGATCCATTTCCATATGGTGAACAATAATGTAATCCGGAAAAGCTTTGCCTGCTTCTTCAAGTTCTTTCTTTATTTTGTTTATCCATTCTTCGCCGAAATTTATATCAACACTGTCCATAACGGCAATTTTTTTATCAAAAATCATATAAGAATTATATGACATTCCATTCGGAACTGAATATTGACCTTCAAATAAATCTATTTGATGATCATTTACTCCAACATACCTTATATCATTTGTAATGTTCATAAATGTGCTCCTCTTATCATTATTTTATCTTATTTTTC
The DNA here is from genome assembly GCA_052173655.1 of Treponemataceae bacterium. Taxonomy (GTDB): domain Bacteria; phylum Spirochaetota; class Spirochaetia; order Treponematales; family Treponemataceae; genus RGIG9060. Next base: position 22,128 of record JBQMYD010000004.1, on the reverse strand, counting down.
AATGCACTTAACCGGACTAAGTATACTCCATTTTCTTGAATTAAGTAAATGGTTCAAAATAATTGTAGATGAAGCAATTTTTTTTTGATATACTTGCTTCCTTGTTATTTTTATCATCATTTATGCAGAGGTAATTTTTTTATGGACAAAAAAAGCGGTATTGTTTTGGAAGGCGGAGCAATGCGAGGTTTATTCACCGCAGGCATTCTTGATGTTTTTATGGAAAACGATATAAAATTTGACGGTGCCATAGGAGTTTCCGCCGGAGGTGCCTTCGGTTGCAATTTTAAATCAAAACAAATAGGAAGAACACTTCGCTATAATAAGCGTTTTTGTCGCGACAAAAGATATTGTTCGCTTTGGTCATATTTTACAACAGGAAATCTTTATGGAGCAGACTTTTGCTACAATATGATTCCCAATCAATTGGATATTTTTGACACCGCTTCTTATATGGCAAATCCAATGGCTTTTTACATTGTTGCATCAGATTGTAATACAGGACTTCCTGTATACAAAGAATTAAAAAATTGCAATGCAAATGATCTTACTTGGATGAGAGCGGGAGCATCAATGCCTCTTGTAAGTCGCATTGTAGAAGTTGACGGATATAAATTGCTTGACGGAGGAATAACCGATTCAATTCCTTTGAAATACTTTGAAAGTTTGGGTTACAACAAAAATGTAGTAATTTTAACACAACCCAGAAATTACATAAAAAAGCCCAGTAAAATGCTTGACTTACTAAAATTTTCGCTCAGAAATTATCCAAAAATATTTGAAGCTATAAAAAATAGGCATAATATTTACAACAGCCAAAGAAAATATATTTTTGACAAGGCCGATAACAATGAGATTTTTCTAATTTGCCCTAAAGAAAACTTAAAAATACGGCACACATCACACGATCCGGATGAAATTCAACGTGTTTATGATGAAGGAAGACTGGCAGCAACTTCTGTTTTGCAAAATGTAAAAGATTTTCTCAATCAAAGGACAGCAGAGCACTGATTTTATGAATAAAAACTTTGCCAAAAACTGTTTTTTTAATATCTTAAATTTTTTTATTTTTTTCTTAAAATTACCACTACACGAAACACATAGTATGATATAATACGTTGTTATAATAAATATTATAGAAGAAATCATTTGTAAAAACATTTCCAAAAATCGAATTTCAATATGTTTGAAAGTATCGGTCATGGCACGCTTATAACCTTAAGACGGAACTTATTACCTTGGAAATAAAAGAAATAATTACCATTAATATACCGGGGAGGAAAATTTAGTGAACAGCAAGAAAAGTTACATCGAGAAAGACTTTGAAAAAATGTTTGGTAGCAGTGATACACAGCATCTTATTCTGATGATGCAGGATAAACTGGAAGAAATGATAGCGGAAAACTCAAATGCATCAAGGAAAAAGATGATTCATTTAAAGGGACATATTTTACCAGCAATTGCCGCATTTAAAACACTGTGTACCGTCATGAGCGAGGATGAAGCGTTTGATGTAATTCGAGGATATATTTTTAATAACGCAAAGCGAGCAAGAAAAATATATGATAAGCTTATGAAGATTCCGGGAGCTTACAGGTTGATGCCGTTTGCCTGCTCAAATATTATGAAAATTGCATTTGGTGAAGAAGCCGGATTTGAAAGAAATACTATCATGATGTCAGGCGGAGTATGGCGTGTGGATATGACAAAATGTCCGTATCATGACACTCTTAAAAGCTATGACTGTAACAGATTATGCAAGTTGTTTTGCGAAACTGATGATATTTGTAATGCGGAGCTTCATCCGAACCTTGTTTGGCACAGAACAAAAACACTCGGCAATGGAGATGACTGCTGTGATTTCTGTCTTAGAATATCGTCGAAAAAATTACCGGAGCCTCAAAAAGAGAAAGAATAATTGGAAGCATTTATTTGACGGATAAATTTGACGAGGGTGGCAAATACAGCATTTGTTCCTCTTGTAGCGAGAATAAACATATCTAAAATTTTTTTATTTTTTTCTTAACAGTATCACTACATGAAACACGTAGTGTGCTATAATACGTTGTTATGACAAATATTATAGAAGAAATCATTTGCAAAAACATTTTGGATCAAAATCATAGATTTGTTTTTCCAACTCAAACAGCAGCTGATATGTGGGCAGATCGTGCCACACAAATCAGCAGTACAAAAGCTGTAGCAAAGGAACGCTTTATTGCATGGGACAAGTTTAAGCAAACATCAATAAAAAGTAAAAATCAGGATAAAACAGCAGTTCCTGCTATAATGAGAAAAATTTTTGCATGTCAACTTATTTTGGACAATGAAAAAAAGACTTTTTTACAAAATTTGATTCCTCAAGAATTTTCTGAAAACGCTCAAAATTTTTCAAGCTGGATTGCACGACTTTTACCGGGACTTGCATCTTGGAAAAGATATTTTGACGAAAGCGGAGTAAAAAGCGATTTACAGGACGAAGATTTACTGAAAATTTACAATAAGTACAGCAATTTTTTGGAACGATACAAGCTGTTTGATCCTGCATGGGAAACACCTCCTTTTGAATCATGCGGAAATTCATATTCTATTTTTTTTCCTGAAATTCTAAGTGATTACAGCGAATACAAAACAATTTTGGAAAAAACTCAAAATGAAATAAAAATAATTCCGGTTCCCGAAATTCAAATAAACAAAGAATTTCCCGATTCAAAAATTTCTTTTTTTAGAAATTCACGAAAAGAACTGAAAGCTGTTGCACAATATCTTTTTGATCTTCATAATCAGCAAAAAATAGAATGGCAAGATATTGCAGTCAGCGTACCTGATATGCAAACCTACGGCACATATATAATGCGAGAATTTTATCTTTTTCAAATTCCATTCGTTTCAAGATATGCAGTTCCTCTTGCTTCTACAGGGGCCGGAATTTTTTTTCAATCCCTTGCTGATTGTTTTTTATCGGATTTTAACTATGAAAGTATTAGAAATCTGCTTTTAAATTCTGAACTGCCTTGGAGTGATACTGTTTCAATTCAACAATTAATAAAATTCGGCAAAGAAAATCACTGTATTTGCAATTTTATGCAAGACGGGAAAAAAATTGACGTATGGGAAAATTCTTTTAGAGAAAAAAACTCCGAATTCCGTTCAAGAAATTTTTACAACGAACTAAAGAAAAAAATCACAAACATAGTAGAATCTAAAACCTTTGAGCAAGTACGCGTATCGTATTTTGATTTTAGAAGTAAATTTTTTGATATGTCCAAGTGCTCTCAAAATTCGGACAATATCTTGAGTCGCTGCATTACCGAGTTGAGCGAAATCATAGATTTAGAACAGGATTTTCCGGATTGCAAAACTCCTCAGCCTTTTCTTTTTTTTGTAAAACACCTTAAAGAAGTAAACTATCTTGCACAAACAAAAGACTTGGGAGTTTCCATTTTGCCTTATAAGCTTTCTGCTTGTGCTCCTTTTAAAGTCCAAGTGGTAGTTGATGCAAGCCAAAAATCAACTTCTATAATTTATAAAGAACTTCCATTTTTACTTGATAATAAACGTAAAAAGCTGTTGGGAATAAATTTTGAAGAAAAAAATGTTTCACAGCTGTTTATATATCTTTATTTTATGAACTCAACGGCAGAAAAAACTCTTTTTACCTGTGCCGAAAAAACTTTTGCAGGATATGCACAACCTACAAGTTATATTGATCAGAAAGATTGTTTCGATTTTGAAGAAAACTCTGACATTGCCGAAAATTTGTTTTTATCCGAAAAATCTCAAACCGAAGAAAATTCTGAAAGAATAACTAAAATAAAAAAAAGCGGACTTGAATTTTGGTTTAAAAGCCATAACACAGCCGAAGACGAAAATAATGATTGCAAAAAAATTAGTTCTAAAAATTGCGAAACGCAAAATAAAATACGAATTTCAAAATCGGATTTAACAACTTTTTTTGACTGCCCGAGAAAGTGGTATTTTTCAAAAGATTTAAAATTGAAAGAAGAAACTAATGAAGCAGAACTTGTAAATCCTTATGAAATAGGAGAGTTAAATCACAAAATTTTAGAAAATTTTTGTTCTGCACTAAAGGAAAGAAAACTGAAACTTTGCCTAAATTCAAATTTTAATCTTTCCGAAGAATATACAAAAATTTTAGACAATGCTATCGAAAATACGATAGAAACTGACAATAAAATTTCATTTTTAACCCGAAATCTTTACAAAACCTCAAAACAAAATATCCGTTTATCTATCTTTGAAGCAGTAAGCGAATTTTGCAAAATATTTTCCGGATGTGAAATAATTGAAATAGAAAATGAATACACATACGACATTCCCCAAAAAAACATTATTCTGAATGGGAAAATAGATTGTCTGCTTTTTGATCCGGCAGAATGTGCTTTTATACTTATTGATTTTAAATCTACAAATAATGCAATTCCTAAAAATATTTATTTTTCAATCGATGAAAACAAAAAAGAAAACTTGATGGATTTTCAAATGCCGATGTACATTTATCTTTTGCAAAATCAAAAAAAGTCCATAAAAATAGAAAATGCTTGTTTTTTCCCGCTAAAAAAGAACAGCACTACAGGTAAATTTGAGGTAAAAGCCGTTATCGGGCAACTTGCCTTTGATGCTTTGAAAAAAAATTGTCCGAACACAAAAGCCGAATTTCATTCTATTGAAAATTTCCAAACGGAAATTGCAAAAATGCAGCAGTGCATATTTGAATTTTCAAACAGAGTAAAATGTGGCAACTTTGAACCAAATCCGCAAATTCAAGACTACTCAAAATGCAGACAGTGTTTTTACAAATCGATTTGCAGAACAAGTTTCACAGTAGGAAAACCTAACTAAAAAAAAATACAGATATTACCATAAAGGAAAAAAAATTGAATACCGAAAAAAAACCTGATGAATTTCAACAAAAAGTTATAAAAACAAGAATAAACTCTGTTGTCAGTGCAGGTGCAGGCAGCGGAAAAACTTGGGTTTTATCTCAGCGTTTTTTGGATTTGATAAAAACACAAAATTATCACGTTGATCAAATTCTCACACTGACCTTTACAAAAAAAGCTACAATTGAAATGTCATCCAGAATTTATAAAACTCTAAAAGAAAATTGTCCCGAAGAGGCTCGTAATTTTTATAAAGCAAAAATTATGACACTCGACAGTTACTGCAATATGATAGCAAAAATGGGTTCCAATAATTTCGGTATTTCACCTGACTTTATTCAAGATGAACAAGCTATCCGCACAAAAGCACAACAAACCGCCCTTCAATTCATTTTGGAGCATAAAGAAAGTCCTGTTATAAAAGCAATTGTAAAAACCAACAATTATCAAGAAATTGCAGATAATCTTTTTGTTGACACGGTTTTAAATAATTCTACAATCGTAACTCCCATTGATTTTGAAAAACAACTTGAACTTCAAAAGCAAGAAATAACACAACTTTGGAATACACAATTTTATAAAGTTGTTCAAATTCTCGAAAATATGAGATCGGATTTGTACGAGTCGCAAGACAAATTCGATGACAAAAATACTTCAAAAACTTTTGCCGAATATAAAAAAGTTTTTGACCTAATTTCAGAAAAACTTCCTAACTTTTTTCATTTGTCAGAAAACGATTTTTCTTATCCGGATTCTTTTACATTTGAAAAAATAACCTCGGTTTTAGAAACAGTTTCAAAATTGCCTAAAAGATCAATTAAAGAAATTCCGGAATATCAGGAAAACGTGGAAACAATTAGAAATTTAAATACACAAATTCAAGAAACTATAAATTTTATTCAAAACTGTAATTTGATAAAACAAGCCGGATTGCTTTTTACAGAATATCAACAAAGCATTAATGATTTTAAAAGAACTGTCGGAATTTTAACATTTTCGGACATTTCAGACATAGCATTAAAGACATTGAAATTTTTTCCTCAAATACGCCAAGTAGAAAAAGAAAAGTATAAAGCAATTATGATTGACGAATTTCAAGATAACAATCAAATGCAACGTGATATGCTTTTTTTACTTGCAGAAAAATACGATTGTTGCGAATATGACATTCCTAAAGTTGAAAATCTTGAAAAAGAAAAACTTTTTTTTGTAGGAGATGAAAAACAGAGTATTTATCGCTTTAGGGGTGCAGATGTTTCAGTTTTTAGAGGGCTGGCAAAAGATTTTAATGATGGTTTTTTAACAATGGCAACAAATTATCGTTCACACCCAAATCTTATTGCAGCTTTCAATACTATTTTTGGCGGCACACCATTTCCTATTTCAAATAAAATTTTGAACTCCATATCTTCAACAGACATAGAAAATGACAAAGCAAACGAAACTAAAATCGATTCAGCGGCTTTGCAAAAAAAAGAGCATTTTTTACCGGCTGTATTTTTTACAGAAAAAGATAAGGATGTTCCCGATTATGAAGCCGTTTACAAAAACGTAATTCTACCTGAAAACAAACAAAATGAGTTACAAAAAGATGATAAAAAACTTTATGAACCACATATTCATATTGCACGTTGTGAAGACGAAGAAACAGAAGCCGATTGGGTTGCAAAAAAAATTGCTTTGATTTTAAAAGATGGAATTGACGGAATTTCCGTATCCCCTAAAGATATTGCAATTCTTTCCCGTAATTACTCTTTACAACCTTTGTACGAGCGAACCCTTTTAAAATATGGAATTCCGTATAGCAGTGAAACAGTTAAAGGTGTTTTTGAAGACGGCCCTATAAATGATATATACGCTTTTTTACGTCTTATTGCTTTCCCTAACGATAAAATATCTTATGCTTCTTTTTTGCGTTCCCCATTTGTAAATTTAACGATGGAAGAAACTTGGTCAATTCTAAAACAAGATATTAGTCCTTTTGAACAGGATTTTGAAGCAGAAAATAAATCTTTTTTAAATTTCACCGATGAAGCAAAAAAAAGATATTCTCAGGCAAAAAAGGCATTCTTTGAAATTAGTGAATATTCAAAAGGAAAAAGAATAAGCGAAGTTCTCACGAAAATTTGGTATGAACTTGGATATTGCAACGAAACATTATGGAACAAAAAAGTAAAAATGTTTACAAGATTTTACGATATACTATTTGAACTTGCCCGCCAATGCGAAGAAAAGAATATCTGCCTTGCATCTTTTACGGATATCCTTAGAGAATACAAAGATGAAAATAAAAAACTGGAAAATATGGATATTCCCACAAACCAAACACAAGGCGTTAATATTTTATCCATTCATAAAAGTAAGGGATTGGAATTTCCGATTGTTTTTATTGTCGGAACCCACAAAAATTCAAGCAATGCCGATTTTAAAAATAAAGTTTTTTATCATAAAAAATTCGGTATAAGCATAAAAGAATTTTCCAAAATTTTTTATGAGCGGGCAAAAGAAGAAAACGAAAATCTTGAAGCTGCAGAGCTTAGAAGAGTTACATATGTTGCTCTAACCAGAGCAAAAAATTCGCTTTTTATTACAACAGGAAAAAAGAAAGAAATGGACTTGGAAAAAGCTTTAGAATTTCTTCCGGGAAAAATTAAGAATCCAAAATCAATATATGACGTTCTTTGTTCGCTGATTTTATGGCATGAAGATTCAAAATATCTGTTTGACATTGAAGATGTATTGCCATTAGATGAGCAAACAAACATTCAACAAATTGAAAAAAACAATCAAAATGAAAAATCTCAAATCAATGAACTAAAAAATGATTTCAAGTCCAAACTGCTTTATCAAAAACAAATTCAAAACAATACAAAATATTTAACTGCACAAATTGTAGAAACGGAAATTCAAGAAAGCCGTATAATTGCACCCAGCAATCTTTATGAATATAAAGAAGATCTTGAAAAAAATTTTGATAAAAAATGTTCTTCGTTTGAAAACAAAGCGGATAAAAACATACCATACTTTGAAATCAATCAAATAGTCAATTCTACAATTCCAAAAGATGAAAAAGAACCTCTTTTTACATTTGCAAATTTCGGCACTATAGCACACTCTTATCTTGAAGCGGCTATAAAGTGTGAAAAACCGAAAATCAAAAATTCCGATATTGCAGGCTTAATTTTAAGTTCAAAAAGCAACAAAAATTTAAAATTAATTCAGGAAATTTGTTCACAAATGGCTCAAAATTTTTTGCAAAATGAACTGGGACAAAACTTACTAAAATCAAAATGGCACAGATGCGAATATGAGTTTACGATGGATGTTTCCGATTTTGAATTTGATAATCAAAAACTATCATGTCAAAAAACAAATATTGCCGATAATTTTGATTTTAAACACAAAAACGACAAAAATGTTTCTACAAAATTTATGCACGGTTCAATCGATCTTGTGTTTCAAAATCAAAACGGAAAATACATAATAGTAGATTATAAAACGGATCAGACTATAAAACCTGAAATTTACAATTCACAACTTGCATGTTACCGTAAAGCTGTTTCTCAAATGTTTGGGAACATTGACGAAAAAGAAATTGAATGTTATTTATATTATCTAAGATTCAATATCTTCCGTAAGGTTTTTTAGAATCATTAAAAAACGAGAAACTTCGGAGCCTCCTTTATGCCTTTTTATTTTGAATTTTTCTTGAACAGCTTTTTTCTTGGAACAGGTTTGGCTATGGATGCTTTTTCAGTTTCGTTGGCAAACGGGTTAAATGAATCGGAAATGAAAAACACAAAAATGTACAAAATTGCCGGAGTTTACGCATTTTTTCAGTTTTTGATGCCTATGATAGGTTGGTTGTGCGTCCATACAATTGTTGCATATTTTAAAATTATTGAAAAATTCATTCCTTGGATTGCATTAATTCTTTTGCTTTATATAGGCGGCAAAATGTTCACAGCCGGAATTAAAAACAACAAACATCATTCAGCTAAAGAATGCGAACAAGAAAAAAAACTTACTTTTGGAATTTTAATGTTGCAAGGAATTTCTACATCTATAGATGCACTTTCTGTAGGTTTTACAATTGCAGGATATGGAATTTTAAAATCGCTTTCAGCTTCACTGATAATTGCCATTGTAACTTTTTTTATCTGTATAGCAGGGCTTGCTATAGGGAAAAAAGCGGGAACAAAATTAAGCTCCAATGCCTGCCTTGTCGGAGGAATTATCCTAATAGGCATCGGCATAAAAATTTTTATAAAAGGAATTTTATTTTAGAATGGAACTTTACATAATAAGACACGGAAAAACAATTTGGAACTCTAAAAACAAATTACAAGGAACAACTGACATTCCCTTAGAAAAGGAAGGAATTTTTGCTGCACAAAAGTTAGGAAAAGAACTGGAAGAAATAAACTTTGATAAAATCTTTTCATCTCCGCTAACTAGAGCATACGAAACTGCAAAATTCATAGCAGGAAATAGAAAAATTGAAATTATCAAAGATGATCGGTTAAAAGAAATTTCTTTTGGAGAATTTGAAGGCTTCACTTACAAAAAAATGGAAGAAATGGGCACCCCTTACAAAAATTTTTTTACTAATCCTGCAGAATATCTCCCACCTCCAAAGGGGGAAACACTGGAAAATGTTTGTATCCGTGCAAAAGATTTTATTCAAAGCGAGATAGAACCTTTTTATTCAAAATACAAACGCATAATGATTGTAGCACATGGTGCAGTTAATAAAGGCATAATGTGTTACATTCAAAATCATGGAATAAAAGATTTTTGGAAAGACGGACTACAACAAAATTGCCAAGCACTAATTTTTACATTTGACGGCAAAATCTGGAAAAGCAACAAACATTGATAAATACAAAGTAAGTTTTTTTGTTATAAATACCGGTAAAAAACTTACTTTAAAAATCCTTCAATAATTTTTTGCTCGGCTTGTTCTTCTGTAAGTCCAAGTGTGCGAAGTTTCAAAATCTGTTCTCCGGCAATTTTTCCTATAGCAGCTTCGTGGATAAGAGTTGCTTCTTCGGTTGCAACCGTAAGTTGCGGACTTGCACTTACAACCCCGTGATCCGCAAGAATTGCATCGCACTCGCTGTGTCCACTGCATTTTGCATTCCCCACGATATTCGATTTATATACCTGCCGAGAATTTCCTTTTGCAACAGAGCGACTGATCAGATTCACTCTTGAATCATCTCCGTTCATTTCAACATAAAAATCGCTTTCAACAAATTCTTCTTTATCCGTCAACAAAGATTCTTTTATTATAAGAGTTGCGTCCTTTCCAACTTTTATGTTTGTTTTTCTAATGCTTTTATCAACTCCACCAATTTGGCTTGTATTCATTTCAAGATACGAACCCTCTCCAAGTTCCGCCTCAGTTATAGGATCAATTGAACGTTGACTGTTTTCGCCTCCCGTTCCCAAATGTTTTTCAAGATAAAGAACTCTACTGTTTTTTCCCAAAAAAAATCTGTGAACACCATTATGACGGGCAGGTTCCCCGGTTTCAGTATGAACTCCGCAGCCGGCAATAATCGTAATATCAGCATCTTCCCCTATATAAAAATCGTTATAAGTTAAATCTTCTACACCGGATTTCGTAACACACGCAGGAATATAGCACTGCTCATTTTTAGTACCGGGTTTAACAGTAATTTTTAATCCCGGTTTTCCGTCCGGCAAATCATCAATCAAAATATTTTCAGTAGATTTTCGTTGAGCAAGTTTACAATTTACTCTTATATTGTAAGCACCTTTAAACTCACTGCCGTCGTAATCTGAAATTTCGGTAAGTAATTTTCCGGTTTCCGTATCTATATTTTCGTTAGCCATTATATTTTACCTCCCTTCCTTTTGGGCAGTCAGCTTTTTCATTCGGAGTTTTTGCAAGAATTTCAGGTAGCAAAAGAACTGCCGATCCTGATTTTTTTACTTTTCCATCTCCGATAACAACAATTACATCAGCAATCTGTAAAATGCGTTCTTGGTGTGAAATTACGATTATAGAACCATTTTTCTCGTTACGCAGTTTTATAAAAACATCAATCAAGTTATTAAAACTCCATAAATCTATTCCTGCCTCCGGTTCATCAAAAACCGAAATCCGAGTTTTACGAGCAAGAACACCTGCGATTTCAATTCTCTTTATTTCACCACCGCTTAGAGCTGCATCAACTTCACGATCAAGATAATCTTTAGCACATAAGCCAACTTTGTGAAGTAAATTTGAAAGCTGAGTATCATCCAGCTTATCGGGACTTGCAGTTTGGAGAAGATCTCGTACCGTAATTCCCTTAAATCGTACCGGCTGTTGAAAAGCAAAACTTATACCTTTTTTTGCCCGTTCAGTTACATCAAGTTTTGTGATATCTTCATCGTCTAAAAAAATACGGCCTTTTTGGGGTTTTTCCAAACCGGCAATGATCTTAGCAGTAGTAGTTTTTCCGCCTCCGTTGGGGCCTGTGATCACAACCAATTTATTGTCGGGAAAAGTTACATCTATTCCCCTTAAAATTTTTTCTCCGGTGGGTGTTGCCCACTCAATATCCTCGAGTCTAAGCATACTTTTAATATAACTGAAATATACTAAAAAGTAAATGTCATTAATAATGATGCGAGAAATACCGGATACACAAAACTATTATTAAGAATTTATACCGGAATCAAAAACGGAATCTCTTAATATTCTAAAAGTTTCAAAAAAGTTTTGTTTTTCTTCTTTTGTCATATTTTTTTGACTTATCAGCATCTTTACAATACTTTTAGGAAAAGTTTTTTGTAATTCTTTTAAATTTTCGGCATCAGAACCCGATAAAATTTCCACTATAGATTTTGCTAACATTTCAGTTTGAGTTTTGCTCATAGTTTCCAGCCACAATTTCATTGTTTTTTCAAATTTAGCACTTTCCTTGGACAATATTTTTACAGTAACAAATTTATTCCCTAAAACAAGCCAATTAAAAGGATCGTGAGAATATAATAAGTTTTGTACATCGGATTCAACTATGAATCTTTGACCACAGGAATAAAAAAGAGTACCGATTATAGAATAATTTGTTATGTAGTTTTTTGTTCTATTTTCTATTTTTTTAAAATTTGTAAGAGAAATAACTTGTTTTTTGAATCCAGGTCCATCAAAATTATGGACGCAAATAATTTTTCGTTTTGTTCCGGCACTTGAAAAAGAAGCTGCATACACAGCCATATTCCCACCTTTTGAATGCCCCGCAAGCCTAAGTTTACAAAAGGTTGTTTTTGCAACTTGTTCAAGATAACCAACGGCTTGAGCTTGAGATGGAATTGTTTCCATGTATGCCATATTTATATCTTCAATATAACCTACAATTTCTTGATGAGTTCCCCTAAAGATTACAGCAACTGTTCCATCATCCAAAAAAGCTGTCAATGCAGAAAACTGTTTTTCTTTTTCATTATCTATATCTTCAACAAAGTTGGAAAGTAAAATATTTCCAAACCTTTTTGTTTTTGCTGCAATTTCCAGCAAATTAACGGTTTCCTTGTTTATAAGTGGTCCATTATCAGATTTTACTTTAAAATCCGGATCTGCAAAAAAATCTTTTGTAATCTGTTCAAGTGTTTTTTTTTCATTTATGCAAGATGAAACTACAGAACCAAGATGAATATAACTTAGTTGAGAAAAAATCAGTGCATCAATTTCGTTATAAGGACTATCGGAAAAAGATAAATCCCCACGCCAAAAAAGATATTCTTTGAGACCGTAGCTTCTATTTCGAGTTTCTTCGATAACATTCATATTGTGTAACTTTTGTGATTTTAAATTTTATTTTTTTGCAATGATCAGAGGATTCGGGTCATGTTTTACTTTTACACCAAAAAGTTTACGTACAAGATAGTCATCTCTACATACTTCTTCGTAAGTTCTATAAAATTTCCCGTAACCGGCAAACCTGTCCAAGATAAGATATTGGCTGTTTTGCTTCCAAATTTCTATCCCACATTCTCTGTGTAAAAGGATACTTCCTGCTTCCATACGGGAAAATTATATCACAAAAAAATTTTTTTTTATATCAATATGTAATTTTAAATTACAGCTGATGCATTAGATTGACCATTTCAATAGCACCTAAAGCACAGTCATAGCCTTTATTACCGGCTTTTGAACCTGCCCTCTCTATTGCCTGTTCAATATTTTCAGTTGTGATAACTCCAAACATTACAGGAATTCCATTTTTTATTGAAGATTGTGCAATCCCTTTTGAAACTTCCGCACATACAAAATCATAATGACTTGTGGAACCTCTAATCACAGCTCCAACAGCAATTACAGCATCGTATTTTCCGCAGGCAGCCATTTTATCTGCTACAAGAGGAATTTCAAATGCACCCGGAACCCATACAGCTGTAATATTATCTTCTTTTACACCATGGCGTACAAGACCGTCTACAGCACCTTTTAAAAGTTTGTTCACGATAATTTCGTTAAATCTGGAAGCTACGATTCCTATTTTAATACCTTCTTTTGCAACCAGTTTACCTTCAAGTAAATTAATGTTTTTCATAAATCTTACCTCACTATTTATATTTTCAGTTTAAATCTTGTGCAAAAATATGTCCCATTTTATCTCGCTTTGTTTTTAAATAAAATGAATCAAATTCTTGAGGAGGAATTTCAATCGGTTCTCTTTTTATCACTTTTAAACCGAATCCGTCCAAGCCGTAAACTTTTTCAGGATTATTTGTCAATAATCTAAGAGTTTTACAGCCCAAATTTCTTAAAATTTGAGCACCAATCCAATATTCACGTAAGTCCGGTTTAAATCCTAATTTTACGTTAGCTTCTACAGTATCGTAACCTTGCTCTTGCAAACTGTAAGCCTTTAGCTTATTGATTAAACCTATACCCCTGCCTTCCTGACGCATATAAAGTATTACACCTCTGCCTTCCTGCATTATTTTTTTCATAGCAGATCTTAATTGAGGGCCACAATCGCAACGTTTTGAACCGAAGACATCTCCAGTCAAACACTCGGAATGAACACGACACAAAACATTTTGCCCATCACCAATTTCACCCTTTACAAGAGCGATATGATGTTCACCGGTAATATCATTTACATAGCCATATATATCAAAATCACCAAATTCGGTTGGCAGTTTTGCCTTTGCACTTTGAACTACATGACTTTCATGCAAACGTAAATAATCTTGCAAATCTTTTATCGTAATAAACTTAAATCCGAACTTTTCTGCAATTTCCCAAAGTCTTGCAGTTTTCATCATGGTTCCGTCATCTTCCATAATTTCACAACAAATACCGCACTCTTTTAAGTTTGCAAGGCGACATAAATCAACGGTAGCTTCGGTATGCCCTGCACGTACAAGAACACCACCCTTTCTGGCAATCAGAGGGAACATATGCCCGGGTCGTCTAAAATCTGTAGGAACACTGGAATCTTCAACGCATTTTAGAGCCGTAACGGAACGCTCTGCGGCAGAAATTCCGGTCGTAGTTGAAACATGGTCTATAGAAACTGTAAAAGCAGTTTCGTGATTATCGGTATTCTCTGCAACCATCGGATAAAGGCTTAATTTTTGTGCTAATTTAGCACTCATAGGAGTACAAATTAAACCTTTGGCATAACATGCCATAATATTAAGATTTTCTTGTGTAGCAAATTCTGCGGCACAAATCATATCACCCTCATTTTCTCTATCAGGATCATCACTTACCAGAATGATTTTTCCTTTTTTAAGCTCCTCTATAGCTTCTTCTATCGAATTGTACTTGTATTCCATTTTTTCTCCCAATATTCTTTCTATTTATTCTTGAAGCCAACTTAGTATTTTAGAATCGTAGGCTTCTTGCTTTATTTTGTTTTTAGCAGATTTACTCATTAATTTTTGTACATATTTTCCAACAATATCATTTTCAAGATTCACCTTTTCTCCCATTTTCTTTTTTACAAGAGTAGTTTCATCTTGAGTATGCGGAATTATACTTACAGCAAATTCTTTTTCAGTTACCAAAGCTACCGTAAGACTAACTCCATCTACAGTAATAGAACCTTTTTCTACAATTAAGTCAATAATTTGTTCCGGAGCGGAAATATAAACCCAAATAGAATGTCCTTCGTTTTTAGTACGAACAATATTTCCCGTTCCGTCAATATGTCCGCTTACGATGTGCCCCCCGAATCTGCCTTGTACAGACATTGCCCTTTCAAGATTAACCTTACTTCCTTGTGAAAGAGAACCTAGATTTGATCTGCGTAAACTTTCCGCCATAATATCAGCGGTAAAAGAATTTTCACGGATTGAAGTTACAGTAAGACAAACTCCATTTACTGCAATGCTATCTCCGATTTTTGTCCCTTCAATAACAGTTTTTGCTTGTATCAGAATAGAACATCCTGAACTTGCAGATAAAGATTCTGAATTTGTTTTTTTTACTAAACTTTCACCGGAATTTGAAGTATCTGATGAAAAACCTCCGGTTACATTTAAAGATTGAACAATTCCTACTTCTTCTATTATGCCTGTAAACATAAAATCTCCGTCATAAAAATAAATTTGCCTTACAGAATATTTAAAGCAAAAAACCCTGTAGCTAAAACACCACAGGGCTATGATCAACAAAATAAAGTGCACAGAAAATGTACAACAGTTTACTTCTCTCATCCAGACTTTACTGTCGGCTGCGGATTTTCACCGCATCATGCATGGAATATTTCCGATTGCTCGCTGGCTTACGGCGGAATTTTCCGCACGCTTACAGCCGGTGAGGAATTTCACCCCGCCCCGAAGTAGTTTTAGTATAAGGGATAAATTCATTTTTTGCAATATTCCAGTAAAATATCTTCATCAAAAATTTGACTTTTGACAAGCTTAAACTTAAAAGCATCTTGAGGATCTTCAACGCCAAAACCGCTTATTGCCGTAGAAGAATTACTGCCAAAAATTTTAGGTGCCATAAAACAATAAACCTTATTTACAATACCGGCTTGAAGTGCCGAGTAATTTATTTTAGCTCCACCCTCAATCAAAACACTATCGATTTTTCTTTCATACAAAATACTCATAAGATAAGCAATATCCAAGTAAGGCGGATTTTTTTTATCTTCGGATATTTCCAAAACTTCAACACCAAATTGCTCAAGAACGGATTTTTTTTTCAATTTTTCCGAATATAACAGGTTTTCAGAATCAGCATAACTTTCATGGCGACACACTACCATTGTTTCGATTTTTCTTGCAGACTGCACAATTTTACTTTCTACAGGAATAGACAGTGAAGAATCAAGAATAATACGCAACGGATTTGAACACTCCCCACAAACCGATGTATTCTGCAATCGGCAATCCAACATAGGATCATCTGCAAGAACAGTTCCTATTCCTACAAGAATTGCCGAGTATTTATTGCGTAAAATATGAACGTAATTTCTGCTTTTTTCTCCCGTAATCCATTTTGATTTTCCGGTTCTTGTAGCAATTTTTCCGTCCATAGTCATAGCGTATTTTAGTGCCACATAAGGAGTTTTTGACGTAATATAGTGAAAAAATATTTCATTTAAAGAATCACACTCTTCTTTCATAAAATTTTCAACTACAGTTATTCCGTTTTTACGCAGAATTTCATTTCCCTTGCCGCAAACTAGAGGGTTGGGATCTTTGGAACCGACAACAACAGAATCAATGCCTGCTTCAATTAAAGCTTGAGTACATGGAGGCTGTCTGCCATAATGAGAACAAGGCTCCATTGTTACGTAAATGCAAGCCCCCTTAGCAGAATGTCCCCTGTTATGACAATCCAGCAAAGCCTCCCGTTCGGCATGAAGCTGTCCATATTTTTGATGAAATCCCTCCCCAATAATCACTCCGTCTTTTACAATAACCGCACCGACAAGCGGATTTGGATTAGTAAACCCTTGCCCAAGCTTAGCAAGTTCAATAGCTCTAAGCATAAATTTTTCATACATGAAAGTAATTATAGCACAAAAACAATTGACAAAACATAAAAAGTAAATGTATATTATTTATATGAACACATGAACAATTATTCATATAAATAATATGATAAGGAGTTTCTAATGCATAATCATGAACACAACCATTCGCATGAACACTGCTGCCATAACAGCGAACACACACATAAACATGAGCATGATCACGGATGTTGCCATACTCATGAACACAACCATGATCACAGCCATTCACATGGACATGAACACTGTTGCTGTCATAGAGGAAGTTCTAACCATAAGATTCTTTTTGCAAGATTGGGAGTTTCCGCCGTTCTTTTGGCACTGATCATGATAGGAGAAAAATTCTTTGGAATCTTTGATTTGCTTTTTTCTTCCATTAATATAGAAAATACCAAAGTCGAATACAGTATAAAATTAGTCTTATATTTAATTCCCTATTTAATAGCAGGCTTTGATATTCTTTGGGGAGCCATAAAAAATATTTTTCACGGAGAAGTTTTTGACGAAGCCTTTTTAATGTCGACTGCAACCATAGGAGCTCTTGCAATAGGAGAATTTCCGGAAGCAAGTTTTGTAATGATTTTTTATCAAATAGGAGAATTTTTCAGCGACTACAGTGCCGAAAAAACTCGTAGTTCAATAAAAGAATTGATAAATATTTCTCCACAGTTTGCACTCGTTATGAAAGACGGAGAATTCGTAAAAGTCAGCCCGGAAAGCGTAAGCGTTGGAACTGAAATATACGTACGAGCCGGAGAAAAAATTCCTTTAGACAGCATTGTTCTTGAAGGTCAATCTACAATAAATACAGCAGCTTTAACCGGCGAAAGTATCCCGGAAGAAATTTATGAAGGATCACAAGTTTTTTCCGGTTCCATAAATCTTACATCGCTTTTAAAGTTAAAAACAACGAAAGTCTACAAAGATTCTATGGTTTCAAAAATTTTGGAACTTGTAGAAAAAGCGGAAAACAAAAAATCAAAAGCAGAAAATTTTATTACAAAATTTTCAAAGATTTACACTCCTTGCGTTGTTATAGGAGCTGTTCTTTTAGCAGTAATTCCCCCTCTGGTTCAAATATTTGCAAAAATTGGATTTAACAATGGAGTAGCGGAAGTTCCTTATGCAGAATATTGGACTACATGGATTCACAGAGCTTTGATATTCTTAGTTGTTAGTTGCCCATGTGCTTTAGTTATTTCGGTTCCGTTAAGTTTTTTTGTAGGAATAGGAAGATGTGCAAAAAATGGAATTTTAATAAAGGGCGGAAATTATCTTGAATCGCTTTCAAAAGCTAAAATTTGTATTTTTGACAAAACAGGTACTCTCACAAAGGGACGTTTTTGCGTAACCGATATTTTTTGCCAAAACTCAAATCAAAGCGAAAATGCTGAAATTCTAAAGTATGCAGCAGCTTGCGAAATTCACTCAACACATCCTATTTCTTTAGCAATAGTAAAAAATTATGAAGAAAGAAATCCTCTTTCTTCACTTCCACAAGCAAAAAAAGTAACCGAGGTTGCAGGACAAGGAATTATTGCCCAAATTGAAGATAAAACAGTTTTGTGTGGAAATATCAAGTTACTTAAAGAAAACGGATTTTCACAATGGGAACAAATTTTACAAGGTACACAAAAACTTACAGGAACTGCTGTTTACATTGCAGTAAATTCTCAATACTTAGGATACATTGAAGTTCATGATGAAGTAAAAACCGAAAGCAAAGATACAGTCAACTTGTTGAAAAAACTCGGAATTGAACAAAATATTATGCTTACAGGGGACAAACAAAATGCAGCTTTAAGCGTAGCACAAGAATTAGGACTCGACAATTTCTTTGCAGAACTTTTTCCACAAGATAAATTAAACATTCTCGAAAATATTTACAAAGGAAACCCGAACGGTTCTCTCGTATTTTGTGGCGATGGAATCAATGACGCTCCGGTTCTTATGAGAAGTGATGTAGGAATTTCTATGGGAAGTCTTGGAAGCGATGCTGCTATCGAAGCAAGCGATGCTGTCATCATGGATGACGACATATCTAAAGTTCCTCTTGCAATCAAGATGGCAAAAAGCACAAACAAGATTGCAAAAGAAAATATTTGTTTTTCTCTTGCAATCAAGATAGCTGTTTTGGTTTTAGGTGCATTAGGACTTGCAAATATGTGGTACGCAATTCTTGCAGATGTAGGAGTTTTAATATTGGCAACTTTAAATGCAACCAGAGCAGGTAAAGTCTAAATATTGTGCTACAATTTGCACTCGTTATCCAAACATTTGTCAAGGGCTGAACAAATTGCTTCTTTGTCCATCTTTTTACCGATGAACACCAGTTTTATTTCTCTATCACCAAAAATTTCGTCCCAGTTTTCTGCAATTTTAGGCTCTTTTTTTAATATCTTTTTTTGCTGCATTTTTGAAACAGCAGCAAGCCATGTTCCTGCGTAATTTGCACTGATTTGTTTTCCTGCCTGCTCAAGAACATAAGCAGAATCGGTTTCGTCACTGAACCAAATCATGCCTTTAGCTCGAATAACACTCATAGGCCAATCCTCTGCAAACTGTTCAAGTTTTACACGGTTAAAAGGCTTCCTTCTGTAATAAACAAAGGTACCGATTCCGTATTCTTCAACTTCACCCTCCCCATGGTGGTGATGATGATGATGACAAACCCCATGTTCATGATCACAGTGAGAATGATCATCATGTTCATGGTGATGTTCTTCATGTTCATGCTCGTGATGGTGTTCATGGTGATGGTGATGATCTTCATGTTCATTTTCCGAATTCTCAAGTTCTGCGACCCAACCTGCGGTGTTGTAAACTTTTTCAAAATCAAAAAGCTTTGTATCAAGAATTTTATCTAAATCTATTTGACTTTTTACAGTTTCAATCATTTTTGCGTTAGGTTGCAAAGCCCTTATCACTGACTTTACTTCATCCAGTTCTTCTTTGGAAACAAGATCCGTTTTATTTATAAGAATTGTATTGCAAAATTCAATTTGCTGTATAAGAAGATTTGCAATATCTTCTTCATCTTCAATTTTTTCAAGAAGTTTTTTCCCACTTCCAAACTCACTTACAAGCCTGAGAGCATCAACAACTGCAACGATATTATCCAAGCGGACAATTTTAGGCATTCCATATTCCGACGCACTCCCATCCAAAGACATAATGGTTTGTGCAATCGGAATAGGCTCGCATACACCGCTAGCTTCGATTAAAATGTAATCAAATTTTCCCGTTTTTGTAATCTGAATTATCTGTTCCAAAAGATCAGTCTTCAAAGTACAACAAATACATCCGTTTTGAAGAGGAACAAGACTGTCTTTTTCTACAATACTTCCGCCTTGTTCAATCAAAGATGCATCAATATTCACTTCACCGATGTCGTTCACAATAACGGCAACTTTATAGCCTTTTTGGTTGTTCAAGACATAATTCAGTAAAGTTGTTTTCCCCGCTCCAAGATATCCGGTCAAAAGAGTTATTGGAACAACTTTACCCTCCGTATTTTGTTTTTTTTGCATATATTCACCTCCGCACAAAACATTTGCACAAAATTTATGTAGATATTTTTGTCAACAGTAACAGAATAACAAAAAAAAACAAAATCGTCATCATCATAACAGCGTTTTAAACCTTAAACTTACCCACTTCGGAAGATAAGTTTTCTATAGAAGTTTTGTTTTTTTGACTCATTTCATTTACTTCCTGAACGGCGTTATTAATTTGAATTGCACCTGCCGACATCTCGTTCATACTTTCGGTTATAACTCGTGTTAAATCGTCAAGCCTATGCATTTCTTCTGCAATTTGCTCTCCTCCTAAAAGCATTTCTTCCGAACCGTTCTTTACTTTGCCTGTTACTACGTTTATGTCTCTTATTGCGGAAAGCACCTCTTTGCTGCCGTTTTCCTGTTCTTTCATCGCTCTCATCAAAGTTTCACTTACAGTTTTTACCTGCTCTGAAAGCATAAAAATCACGTTAAACTTTTCTTCTACCGTTTTTGAAGCGTTTGACAAAGTTTCTATTTCCGTGCCTAAATTCTTCAAAGTTGCAGTAATTGTCTTACCCTGTGTTGCAGAATCTTCTGCAAGTTTACGAATTTCATCTGCAACAACTGCAAAGCCTTTTCCCGCATCCCCTGCATGTGCCGCTTCAATTGCCGCATTCATGGCAAGTAAGTTGGTCTGCGAAGCGATGTGTTGAATTACACTGCTTGCTTCCATCAAACTTCCCGATTCTTCTGCAATTTTTTGAGTAATCGTGTTTGAGCTTAAAAGCGTGTTTTTTCCGACTTCGGTTGCGGAAGCAAGATTTATTATAGACTCGTTTGAAGTTTCCAAAGTTTGAGTTATCGAAGCGATATTCGCTACCATTTCTTCGATTGAAGCCGAAGATTGCGTTACGCTTGCTGCTTGGTTTTCGATATTTGCATTAAGTAGTTTTATCGTTTTTATGATTTCTTCCATGGTTGCCGCCGTTTCCGTAACACCTGCCGCCTGTTCAATTGCCTGTTGCTTAACTCCATCGATATTTGCACTGATTTGGTTTATGGCACTTGCAGTTTCTATCATGTTGGAGCTTAATTCATCTCCGATACTTTTCATAACTGAAGCATTTGAGTTTACTTCTTTTATTGCCTCTCCTATTTTTCCGATAGTTTGGTTAAAATAGTTTGATAAGTCGGTTATTTCGTCATTTCCTTTTACAGGTAGTCTTACGGTTAAATCTCCATCTCCTTGAGCAATGTCTTTTAGGGCGTCAACGGTAGTCTTTATCGGTTTTATTATTGCAAGGGCAACAAAATACACGATTAAAAGTGAAACAGTTATTATAATGATTCCCATTGTAATCATTGTAGTACGTAAAGCCCTTACGGTACCCATGAATTCTTCCACAGGAGCTCTGATAACAACCTTCCAACCTGTCGTTTTCATTGTTGAATATGAAGCTATCCAAGATATCCCCTTGAAAGTGTAATATCCTACATCATTTTTATCAGTTGCCATAGCATATTCTATAAATTTACCAACTGACGCCCCTGAACTGTCAATTTTTCCCTGTTCAATATAGTTATACATGTTCTCCACAAGTGATATGTCTGTATGTGCCAATGCAGTACCTGTAGAACCGACAATATAACAATCACCCGTTTTACCGACTACGATATCTTTTATTTGTTCGGAAAACCATAAACCATTTATACATACATTCATTACAG